>JBMOMZ010000001.1:0-4465 GCA_049324755.1 Pseudomonadota bacterium
AAAACGGCATGGCCGAGCACGCCGGCCATGTGGCCATGGGCATGTTGCCCGGCCCGGAAAATACGTTGCCGATGATGGCCGGAGAAGGACAATTCGGCCCGCTCGAAATGGGTGGCATGTTCACGGTTGTAAAAGTGCGCAACGACATGAAGGTTGGCGATTATCGCGATCCCGGCTGGTACGCCTATCCGCCGGACAAAATCGCGCGGCGGATCAGCAATGACCCGAATTTCGGCAGCCCGCAGCGACAAAACCCCTATGGCACGATGCACGACCCGGCGCCGACAACAATACCGCTGCCAGGCACGGGCCATGCCGGGCACGGCGAATAATTTTCCGCAGGAGACAACCCGATGAAAACCTTCATCACATCAGTGTTGTTGATTGGCGCACTGGCCATTCTCGGTGGCGTGGCATTTATTTATTCAGGCGCGTATCCGGTCGGTGCTGACGACCGCCACACGGCGCTGACGCCGGCACAATATCAGATTCTGACGGCACGGGATTCTGACAGCGCGCAGATGATGCATTGACTACCCGGACAGGTTGGTTTTCCCACGGCCCGCGAGGAGCGCTGCCTATGCGCAAGTACTGGCTGATGCTGATCGCGTCCTGCACGGTGGGCAGCACGGCATTTTCCGGCATGTATTTCGTGCGTTGGCAGACAGACTGACAAGCCTGACTGACGCCAGGCTTCAGAATATTTTTGCAGGAGAACGCAAATGGAAATCGGACGTTACGGTGCCGCCAGTACAGTGACCGGATCGCGCTATAGGGTAAGCTCGGAAAAATTTTGCGCCCTGATTGATTGCGGGTTGTTTCAGGGCTACAAACAACTGCGCGAATGCAACTGGACGGAGTTGCCCTTTGAGGGCGATACGCTGGATGCTGTCCTTTTTACACATGCGTATCGCGATCACAACCGCCACAAGTCATCAAAACATATGCCAGCATTGCTGCTGTATCCCGAAAAGAATAGCGCAGGACGGTAAGCCGGCAATGAGCAACCACACGTTGCGCCTGCGGGCGCTGGGTATCGACACCCAACAGCAATACGTCATCTATATGCGCAGCGACTGCGAAGTCTGCCGCGCCGAAGGGTTTGAGGCGCGGACGCGTCTTGAAGTAATTTTGGGTGATCGCCACATCATTGCCACACTCAACATGTTGCGCCCGGATATGGCGCAGGCTGATGGCGTGCAAACCACGCTGCTGGCAGCCGGCGAAGCGAGTCTGTCGATCAGTGCGTGGCAGGCGCTCGGTGCGGTACCGGGTGACAGAATCAGAGTGGCGCATCCGCCGACGCTTGATTCACTGGGGGCCATGCGCGCCAAGATATACGGCCATCGGCTCGAAGCATCAGCATTGAGCGCCATTGTCGGCGACGTGGTTGCCGGCCACTACTCGGACATCCACCTCGCGGCTTTTCTGAGCGCCTGTGCCGGCGGCCGCATGGATCTGCAGGAAACGATTGATCTGACCGGTGCCATGGTTGACGCGGGCGATCGCATCGATTGGGGCAGCACGCCCATTGCCGACAAGCATTGTGTCGGCGGTTTGCCGGGCAACCGCACCACGCCGATCGTGGTGGCGATCGTGACGGCGGCCGGCCTGACGATGCCGAAAACCTCGTCGCGTGCCATTACCTCGCCGGCCGGCACTGCCGATGTGATGGAAACATTGACATGCGTCGATCTCGATCTGCCAACCATGCGGCGCGTGGTTGAGCGCGAGGGCGGTTGTTTCGTCTGGGGCGGCCGGATGAGCCTGAGCCCGGCCGACGATATCCTGATTCGTGTCGAACGGCCACTTGATCTCGATAGCGATGCGCAACTCGTAGCATCCGTACTGTCGAAAAAAATTGCGGCCGGCGCTACGCATGCATTAATCGATATTCCGGTCGGCCCCACAGCCAAGGTGCGCAGCGAAGCAGATGCCATTCATCTGCAAACGCTGATGGAAAAGGTGGCGCTGGCGCATGGATTGAATGTGCGCGTATTGCGCACCGAAGGTACCCAACCGGTGGGTCGCGGTATCGGCCCGGCACTGGAAGCGCAGGATGTGCTTGCCGTGTTGCGCAGGGATGTCGCGGCACCACCGGATCTGCGCGAGCGTGCCCTGACAATCGCCGGCGAGTTGCTGGAATTTTGTGGCCACGACGAACCCGGCAGCGGTCATGCGACGGCCGAGAGACTGCTGGCCAGTGGCGCCGCCTGGGAAAAGTTTCAGGCGATCTGTGAGGCGCAGGGCGGCTTGCGCGAACCCGGCGTTGCGCCCTTGCAGGAAGCGGTATTGGCGACGCATACCGGGCACATCGCCGGCATCGACAACCGGCGATTGGCGCGTGCAGCGAAATTGGTCGGTGCGCCCGGCGCGACGACGGCCGGTCTGGTGCTGCATGTGCGGCCGGGCGATCACGTGCAACGCGGCATGCCCCTGTTCACGCTGCACGCCGAGTCACCCGGGGAGCTCGCCTATGCGCAGCGTTATCTGGCAACACATACAATCTTCACGCTGACCGACGAGGAGTGATGCCATGAATACGCCCGTGGTCATCGCCATGCCCGGCAACGAGCGACTTGCCGACGAACTGGTGGCGCTGCTGGAATTGGAGCGCGGCGCGGCCAGGGTGCGCCATTTTCCCGATGGCGAATCACATGTGCGAATCGAAACCCCGATCGCCAAACGCCATGCACTGATCGTCTGCACACTCGATAGGCCCGATGAAAAACTGGTGCCGCTGTTGTTGCTGGCATCTGCAGCCCGTGATGCCGGCGCGCTGTCGGTAGGTTTGGTTGCGCCTTATCTTGCCTACATGCGCCAGGATCGGCAGTTTCATCCTGGCGAAACGATCAGTGCCCGGCATATCGGCGCCTGGATTTCGCAGCATGTCGATTGGCTGGTCACAGTCGATCCGCATCTGCACCGCATTGCCGAGCTGTCTGCGGTCTACAGCATACCGTCACGTGTTGTGCATGCCGCCGACGCGGTGGCGCAGTGGTTGCGCGCAAACATTTCCCAACCGTTGCTGATAGGCCCTGATGAAGAAAGCGCCCAATGGGTACGCGGCGTGGCGCAGCGTGCCGACGTGCCGTTTGTGGTGCTGACAAAAACCCGACATGGCGATCGCGATGTGGCGGTTTCGGTTCCGGATATGGAACGCTGGCGCGCGTATACACCGGTCTTGATTGACGACATCGTCTCGACGGCGCGGACCATGATCGAAACCGTGGCGCATCTGCGCCGTGCTGGCCTCACGGCGCCGGTGTGTGTTGCCGTGCATGCGGTATTTGCGCAAACAGCGTACGCTGATCTGCGCGCTGCGGGTACGGCCGACATCATCAGTTGCGATACGATTATTCATCCTTCGAATCGCATCGGGCTGGCGCCGGCCATCGCGGTGGGTGTGCGCGGGTTTTTGTGAAAACGGAGAACATCATGCATCACGATGAGCACAGACAAACGGCGAAGGCCATCGAACACAAGGATCCTGTGTGCGGCATGACCGTGCAGGAAAATACACCGCACCGTTACGTACACGCCGGCCACAATTATTTTTTCTGCAATCCGAAATGCGTCGCGAAATTCCAGGCCGATCCGCAGCGTTATCTCAGGCCGGCAGGCGCGCAGGGTGAACAAGCGCCACCACCGGCAAACGAAGCCGCCGCGCCTGGCACCCTCTATACCTGTCCGATGCACCCGGAGATTCGTCAGGATCACCCCGGCGCCTGCCCGAAATGCGGCATGGCCCTGGAGGCAGAAATGCCGTCGGCAGAGGAAGAGGAAAATCCGGAGCTCACCGATTTTCGTCGCCGCTTTTGGTGGACGCTGCCGCTCACTGTTGTTGTAACGGCGCTGGCCATGGGCGGCCACCGGCTTGACCTGTTTGATATGGCCACCCAAACCTGGATCGAACTGGTGCTGTCATTACCGATCGTGCTGTGGGCCGGGCAACCGTTTTTTGTGCGCGGTTTTCAGTCGGTGCTCCACCGCAGTCCGAATATGTGGACGCTGATCGGTCTGGGCACCAGCGCAGCGTTTGTTTACAGCGTGGCCGCAACCATTGCGCCGCAGTGGTTTCCCGAATCGTTTATGTCGATGGGGCGCATCGGGGTCTATTTTGAAGCAGCAGCAGTCATCATCTCCCTGACGCTGCTCGGACAAATACTGGAACTCAAGGCGCGCTCGCAAACCTCGGCAGCGATACGCTCACTGCTGGGCCTTTCGCCAAAAATTGCACGGCGCATCAACGCCGACGGCAGCGAAGCGGATATCGAGATCACGCATGTGCATGTCGGCGATCTGCTGCGCATCCGTCCGGGTGAAAAAGTGCCGGTAGATGGCATCGTGGTGGAAGGCAGCAGCGCCATCGACGAATCGATGCTCACCGGTGAACCAATGCCGGTCACCAAGCGCATTGGCGACAAAGTCATCGGGGCAACGATAAACACCAGCGGTTCACTGG
>JBMOMZ010000002.1:0-212769 GCA_049324755.1 Pseudomonadota bacterium
GCGGGACGTATCACGCGTTCAAATTCAAAAAATACGCGGCGCGTTACCTGGCAGAGTATCAGTATCGGTTCAATCGTCGGTTTGATTTGCAGGCGATGGTGCCGCGATTGCTGGTGGCTTGTGTCGCCGGTACGCCGATGACGGAAAATCAGCTTCGATTCAATGATGTGGATCGACGCTAATCAGGTTGCTTTATAAACGGTTTGGCGCTCTTTTTCAGTAATCGTAGCATGAGTCACTGACGCAGAATTAACGGGCCATGCATAGCATGGTCCCAGCGGGCAAAGCCCGCGAGTTGAATGACGGGTTAGGTGTTTGCATTCTTGATGGCCTGCGCACTTTTTATTGCCATGGAGAAAAGTTCTTTTTCATTTGTTCCTGTGTGCGAAACTTTCCTGCCCCAGAGATCGCTGCCTTCAACTGTGTAAACGCCAGCTGATTGCTCATTGAGTTTAAAATACCAGCCATCGACCAGGCCGGACAATGGATAGGATTTTTTAATTTCAGACTCTGGAAATTTGCAAACCGGTTGTCTCACGACAAAACACCTAACTATTAACTAAGCGGCGTCGCGTAGCGACGTCCGGCGAGAAGAAGTGGATCGAACTTGAGTGTTTTGTTATGGTGCCTCACCATTCCAGCCCTCTATATTCTTTTCAAGCCCTTCCATCTCTATCGAGCACCTTGCTTTGAACTCTCCACTTATCGACTGAAGGAGCAAAATCTCTTTCATCGCCGAAATATAGCGCTTTGTATCTTCCAGTGTAGATAGTTCATAGTAGCTACGATTACAAACGATGTGAGAAAGCGGCGCATCCACAGTAAACGCAGTCGGATTGTAGGGGAACGCCTTTGCTAAGGCATGCTCAAGAGTAAAGCTCGCGCTGGCGTCACTTACACGGTAAAGCTGTAAACCTAACCGAACCCAACCCGCATCGTCTGAGCCAACTTTACCCTCTAACTCAACCCATCTTTCGAATGGGTACGATAAGTAATTCAGCGCTCGGCTGGGTCCGCGCGCTCTGAGCATTTCGTTCAATTCACTCAAAGATAATTCACACCTAGCAGCAGTGGAGATGAAAAGGACCGAAATGAGCGCTATCGATTTCATGCGTGGCCGCCTAAGCCATAACACCGGAGTTAAGCGGCATTTGGGCCGCGCCCAGCATGGTACAAGATTGAGACCATGCTGGGTGCGGTCCAAATGTCCGCTTGAACGATTAGTTAGGCGGCGGGCGAGAGTGCCAGGTTAACGTGGCCGGCGGCCGAATCGATACTCTGCACCCAACCAGAACGCATCAACATCCAGGTCCATACCCTTAGAGTGAGACACTCGATCCCATTGCAGGCGCAAGGACCAGGAACTGTCGAGGAACGCACGAAGGCCCAAGCCATAGACACCGGAGAGATCGTTACTGTCTGAGGTCGTGACCCCTAGCATGGTGCGGGCCTCGGTCTCGAGGGTAGTAGACGCAAGGCCAGCCCTTCCAAATGCCTCTAGTCCATTTCCAAGCGGAACGCGTCCTACGAGCGATAGGTCCACACGAGTGCCGGAATGCCGGAACTCGGTTGAAGCCACCTCAGGAATGCAGGCCTCTGGGCAGGTGTCCAGAACATAGCGGTAGTTGCCAAGATCAGAGTAGGTCGCCTCGACCGAAAAGTAGCGGCCAAAAGCGCGGCCGCCACGGACTGACACGGCCGTGTCGGATAGGTCCGTTGCCCCAATGGTGCTCTGATTGTCCAGCGATAGTCTGGCGTGGCCGACGTCGGCTCCAACGAACCAGCTTGCAGGTGCCTCGGTTGCTGCCGCGCTTTGTGACAACACGCTTGCGGCTGCAATGGCGATCCCTGCGGCGATGAATCGAGTCCTTGCCATGGTCCTTTTCCGCTTTCAGTTCAATAGCTTGGAAGTGTCAGCTCGAAAGAGTCCAGATTGGTTAGATGCCATGGCTCGTCTGCTGGGGGAGTTTGCCTCCTAATCATTCTCCAGTTGGCATAAAGGGGTTGGTTTTCCTGTCGTCTTTCAATTGCTTAGCGCCATTTCTGGAGCATCGTTTCATTTGTTATCGGCCAGGTACAACCAGCAAAACGGGCTGTTTTTCGGATTTGGCATGTTATTTGGTGCTTGAGTATGGGGCGGATGGTTTGTTTCGCTGTTTCGCCCGTATGACGAGCCGACGACCGAAGGGAGTGCAAAGCTCAACGGAGTGGAGGCTGGGTTAACAGCCCGTAGCGATAGCGGAGGGGCGAGGCAGGATGCCGACGCCTTTTCAGACTGCACAGGGGTGAGCCGGGAATTCTCAAAGCAACGCTTTGAGCCGGTGAACGGGAATGCCATGGATGGCATCCCCCGGACTTTAATCGCGAAGCTGGATTGCGTAGCGATTAAAGTGCTGTCTGAAAAGCCCCAGCTGGAGCGGAGTCGCGCAGGGGACCGCTAAAACAGGTTTATCGTTTTAGCGGCGAGGAATCGGGCATGTTTCTTTGGTTCCTTTCTTTGCGCCAAAGAAAGGAACCCGCCTGCCGGGGCGGGACCCGGCAATCTATTCGGCTGCGCTACAGCCGAGGTAATCGAACCAGTAGCGCGGCAACACCCCACCCCGGCCCTCCCCTTAACAAGGGAGGGAGAAAGAAAAAGCCCGCCGAGTGGCGGGCCTTTTCTTTCGGCAGAGCAAATCAAAATTACCAACCGCAAGTGCGACCAATATTCTGCTCATCCAGCCAGGTCTTCAGCGGCGCAAAATATTCCTGCACCGCGGTCGCGTCCATTTCGCGCTGACCGGTCATGGCTTCCAGCGCGTCTTGCCATGGCTTGCTGGCGCCGAGTTCGAGCATCTTGTTCAGGCGCTCGCCGACTTCCTTGTTGCCGTAGAAGGTGCAGCGGTGCAGCGGGCCTTGGTGGCCGGCCATCTTGCATATTTCGCGGTAGAACTGGAATTGCAGCACATGGGCGAGGAAGTAGCGCGAATACGGCACGCCGCCCGGCACGTGGTATTTGGCACCGGCATCGAAGTCGGCTTCGCTGCGCGCGATCGGGGCTTTCACGCCCTGGTATTTCTCGCGCAGTTGCCACCAGCCTTCGTTGTATTTGTCGGCCGGGATCTCGCCGGAGAACACCCGCCAGCGCCATTGGTCAACCAACAGACCAAACGGCAGGAAGGCAACTTTGTCCATGGCCTGACGCAGCAGAATGGCGACGTCTTGCGAGGCATCCGGTTCTTTGTCGAGCAGGCCGATTTGCTTCAGGTAGGCCGGGGTGATGCCGAGCGCAACGGTGTCGCCAATGGCTTCATGGAAACCGTCGTTGGCGCTGTCCATGAACAGGAACGGCTGGTTCTTGTAGGCGCGCTGGTAGTAGTTGTGGCCGAGTTCGTGGTGAATGGTGACAAAGTCTTCGCCGTTCACTTTGATGCACATCTTGATGCGGATGTCGTCCTGGTTGTCGAGATCCCAGGCGCTGGCGTGGCAGACCACATCGCGATCACGCGGCTTCAGGAACTGCGAATTTTTCCAGAAACTTTCCGGCAGCGGTGCGAAACCGAGCGACGAGAAGAACTGCTCGCCGGCGAGCACCATCTTGCCTTCCGGCGTTTGCTTGATGTCGAGTTCGGCGACATTGTTGCCGGTCACGACAGTTGGCTGGCCGTAAGCTTTCAGCACCAGCGCATCAAGGTTGACGCCTTCGCCGCCGCCCTGCGGTTTGACGAAGTCGTAGACATTGCCCCACTGCTGCGCCCACATGTTGCCAAGCAGGTGAGCCGGGATCGGGCCGGTCTTGGCGACGACGTCATCGCCGAATTTTTCGTTCAGTTTGGCGCGGACGTGGCAGTGCAGCGCGCTGTACAGCGGCTCGACCTGGGTCCACAGCCGGTCCAGTTCTTTGGCGAAATCATCGGCCGGCATGTCGTATTTGGCGCGCCACATGGCGCCGACGTCGACATAGCCGAGTTCCTTCGCACCTTCGTTGGCGATTTCGACCAGGCGGGTGTAATCCTTGCGCATGGCCGGTGACACGCTGTGCCAGCCGGTCCAGGCTTCGAGCCGTTCGGCCGGTTTGCTGGCCGGGTTGGCGATGATGTCTTCGAGCTGGCCGAGGCTCAGGCAGGTCTGCTTGCCGTCTGTGCCGGGTTTGCAGTACTTGCCGGCGCCATACTGGGCGTTCAGTGACGACGAGATTTTCGCCAGCTCTTCGGTTTTGGCGGCATCGCTCGGCGCCGGCAGCACCAGTGCGAGGCGGATTTTTTCCAGCTTGCGGTTCAGCTCCGGTGGCAGTTCCATGCCGATGAACTGCTTGCTGGCATTGGCGAGTTCAACGGTCTTGGCGGTTGCCGCTTCGTTGGCCTTGGCGATCAGGGCCTCAGTGTCCGGGGTGATATAGGTTTCGGCGATCCAGGCAGCGCGCTGCGCTTCGAGGTTCAGTTTCAGCAGCTCGGCTTCGGCGTCGGCCACGAATTTTTCGGCATCGGCGACGGTCGGGCCATTGGCCTGGACGGTCTGCTGCGGCGATTCCGGCTGGCTGCAGGCGGCGAGGCCGATGGTGACGGCTACGGCGAGCAGGGCGGGGCGCCAGCGCGCGGTCGTGTTCTGATTCATGCGTTCCTTCTCCAAAGCGGTCCCGTCGACGCGGGTGACGGCGGATTATAGCGAGCGAGGCGGCCGGCACCAGCCGCATCCGGGCGGCAAAAATACTGTGGTCAAATGCATATTCCAGTAGAATGCGCGCCGGCTTTTTCGCCGTCGACCGGACTGAGAATGAACATGACGCTTGGCCCCTTAATGCTTGATTTACAAGGCCTTTCTCTGGATGCCGAAGAGCGCGAGCTGATCCGGCACCCGGCGGTGGGCGGGGTCATTCTGTTCGCCCGCAACGTCGGGAGCGCGGACCAGGTCCGGGCGCTGACCGATGCCATCCGGCGCGAGTCGGGCCGCAATCTGCTGATCGCGGTCGATCAGGAAGGCGGCCGGGTGCGTCGACTGCGCGAAGGCTTCAGCCAGCTGCCAGCGCTGCGCACCCTTGGCCCGGAGGCCAATGCCGAGGCCTTGCGCCGGGCACACGAGCTCGGCTGGCTGATGGCGAGTGAAGTGCGGGCTGTCGGCTGCGACATCAGTTTCGCGCCGGTGCTGGATCTCGATTACGGCACCAGCGAAGTGATTGGCGATCGCAGTTTTGGCCCGGACCCGGAGCAGGTCATCCCGCTCGCCCGGGCCTATCTCAATGGCATGCGCGAGGCCGGCATGCTCGGCACCGGCAAACATTTCCCCGGCCACGGCTTCGTTGCCGCCGATTCGCATACCCATGTGCCGATCGACGAACGCTCGCCGGAACAGATTGCGCGTTGCCTGTCGGTGTTTCGCGGCCTTGCCGGTGAGCTCGGCGGCGTCATGCCAGCGCATGTGATTTACCCGGCGCTCGATCCGCTGCCGGCGGGTTTTTCCCGCTATTGGCTGCAGACAGTGCTGCGCGGCCAATTGCAATTCAAGGGCTGTATTTTCAGTGATGATCTCGCCATGGCTGGCGCCCATGTGGTCGGGGATTATCACGCGCGAGCGCAGGCGGCGCTCGATGCCGGTTGTGACATGGTGCTGGTCTGCAACGATCGCCAAGGCGCCATTGAAACGCTGGAAGCGCTGCCGCAAAAAATCGCCCGCGAACAGAGCGAGCGCATTGCCGCGCTCTGTCAGCGCCAGCCGTCGAGCGAGCTGGCCGCCCTGCAGCGGCAGCCGCGCTGGCAGCACGCACAGCCGCTGCTGGCGTGATCGCAAGCTGTTTGGATGCACTCAGGAGTGACGTTGTCCCATGCCTTCGTTCGCCAAAATCTGGAACTGGCTGTTGGAGTTGACTGATGTGGCCGCCTGGATCACCGGGGTCCTGGTGATTTTGGCTGTTGCGGCGTTGGTGCACTGGTTCTGGCGCCGTTTGCACAAGCGCGTTCAGCGCAAACTGCAACAGACCAACACGGTCTGGGACGACGCGCTGTGGGATGCCCTGGCCAAGCCGACTGCGCTGGCGATCTGGCTGGTCAGTTTGATGTTTGCGTTCGAGTACATCTTTACCGAACGTTCTCCCGTTATGTTGAAAGCGGTGGCGACCGCCCGGACGCTCGGTATCGTTGTGCTGATTTGCTGGTTCCTGCTGCGCCTGGTGCGCAGCGTGGAATCGGCGTTGGTGGAAAAATCCAAGACCAGCACCGAAGAGGGGCGTCTGGACAGCACCACCATCGAAGCGATTGGCAAACTGGCGCGCATTTCAGTATTCATTGTGATGGCGCTGATCGGTCTGCAATCGATGGGGTTCTCGATCTCCGGCGTGCTGGCGTTTGGTGGTATCGGCGGTCTGGCAGTTTCGTTTGCTGCCAAGGATCTGCTGGCCAATTTCTTTGGCGGCTTGATGTTGTATCTCGATCGGCCGTTTGCAGTTGGCGACAGCATCCGCTCGCCCGATCGCGAGCTGGAAGGCACGGTAGAATACATCGGTTGGCGGCAAACGCGTCTGCGCACACTCGACAAGCGTCCGCTGTATGTGCCGAACTCCATCTTCGCCAACATTGCGGTCGAGAACATTACCCGCATGAGCAATCGCCGCATCAAGGAGCTCATCGGCCTTCGCTATCAGGATGCCGAGCGCTTGCCGGCACTGCTGGCGGATCTGCGGACTTACATTGCCAGTCATCCGGACATCGTCGCCGATCAGACCCAAGGCGCGTGGTTTCACCAGTTCGGTGATTCGAGCCTGAATTTGTTGGTCGATGCGCATACCCGCCCGGTTGAGTTGGTGGAGTTCTATCGCATCAAAGAAAACGTGTTGTTCGGAATTCAGCAAATCGTGCTGAAGCATGGCGCTGACTTTGCCTTTCCGAGCCGCACCCTCTATGTTGAATCAGGTGCTGCGCCGACCGCGTAGGCCCTGCATTTGGCACAACCGGCCCAAGATGGGTCAACCGGTGGCGGTCCCGCCACTATCCGAGGGCCACGCTCGTTGTGAGCGCTGGCAACAATGGCGTGACGAACGCCGCAGGAGGTTTTATCGAGATGAACGAATACATGATCCACGCCCGTGCGCCGGGCAAGATTGTGATGGTGGGCTTTGGTGCCATTGGCCAGGGTGTACTGCCGTTGATCTTGCGTCATCTGGACGTCAAAGCCAGTGACATCACCATTGTCACCGCCGATGATCGCGGTGTTGATGAAGCGCGGGAGTACGGTATTCGTTTTATCCGCCAAGCCCTGACCCGGAGCAATTACCGCGAGATCCTGACGCCGTTGCTGTCGCCCGGAACGTTCATGGTCAATCTGTCGGTCGACGTGTCATCGATTGCCCTGGTTGAACTGTGTCAGGAATTTCAGACGCTCTACATTGATACCTGTATCGAGCCGTGGGCAGGCGGCTACACCGATCCTGCGTTGAGTTTTTCGGAGCGTTCCAATTACGCGATTCGGGAGCAGGCGCTGGCGCTGCGCAAGAAATACCCGCAAGGCAGCACGGCGATATTCGCCAATGGCGCCAACCCGGGCATGGTGTCGCATCTGCTCAAACAGGCGTTGCTGAACTTGCATCGCGACATTCATGGCGAGCTGACAACACCCACCAGCCGGGCAGAGTGGGCGGCGCTCGCCCACAAGCTCGGCATCAAGATGATTCACATCGCCGAGCGTGATACCCAGATCACCGACAAACCGAAACAGATGAATGAGTTCGTCAACACCTGGTCGGTGGACGGCTTCGTCGGCGAAGGTTGTCAGCCGGCGGAGCTGGGCTGGGGTACCCATGAAAAGCAGTTGCCAGCTGATGGCGTGACCCATGCGTTTGGTTGTGGCGCTGCCATTTACCTGAAACGGCCGGGTGCCACCGTGCGGGTGCGTACCTGGACGCCGGATTATGGCCCGTTCCATGGCTTCCTGATCACGCACAACGAGGCGATTTCCATTTCCGATTACCTGACCGTGCGCAATGGCGACAAGGTCGTGTATCGACCAACCTGCCACTATGCCTATCATCCCTGCGACAGTGCCGTGGTGTCGTTGCATGAGTTCAATGGCCGCAATTTCACCCTGCAACCGAAACAGCGGGTGCTGCGTGAAGAGATCATCGACGGCATGGATGAGCTGGGCGTGTTGCTGGCCGGTCACGCCAAGGGTGCCTACTGGTACGGTTCGCAGCTGACTGCGAAAGAGGCGAAAGCGCTGGCGCCGTACAACAGCGCGACCAGCCTGCAGGTGACCAGCGCGGTGTTGGCCGGCATGGTCTGGGCCATCGAGAATCCGCGCGCCGGTATCGTCGAGGCGGAAGACATGGATTTCGCCCGCAACCTGGAAGTGCAGAAGCCTTATCTTGGCAAACTGGTCGGGGCGTACACGGACTGGACGCCGCTGCAAAAACGCAACACGCTGTTTACCGAGGTGATTGACCGCAATGACCCTTGGCAGTTCAGCAATGTGCTGGTGAACTGAGCCGGGCAAACGCGGCATTCGCGGGCGACTGCACGGATTCCGATGGCGCGGCGGCGGAATCCGCCGGCACCGGAGTGGGTTCCGTTGCCGGTTCTGCAGTGGATTCCTTGGCCGATTCGCTAGCGGGTTCGGTTGTCGACTCCGGGGCGTTGACCGGGACTTTCGGTTTGTGTTTCAGCACGGTGTGCACGACGTGGTCGTATTCGAAGGTGACGACATAATCCGGATAGTGCCAACGGGTGATCGGCGGCTGGCCGACCGGACCCTGAACTTGCGCCGGTGTTCCGAACAGCTTTTCGACCTCGGCCTTGCTCATGCCTTTGCCCGGTCGTGGCAGCTTGCTGTCACCTTGCTGGCTCAGCGGAATCTGTAACACATCGCCGGCGGCAAGTGCCGATAACGGCAAGCTCAAGGCCAGGCACAAGAACGCGAGTCGCATGGTGATAGGTCCTGTCATCTGGCTGTTGTCAGGCCGGCAGTGTAACGACAGCCTTTGTGTGATTTCTGTGAACCGGCACCGCAGAGATGGTCATTTCTGCTGCGCCGCCGGTCAGGGTTCCTCGTTGGCCTTCGCTTCGCGCCGGCGTGCGGCATCAAGATGCAGGGTGTGGCGGACAATCGCGTCGCGGTCGCTGTCGCTGATCTCGGTGAACTCGCTGCCGATGTGAAACTGGCCGTCACGGGCATCGCAGCGGAGCACTTTGGCGCGGCAGCTGACGGCAGTCGCCGTGTGCAGCAGAATGAAATGCAGATCCACCAGACTGTCGATGCCCAAGGCGGTTGGATGCTGGAAGCCGAGGCCACTGCCACTGAGGATCACGTCATGGCGTTGGTAATGGCTGGCCGCCTGCTGCAACACATAGAACCGGGCCGTCAGCTCAATCTTGCGGTTGATCAGTTTGAAATACTGGCCAATATCGCGGTTCTTGTCCTGGATATTGCGCAGCAAACCGGCACTGTCGCTGTCGATGAGTTGCAGCTCGCGCAGCAGCTGATGACCGGCGGCGAGCTCCAGCGGCGGGCTGACTGGCAGGGCGGGGGCCGTGACCGGATCGACGCGCAGGGCGATGGTATCGGTGATGCGAAAATAGTCGCGGCGATCAGCCGGCTGACAGTTGCTGGCAGTGGGGTCGGATGCGCTCATTGCGGACTCCCTGGACGGCGGGCAGTGAAGCTGCCGCCCGAACCGGTTTTCTTGCCTTAGCCTAACACGAATGGGATGATGCCGGCCTGATCCGGCGGCCCGTTTGGCCGCCTTTTGCTGGACCTGCCATGTTTCGACCGTTCTCCGTTTTTGTCGGTCTGCGCTATACCCGCGCCAAGCGCCGTAATCACTTCATCTCCTTCATTTCGCTGGTCTCGATTGGTGGCATCGCCTTGGGCGTGACCGTGTTGATTACCGTGCTGTCGGTCATGAACGGTTTCGAGCGCGAGCTGCGCACGCGCATTCTCGGCATGGCACCGCACATCATCATCGCCGACAGTCGCGGTGCGCTGCAGGATTGGCCGGCCATGGCAGCCAAATTCAAGGGCCATCCGGGCGTCGAGGCGAGTGCGCCCTTTGTCAGCGCCCAGTCGATGTTCCGGTACGCCGGTTACAACCGCTTTGGTCTCGTCCAGGGCGTCGATCCGGCGCTCGAGCAAACCGTGTCCATCGTTGGCGAACACATGGTGTTCGGCGCTCTCGATGCACTCAAGCCGGGCGAGTTCGGTATCGTCCTCGGTCAGGTGCTCGCCGATAATCTGGCGGTCCGCTTGGGCGACAAAGTCAGTGTCATCATTCCGGAAGCCACCACCATTGGTGCGGCCGGCGTGGTGCCGCGGCAGCGCCGCTTTACCGTGGTCGGCACGTTTGAGGTGCGGGCGGAAATGGATGCCGGCATGGCCTATGTCCACATCGCCGATGCACAGGCCTTGATGCGCTTGGGCGATGGCGTGCATGGTTTGCGCCTGAAAGTGACCGATGTGCTGCGCGCACCGGTGCTGGCCGATCAACTGCGCATGGAGCTGCCCATCGAGCAGTACACCACCGACTGGACGCGCAGTTACGGACCGCTGTTCCGCGCGGTCAAGATGGAAAAGACCATGATGTTCGTGCTGCTGACGTTCATCATCGCGGTCGCCGCGTTCAACATCATCTCTACGCTGGTCATGGTGGTGACAGACAAGCAGAGCGACATCGCCATTTTGCGCACGCTTGGCGCCAGTCCGGGCCACATCATGGCCATCTTCATGGTGCAGGGTCTGGTCAATGGCTTGTTCGGGACATTGCTCGGTTTGGCTGGTGGTATCAGCCTGAGTTTGAACCTGCCGGATATCGTCGCCTGGGTCGAAACCCAGTTCGGTGTCGCACTGGTTCCGGGCGATGTCTATTTCGTCGGTTTCCTGCCAAGCCAGCTCGACATGGCAGATGTGGTCAACGTCGGCTTGACGGCGTTTCTGATGTGTCTGGTTTCCACGCTTTATCCCGCTTGGCGTGCCTCGCGCGTGCGGCCGGCCGAGGCGTTGCGTTATGAATAAGGCAGTGACAAATTCGATGAGCGAGTGGGTGATTGATGCGCGCGGTCTCGGTAAGACCTTTGCCGAAGGCGCGCTGAAAGTGGATGTGCTGAAAGGCATCGATCTGCAGATCGGCCGTGGCGAACGCGTCGCCATTGTCGGCGCGTCCGGTTCCGGCAAAAGCACCTTGCTGCACTTGCTCGGCGCACTTGATGCGCCGAGCACCGGCACCGTGCAGGTCTGCGGCAAAGCCATCCATGAGCTGAGTCCGAAAGCGCAGGGCGACTGGCGTAACCGCAACCTCGGTTTCGTTTACCAGTTTCATCACCTGCTGCCGGAATTCACCGCACTGGAGAACGTCGCGATGCCGCTGCTGATCCGCGGCGACAAGGTCAGCGATGCCCGTGCCCTTGCTGCCCAGGCGATCGCCGATGTCGGGCTTGCCGCGCGGGAAAAACACAAACCGGGCGAGCTGTCCGGCGGCGAGCGCCAGCGTATCGCCCTGGCTCGCGCGCTGGTGGCCGAGCCGCGCTGCGTGCTGGCAGATGAACCGACCGGCAACCTCGACTCGAAGACCGCCGATGCCGTTTACGATCTGATGCTGGCGCTGAACGAAAAGCACGGCACCAGCTTTGTTGTGGTCACTCACGACGCCGCGCTGGCGGCAAGAATGGATCGGACTCTACGTTTGAAAGACGGTAGTTTGACCGGGCTGGTTTGAGTCGGCTGAAAAGAAGAAGGGGCGCAACGCGCCCCTTCTTCTTTTCAGTTCAGTACGCGTCAGGCCGCGCACTTTTTCTCTGACGTTTTGCTAATGGCCAGCGCTGCCTGGCTGTCATAGTAAAACGACGCCAGCGGCGGGAAACCGTTGAACTCGACCGCGCTGTAGCTGGTGGTGTAGGCGCCGGTGCCGACGAAGTAGACGCGATCGCCAGATTTGAGCGACAGCGGCATCGGGTACTGGTGCTTTTCATACAAAATGTCGGCGCTGTCGCAGGTCGGGCCGGCGAGGATGACGGGCTCGCTGGCTGCCGGATTCTCGGCGTTGGTATAGATCGGATATTTGATCGACTCGTCCAGCGTTTCGATCAGGCCGCCGAATTTGCCGGCATCGACATAGACCCAGCGCGGGCCGTTGTCGTCCTTGCGCGAAACGAGTACGACTTCGGTGACCAGCACGCCGGCATCGGCGACCAGGTAGCGGCCCGGCTCCATGATCAGTTTCACCGGGGTGTGCGGGAAGCGTTCGGTGATCGCAGCTTCGATCACGTCGGCGTAGCGGCGCAGTTCCGGCGTCGGGTTGATGTAGTTGCCCGGCAGACCGCCGCCGAGGTTGATGAGATCGAGCGCAATGCCGGCTTGCCAGGCGGCATCGAAAATCAGTTTGACGCGGTCGAGCGCCGCACCCCAAGCCTCGAGATCACGCTGCTGCGAGCCGACGTGGAACGACACGCCGCGCGGGTACAGACCGAGCGCACGTGCTTGCTTGATCAGATCGATCGCCATTTTCGGTTCGCAGCCGAATTTGCGCGACAGCGGCCAGTCGGCGCCGGGGCGGTCTTCGGTCAGCACGCGCACATAAACTTGCGCGCCCGGTGCGTGTTCGGCGATCTGCGCCAGATCGGAGGCGCTGTCGGTGGCGAACAGGCGCACGCCTTTTTCGTAGAAGTAGGCGATGTCGCGGGCTTTCTTGATGGTGTTGCCGAAGCTGACCCGGGTCGGGCTGACACCAAGGCCCATCACCTTGTCGAGCTCGTAGCGCGAGGCGATGTCAAAGCAGCCGCCGTGGTCGCGCACCAAGCCGATCACTTCCGGGCTCGGGTTGGCTTTGACCGCATAGTAAATGGCGGCGGTCGGGAAAGCCTTGTCGAGCTGGACGTAGCGCTGGCGGATGACGGCCAGATCGACGACCAGACACGGGGTTTGAATGCGGGATTCAGCGGCAGAAAATGCAGATAGGCGATCGCCCAGATGACGCTCAAGGGTCATGGCCGGTTTCTCTCGACTGGTGGTTGGCTAATCAGCCCGCCTGTTGATTGCCACGCTGGTTTGCAGCCAGTAGCAAAAAGAACAGACGGACCCGGATTTGCCTGGGGTCCCTTAGCGCACCAGTGGAGGGAGACGTCGCTCCTTTGTTCGGTCTTGTCGGGCCTTGCGCGGGGCGGATTGTAGGCCGCTGTGCATGCTTATGCAATAGCGCTGCATAGGTATGCTGACGCGCTGCGGCAAGTGCTCGGATGTGCCAGTCGTTCAACAACTTAAGACACCGGTGTAAACTTGCCGCCCCACCGGCTCCGGGCCGGGCTTTGAATGAGTGAGCGATGAGCTGGTTTGAACGCTTGATGCCGCGGGTCAAGGAACCTGCGACCGATAAGAAACGTTCGGTGCCGGAAGGGCTCTGGAACAAGTGCGAACAGTGCAGCGCGGTGCTCTACCGCGCCGAGCTGGAACGCAACCTCGAGGTCTGCCCGAAGTGCGGCAACCACATGCGCATTGGTGCCCGCGCCCGTCTGGACGCGTTTCTGGATGCCAAGGGCCGAGTCGAGCTGGCCAGCAATCTGGAGCCGGTCGATGCGCTGAAATTCAAGGATTCCAAGAAATACAAGGATCGCATCGCTTCGGCCCAGGAAAGCAGCGGCGAGAAAGACGCGCTGATCGCGGTCAAAGGCACCGTCAAGGGTGTGCCGGTCGTGGTCTGCTCGTTCGAATTCTCGTTCATGGGCGGCTCGATGGGCTCGGTGGTCGGCGAGAAGTTCGTCCGCGCAGTCAATCGGGCCATCGAAGATCGTTGCGGTCTGGTTTGCTTCTCCGCCTCGGGCGGCGCCCGGATGCAGGAAGCGCTGCTCAGCCTGATGCAGATGGCGAAAACCTCGGCCGCACTGGCGCGGTTGTCGCGCGAGCGGTTGCCTTATATCTCGGTGCTGACCGACCCGACCATGGGCGGCGTCTCGGCGTCGTTTGCCATGCTTGGCGACATCAACGTCGGCGAGCCGGGCGCGTTGATCGGCTTTGCCGGCCCGCGTGTCATTGAACAGACCGTGCGCGAAACGCTGCCGCCAGGCTTCCAGCGTTCGGAGTTTCTGCTCGAGAAAGGTGCCATCGACATGATTGTCGACCGCCGCGAAATGGCGCTGAAACTGGCCGGCGTGCTGGCCAAGTTCACCCAGCGCGAGCAGCCGGCGGCGTGAGCCGGCGTGGGCAAGAATCGAAAGCGGCTTCCGGGCCGCTTTTGTTTTGGCGTGTTAACAGCAGGCGACATTCGCTGGTGGTCTTGTTATGAACCGTCCCCTTACCGAGTGGCTGGCGCTACTCGAACAGCGTCATCCAGTCGCCATTGATCTCGGCCTGGATCGCGTCGGCGCCGTTGCCGATCGCCTGCAGGCACGCCGTTTTGCCTGCCCGGTGATCACGGTCGCCGGCACCAATGGCAAAGGCTCGACGGTCGCGACGCTGGAAGCGCTGGCGCGCGCGCATGGCTTGCGGGTCGGCGTGTACACCTCGCCGCATTTGCTCCGCTTCAATGAGCGCATCCGGATCAATGCGGTGGATGTCAGCGACGCGGCGCTGGTGCAGGCGTTCGAAGCGGTCGAGCAGGCGCGGGCCGATACCAGTCTGACCTATTTCGAATTCACCACGCTGGCGGCGTTCTGGTTGTTTCAACAGCAGCCGCTCGACCTGGTTGTGCTGGAGGTCGGTATGGGCGGCCGGCTCGATGCGGTCAATCTGGTCGATGCCGAGGTCGCCGTCATCACCACCATCGATTTCGATCACATGGCCTTTCTCGGTAACACGCTTGAGGCGATCGCCGGTGAAAAAGCCGGCATTTGCCGGGCCGGCAAGCCGGTGGTGCTGGCCGACGTCAATCGACTGGATGTGATGTTGCCGGCAGTGCAGGCGCGCTCGGCGCCAGCGCTGCAGCCGGAGCGCGATTTCCGGCAACGGTTACATGCTGACGGTTGGCAGTTCCAGTTTCGCGATGAGCCGGAACTGGCATTGCCACGGCCGCAGCTCGGTGCCGATCTGGTCGCGGCGGCGTTGGCGGCATTTCATCTCGCCTTGCCGCACCATTGGCAGCCGGCCGCGGTGGCAACCGCGGTCGGCTCGGCGCAGCTGACCGGACGGTGGCAAAAGCTGCCGACCACGCCGGTGACGGTGCTCGACATCGGCCATAACGCCCAGGCCAGCCGTCGGCTTGCCGAACGGGCGATGCGCGAGGCAACTGGCCGCTTGCATATCGTGCTGGGGGTGCTGGGTGACAAGGATCGCAAGGCCTTGCTCGAACCGTGGCAGGGCTTGACGGTCAATGGCCAGGCACCGCGCTGGTATCTGGCCGATCTGCCGGGGCCGCGCGCGGGCCTGGCCAGCGATTTGCGCGCGCTGTTGCCGGATGATGCCGAGGCGCGCGGTTTCGCGGATCCGGTCACGGCATGGCAGACTGCCTGCCAAGAAGCGGCGCCGGCTGACACGGTGCTGGTGTTTGGATCGTTCCTGACGGTGGCGGCGGTGCTGGAGGCTGCTGGCAAACGTCCGGGGCAGGGGAGTTGAACGGGTGGATGTGCGGTTGAAAGAGCGGCTGATTGGCGCGCTGGTTGTGGTCGCGGTAGCGGTACTGGTGCTGCCCTGGATCCTCGATGACGACAAAGGCGAGGGCGAATTCAGCAGCAAGATCCCGCCGGCGCCACCGGCACCGGCCGCGCGCGCGGTCGATCTGAGCCAGCCGCGCCCGTTGGATGAGGCGGCTTTCGATGACAGCATCATCGCCGCGGAAACGACGGTCACCGCCACCGAGACATTGCCCACGGCGACAGGCGGCCAAACGGGTGCCAATCCGCTCGCGGTGTCACCGGCCGGTCAGACTGGCGCCGAGTCCGCGGTTCGGAAACCGGAACGCCCGGCAGCGATCGAGGCCGGTTTTGTCATCCAGCTCGGTACGTTCAGCAACCGCGACAATGCCGAGCGGCTGGTGCAGACCTTGCGTCAGCAAAAATTCGCGGCCTACAGCAAAGTGGACAATCGTGCCGATCCGGCCGTGATCCGTGTCCTGGTCGGCCCGATGACCAAGCGCGAACAGGCCGACGCCCAGCTGGCGCGCGTGCGCACGCTGTCCGGTCAGAATGCCATTGTCGTTGCCTATGATCCGCTCAAGCATTAACGAAGA
Organism: Pseudomonadota bacterium; assembly: GCA_049324755.1. Taxonomy (GTDB): domain Bacteria; phylum Pseudomonadota; class Gammaproteobacteria; order Enterobacterales; family Permianibacteraceae; genus Permianibacter. The sequence goes on from JBMOMZ010000002.1 coordinate 16,106, forward strand.
CCGACGGGCTCACGTTCTTGCTGCATTGCGGTACAATGCGCGCCCTCGATTTCCGTAGGCACAAAGCATGGTTTGGCTGGATTGGGCGATCCTCGGCGTTGTCGTCATTTCCGCCTTGTTGTCGTTGTGGCGCGGCTTTGTCCGGGAAGCGGTGGCGCTGGCCGGCTGGTTACTGGCGTTCTTTCTGGCCCGCGGCTTTCACGACGATTTGTCTCCCTTTCTTTCCGACGACATCCGGCCCGAAGGGCTGAAACTGGCTTTGGCCTGGGTGGCGATTTTTCTGCTGGTGTTGTTCCTCAGTTACCTGCTGGCCAAGCTCGGCCAGGTGTTGATCGACAAGGCCGGCTTGACCACGCCGGATCGGGTGCTTGGCATGGCGTTCGGCCTGCTGCGCGGCTTGGCGCTGTGTGCCGCCCTGGTGATCGTCAGCAAGGCGTTTACCCGTTTCCCGGAAGCCATGGTGTGGCAGCAGTCGCGGCTGGTGGTGCCGCTGGAAACGGTCGGCGACTGGTTTCTCGATGCCTGGCATGAGCAGGCAGACAGCGAACGCTAAACTTGACCGGCAGACGCTGGCTGGCAGCGGGTCGCCGGAAACGGATTCAGACAGAGCAAGGTTGCCGCCATGGACGCTGCTGATCGGCAGTGGCGAGATGGCGGTGGCGGTGGAGTGAGTCGGTATGTGCGGTATTGTCGGTATTGTCGGTAAGTATCCGGTCAATCAGGGCATTTATGATGCGCTGACCGTGTTGCAGCATCGTGGCCAGGATGCCGCCGGCATCGTCACCGAAAGCGGTGGCCGTTTGTTTCTGCGCAAGGCCAACGGCATGGTGCGCGATGTGTTCCGGCAGGAGCACATGGAGCGCTTGCAAGGCAATATCGGCATCGGCCACTGCCGTTACCCGACCGCCGGCAGCCCGAGTTCGGCCGAAGCGCAGCCGCTTTATGTCAACTCGCCTTACGGCATCGTCATTGCCCACAACGGCAACCTGACCAATGCCGAACAACTGAAAGACGAGCTGTTCCGCACTGATCGCCGTCACATCAATACCCGCTCCGATTCCGAAGTGCTGTTGAACGTGCTGGCGCACGAACTGCACGAAGAAAACGTGCTGAAGCCGACCCCGCAAAACATCTTCAATGCCATTACCCGCGTCCACAAGCGCGCCCGCGGCGCCTACGCCGTCGTTGCGATGATCGCCGGTATCGGTCTGGTCGCGTTCCGTGATCCGTTTGGTATCCGGCCGGCGGTGTTCGGCCGGCGCGAAACCGAGGCGGGCACCGAATACATGGTGGCGTCGGAATCGGTTGCACTCGATGTGCTGGGTTTCCAGCGCATCCGCGATCTGCACCCGGGCGAGGCCTTGTTCATTTCGCCGGACGGCGAGTTGCTGACCCAGCAATGTTCCGACAAAGCGGTGTATCGCCCGTGCATTTTCGAGCACGTTTATCTCGCCCGTCCTGATTCGATCATGGACGACATTTCGGTGTACAAGGCGCGCCTGCGCATGGGCGTCAAGCTGGCCGAGAAAATCGAGCGGGAATGGCCGGATCATGACATCGACGTGGTGATTCCGATTCCGGACACCTCGACCACCGCCGCGATGGAGCTTGCCAATCATCTGGGCCTGAAGCTGCGTCACGGCTTCGTCAAGAACCGTTACATCGGCCGGACCTTCATCATGCCGGCCCAGCAACTGCGCAAGAAATCGGTGCGCAGCAAGCTGAACGCCATCGACCTGGAATTTGCCGGCAAGAACGTGCTGCTGGTTGATGATTCCATCGTCCGTGGCACCACCTCGCAGCAAATCATCCAGATGGCCCGCGATGCCGGCGCCAAGAAGGTGTATTTCGCGTCGGCAGCGCCGCCGGTGCGCTATCCGAACGTGTATGGCATCGACATGCCGGCGGGCAGCGAATTGGTGGCGTTCAATCGCACCGAGCAGGAAGTCTGCGAGCTGATCGGTGCTGACAAATTGATTTATCAGGATCTCAATGATCTGTTCGATTGCGCGCGTGAAGGCAATCCGCATATCAGCGAATTCGAGGCCTCGGTGTTCAATGGCCAGTATGTGACCGGTGACGTCAACGAGGGCTATCTCGCCGACCTCGAGGCAGCGCGCAATGACTCGGCCAAGGCCGGCAAGAAAGGCGGTGTCAATGACGCAGCCTTGATCGATCTGCAGAACGCCGATTGAGTCGAATCCATTCACAGCAAGGGCCGGGGTGACCGGCCCTTTTTTGTTGGCGGCGGTTGACGCTGTGCCACATGCAAGTCGGGGCCGGAATGACTACACTGGCCGGTAGAACGACAACAAACGAGCTGTATACCCCATGTTGCAAGCATTCTCGGCTTGGCTGCTGAAGCGGCTGGGCTGGCAGGTGGTTGGTGAACTGCCGAACGTTCGGCAGTGCGTGATCATTTTTGCGCCGCATACGTCGAACTGGGATTTTCCCATCATGTACCTGACCAAGCTTGCCAAAGGCGTGAAGGTCAATTTCCTCGGCAAACACCAGTTGTTCCGCTGGCCGATAGGCTGGTTCTTCCGCTGGCTTGGTGGCATACCGGTGGTACGCCATGAAAAACACAATGTAGTGGAGGCGTCGATTCAGGCCTTCAAGGACAACCCGGACTTGTTCCTGGCGCTGGCACCGGAAGGCACCCGCAGCAAGACCGATTACTGGCGCACCGGCTTCTATCACATTGCCGTTGGTGCCGGCGTGCCGCTGCAGCTGGCGTTTCTCGATTGTCGCAGCCGTACCCTGGGCCTGGGGCCGCTGCTGAACCTGACTGGCGACATCGAAAAAGACTTTGCCCGGCTGCGTGCGTTCTATCAGGACAAGCAGGGCTACAAGCCGGAACTGGCCAGCGCCATCCAGCCGCGCCGCTAAAGCTGGTCGGCGACCGTCGCCATTCGCTAGGATAGGCTTCCTGATTTTCCTGTGGCCCTGACATGGATCGTTGGTTTCTCGGTCTGCTGCTGCTCTGCCTGTCCGGTTTGGTGCTGGCGGCCAATGCCCCGACCGCACAGTGTCCCGACGGTTTTTCGCCGCGTTTTCAACGGCTGTCGCTGGAGCAGGGGCTGTCGCAGAGTGTGGTCAATTCGGTGGTGCAGGATGCCGACGGGTTTCTCTGGTTCGGCACCCAGGATGGCCTGAACCGTTACGATGGCTATGGTTTTCTGGTGTTGCGCCGCAATCCGGAAGATCCCCACTCGCTGCCTGACAATCACATCAATGTGCTGACCACCGAGCCGAACGGCACGCTGTGGATTGGCACGGCCAATGGTTTGGCGCGCCGGCCGCGCGGAGCCGATCAGATCGAGCGCATCCCGGCCAGCCAGTTGCCCAGCGAATACATTCTCAGTCTGCTGACCGATGCCGCCGGGCGATTGTGGATAGGCACTACCGAAGGCCTGGTCCTGCATCAACCGGATACTGGTACCTTTCGCACTATTGTCGGCAGCAATGCCCGGCGCCTGCCCGACGAGCATATCCGCGCGCTGATCTGGCTTGGCGAGGAGCTGTGGTTTGGCACCGCGCGCGGCATTTATCGCTATCACCTCGGGCGCGATCAACTGGACGAGCAACCGTTGCTGCCGGAGCGCAATGTCACCAGTCTGCTGTTGCGTGCAGACGGTGAGCTCATCATCGGCACGCAGAACGGCGCGTTTGTCCGATCGGCTGACGGTCGTGCGGTGGAGCGCTTGCCGACTGAATTGCCGTCGGCTTTTGTGCAATCGCTGATCGAAGACAACGAAGGCCGTTTGTGGATCGGCACCGCCGGTGGTTTGGTGGTGCTGTGGTCTGATGGCTCGCACTGCGTGTTGAGCCGGCAGCCGGGGCAGAATGATTCCTTGTCGGTCAGCGATGTCTTGACCTTGTTTCGCGATCGCAGTGGCGTGATCTGGGTCGGCACCTATGCCGGCGGCATCAACAAATGGAACAGCCAGACCGCGTTGTTCCAACATTATTTGCCAGTGGAACAGTTGCCGGCCGGGGTCAGCAGCAACACGGTGTCGGCGCTGCTGCGCGACCGCCGGCAACGACTCTGGTTCGGCACCACCGACAGCGGCCTGTTGCGCCGGCAGCAGGGGCAATGGCAGCAGGTGCCGTTGCTGCCGGTCGAAGGCGGCAGTCGGCAACGTGGCGAGGCATTGGCCGTGCATGCGCTGACCGAAGATCAGCACGGCCGGCTGTGGGTTGGCACGTTTGGCGCGGGTTTGTTCGTGCTGAATCCGGATGATGGCCCGATCCGCCAGTTTGATTTTCGCAATGAAGATATCACCAGCCTGTCGAGCAGTTATGTGCTGACGGTGTTCGAGGATCACCAGGGCGAGATCTGGGTCGGTACCGAGAACGGCTTGGATCTGGTGCGCGAGAGCGCCAATGGCGTTACGCATTTCCGACGCTTTGGCGCCCAGTTGCCGGTTGGGTTTCAGGCGATAGATACCGAAGTCATGGCGATCGCGGAGGATTACGACGGGCAACTCTGGATTGGTGGCATGGGCGGCCTGGTGCGGATCGATCGCGACCGCGACGCCATGACCCTGTATCAGCATGACAGCAACAACCGTAACACCCTGAGCGGCAACAGCGTCACGGCTATCCGCCTGGCGCCTGATGGCGATATCTGGGTCGCAACCACCGACGGCCTCAATCGCGTGCATCGCAATGTCGATGGCAACTACGAGATCACCCGTTTTGGCGCCAGTGACGGTCTGCCGACCGGCACGATCTACGGCATCCTGCCCGGAGTTGAAGGCGAGTTGTGGCTCAGTTCATCCAGCGGCTTGATCCGGTTTCAACCGGCGACGCCGTACGCCATTGCCTACCGCAGCGAGAACGGTTTGCCGAGCGACGAATTCAACATCGGCGCCAGTCACCTGAGCGCAGACGGTGAGTTGCTGTTTGGCGGCATCAATGGCGCCGTGGGCTTCCTGCCGCAGACCTTGCAGAAACCGGCAGCCAACGCGCGGGTGGTGTTCACCGGTTTTCGCAAGTTCGATCAACCGCAGAGCCTGAGTTTCACTGCCCAGCCGCGGCCCTTCCTGCAGCTGAACAGCGATGAGCGGGTAGTCGCATTTGATGTCGCGGTGCTCGATTTTTCTGCACCGGATCGCAACCGGTTCCGTTATCGGGTCAAAGGCTTGCACGAGCAATGGATCACGCTCAGCAGCTCGCACACCATCACCTTGACCGGCCTCGATGCCGGCCGTTACCAGCTGCAGGTACAGGGGGCGCCAGCGACCGGCTTGTGGTCCAGTGAAACCCTGACGCTGGATCTGCTGGTCCGCAGTCCGTTCTGGACGGTGCACACCAGTTACGGCAGCATCATTGCCGGTATGGTGCTGTTTGGCAGTGCGTTGTCCTTCTGGTGGTGGCGCCGGGTTCGTTTGCAACTGCGTAATCGGCAGGAGCTGGTCCAGCAATTGGCTGTGCAGCAGCAGTCGGCAACGCAAATGTTGCAAGAGCACCAACGCTATCTCGAAAGCCTGCAGGAACAGTGCAACCAGCTGGAGTTGCAGCGCGATGAACTGCAGCGCCGTCTGCTGGAAAGTCAGTACCGTGATCCCCTGACCAATCTGCCGAGCCGCCGGATGGCCAGCACGCTGTTTGCCGGCTACGCCAGCGATAAGAAAAGCCGGGCCCTGATTCTGGTCGATGCCGACGGCATGGGCTTTATCAACGAACAGTACGGTTATCAGGCGGGCGACAGCGTGTTGGCGCAACTCGGTGATCTGCTGCAGCGGGTGTGTCGCCAGGGCGATGAAATCATGCGCTGGGACAGCGACGTGTTCCTGTTGATCTGCGAGGTCGCCAGTCTCGAAGAGGCGCGCATGCTGGCAGAGCGCATCCGCGCCAGCGTGCTGCAGCAGGCATTCACCTTGTCCGAACGCCGCCATATCGATTTGACCTGTTCCATCGGTTTCGCGCTCTGGCCGATGGTGTCGGACAGTGACAGTGAACAGCGCTGGGAAGCTTCTTTAGGTTTCGCCCGCGAAGCCTTGGCGCTGGCCAAGCATTTCAGTCGCAATGCCTGGTTCGGTCTGGTCGCATCAGCCAGCTTGCCGGCAAGCGAGTTGCCGTTGGCTCGGCGCGAGCTGGCGCGGGAATGGGTGAAGTCCGGTTGGCTGGTGGTGACCAGCTCGTTGCCCCAGCCGAGCCAGCTGTTGCAGGAATGGCCGGGGCGCTGAGGCAGACAGAAAGAAAAAGGCCGCCAATTTGGCGGCCTTTTTCATGACAGACAGTGGCGGTCTGTTACCCTGACTTTGACGGTCATTGCGTGGCTTTGTCATCGGCTTTTTTGCGGATCACTTCGATATCCTTCTCGATCTGGATCATATCCCCGTCGAAAACGTCCTCGTTGGTGATTTCCTGCTTGCCATCTTTTCCGACCACGATCACCCGGCGAACGGTGTTGCCTTCCACTTTGTCATGCCACAGTGCCGGTCCGTGACTGTACAGCATCATCGTCTTGCCGCCCTGAATGAACTTCACCGGCTTGTCGATGCCTGCCTTTTTGATGGCCTCGCGGATCTTGTTCTGCTGCGCTTCGGTCAGCTCGACACCACTGATCACGACGCTGTTACGCAGGGCTTCGATTTCTACCGGCGGCAGCGGCGGCACCGGCGCTACGCCCGGGACCGGTGGGACAGGGGGGACGCCATGAAATCGGACATGCATGCCGCCACCTTCCGCCGGCATGTTGATCGTCTCGCCACCGGCCTCAACCGTGACCTCTTTGCCTTTTCGGGTGGCTTTGACGGTGCGGCCATCTTCGGTCGCGATAATCCGTTCTTCGCCATCGGACAACTGCGGCAAGACAAACTTCCAGCTTTCGCCGTTGATCTTGAGCTTGACCTTGGCATCGCCATCGTCGCTTTCCTTGTTGATGAATACGGCGACGTGCTTCTTCTCGGCTTTGCTCTCTTTGCCGTCACTACCGGCGAACGCCGTGCTGGCCAGCACGAGCGCCAACAAAACGGCCACGCCACTCAATTTGCTTTGCATGTTCAAACTCCTTGCGGTGATTACACGGCTGCCATGACAGCGTCCAGCTTGGTATTGCAGCCTTTATGCCAATCAGCCGTTTCGTGCACTGACGCAGGGTTTGCGTCCTTTGCGGCGCTGTTGCGGTTACGGTTAGTGCCCAACTGCGGAAGCGGTTTCCCCATTTCAGGAGATCCGGTTTGTCCTCAGCAATCTTCCAGCTCCTCTTTGCCGGCATCGGGTACCAGATTGAATTTTTCCAGACGGTACAAAAACGCTTTGTATGGCAGCCCGAGCAGGCGCGCCGCCTGGGTCCGGTTGAACTGGCAACGTTGCAGGGCCTGCTGCAGGCATTCGCGCTCGTGGCTTTCCCAGTTCAGCCCGTCTTCCGGCAGCACAAATGCCGTTTTCACCGCAGTGCCGGTCGGTTCGTTTTCCAGATCGGCAGGCGTGAGCAGTTCGCCTTCGGCAAGCAGCACCAAGCGCTCCAGGGTATGCGCCAGCTCACGGACATTGCCGGTCCAGTGCCGCGCACAGAGCCGCTTCATCAACTCGGGATGTACGCCAATGGTCGGCAGACCGTGCCGACGACAGGCCTGCTGGACGAAATGCTGGACCAGCAGCGGAATGTCCTCGCGTCGCTCGCGCAGCGGCGGCAGCCGGATCGGCACGACATTCAGGCGGTAATACAGATCGGCGCGAAAACGACCGGCATCCACTTCCTGCTGCAGATCACGGTTGGTGGCGGCGACGATGCGGACATCGGCGGCCAGTTCGCGCGGATTGCCGAGCCGCTGATAACTGCCTTCCTGCAGCACGCGCAGCAACTTGGCCTGCAGTCCGAGCGGCAGCTCACCGATCTCATCCAGAAACAGGCTGCCGCCGGCGGCGGCTTCAATGCGGCCGATCTTCAGTTTGTCCGCCCCGGTGTAGGCGCCTTTTTCGGCGCCAAACAGTTCGGCTTCGAACAAGGTTTCCGGCAGCGCGGCGCAGTTCAGCGCCACGAACGGGCCACCAGCACGATCCGACAGCTGGTGCAGCGCGCGCGCCGCCAGCTCCTTGCCGGTACCGCTCTCGCCGTAGAGCAAGACCGTGGCTTTGGTCGGGGCAATTTTCTGCACGCGCCGAAACACCTGCTGCATCGGTTCGGCACGGCCGATCAAGTCGACCAGTTGATCGCGATGATTGATCGCCTCGCGCAGACTGCGGTTTTCCTGTTGCAGCTGTTGCACTGTACTGACCCGGGCCAGGGTGTAGATCAGTTGCGATTTATCGAAGGGTTTGATCAGGTAGTCATCGGCTCCGGCGCGGATGGTGCTGATGGCGTGGCTAAGGTTGCCGTACGCGGTCATCAGGATGAAGGCCGTGTCGGGGCAGTGCGCACGGATATGCGCAAGCAACTTCAAGCCATCGCCATCGGCCACTTTCCAGTCGGACAACACCAGATCGAACTGGCGTTCGGCCATTGCGGCCAGCGCATCGGGTACCCGGGCGCAGGCGTGCACCTGGTAACCGGCATCGGCAATCAGGCTTTCGAGCAACAGCCGTTGATCGTCGTCGTCTTCCAGCAGCAGCAACTGTCGGCTGGCGCTCATGTCGTACTCCGTGAATGCAGTTGCAAGCGGGCGACGGTGCCGCCTTGCGGACTGTAGGTATTGTCGTACAGCGTCAGCTCGCCGCGGTAGCGACCGCGGGCGATCCGGCGCGCCAGAAACAGGCCCATGCCAGAGCCATGGCTCTTGGTGGTGACATGCGGTTGAAACAGGCGCTCGCGCACCTCCGCTGACAAGCCATTGCCGCAATCGCTGACGGTAAAGACCACGCCGTCGCCATCGCCTTGCACTACAACGGTGATGGGCTGTCCGGCCGGGCTGGCTTCGACCGCATTGCTGATCAGCGTATGCAGCAAGCTGGCAAGTTCGCGGGCGTGGCCGTGCAGCTGCGGCGCCGGTGTCGCGCTGTGCAGGGCGATGGCCGGGTGGCGGTCGGCAAATTCCTGCACGACGTCCTGTGCCAGCAGGTGACAATCGAGTTGCAACAGCGGTTGGTCGTCGTGCTGGGTGACATCCAGCAAGGCGCGCAGCCAGCGGTCGATTTGCTGGATCTGCCGCCGCGCCATCAGTGCCAGCTGTTCGCGGCGGGTCTCGACCAGATCGGTGCGGCTCATTTCATCGAGAGTCAGCCCCAGGGTGTTCAGCGGATTGCGCAGCGTGTGGGCGAGGCCACGCGCCAGATCGGTCAGTTCATTGGCGGCTTCGCGCGCGCGCAGCGCCTGATTGTCGGCTTCCAGTTTGGCGAGTTCGCGCGACATCTGATTGAACGCATCGACAGTTGCCCGCAGTTCTTCCGGCGCGCTGGCCCCGGCTTCGACCTGGACGCCGAGTTTGCCGGTTGCCACCTGTTCGGCGGCGCGCTGCAGCCGTTGCAGTGGCCGGGCGAAACCGTAGGCAAGCGCCGCGGCGGCGACAAGCGCCAAGCCGGCAATGATTGCGTTGAAGACGTATTGGCGCTGGTGCCAGGCTTTGATGGCGGCGTCCAGACCTTCGCGCGGGATGCCGACGCGTTGCTCCCAGTCTTCACCGCTGAGCAGGATGGCGCCGTCACGGCCCTGTTGCTCAAGGCTCATGTCAAAAACGTGGGCGCTGGCAAGAGGGCCGCCTTCGCCGTCATTGCCGAACAACAACATGCTGACGGTATCGCTGCTGACACTGAAGGCGGTTTTCGCCAGCGCATCGGCCAGCAGGCTGCTTTGCCGCTGTGACAGCCACCACTGGGCGCCGATCAGGGCCAGCATCAAGGCGGCCAATAACACGAACAATGCCGTACGCACCGACATTGGCGACTCCCAATCCAAAATAAAACCCGCTGGCAGTGTCGCCCAGCGGGTTCACGCTCGCAATCGCAAATGTTTGCAACAGCTGCCGGATCAGGCCTGCTGATTGCCGCAGTTTCCGGCCCCGCGCGTCAGTCAGCTGCGAACGTGGCGTTGGGCTTGTTCGGCACGGAGGCGCACGAGCTCGCGCGCCAGTTCCTGGCGCAACGCGCGCATGGCCTGTTCCTGTGCCCGCGCGGCGCGCACGGCACTGTCGCGAACTTCCTGCACCACTTCCGGGGTCAGTTGCAGTTCGTCATTGTCTGACTGATGCAACGCCAACACCGGTGCGGTGGCATCAACCGCAGCGAGCCAACCGGCGGAACCGTGTAGCAGCGTCGGCGCTGGCTGCATCAGAGCCGCCGGGATAACAAACACCGCCAGAATGGCGAGGCGCAACATTGCCCATTGGTAAGAACCACGCATGATGACTCTCCTTGAATGCCGGTGAAGACCAAATCGTTGATGCGTTTTGCATCGCTTGCCGGATGCATTACAAGACGCGTGCCAGCGGCAAACGGTTTGGCCAAAGACCGAAAAATCAGGTTTTTTGTCACTTATCGGTAGTAAAAGCGTGCTGGCGGTCGCCTGCTGATCCCGTATTCGGGACAAGACCTCCCGAAATCGGGAACTGCTGCAGTCATGGTGGGGCGGCAGGAAAGGTGATGGCAGCGGCACCGAAAGCGCGAACGCTTCCGGTGCCTTTCCGGTGTGCTGCTGGCGCGGCAGCGCGGCCGGCATCTTCGGTTAGGCAGGGCCCGGCGGCGCCGTCAGAGCAAGTCGCGCAGCCGGTACCAGGCCATTGCCAGCACCAGCGCCGGTGTGCGGAAGCGGCGGCCCCCGGGGAAGTCGTGATGCGGGATTTTGCCGAACAGATCGAAGCGCTCGGCTTGGCCGGTGATGGCGTCGGCGATCAGGCGGCCGGCCATGCCGGTCAATGCTACGCCGTGGCCGGAGAAGCCCTGGGCGAAATAGACATTCGGCGCCAGCCGGCCGAAGTGCGGTGCGCGGTTCATCGTGATGTCGACATAGCCGCCCCAGGTGTAGGCGGGTTGCACGCCGTTGAGCTGCGGGAACACCCGCACCATGTGATTGTAGAGTCGCTGGGTCAGGTTCAGCGGTTCCAGCCGCGAATACGACACCCGGCCACCGAACAGCAGCCGGTAATCCGACGACAACCGGAAATAATCGAGTACGAAATTGGTGTCGCAGACGCACATGCCGTTGCGGATCAGACTCTCGGCGCGCTCCTGGCCGAGCGGCTCGGTCGCCATGATGTAGGTGCCGACCGGCATGATCTTGCGATCGAGTTGTGGCACCAGCTCGCCGAGGTAGGCATTGCCACCGAGCACAACGAAACTGGCCGTGACCGTGCCGCGATCGGTTTTGACCCGCACCTTGCTGCCGTGCTCGATGCCGGTTGCGCGGGTTTGCTCAACAATGCGGGCGCCGGCATTGAGCGCGGCCTGTGCCAGTCCCAAGGTGTAATTGAGCGGATGCAGATGGCCCGAACGGCCGTCATACAGGCCGGCGATGTAGCGCGAGCTGTTGAGCCGTTGGCTCAGTGCCTCGCCATCCCAGAATTCGGTCGAAAAGTTGTATTCGCTGGCGAGAAACTCCTGCTCTTCCAGCAAGGCGTCGCGCTGACGCTCCTTGATCGCGACCGCACAGTAACCGTCTTGCAGATCGCAATCGATGTTGTGCTGCCTGACCCGCTCGCGCACCAGATCGAGCGCCTGTATCGAAATGTCCCAGTGCTTGCGGGCGTCATCCTTGCCCACCAGCGCTTGCAGTTTGTGATTGCCGCAGGCGTAGTCGTGGATGAATTGGCCGCCGCTGCGACCGCTCGCACCCCAGCCGACCCGGGCGCCATCCAAGACCAGTACCTTGTAGCCACGTGCTGCCAGATCAAGTGCTGTTGCGCAGCCGGTCATGCCGGCACCAATGATGCAGACATCGACGGTGGTGTCGCCCTCCAGCGCAGGCAGGGTGGGAAACGCGTTGGCGGAAGCGGCGTACCAGGAATCGATATGTTGGTGCTGGGTCATGACACGTATGCAGAGCCTCAAGTAAAGGACATCCCCGCACGGTGCGGGGATGTCGGCTGTGGAAAACAAAACCTCAGCGCATCAAACCGTGCGCAGATACCACTGATATTCCAGCGGACTGACGTGGTAGTTGAACTCGTTGTATTCAGCGCGCTTGCAGGCGACATAGACCTTGCAGAATTCGCGGCCGAGGTATTCCGGAATGATCTCGCCGGCCTCGAACAATTCGATGGCGTGAATCCAGACGTTCGGCAGCGTTGCCTCGTGCTGCGTGTAGGCATTGCCGACCGTTTCCGGGCCGCAATCGAGTTTGTTGGTGAGGCCATGATGCATGCCGGCCAGTACGGTCGCGACCAGCAAGTACGGATTGGCGTCCGCACCGGCGACGCGGTGTTCTACCCGGGTGGCATCGGCCGGGCCGGCCGGAATGCGCAAGGATACCGAGCGGTTGTTGACACCCCAGGCCGGGCAGTTCGGCACGAACGAGTTGACCCGGAACCGGCGATAACTGTTGGCATTCGGCGCAAAAATCGCCATGCCTTCGTGCATCGTCGCCATCAGGCCGCCGAGCGCCCATTTCAGCTGGTTGGTGAATTGGCCCTTGTCATCGGCGAAAACATTCTTGCCGTTTTCGTCGATCAGCGAAACGTGAATATGCGTGCCCGAGCCGGCCTTGTCGTCGTATGGCTTGGCCATGAAGGTTGCTTCAAAGTTATGGTTCAGCGACACGCCCTTGATCAGGCGCTTGAGTAGGAAGGCATCGTCGCAGGCGCGCAGCGCATCGGCGCGGTGTTCGAGGTTGATTTCGTACTGGCCCGGTGCGTACTCGGCGACCGCGGTGTCGGCCGGCAGGTTCTGCACTTCAATCGACTGGGCGATGTCTTCGAGCAGCTCGTCAAAATCGTCGAGCGCTTCGATGGCATACACCTGGGTCGATTCTTCCCGGCGACCGGTGAACGGCGAGATCGGCGGCTGTGGGGTGTAGGTGTCGATGCGCTGACGATCGAGCAGATAAAATTCCAGCTCGACCGCGACTACTGGCGTCAGCTTCAGCTCCTTGAACTTTTCCAGCACCCGCGCCAGCACTTGCCGCGGATCGGCAAAGAATGGCTGGTTGTCGCTGGTGTGCATGGTCATCAGCACCTGCGCCATCGGCCGTTTCTGCCACGGCGACAGTTTCAGGGTGCCGGGAATGGGCCAGCAGATTTGATCCATGTCGCCGACATCAAAGCCGAGCCCGGCATCTTCGATGCAGTCGCCGGTGATGTCGAGCGAGAAAATCGAGCCGGGCAGGGCGACGCCGTTTTTGTAGCATTTGATCAGGCTGTCGCGATCGATGCGTTTGCCGCGGGCGACGCCGTTGGTGTCGCAGACAAACAAATCGATGCCGAGCACGTCCGGGTTCTGCTGCAGAAAAAGCTCCGCTTCGCGCGGGTCCGGTTTGGTGAAAGGAACAGTACTGCTGAGGGTAGTGGCGGTGGTCATGATGGTGGCTCTGGGTCGAGTTTGGTCCGGAAGGGACCTCGTCTTAGCGTCGCCTGCGTTTTGAGGTGCCGGCTTTACCACGACCGACACCCGGTGTTGCCCGTCACGCAAGCCCTGGACGGGTCAGGGGCCTCCGGCCGGGTCGGGATGGGTTCCAACTCGGCGACAACCGGGCGATGTGCCGCCCGGTTGCGAGGGTCCTGCTCAACACCTGTTTAATATCTTCAAATGCTCCCGATCCGGCGTTTAACTGTCAAGGCCAGTCGGTGCTGCGCTGCACAAGGCGCCGAAAAAGCCCTGAGGGGTGGTTGACTGGCCCCCGCTGGCCCGGCTATAAAGGCCGCAATTCGGCACCTGAAGCCCATTCGCCCCCCGGACAGTCCACGGTTCACAGGCGAGATTCCACGGGCAGATTGCCGGGACCTTATCCGGTCTGCTTTCCCCGCATTGTTCAGTAAAGCGTTACACGCACTGTTTAAGAAAATGAACGACAAGACGCAAGCTTATGCCAAGCCAAACGGTCGCCGACCGCTGGTGGCCATCATTTCCGATGTCCGCCTGTTCGGGCCGCATCCGTTTCATATGGTAGGCGACAAATACATCCGCGCGGTCGAGCGCTGCGCCGCTGTGCTGCCGGTGCTGCTGCCGGCATTTGCCGGTTCGATTCCGGATGCCGAGCTCATCGAACGCTTTGACGGCATCGTGCTGACCGGCAGTTATTCGAACGTCGAGCCACACCGGTATGGTCGCGAGCGGCAGAAAGCCGAGGACCTGAACGACCCGCACCGCGACGAAACGGTGCTGGGACTGATCCCGGCGGCGATTGCGGCCGGGGTGCCGGTGTTCGGCATCTGTCGCGGTTTCCAGGAAATGAATGTGGCCTTTGGCGGCACCCTGCATCAGGAGGTGCACAAAGTGGCCGGCCTCTCGGATCACCGGGAGGATAAGGATGATTCGCTGGACGAGCAGTATGGCCCCGCCCACGAGGTCGCACTGACGCCGGGCGGGGTCATGGCAGGTTTGCTCGGCCAGCCGCGCATCGAGGTCAATTCCCTGCACGGGCAGGGCATCGATCAGCTGGCGCCGAACCTGAAAGTGGAGGCAACGGCCCCCGACGGGCTGATTGAGGCCTACAGTGTAAGCACGGCGAAATCCTTCGCGCTGGCGGTGCAGTGGCACCCGGAGTGGAAAGCGTGGGACAACCCGGTTTCAGTCAAATTGTTCGCGGCCTTTGGTGAGGCCTGCAAAAAACGGATGCAAGCGAGAGATTTATGAGTAACGGTCAAACGAGTCACGAAGAAGAAGTCCTGAAACAGTGGTTTGAAGAGCGTGGCATTACCGAAGTCGAGTGCATGGTCCCGGACATGACCGGGGTGGCGCGCGGCAAGATTGTTCCGGCCAAGAAATTTTTCCGCGAGAACATGCGGCTGCCGGAAGGCATTTTCATTCAGACCGTGACCGGCGACTGGCCGGACGATGAAGAAGACAGTCTGATCGCGCCGACCGAAATCGACATGGAGCTGCGTCCGGATCCGAAAACGGTTTGTCTGGTACCGTGGGCTGCCGAGCCCACCGCGCAGGTCATTCACGATTGTTTCTATCGGGACGGCTCGCCGGTAGATCTGGCGCCGCGCTCGGTGTTGAAGAAAATCCTGAAGATGTTTGATCTGCAGGGGTGGGAGCCGATCATGGCGCCCGAGGTCGAATTTTATCTGGTCAAGCAGAACACCGACGCCGACTACAAGCTGGAGCCGCCGGTTGGTCGCTCCGGTCGCCAGGAAACGGCGCGCCGTTCCTACGGTATTGATGCAGTCAACGAATTCGATCCGCTGTTCGAAGACATGTACGACTACTGCGAAGCGATGGAACTCGACATCGATACGCTGATCCACGAAGACGGCGCCGGCCAGATGGAAGTCAACTTTCTGCACGGCAATCCGATTGATCTGGCGGATCAGGTATTCCTGTTCAAACGCACGATGCGGGAAGTGGCGCTGCGCCACGGCATCTACGCCACCTTCATGGCCAAGCCGATGGAGAACGAAGCCGGCTCGGCGATGCATGTGCACCAGTCGATTGTCGACAAGCACACCAAACAGAATATCTTCTCGACTGCTGATGGCGAGCCGAGCGAGTTGTTCTACTACTACATCGGCGGTTTGCAGAAATACCTGCCGGCCGCGATGAGCCTGATGGCGCCGAACGTCAACTCCTATCGCCGGATCGCGCGCTTCAACTCGGCGCCGATCAATGTGCAGTGGGGCTATGACAACCGTACGGTCGGTTTGCGGGTGCCGCATTCGTCGCCGGCCAACCGCCGGGTTGAGAACCGCATCATCGGTTCCGACTGTAATCCTTATCTGGCGCTGGCGGCCTCGCTCGCTGCCGGTTATCTCGGCATGGTGCAGAAGATCAAGCCGCGTGAGCCGATCGAGGGTAGCGCCTACAACCTGCCGTATGAACTGCCGCGCAACCTGCTCGATGCCGTAGCGCTGCTGCGCAAGAACGATGAGCTGCAGCACGTGCTCGGCGAGCGTTTTGTCCGTGCGTACACGGCGGTCAAGGAGAAGGAGTACGAGACGTTCTTCTCGGTGATCAGTTCCTGGGAGCGCGATTACCTGTTGTTGAATGTGTGAGGACTGGGCGGCGTTTGTAAAACGCCGCCCAATTTTTTTTTGCGCCACAAGAATGCTGCGCATGTCGGCAATCGTCAGGAACGATTAAAAATCAAGTAGTGTTTTTGGGGGTCGGTTAAAGCCGCGGTTGATGCAGAGAGCATCTCACGCCAGCGCAGCTAAAGTCGCTCCCTAATAAATAGAAGTTGTGCCCGATACAACGCTGCACCGGCGATGACCGGTGTTGCAAAACAGTGTCAGCCGCCATGACGGTTGACCAGCAACGCTAAGAGGTAAAACAAGATGACAGCTGCACTGTCAACGGCCGAGCTGCGCGCGCTCGATGCCACCTATCATCTGCATCCTTTTTCCGATAACAAGGCGCTGGCGGCGCAAGGTGCGCGGGTGATCACCCGCGCCGAAGGCGTGTACCTGTGGGATTCGGACGGCAACAAGATCCTCGACGGATTTGCCGGGCTCTGGTGTGTCAATGTCGGTTATGGCCGCAAAGAATTGGTCGATGCGGCCAGTAAACAGATGAGCGAGCTGCCTTACTACAACCTTTTCTTTCGCACCACGACCTTGCCGGTGATTGAACTTGCCAGGGAAATCGCCGAGGTGGCGCCGCCCGGCATGGGCCATGTCTTTTTTACCGGCTCCGGTTCGGAGGCCAACGACACCGTGCTGCGCATGGTCCGCCGCTACTGGGATCTGATGGGCAAGCCGGAAAAGAAAACCCTGATCTCGCGCCGCAATGCCTATCACGGTTCGACCGTTGCCGGCGCTTCGCTCGGTGGCATGGAGTACATGCACAAGCAGGGTGACTTGCCGATTCCGGGCATTGCCCATATCGAGCAACCGTATTGGTATGGTCTCGGCGGCGACATGGAGCCGGAGGCGTTTGGCCTGAAAGCGGCCAGCTGGCTGGAAGACAAGATTCTGGAGATCGGCCCGGACAAGGTCGCGGCCTTCATCGGCGAGCCGATCCAGGGCGCTGGTGGCGTCATCATCCCGCCGGCGACCTATTGGCCCGAGATCCAGCGCATCTGCCGCAAATACGACATCCTGCTGGTTACTGACGAAGTCATCTGCGGCTTCGGTCGCACCGGCAACTGGTTCGGTTGTCAGCATTTCGGCGTGCAGCCGGATCTGATGCCGATTGCCAAGGGTCTGTCATCCGGCTACCTGCCAATCGGTGGTGTCATCGTCGGCGACCGGGTTGCCAAACTGCTGGTCGAGGCGGGCGGCGACTTCAACCACGGTTTCACCTATTCCGGTCATCCGGTCTGCGCCGCCGTGGCGCTGGAGAACATCCGCATCCTGCGCCGCGAGCGCATCGTCGAGAATGTCCGCGACCGGCTCGGCCCGTACCTCAAGCAAGGCCTCGAGCGGCTGCGCGAGCATCCACTGGTTGGCGAGGTGCGCAGTGTCGGCCTGCTCGGCGCCATCGAGCTGGTCAAAAACAAGGCAACCCGGGAGCGTTTCCCGAAGCCGGGCAGCACCGGAACGGTGTGCCGGGATCATGCATTGCGCACCGGTCTGGTGCTGCGGGCGACCGGTGACACCATGTTGCTGTCGCCGCCACTGGTGATCACCGAAGCACAGATTGATGAACTGTTGACCAAGACCCGTACTGCACTGGATCTGACCGCGCGTGAGCTAGGACTTTAATCCGATAAGAACCGCGTGAATTCGCCGGAAAAGGGTCTGTAAATCTCGTCGCGCTGCTGTTATGGTTTGCGCGACTTGCGCCGGGCCGGCTTTCCCGCGCGGCGAAAGGCAATCAGGGCACAACAACCACGTAGCCATGTCAGCTGCGTGAACCACTGAGGGGAAACAACAATGGCAAAGCAGAAGCTCACTCTGGGTGTAGCCGTGCTGGCCGCGCTGGGCCTGATGGCCTGTAGCGAGGAACCGGCACAGACCGAGCAACAAGGCCAGGCCGAGGCGCCGGCTGCCACAGAAAAAGTGGTCCATGTCTACAACTGGAGCGACTACATCGACGATACCGTGCTGCAGGATTTCGAAAAGGAAACCGGCATCAAGGTCGTCTATGACGTGTTTGACAGCAACGAAGTGGTGGAAGCCAAATTGCTGGCCGGCAGCACCGGTTTCGACGTGGTTGTGCCGTCGGGCTCGTTCCTCGGCCGTCAGATCCAGGCCGGCGTGTTCCAGCCACTGGACAAGACCAAGCTGACCAACTGGGGCAACCTGGACACCAGCCTGATGCAGCGCCTGGAGAACTACGATCCGGGTAACCAGCATGCCATTCCGTACCTGTGGGGCACTACCGGCATCGGCTACAACGTCAAGAAGGTCAAGGAAATCCTCGGCGAGAACGCCCCGGTCGATTCCTGGGATCTGGTCCTGAAAGAAGAGAACATCAGCAAGCTGAAGGCTTGCGGTGTCGCCTTCCTTGATGCCCAGTCGGAAGTCCTGCCGCCAGTGCTGAACTACCTCGGCAAGGACCAGGCCTCGCTGGTCGAAACCGACTACACCGAAGTGGCGCTGCCGCTGCTGGAAAAGATTCGCCCGCACATCACCTATTTCCACAGCTCGCAGTACATCAACGATCTGGCCAACGGCGACATCTGCGTCGCGGTCGGCTGGTCGGGCGACGTGTTCCAGGCGCAGGCCCGTGCCGCGGAATCCAACAACGGCGTCGAGATCGGTTACAGCATTCCGAAAGAAGGTACTGAAATGTGGTTCGACATGATGGCGATTCCGAAGGATGCCAAGAACGTCGAAAATGCTCACATTTTCATCAACTACATGCTGCGCCCGGACGTGATCGCCAAGATCACCAACTACGTGCAGTACGCCAACGGCAACAGCGCCTCGCTGGCGATGGTGTCGGATGAGGTCAAGAACAACACCGCGATCTACCCGGATCAGGCAACCATGGCCAAGCTGTGGACGCTGAAAGTCATGCCGGCGGACATCGAGCGGGTGATGACCCGGGTCTGGACCAAGGTCAAGACCGGCCAGTAAAATGGTCAAACCAGCCCCGGTGCCACGCGCATCGGGGCTTTTTTTCAGTTGGACTTTGTTTTTCGGCGCAGCACTGCTCAAGTTTTGTGCGGGTTGGCCAAAAAACAAACATTTCCGGATTTGCTGTTCCGCGTGCTGCCCGAAGCCTGGCTTCGGTTCAGCGTTCCCAAGTGGCCAGCCAATCCCTGTTGTGGATGTAACGACTTTCAGTGAGCGCCTGTTATTCACGGGCGCACGCAGCAAACGGAGCAATCATGGCGGCAGTCGAGAAACCGGCCAATCCAGCAGCGGCCAAACCGAAGACCGACGAACACTACGTCAAAATCGAAAAAGTCAGCAAAGTCTTCGGTGATTTCACCGCCGTCGACAACGTCGAGTTGTCGATCCGCAAAGGGGAAATTTTTGCGCTGCTCGGCAGCTCCGGCTGCGGCAAGTCGACCTTGCTGCGCATGCTCGCCGGTTTCGAAAAGCCGACCGAGGGTCGCATCACCATCGATGGTCAGGACATGGCGAAAGTGCCGTCCTATCAGCGGCCGACCAACATGATGTTCCAGTCCTATGCGCTGTTTCCGCACATGACAGTGGCGGATAACGTCGCCTTCGGCCTGAAGCAGGACGGGCTGCCGAAAGATCAAGTGCAGGCCCGGGTCGAAGAGATGTTGAAACTGGTCGACATGTCGCCGTATGCCAAGCGCAAGCCGCATCAACTGTCCGGCGGTCAGAAGCAGCGGGTGGCGCTGGCGCGCTCGCTGTCGAAGCGGCCGAAATTGCTGCTGCTCGACGAGCCGATGGGCGCGCTCGACAAGAAGCTGCGCGAACGCATGCAACTCGAACTGGTCGATATCATCGAAAAAGTCGGTGTCACCTGCGTCATGGTGACCCACGATCAGGAAGAAGCCATGACCATGGCATCTCGCATCGGCATCATGAGCAAGGGCAAGATCCTGCAAGTCGGCGCGCCGGCCACCGTTTACGAAACACCGAACTGCCGGTTCAGTGCCGAGTTCATCGGTTCGATCAACATGTTCGAAGGCAAACTGATTGTTGACGAGCCCGATCACTGCGAGATTGAAACGGTCGATCTGCCGACCCGCATCTTCATTAACCACGGCATCACCGGTGAGCAGGGTCAAACCCTGTGGGCTGCGGTGCGGCCCGAGAAGATTGACGTCAGCAAAGCCAAACCGGCACAGGAAACCAATGTGTCGCGTGGCAAGGTGATCAACATCGCCTACTTTGGCAGCCATTCGGTCTATCACGTCCGGCTCGACAGCGGTAAGAAGATTCTCGCCAACGCGTCGAACTTCGAGCGTGACGTCAGCGAGCGGCCGACCTGGGATGACGAGGTCTATGTCAGCTGGGCGCCGGAAAGCGTAGTGGTGCTGCCGATATGAGCAAACCTTCAGTGCTGAAGCGGCTGAAGCCGCAGCCGCGCTGGTTCGTGATCGGCGCGCCATACCTGTGGATGTTCCTGTTCTTCTTCATCCCGTTCGCCATCGTCTTCGTGATCTCGTTCATGCAGCCGGCAGTGTCGATGCCACCGGTGGCGTTTGCCCGGGATGCAAAAGGCTACATTGAGCTCGCGACCCAGAACTACACCAGGCTGTTTGATCTGGAGGATCTGCTCTACATCAACGCCTACCTCGGTTCGCTGAAGATGGCGGCGGTATCGACCATTCTAGCGCTGCTGATCGGTTACCCGCTCGCGTACGCTATCGCCCGGGCGCCAGGGGCTTGGAGGCAGGTTTTTTTGATGCTGGTGATCCTGCCGTCGTGGACCAGCCTGCTTATTCGCATCTACGCCTGGATCGGTCTGCTGAAAAACAACGGCTTCATCAATAATTTTCTGATGTGGCTCGGCGTCACCGACGCGCCAATCCAGATGATGCAGACCGATTTTGCGGTTTACATTGGCATTGTCTACGCCTACCTGCCGTTCATGGTTCTGCCGATTTATACCAACCTGGTCAAGCATGATCCGACCCTGCTGGAAGCGGCGGCCGATCTCGGCGCCAACCGGTTAACTGCGTTCTGGAAAATCACCGTGCCGCTGTCGATGAACGGCATCATCGCCGGCTGCATGTTGGTGTTCATTCCGGCTGTTGGCGAGTTCGTTATTCCAGACATCCTCGGGGGCCCGGATCAGCTGATGATCGGCAAGGTGTTGTGGCAGGAGTTCTTCAACAACCGTGACTGGCCGGTGGCTTCGGCCGTGGCGATCACGATGTTGTTTGTGTTGATTCTTCCCATCACCATCTTCCAGCGGATTCAGAACAAGGAACTGGAGGACAGCCAGCAATGAACAGCAACAAGAACACGCTAGCCTCCTGGACATGGCTTGTTATCGCTTTTGCATTCCTTTACGTGCCAATGGTGCTACTCATTATTTATTCGTTTAATGAGAGCCGATTGGTGACCGTCTGGTCCGGCTTTTCGACCAAGTGGTATGGCGAGCTGTTCAAGGATCGCCAGATGCTGACAGCGGCAGTCATGAGTCTAAAGCTGGCCTTTGTCTCGGCTACTACCGCCGTGATCATTGGTACCATGGCTGCTATCGTCCTCACCCGGATGGGTCGGTTCCGTGGCAAGACGCTGTTTTCGGCATTGATTACCGCGCCGTTGGTGATGCCGGAAGTCATCACGGGCTTGTCACTGCTGTTGCTTTTCGTGTCGGCCGACGTACTGGTCAGTTCGTGGTTTGGCTGGTCGATCAGCAAAGGTTTTTCCACGCTCTGGGTGGCACACTCGACGTTCTCGGCTGCGTTCACCACCGTTGTGGTGACCTCGCGGCTGCGCGAGATGGACCAGTCCATTGAAGAGGCGGCGCAGGATCTTGGCGCGCCGCCGTGGAAGGTGTTCTTCGTTATCACGCTGCCGATCATTGCGCCGGCGTTGGTGTCAGGTTGGTTGCTGGCGTTCACGCTATCGCTGGATGACTTGGTGATCTCGGCTTTCGTGTCCGGTCCAGGTTCCACTACCTTGCCGATGGTGGTGTATTCGTCAGTGCGACTTGGTGTCAGCCCGAAGATCAACGCGTTGGCGAGCATCATCATTTTGATTGTCACGCTGGCCATCACCATTGCCGGCGTGCTGATGTACCGGTTGGAGAAGAAGCGCGAGCGCGAGATGGAGCAGGCGGTCGCGGAAGGTCAGCAGCAAGCCCTGGCGTCGTCACCCTGACACGTTGGTTGGGCCTGAAGAATGCCGGCCATGAGCCGGCATTTTTTATGCAGGTTTGCTGCGGACTGTAAAAAATCCTGTCGCTACGACTGACCGTGACATTGTGCACACGATCACAGAATTGAATCGGTCAGACCATTGCAGTATCCTGCGGTCGTACGTCGTAACAAGGATGTCAACGGCGATGAGTTCTCCTGTTGTACTCGAGCCCCATACTCTCTCCCGGTTTCTGCCGTTCCGTCGCCTCAGTGCGTTGGAGCTCATTCTGCTCACCCGTCAATGTCGGTTGCTGGAAGTCCGTCGCGGCATGGAGCTGGCCGCACTTGATGAAGTCGATACCGACGAAATTTTCCTGCTGGAAGGCGAGCTTGCCCTGATCGCGCGGGATGGCGCCATTCGCCGCATGCAGGCCGGTACCGCCAATTCACTGGCCGGGGTGGCGTCGCTGCGGCCACGACAACACCGTGTCGTCGCCGACAGCAGCGTGAAGGTGCTGCTGGTGCCGCAGGGGGTCATGCTGGCCTTGCCCGAGCCGGAGCGGATCGCTTATCAGGTGGACGAACTGGAGCTTGATCTGACGGAAGACGATGATCGGCTGTTCGCCTCGCTGCTCACCGATCTGCCGCGTCAGCAGGTTCGGCTGCCGGTCAGCCGCAACGGCGCTGCCAGCATCCGGGCGTTGATTCAGCACCCGCAGCTCGGCATGGCCCAGCTGGCGCAGGCCGCCATGATTGAGCCATCGGTTGCCTTGCGGCTCATCGGCGCGGCCAATCATCCGTTTATGCAGGCAGGCAGCCCGGTGCAGTCCTGTTTTGAAGCGGTAGCGCGACTCGGCGTCGAGACCAGTTGTCGGCTGCTGCACCTTTTCACCGGTTCCGAGCAGGTGGTTGATCGCTACTCGGTCATTGCCGGCCGCTTTGCGGCGGCAGTCAAGCAAAGCCGGGAAGTGGCCTACCTTTGCGCGCAGCTGTGCGAATTCGCTCCGGGCCTGATTGCGGCCCGCGCTTATCTGGTCGGGCTTTTGCACGCGGCCGGCGAAATCGCGGCCTTGTCTTATGCGGCCGCGTGGCCGGAGCTCAGTCTGGACGGGCCGCGCCTGGAGCATTGCTTGAGCCGGGTGCGGGCTTTGTTCGGCGCCACTTTGCTGCGCGAGTATGGTCTCAACAGCGAGATCGTCATGGCTGCGACGGTGGCTGATGACTGGATGCGGGAGGGAGATAACAGCCCGAATCCGCGGCCGGACTATGCCGATCTGGTCATACTCGCCGAGCTGCATTGCCTGATAGGCTCGCCGCGCATGGCCTCGGTGCCGCCGATGCATACCGTGCCGGCTTTCCAGCGCATCGCCAACCGGGAACTGACCCCGAGTCGCAGCCTGAACATGATCCGTGTCGCCCGCGCCCAGGCCGAGTCGGGCCGCGCCCCGGAACTGGCGGCCTGAGCGCTTCCGTCCCGGCAATCCGCACATCAAGCCATCTTGTGTCACGCGCCCGGTTAAGCCGGGTGCATGCCTTTGGTCTCCCTCCGGCTCTCTATCCTCCGTCTGAAGCGGCACATTGCAGCCATAATTCCCGCTATTAGCGGTTAATGATAATCAGTATCATTATCGGCTGAGCAAAACATGAAGCCGCAGGCTGCGGCGCTATGGATGCAACCGATGTTCAAGAAGTTGTGGTTTCAGCTGCACTGGCTGCTGGGGATTACTGCCGGTGTGGTGCTGGCATTGGTCGGCCTGACCGGGGCGACGCTGTCGTTTGAGTCGGACGTTCTGCGCTGGTTGAACCCGGAGGTGATGACGATCACCGTCCCGACCAGCGAGCCGCTGCCGGTGACCGAGCGGGTGCGCATCGCCCAGGCAGCCATGCCGGGGAAAACCGTCATCGGCGTTACGGTTGAGCGGCGCCCGGATTGGGCCGGTCAGATTGGCTTTGCCGGTGGTCGCCGTGGCGAATGGCTTTATCAGGACCCTTACACCGGCCTGTTGCTGGGCAAGCCGGCGCGTGGCGAGGATTTTCTGCATCTGATGGAAGATCTGCACCGTCGCCTCGCGGCGGGCGATGTCGGCAAGCAGATTGTCGGTGCCAGCACCCTGATGCTGCTGCTGCTGGCCTTCACCGGGCTTTACTTGCGCTGGCCGAAGCAAGCCGGCAGCTGGCGGGCCTGGTTGAGCTTTTCGTTTGCCCGCAAAGGCCGTTCATTTCTGTGGGACCTGCATGCGGCTATCGGCACCTGGGTGTTGCCGCTGTATTTGCTGGCCGCGCTGACCGGTCTCTATTGGTCTTACGACTGGTATCGCAACGGCCTGTTCGAGCTCACCGGCGCTCCACGACCGACGCCACCGGCACAGCAAATGGCCGCGCCGGCAGGCAACAAAGCGAATGATGCGGTTGTGCGCAGCACCTCGGCGAACACCGCTGCGGCACGCGGTGCGGGCAATTCTGCTGGCGCGGCCGGTGCTGCCGTTGCAACGCAGGAATCAGCGCCGCCGGTGCCCGGCAGCGAGCAGATCGCGCGTGCCTGGTTGGCATTCGAGCAAGCACTGCCGACGTCATATCAACGCGCCACGCTGCGTTTCCCGGCT
Organism: Pseudomonadota bacterium; assembly: GCA_049324755.1. Classification (GTDB taxonomy): domain Bacteria; phylum Pseudomonadota; class Gammaproteobacteria; order Enterobacterales; family Permianibacteraceae; genus Permianibacter. The sequence continues at coordinate 40,868 of JBMOMZ010000002.1, forward strand.
CACGCCGGCCAGCCGTTTGAGTTCCGCTATCTCGATGCCGAGCCGGCCCATGATCGCGCCAACAATGTGCTGCAGATTGATGCAGACACCGGCGCCGTCAGCAAGCACGAGCGTTACGCCGATCTGCCGGCAGGCAGCAAGCTGATGCGCAGCATGTTCGCGCTGCACAGTGGCAGTTTCTTCGGCCTCACCGGTTTGCTGCTGATGATGTTCGCCAGCCTGTTGATGCCGCTTTTCGCCATCACTGGCTGGATGCTCTATCTCGATCGGCGTGGCAAAAAGCGCGCGGCCAAACGCGCGGCCGCCGCAATGCAAATGGAGCCGGATGCGTCGAATGCAGCAAGTCCGCTGCTGATTGCCTACGCAAGTCAGACCGGTTTTGCCGAACAGCTGGCCTGGCAATCCGCTGGCTTGTTGCAAGCGGCTGGCTTGCCGGTGCAGGTGCAGCCGCTGGCACAGATTGATGGCACCGTGTTGACGCGTTTCCAGCGCGCATTGTTTGTTGTCAGTACCTTTGGTGATGGGGAGGCGCCGGATGCCGCGCGTGGTTTTGTCAAACGTGTGCTGCAGCGGACATCGGATCAACCAACCTCGGTACTGAATCACCTGCGCTACGGCGTGCTCGCGCTCGGCGACAAGCACTATCAATCCTTCTGTGGCTTTGGCCGCGCGATCGAGACGTGGCTGACTCAGCACGGCGCGCAGGCGCTGTTTGATCGTATTGACGTAGACAAAGCCGATTCGCAGGCGCTCGCCGATTGGCAGCGTCAATTGCAGGCGGTCGGCGGCGGCACGGTCGGTGTTGGCGAGGTCGGTGGAGACGAGATCGCGATCAACTGGGGCGAGCAGCGCTTCCAGTCGTGGACCTTGCAGCAGCGCCACTGGCTCAATCCGGGCAGCGCCGGCGCGCCGATGTTCCAGCTGACGCTAACCCCAACCACTGAGGGATCGTGCGTTGACTGGCGCGCCGGTGATCTGCTGGATGTATTGCCGCAGCAATCGCCGGAGGTCGCGCGTGCCATGTGTGCGGAACTGGGCCTTGCACCGGATGCGCAATGGAACGGCGAGCCGGTCGAGCGCTGGCTCAGTCGGCATGAGCGGCCAAACCGCGATGAGCTGCGCATCTGGCGTGCATTGCCGTTGACCGAACTCGCCGCAAAACTGCAACCGCTGCAAACGCGAACCTATTCGATCGCGTCTGTTCCGGCCGAAGGCCATGTGCAGTTGCTGGTGCGGCAAGAGCAGCACGGCGATGGCAGCATGGGGATCGGTTCCGGCTGGTTGACGGTGCACCTGCCGGTTGGTGCCACGGTGTCAGCTACGCTTCGCACCAATCCGGGCTTCCATTGCGAGCATTATCAGCAACCGCTCATTCTGATTGGCAATGGTTCCGGCCTGTCGGCGCTGCGTGCGCATCTGCAAAGTGCTGCGGGGCAGGGCAGCAAGGGCCATTGGCTGATTTTTGGTGAGCGTTCGCAGCAAACCGATTTTTACTATCAGGCAGAGATTGCCGCCTGGCAGGCAGACGGCACGCTGGCGCGAGTCGATTTGGCTTTTTCGCGTGACCAGCCACAGCGCGTGTACGTGCAGGACAAGCTGCGCGTACACGCAGACCTACTGAAGTCGTATATCGCCGCCGGCGCCGCCATCTATGTCTGTGGCAGCGCGCAAGGGATGGCACCGGCAGTCGAACAGGTGCTGCTCGATGTGCTCGGCAGTGACACCGTCACGGAACTGATCGAACACGGCCGCTACCGGCGTGATGTGTATTGAGGCAAATGCCAAGACGCATGTGAGCAGATGAGCGTGTGAGTGGGCAATCGCCAATCGAACCACCGCTTGGACGAAAAATCCGGTTTCACCAGAGGCCAACCTGCATTGCGGCCGAGTGCGCAATAACGGTCTGCAGATCACAGAACGAATGGGTTGCAGACCGGCTCAATGGAAAGTGGCGAGGTAAAGCTGCTCCACCTGTTCCCGTGCCCATGGCGTCCGGCGCAGGAATTTCAGGCTGGATTTCACCGACGGATCGGTCTTGAAGCAGTTGATATTGATCCGGCCGGCGAGTCCGGCCCAGCCATAATGATCAACCAGTTTCACGACGATGGCTTCCAGCGTCATGCCGTGCAGCGGATTGTTGGCTTGCGAACCACTCATGTCCCGGGGGCTCGATGGCAAAGTTGGCGACGGCAGCCAGTGTAGGGTGGCGAGAGCACTAGCGAAACCCGTTTGTTGACCAACTTAAAGAGCAAACAATGCGGTTCGGCATGTCAAGCCCCGGACCATCCAATAGAGCTTGCAGGATCGAATCGGGCAACGCTTCGGACGCATGATGTTTCATTCGTACGAAGCCGCTACACCGATTCGTATTTACGCTCTTTTTGGTCCGTCACGCTTTTCAATCGCTTGGCGAGCGCCCTCCGGCAATTGCGCGTAAAGAGCTTGGATTTGCTTTGGCTTAGATATCCGATCCTCAACGATGAAGTTCATCATGGCAAATAGGTTGTGCGCGATTTCTGGGGTGTCGTTTATCTCAATCTCACCAGGATGGACTGCGTTGTTACCGACCACCCTGCAATAGTCCAGCGCCTGTTGCACCAGTGCCGGAAGGCCTTTGCCGACAAGTGCGGCGATATCGTCATTGATGTTATTACCCTTCTCGCCGAGCTCGGCCATTAGTTTCTGGAGCGCCAGTCGAAGAAGTGCGGAGGCGCCCCGAGGCGAGTTCGCCACAATGCTACGCGCCTCGTTGTAGTCCGTGAGACATGCCTCGGGCATGTCGGGGTGCGGCGGTGGCACAGGCGCTTCTGAGGGGACAATCATTCGTTTTCTAAACCAGTAGCTCCACTTACCGCAGTGGCTGCACACGCAGTAATCGAGTTCCTGGTGGATGGGTAAACCACGGACCGAAGGTTGGTCGAAATAGAAGTGTTTCCAGTGCTGCGCCGCATAAACGCCGCAGTGGACGCAATGAAACTGATTTTCACGATGTTTTGGAGGGTAATGAGCCTGCATACATAGACCTAACTGGTAAATATCCGCCTCTGCGAGATAGTCCAGGGAGAGGCTATTCCTGAATGCTGAAATACTTTCATGAATTCAGAGGCTTGGCAATGCTAATGGTCGCTCACTGACCGTTGCTTTTGGGATGCGATGGATAGGCTTGGATGGCGTGCAAATACTTTTTATGGGCTGAAATCTATGAAGCGACAAAGGATTACTCAAGATTGCTGTCTTGCATTTGGTAATGCAAAACTGGGAACAAATATCGGAACCTCGCAACACTGCTTGCAGTCTTTGGTATTAGGAGGGGCGCCGGCAAGGGGAAAGCATGCTGGCAAGTATGTGCAATTTTTCCAGTCATCTCTTTATGGTTGCTAGCTTGTTGTGGCGGCGCTCAGGTATCCGCCCAGCGGCGCAGCAGGTTGTGGTAGACGCCGGTGAGTTGGACCAGAGCGGGATTGTCCGGGGTGTCCTGGTTCAGGCGTTGGATGGCGGTGTCGAGATCGAACAGCAGGGTGCGTTGACCATCGTCGCGGATCAGGGATTGCAGCCAGAAGAACGAGGCGAGGCGGGCGCCGCGGGTGACCGGGGTGACTTTGTGCAGGCTGGTGGACGGATAGAGCACCATGTGACCGGCCGGCAGTTTCACTTTGTGGGCGCCGTAAGTGTCTTCGATCAGCAGTTCGCCGCCGTCGTATTCCTCGGGGTTGCTGAGGAACAGCGTGCAGGACAGATCGGTGCGGACGCGTTGGCCGCTGGCGCGGTGATCGCGGATGGCGTTATCGACGTGCGAACCAAACGACTGGCCGCCGCGGTAGCAGTTGAACAGCGGCGGAAAGACTTTCAGTGGCAATGCCGCTGCCATGAACAGGGCATTGCGCGCCAGCGCTTTCAGGATCAGGTCGCCGATCTGCTTGGCGACCGGATGATCTTCCGGCAACTGCAGATTGTCCTTGGCTTTTGCCGATTGATAACCGGCCGTGACTTTGCCGTCGACCCAATCCGCCTGATCCAGCAACTGCCGGCATTGGCTCACTTGTTCGGCGCTCAGCACTTCAGGAATTTGCAACAACATAACTGGGTCTCCGATTGATCTCAATGACGCACCGACGCATCTGACGTGGCCTGAACTGCCGGCGTTTGGCCCCAACATTTTGACCGGGCCGGCGACTTGCTGGAAAACACCAAAGGCGGGATGGCCCGCCTTTGGTTGTTGCCGTGTTATGACATCAGAAGCTGAAACTGCCGGTCAGCATCGTGAACCGCGCCGCACCCGGAACGGTATGACCACCACCCACGGTGGCGTAGTGTTCCTTGTCGGTCAGGTTCTGGATGTTCAGCCGCAATGAGAAGCTGTCGTTGATCTGGTAGCTTGCCATCGCGTCAAACAGCGTGAACCCCGGCACTTTGTTGGCATTGGCGATGTTGTTGTAGCGATCGCCAATGTGCTGGGCGCCGAGGCCAAACTGCAGGGCGTCGACCGGTTGCCACGTCGTCCAAACGGTCCAGCTCTCATCGGCAACGTTCGGCAGTTTGTTGCCAATCTGATCCACGTTCAGCGACTTGACGTTTTCGCTGTCCAGCTTGGTATAGCTACCGATTACTTGCCATTGTTCGCTGATGATGCCGGTGGCGCTGAGGGTGTAGCCATCAACCCGCTGTTGGCCGGCCAGCACGGTGACGGCACCGGTGCTGCCATCGGAGGTACGGGCATTGGTTTTTTCGGTACGGAACACTGCCGCCGTGACCAGCAGGTTTTCATTGAGCAGGTCCCACTTGGTGCCCAGTTCATAGCTGTTGCTTTCCTCGGGGTCGAGGTTGACGGTACTGCTGCTCAGGGTCAGGCCTTCGGCCGACGGATTGATCGAGCTGCCATACGAAAAATAGAGGCTGCTCACTTCACCCGGCTTGTAGGTGATGCCGGCATTCCAGTTGACGGTGTCGTCACGGTTGCTCAGATCGGTGACGGTGGTCACGCCGGTGCTGGTGTTCAGCGCTTCGCTGTAATAGTCGGTTTCGAACTGGTCAAAACGGACGCCGACATTGGCTTGCCAGTGCTGGCCGAATTCAGCGGTGTCAAATACGTACAAGGCCGTGGTATCGCCTTGTGCCTCGGCGAAGCCGGTCGGGACAATGGTGCCGGTGTAGGGATCGTGCGGGTTCGGATTGTCGATACCGGTTTGCGGGCCGTTTGGCACGCTCAAGGTGTCATTGCGGAACTCTTCGCGTGCGATTTCCAAACCTACCAGGACGGTGTGCTTGATGCTGTCGTTGCCGAACTTGATGTTCAGATCGGTTTGGTTGACCAGGATCTCGTCTTCGGTGTCGCGGGCGCGGCCGCCACGAGTGACCGTGGTCGGGTTGGCGAGCCGCGGCGGGGTGACGATGGAGTCGCGCTTGACGTTGCCGTAGCGCAACTGGTTGCGCAGACTCAGCGTGTCACTGAAGTCATGTTCGATTTTGGCGGTGGTGACCTCGGCTTTGATGTCTTCATAGTCACGATCCACCAAGCCGTAGAAGGTGTCGGTATCAACCGGCAGCGGCCGGCCATTGTCCGGCACGATGACGGTCGCGGTGTAGGGCACGCCGTAATCCGGCATGCCTTCCTGTTCCTGATGCAAATGACTCAGCACGAAGCGGGTGTCGCTGTTCAGGCCCAGTGCGAGACTCGGCGCAATGCCCCAGCGTTCGGTGAAGACTTCATCGCGGCCGGGTGCATCGGCAGCGTGGTTCATCAGGTTCACGCGCAGCGCGGCGTCATCACCGAGGGCTTCGAGCGGCTTGTTGACGTCGAGGGTTTCGCGATGCATCGCATCGGTGCCGACCGACAATTCAGCGTTGATGAAATCGTCCAGCTTCGGTGCCTTGCTGACCTGGTTGATCGAGCCGCCGGTCGAGCCGCGGCCGGAGAAGGCCGAGCCCGGACCCTCGATCACTTCGACGGCTTCCAGGTTGAACGGATCGCGGCTGTAGCCGGCGACATCGCGGGCGCCGTCAATGAACAAATCGGTGCGCGCCGAGAAGCCGCGCAGAGTCAGGTTGTCACCCGGCGGCACACCACCTTCGCCGGCGGCCATGCTGATGCCGGACACGTTGCGCAGCGCATCGCGCAGGCTGGTGACGCCCTGTTCGCGCATCACCGCTTCGGTGACGACACGAACGGTCTTGGCGGTGTCGACCAGCGGCTGGCTCAGTTTTGGCGAGCTGGCCTGTTCCGCTTTGTAGGCCGGTGCTTGCTGCTCGGCGGTGACCTTCACTTCTTTTAGCTGGACTTCTTTCAACTGAATTTCTTGCTGTTGAGCGTCTTCGGCTTCTTTGGCCGGTGCGGCAGCGAAAGCGGGCAGGCTGCTGCACAGGGCCATGGCAGCGGCAAGCGGTGTCTTCCTGAAGTTCATAACGATTCCCCAAACGGCGCCTTTTGCGCCAAGTCAAATGAGCGTGCGAATGATAATGATTCGCAATAAAATATCAACAAAAAGAAAAACCGGAATGCAAGTGTTTTGCGGTTCCGGCCTTGGGCTGTGCGGTGCGGTAGCGCCCGCACTATTTGGGTTCGGTCAGGACACCCAGCTGTTTGACGCCGGCGAGCTGGGCGGCGGCCAGTGCGCGGGCGACGTGCTCGAACGGCACCCGGCGGTCGGCCTGGATCTGCAATGGCGGCTGCGGTTGTTGCGCGGTCAGCGCGGCCAGCCGTTGCGGCAATTCGGCATCGCTGATGGTCTGATCTTGCCAGTGCAATTGGCCATCGGCAGCGATGCCGAGCTGGATCATTTCCGGTATTGGCTCCGTCGGTTTGGCGTCGGCATCCGGCAGTTCGATCGGCAGTGTTTTGGTCAGTACCGGCAAGGCCAGAATGAAAATGATCAGCAACACCAACATGATGTCGACCAGTGGTGTCATGTTGATTTCGCCCATCACCTCATCGCTGGCGTCGAAGTTGTCGCCATGAGAAAACGCCATCACTGGCCTCCCACCGCGCGCAGCGGACTGGTGGTTTCGGTGGTTTTGCCGGTGACGCGCGCGCCGGTAATGAAGTAGGCGTGCAGATCATGCGCGAACGAGGCAAAGCGCATCACCAACGCTTTGTTGCCACGGGTCAGCGCGTTGTAACCCATTACGGCCGGAATGGCGACGAACAAGCCGAACGCCGTCATGATCAGCGCCTCACCGACCGGGCCGGCCACTTTGTCGATACTGGCCTGGCCGCTGACACCGATGGCAATCAGCGCGTGATAAATGCCCCAGACCGTGCCGAACAAGCCAACAAAGGGCGCGGTGGAGCCGATCGTGGCCAGCACCGCCAGGCCGGATTGCAGGCGCGCGGTGGCATCTTCGATGGCGCGGCGCAAACAACTCGACAGCCAGTCACTGACATTCAGCTGCGCGTGCAAATCACTGCCGTGCTGGGCGTGGTGCGCGACGGCGTTGCGTGCTTCTTCGGCCAGCTGGCGGAATGGACTTTTGCCGTTCTCGCCGATGGTTTTCACGGCGTCGTCAAAGCTGTGGGCGTGCCAGAACTGGTGATTGACGTTGCCGGCCAGCCGGCGCAGTCGCATCAGTTGCACCGTTTTCACCGCCATCACGGTCCAGCTGACGACGCTCATCAACAGCAGCGCAATGGCGATGGCCAGCGTCACCGCATCACCTTGTTCCAGCATCGCGGCAATGCCATACGGATTGTTCATCATTCTTCCTTCGTCAGGTCGAGCATTCAGGTATTGAAAACAGGAGCGGGACATTCAGCGTCGCCATGTCGGCGCTGAAAATGCGTCGCGCATTCACCGTTGCAGATCAAAACGCACCGGCACGCGCACCCAGGCGGCGACCGTTTCCGCGCCGAGCTTGGCCGGGACAAAGCGCCAGCGCTTGACTGCGCGTATGGCGGCGTCATCCAGCCGGCTGTAACCGCTGGATGCAAAAATCTCGATCTGATCGGCACTGCCATCGGCAAGCACATGCACGCGCAGCAGCACCACGCCGTGTTCGCCGCGCTTGCGCGACAAAGCCGGATAGATCGGCGCCGGGTTTTGCAAATAATCGGCATCGAAACGCGGTTCGCTTGGCGCCGGTGGCGCATCCACCATGGCCATCGAGCTTGTCGTGGTTTCCGCCGGTGCCGGCTCCGGTGCTTCGGCAAACGGGTTGGCGACTGGCTTGGCCATTGGTTGCGGTCGTGGTTTCGGCTCAGGCGGGCGAGGCTGGGGTTGTGGCGGCGTTGCCGGTACAGGTTCGGGTTCCGGGACAGGGGCACTGACCGAAGGCGGCGCTGGCGGGATTAGCGCGATGGTGACCGGAACGGGCGCAGGTTCTGCCGGGGCCGGCGCAACGCCGGCGTGCAATACCGCTGCCAGCAAGGCGCTGTGCAACAGGCAAACGGCCACCAGGCAGGCGGGGAGAGTGCGCACGCGTGAGATTCCGGCAAGACCACGACAATATTTAAATGATAACAAATCGCATTTAGATTTACTACGGAATCGGCGCTGCGCCGGCTCGGGCGTTTGCGGGGTTGGCCGGGGCCGATGGTGGATGGTCCGGCGTGGGCCGGAGTCTTGGCGGTTGCGGCGGAACTACGGCCGGTTTGAGCCGCAGCGTGCGACGGCGGGTGGTGCGGCGTCTGCCGGCGACCCGTCCCGGGCGGTCAAAGGGCCCAGATCTCGATCTGGCCGACCATGGCATCGAAGCTGTCCGGGCCATGGTCGACGGTGACCCGGTCGTACAGCGCCAGCGAATGTTCAGCGAGTTTCTGCTCCAGTTGCTGCACGGCGGCGCTGCTGCCAACCGGTTGCCGGTGCGCGGCGAACTCGGCGAGCACCAGACGTTTGTCGGGGTGATCGCGAAAGAAGTTGGCGACCCGAGCCAGATCGCGCTCGGTTTTGCTGTCCAGCACCAGCTGGGCGTTTTCGCTGACGAAGTTGACGCTCAGGCGCTCACCGAGCGTGCCGAGGCTTTGGTAGCGCGCCGGAAACGGCTGCAAGGCAATGCGCGGTTTGTCGCGCGTCGGGTAGTAGGAGATGAGGCCGATCGCATCGACCAGACGCTGTCCGGCATCCGAGCCGGCAAAACGCAGGAAGTTGCTCAGCAGTGCGTGGCCATGATTGGCCGGCTCGTACACATACAGTCGGCGCGACAGCGCATAGGACTCGGTGCCAATGTTGTGCTTGGCTGGCCGGGTGAACGCTTTGACGCCATCGGCCGAAACGGCGATCAGTTTGGCGCGCGCGGCATAGGCAACGCCAACAAAACCGATGCCGTTCGGATCGGCGAGCACGGCGTCGGTCAGTGCCTCGCTCGATTCGAAGCGGCGGGCATCACTGCGCAATTTCTTGTCGAACTTCTTCAGCACCAGTTCTTTGAAGGTGTCGTAGGTGCCGGACTTGTCGTCGCGGCTGTAAAGCGAAATCGGGCCGGCAGCGAGGCCGAGTTCAGCCCAGTCCTGAATGTCGCCGGCAAAGATCCGGGCAATCTGTTCAATGGTCAGTTTGTCCAGCGGATGCTGTGGCGGCACGATGATCGCGAGGGCGTCGAGGGCGATCACATGTTCCTGCTTGGGATCGGTCAGATCGCCAAAACGTTCTTTCAGCTTTTCCACTTCTTCGGCTTTGATGCGGCGTGACGACATGCCGAGATCGGCGCTGCCGGTATCCAGATCCTCGAATGCGGTGGTCGAGCCGTGGGCGTGGATTTCAATGCGCAGATCCGGTTTGCTCGGGTGGACCCGGGCATGAATGGTTTTTTCGACCGGACTGGCGCCGACTTCGGTGCGGATCAAGGCATAACCTTGCTGTTCCAGAAACGCCGTGACCAATGTCGGCATCAGGTTCTCGCCGACCGTATTGGAGCCGTGAATGCGCAGCGCAATATCCGTTTGCGCGGTGCTGGCCGTGGCAGCGACATTGCCACGCCACCAGAATGCCGCAGCGGCACCAAGCAGCAGCAAGGCCAGGAGAGTCAGCAGCGTCTTTTTCATGATGGATAGGGGCTCAGGATCGGGCCTGCGCAGCCTAATGCCGGCCAGTGACAAAATTGTGACAATTCACGCGCGTGCTGAATGCAAATTGTCATAAAGGCGAAACGCATTGTGCCGCCCCCTCATTGCCGCTCAGTGCTGTGCGTGTGTCCGCGCGGGTCGCCGCGATCAGTGGCTGCGGCACCAACGCCATGCCGGTCGTCGTCGGCATGACTTCCGGCACTGTGGCAAGCCACGGGAGCGAGTCATGCTGACCGTGACAAGCCATGGGGTTTGCTGCGGGAGAACGACGATGGAGCTGTTGATGGAGTTGTTGCGCCATGTCCACGTGCTGGCGGGTGCGCTGGGTTTGCTGCTGTTCTGGTTGCCGATCTTCAGTCGGAAAGGCTCGCCGCTGCATCGACGTGCGGGCCGTTATTTCCTGTGGTGCGTCTACCTCATTGGCAGCACCTCCTTGCTGTCGGTCTCGGTGCGTTTTGGCAGCGAACTGGCGCACGGGCGCACGCCAACGGCTTTGCCGCTGTTTGGTTTTATGGTGTTGCTGGCCTATCTCGGTGTGACAGTGCTGGTCGGTGCCTGGTACATGCGCCATGTGCTGATACAAAAGCACGATCTGGCGGGGCTGCGGCGGCCACTGGCGTGGTGGCTGATCGGCCTCAGTGCGCTGTCGAGCGCGGTGCTGTTTGCAGTGGCCTGGTCGGTGCCGTCGTCCGCCAATGTGCTGCTGTATGCCTTGAGTCCGCTCGGTCTGCTCAACAGCTGGACCATGAGCCGGCATCTGCGCCGTCCGGATCGCGAACCGCGCGCCTGGTTCTTTGAACACATGGGCCATGGCATCGGTCTCGGCATCGCGTTCCATGCCGCCTTTTTCGTTTTTGGTGCACGCGTGGTATTTGCCCAGTGGCTGGTGGGGTTCTGGGGTCTGTTGCCGTGGCTGGCGCCGGTGGTGATCGGGGTAACCGCCAATATGCTGTGGGAGCGGTATTACCGGCGTCGCTGGGCACAAGTCATGAGTTGAGGCGGCACGCAAGTGCCGGCCGCTTGGCTACACTCTGATGACAGCACAACGGACGGGATCATCAGCGTGGGATTGCCGGTTCGCAAAACCTTGCAGCAGGAACAGCAACAATGGGCCGCCAAGCTGCGGGAAGATCTGCGACTCAAGCGGCTGCAGCTGCCGAGCCTGCCGGAAGTGACCCGGCGGCTGCGGGAAGCGGTGGCTGATCGCAATGTTTCCATCCGGGCCCTGGCGCAAACGCTGTCGGCCGAGCCGGTGTTGGTGGCCAAGCTGATGCAGGCGGCGAGTGCTGCCTGGATGGGGCTGGAGGCGCCGGCCAATCTGGAAGCCGCCATCGCCAGGCTCGGTCTGCACTCGGTTCGTGGTCTGGTTTACAACTACTGTCTGTCCAAGCTGTTTCAGGAACGGCAAACCGGCCCGCTGCGCGAAGAGCTGCGCAAGGTCTGGCAGCGCGCGACCCTGACGGCGGCGTACGCCGAAATGCTCAATGCCAAACTCGGCCTGCGCGAAAATCACGCTTTGATGGCAGCCATGATGCACAACATTGGTGAGCTGCCGGTGTATGCCTTGTTTTCACACCAGCGCGAGTTGGCGGGCCGTCTGGATCTGCTCAAGCTCTTGCTCGCCAGCGAAAAAGCCGTGCTTGGGGAGGCGATACTGAAACAGTGGGAGATGCCCGACGACGTGCTGATCGTGCCGATGGCGTTGCAGCAGTCCGGCATCGACGCCGGTCCTGCTACCGTCGATGTGGTACGGGTGGCGCTGGAGCTGGCGAAATGGCAGGAAGTGCCCAACTCGACGGTACCGCCGATCGACAGCATGCCGGCCGCGCAGCGTTTGCATCTCGATCGCAAAAAACTGGAGCCGTGGCTGACTGCCTCGCGCAAGGAGATCCACGCGTTCAGTCAATTGCTGCAAAACTGAGCGCGAATCATGTTGCGGGAAGCCTGGCTCTGGGTACGGACACCGTGTGCGCCAGCGGCGCGCCGGTTGGGGCATCTGGCAGAGGCCATTGCGTTGTCGGCGCGCACGCGGCGGCAGCAGCGCAACTGGCAATCCCATCATCAACACACCCGTCAGGCCATTCTTCAGGTTGCCGCGCAGTGCGAGCAGCGGCAGCTGGCGCTGATTCTTGGCGCTGGCGAATGTCACGATGTTCCGGTTGCCGAGCTGGCGCAACACTTTGAGCGGGTGGTGCTGGTTGACATCGTGTTGTTGCCCGCGCTGCGCCGACGTTGCAAGGCGTTCCTCAATGTCGAATGTCATGAGCTGGATCTGACCGGTCTGGCGGCCAGCATCGCGCGACCGGAGGCAATCCGCAGCGCCGAGGATTTGCCGTTGCTGAACGCGGATGCCGCGGCACAGTCGGCGTTGACCAGGCTTTTGCATCAGCTGCGCTGCGCCAGCGGGCAAATCAGTTTCGTGGCCTCGGTCAATTTGCTGTCGCAGCTGCCGGTCAAGCCGATCGATTATTTGCAGCAACAAATGCCGTCACTGCCGCTGTCGGCGTTGAACGCGTTTGCCTGGCAGTTGCTGCGGGCGCATGTGCAGCAGTTGCAGACGTTCCGCTGTCCGGTCTGTCTGATCACCGATGATCGCCAGCGCACCTGGAACGCTGCCGGCGAGGTGGTGGAGGAGGTGGCACTGGTAGCACCACTGGCACTGGAATCGCGCGTGTTTGCCCGTTGGCACTGGCCGCTGGCGCCGAAAGGCGAGCTGGCGCACGGTTGCCATGCCGAGCACGAGGTGGTTGCCATCCGGCTGTGACCGGCGCGGTTTGCCTGTGTCCGGAACGTCTGTCGACCGGCCTCGGCATGATCGCCCACGGCAATGACCGCGGCGTCAAATTCGGTTGTTCTGCTCCGCCCGTGCCGCTATAAAGGCGTTCTTGCCATGGCGTCGGGACATCGCGACGCCGGTGGCGTCAACAGGAGCATGTTATCCATGTCGTTAGTGCATGAATTGTTGCGTAAATCGACGCGTGAAGTTTCGCCGCGTCTTCGCCTGGTCGGCCTGACCAGTGTAGTGGTCGCCGCGCTGGCGGCGTGCGCGGGAGGCAACGCTACGGCCCCGACCGATACTGAGCCGCGCGTGGACCCGCAGCGGCTGTTTGAGCACATCAAGGTGTTGTCGGATGACAGTTTTGAGGGGCGCAGCCCGGGCAGCGCAGGTGAAGAGAAAACCGTTGCCTATCTCAGTGAACAATTTCGTGCCGCCGGGGCCAAGCCTGGCAATCCGGATGGCAGCTGGGTGCAGAACGTGCCGCTGGTTGGCATTCGCACCACGCCGGAATGGCGGTTCAATGGCTGTGCCGCCGATCTCAAACTGAATGCACCCGATGAGTATGTGGCCTGGACCACCCAGGTGCAGCCGCAGATCGAGATCAAGGCGTCGGATCTGGTATTCGTCGGTTACGGTGTGGTGGCGCCGGAATACGGCTGGGACGATTACAAGGGCCTCGATGTCAAAGGCAAGACCTTGGTCATGCTGGTCAATGATCCGGCCATTCCCGATGCCAACAATCCGGGCCAGCTTGATAACGCGATGTTCAAGGGCAAGGCCATGACCTATTACGGTCGCTGGACTTACAAATACGAAATCGCGGCAGCGAAGGGCGCCGCCGGTGCCATCATTGTGCACGAGACCATTCCGGCGTCGTATCCGTATGAAGTGGTGCGCAATAACGGTGTCAGCGAAAACATGACGCTGAAGCCGACCGACGGCAACGCCGGCGATGTCCCGATGCGTTCCTGGATCCGCGAAGACAAGGCCCGTGAGTTGCTGAAAGCCTGCGGTCAGGATTTCGATGCCCTGAAAGCCGCTGCCTTGCAGAAGAGCTTCCAACCGGTGGCCCTGGCCACTCAGCTGAATGCCTCGCTGCAAAACACCTTGCGCGAGATGACCTCGCAAAACGTCATCGCGCGCATCGAAGGCAGTGATCCCAAGCACAGGCATGAGCACGTGATTTACACCGGTCACTGGGATCATCTCGGCAAATCGGTGGAAGGCGAGCACACCCATATTTTCAACGGCGCGGTCGACAATGCCTCCGGCATCGCCGCCATGCTGGAAATTGCCCGCGAGTTTGCCCGCAACAAAAAGCAGATGAAGCGCAGCGTGCTGTTTCTCGCGGTGACAGCGGAAGAGCAGGGGCTGCTGGGCTCAAAATTCTATGCGGACAATCCGCTCTATCCGCTCAAGTCCACTGTCGCGAACCTCAATATCGACGCCTTGCAGCCGTGGGGCAAGACCAGGGACATTCAGGTGATTGGCTCCGGCCAAACCACCATTGAGTCGCTGGTGGCAAAGCACGCGGCGGCGCAGGGGCGCTACATGGTGGCGGATCAGCGTCCGGAAAGTGGTGGTTACTTCCGTTCCGATCACTTCAACCTGGTCCAGAAGGGAGTGCCGGCGCTGTTCCTGAAAGGCGGCGTCGAAGTGATCGACAAGCCGGAAGGCTATGGTCTGCAACGCGCGAAAGAGTACGGCAGTCAGCACTACCACAAGGAAGGCGACGAAATTAAGCCGGACTGGGATGTCAGTGGCTTTGCCCAGGATGCCGAGCTGTATTACCTGATTGGCCGTGACATGGTGATGGAGCTGCAGAACGTCGATTTCCAGGACGGTTCGGAGTTCAAGGCGGTGCGGCAGAAACTGCTTGCCAAGTAGGTAATGGCTGAGTGAGGCAATGATTGATCGTGGCGGCGAATGGCGTCACGATCACTTTTGCTCATTTTCCTGCTGTCGTTCGTTGTGCAGGAGGTTTGCTGGTAGTGGCTCACAGGATCCGGTCATGCACCGGATTCGGTCAACAAGCAGGCACAACGGGTGCAGGAGGCAACGATGGCAGCGTGGATGGAGCAGCTGAGCAAAGGGCTTTCATTGGTGTCGTTGGCTGTGGCGGCGCTCGCGGCGTGGTATGCCTTGCCGCTCGACAAGCAGATGAAGGAGTTGCAGGCGGAGGCGGTCCGACTCGACAACGCACTGAAAGTCTCCGAAGCCGAGTTGAAGCGGCTGGAGGCGTCGCGGGCCTTGAGTCTCGAACTGTTCAAGGAAGTGCGAGCAGTCCTCAGCGCTACCGAAGCGAATGCGCGTCAGGAAGAAGCGGTGCGGGTGCTGGTGGAGTCGCTGGCGGAAGACCCGTTCCGCTGGAAACTGCTGCAGGCGATCGCCTCGGCGAGCGATAACCCCGAGGTCCGACAGAAAGCGGAAGTCTCGGCCAGTTTCTATCAGGAAGAAGCGCAGTTGCCGATGGCGCTGACGGTGTCGGAGCGCAAGCCGGTGCGTGCCGGCGCCGCTGCCAATCCCTACGGTCATTTGCGTATTGACTGGTTTTACTGCGTGGCCACGGAGAGTCGCAGCAGGCCGCTGGCCGAGGCGGCAAAGCAGCTGCAAGATGAGACGGTTACCGGTGGCTGGCGCGTCCGGGCGCTGCCAAAAGAGATCAATGCCCGTGTCGGCTACCAGATCAGCAACAACGTGATTCGACACAATCCCGATGAATTGCAGGCCGCCCAGCGTTTGCAGGCCGATCTCAAATCGGCTTTGCAGCTTGATGTACAGCTGATGGAAATTGCGTATCCGACACCGGACTATTTGTCGGTATTCTTTTGTGCCCCATAGCCGTTCACAGCTAGCCGTGCACACATAGCTTTATGCCAATCGGCCAGCGCGCGTTCGGGTGATTGGTGGTAAGCACCTGTCCCAGGCAAACAAGGAGTCAGCATGAGCAAGAAGGCCGATCGCGATATTGACAAGTCGTACTCCAAGCCGGAGTTCGTCGCCAAGCTGCGGCGTCTGGCGGACGCCATCGAAAACGATGAACGCTTTGAAATTCAGATTGCCGGCGAGCGCCTCTATGTGCCGGTGCACGCGCAGTTCAGCGTCGAACACGAGCGTGACGAATCGAGCGAGGAAATCGAGTTCCAGATCCGTTGGCAACGCGAGTAAGCAACACATCTGAGCTGTAAGATCAGGTTTTCTTTGGGGGGCCAAGGCATGTGGCATCGGTATGCGGATCGGCCGCGCCTGCAGCTGACGCTGTCAGGCCTGGACAAGGCGCTCCAGCTGGCAGGCGCGCTGGTGTTGGCGCTGTTTCTGGTGGTGGTGGCGGCGACCTGGGCGAGTTTGCCGGAATCTTTGCCGGTGCATTTTGCTCTCAGCGGTGAACCCGACAGCTGGGGCAGCCGCGGTGAGATTCTGGTGCTGCCGGTGATCGCATTGCTGCAGTTTGTCTTGCTCTCGGTCCTGGCCCGGTTTCCGCATCGGCACAACTATCTGGTGACCATCACGGCGGAAAACGCCGAACGCCAGTATCGGCTCGCCCAGCGCTTGCTGCATGTGCTGAGTTTGTTGCTGGTGTTGTTGTTTTTCGTGCTGTATCTGGCGACGTGGGCCATCGCCAGCCACAAACTCGATCGGCTGCCAGCGGTGGTGATGTGGCTGCCGCTGGTGTTGATCGGTTGCCTGCTGGCCTGGTATTGGCTGCGTTCACGGCAGGCGCGCTGAGCACAATTTGTCGCCGCCGTGCTTGGCGTGGCGGCCGTTCTCGACTACCGTTCAAACGGTCGTTTCCCGAGTCGTATCCATGGCCTCCGCCAGTCACCATCACGGTTTTGCGTCCGTCGTATTGTCCCCAACCGGCTGTGCGCTGGCGCCGCCATGGTGTGGCACTCTCCATTCTTGCTGGCAGTACTTCGGTGCCTTGCTCGTGCTGTTCACGCTCATGCAGCCGGCGCGTGCCGAGCCGCCCGCGCTGTCGCTGGACGCGCTGCCGCGAGGGCCGTTGGGTCAGTTCAGTCACTATCTGCAGGAACAGCCGGACACGCCGCTGAGTCTGGCGGCGGTTCGCACGGCGCCGGTCAATCAGGCGTTTCAGCCGTCGAACCGGGCCATTCCCAGTCTTGGCATTGGCGAGCCGCCGACCTGGTTTCGTCTGGTGTTGCTGAATCCGCACGCCGAGGCGCGTTCGCTGCAACTGCTGATTGGGGCCAGCTGGCTTGATCAAGTTGATGTGTACCAAGTGCATGACCAGCAATCGCTGCAGCAATGGTCACTGGGCGATGAGCGCCGCGACGCGCAGACGCTGATCCCGGGCGGTGGTTACGCGGTGCCATTGACCGTGTCCCCGGGGCGCACGGAACTGTTTATCCGGGTGCACTCGGCCGATCCATTGCTGTTTGAGCTGTCGCTGGCGTCGCCGCAACAACAGGCGCAGGCCGATCGCGGTCGGCATTATCTCTACGGTGGTTTGTACGGTTTCCTGCTGGCATTGGCGGCGTTCAATCTGCTGCTGTTTGGCGGCATGGGTACCCGCAGTCATTTGCGTTATGCGATTTACCTGCTGACCTTCATTGCTCTCAATCTGGCTTACACCGGTCATGGCCTGAGCCTGTTCTGGCCGGGTGAGGTGATGCTGCAGCGCTACATCATTCTGCTGCTGATGCTGCTCTACGGCAGCAGCGGTTTGTGGTTTGCGTGCACGTTTCTGGCGCTGGACCAGCATGCCACCCGATTGAAGTTCATGCTTGAAGCCGCGGTGCTGTCGACGCTGGCCCTGATGCTGGCACTGATCGCATTAGATCAACATGTAGCGGCGGTGTTTCTGGCATTCTTCTTCGCCATTGCCTTTGCATTGATGATGGTCTTGCTGGGGATCGTGACCATCCGGCATGGCCGCAGTGTCGGTCGCTATTATCTGTTGGCTGTGACTGCCGGCGCTGGTGGCGCGATCGTGACGGCGCTGACGGTCTGGGGCTGGATCCCGGCTACCGCAACCGGCTTTCATGCCGTTGAAATCGGCATGGTCGCGGAAGCGACCATGCTCGCCCTGGCGCTTGCCAACCGGATGCGTCACCACGAGCGGGCGCAGAAAGAAGCCGAGCAACTGGCGCGTCAGGATGCCTTGACTGGCTTGCCGAACCGGCGTGGCTTCTTTGAGCAGGCGGCCGGCGTCTGGGGCAATGTGCTGCGACGGCAGCGGCCGCTCAGCGTGCTGATGATTGACATCGATCATTTCAAACCGGTCAATGATCGCTATGGTCATGATGTTGGCGATCAGGTGCTGGTTACCGTGGCCAACCTGCTAAAGCAAAACAGTCGGGTCGGCGACATCGTCGCCCGCTGGGGTGGCGAGGAATTTTTGCTGCTACTGCCGGAAACGGCGCTGGAGCAGGCGTCGGCACTGGCCGAACGGATTCGGATGGCGGTGGCCGAACAAGCCTCGCTGGCGGCGCAGTACGAACACCGGCTGACCGTCAGCATCGGTTGTGTCCAGCATCACGATGAAGCATCGCTGACCGATTTGATCCGCGCGGCCGATCAGTGTCTTTACAGTGCCAAGGAGCAGGGCCGCAACCGGGTCGTGACGGCGCCATCGGCCGTGCTCCATCCGTTCGATGCCGGCACGTAAAGGCGCCTAAGCCGATCAGGCTGGGTTTCCCGCTGAGCCACGTCGGTTTTGCCGACACTGTCATCTGCTGCTGGCATCACATTGGCAGGCACAGTATGGTGACTGGCGATAACGACGCAGAGAAAAAGGTGACCCATGTGGCAAGGTGAGGGCAGTCATGTGGCGGCCGCTGACTGGGGCCGTGTCGTGCTGGCCGCGGTAGCGATGCTGTTGCTGGCGGCAGTGACGCGCGTGCAGGCGCAAACGCCGCAACCGGCATGGACCATGCTGGACATTGCCGCTGGTCCCGGCAGTCAATATCCGTCGCTGTACAGTGATGGCAAACGGGTCTGGATGAGCTGGCTGCAGCTGGAAACACCGAGCCCGGACATTCGCCGCGCCTCGTTGTGGTTTTCGGTGTTGGACGCGCAGCAGTGGTCGGCGCCGCAACGGATCGCCCAGGGCGATGACTGGTTCGTGAACTGGGCCGATTTTCCTTCTTTGGTGGCGTTGCCGGATGGCACGCTCGCCGCGCACTGGCTGCGCAAATCCGCGCCCGACAGCTATGCCTACGATGTCCTGTTGGCGTTCTCGCACGACGCCGGTAAAACCTGGTCGGTGCCGATCAAACCGCATGACGATGACACCCGCACCGAGCACGGCTTTGTCAGCCTGTTGCCGGAACCGGATAACACGCTGTCGCTGATGTGGCTCGATGGTCGCGACAGCGCCGGCCACCACGAACGCATGCAGCTGCGTCACGCCCGACTTGATCGACACGGCAAAAAGCTGGCCGAACAAATCGTCGATGGCGATACCTGCACCTGCTGTCAGACCAGCGCCGTTATGCGGCCGGCGCCAGGCGGTGCCGGTCACGAGTTGTGGCTGGCGTATCGTGATCATACGCAGGCGGAGATCCGCGACATTGCTTTCCTGCGCTGGCGCAATGGCCGCTGGAGCGAACCGGCGCTGGTTCATGCCGACGGCTGGGAGATCCCGGGGTGCCCGGTCAACGGTCCGGCCTTGGCGCAGGCGCACGGTCAGGTCGCGGTTGTCTGGTACAGCGCTGCCCGGCAAACGCCAAAGGTGCAACTGGCATTCGCCGAGCCAGATGGCCGTTTCGCCGCCCCGCTGGTGCTGGATGGCGGCGCGGCCACCGGGCGGGTGGCGCTGGCCATGCCGGATGGCAATAGCGCCATCGCCGGCTGGCTGGAGCGCGACGGTGAGCAGGCCATCTGGCGGTTGCGCCGGGTGACCCGTGACGCGGCGGCAGGCCCGGCCAAAGCCGTGGCAGGGCCCATTCATGATCTGATGCCGCTGGCACTGGCCCGCAGCAGCGGCTTTCCGCGGCTGGCCATTCACGGATCGGCGCTGATCCTGGCCTGGACCGAGGTGACGGAAAACCGGGCTCCGCAACTACGCACCGCCCGCTTGCCACTGTCGGCGCTGCCGTAAAGCCGTTCGCAGCCTGTTATCCGCCAACGTGTTGAGGCGGCAAAAAATTGCCGCCTCAACACGCCGCATTCGTTGCAGCACAGCCCGATCAAAAAGCGCTCAAGTTCTGATTCGTCCCGCCGAAAACCGCAACGAGGCTCCCTTGATCATGGGCAGGGAGCTTTATGTCGGCCTTCTCACCCGGCGGGAGTGCACTCGGTGCAACTCAACACGAATGTCGCGTCGCTTAATGCGCAGCGGCAGCTGTATCAATCCAGTCAGTCTCTGGGCGTGCGCTTCCAGCGCCTGTCCTCGGGCCTGAAAATCAACAGCGCCAAGGACGACGCTGCCGGATTGCAAATCAGCAATCGGTTGAAAGCACAGGTCGGTGGCTTGACCCAGGCCGCACGCAACGCCAATGACGGCATCTCGATGCTGCAGACCGCTGAAGGCGCGCTGCAGGAAGTCACCAACAACATTCTGCGCATGCGCGATCTGTCCATTCAGGCGGCAAACGGCAGCAATGGCAGTGCCGAGCGCCGCGCGCTGCAACAAGAGATCAATCAGCTGCAGCAGGAAATCAACCGGATCAATGACACCACGACCTTCGGCGGCAAAAAGGTGTTCGGCGCCGCACCGAGTTCAACTGCCGAAGCGTTTGCCCTGCGCGCCGTCACCGCCGGCCTGAAAGCGGTATGGCTGGAGGAGGCAGAAGCCAGAATCCAGGAATATTTCGGCATTCTTGGCGATGGCGCGACCCTGACCATCGATCTCACCGAAACCGATGGCGCCGGCGGTGCATTGGCCTGGGTCAGTGCAACAGGACTCGATGGTAACGGCCGCGGGCTCAATCTCGAATTGAATGTCGACATGGCCGATTTCATTCCGCCGAACTTGCCGGACGGCGGTAGTTTTCCGTACTTCAATGACCGCATCATTGCGCACGAGATGGTGCATGCCGTGATGTTCCGCACGTCCAACATGGGCGCCAATCCGAACTGGTTCATCGAAGGCATGGCCGAATTCATTCACGGTGCGGAAGAGCGGGTAGCCGGCGATACCGCCAACGGCACCAACACCGCGGCCGTGATGGCGGCATTTGCTGCGGACGATGTCTCCGGCAGCGCCGGCTATTCCGCGGGTTATTCTGCCGTGCGTTATCTGCATGAACAGATTCAGGGCGCCGGCGGTACCGGCATCAAGGATCTGATGATCTACATGAACAACAATCCGGGCGCGACCCTGGATGATGCGCTCGCCAATGCCAGCAGTGGCGCTTACGCCAGTCTCGCGGCATTCGAAGCCGACTTCAATGCCAATGGCGCGGCGTTCATCAGCAGTTTCAATTTCAGCAATACCGATACCGGCGCCATCGGCGGTTTTGATGTCGATGGTGGTCAGGTTTATACCGCCAAGAGCATCATGCCGAACGTCGGGCGCGGTGACGGTGTCGATGACGATCCGCTCGATGGCTTCGCCACGGCATTTCCCGCCAGCAGCTCTGGCGGACTCGGCGGCGAGATCGTCAGTTTCCAGGTCGGTGCCAATCGGTTCGAGACCATTGACGCGCAATTTGGCGGCGTCTCGACCGGTGCCCTGGGCTTGTCCGAACTGGATGTGGTCAATGCCGCCGGTTTTGCCACACTGTTCCTCGATGAGGCGTTGACCAAGGTCGATGCCTTGCGGGCCAAGATGGGCGCAACGATGAATCGGCTGCAATCGACCATTGCCAATCTCGGGGTCACCACCGAAAACGCCGCGACCAGCCGCAGCCGTATCGTCGATGCCGATTATGCGGTCGAGACGGCGGAATTGGCCCGCAGTCAAATCCTGCAGCAATTCGGCCTTGCCATCGCCCAGCAAGCCAACCTCAGTTCGCAAGGCGTGTTGCAGTTGCTGCGTGCCTGAAGCCGTTTCTTTCCCGGCACGTTTCCGCCGACCGCCGTTCCGGCTATGCTCAAACCTGCGCTTCTGTGTTGAACTGTGCCAGACATGCAGACTTGTCCTCGTTGCGGTAACGCCATGACGCTTGAGCAGGCGCGCCTGCCGCCACGTTGTCCGCATTGCCAGCAGGCCATCGTCGGAACCGATCTGCTGCGCGGCGCGTCCGCCGCAGGTAATCGCGATGATAGGACCGCGGTTTTTGTGTTGCTGCTGGTCAATATGGCAGTGCTCGCCACGGCCATCGTGTTCGACTGGAGCAACCGATCGCTGATGCTGATTTACTGGTCGCAGAGTGTGGTGATCGGCATCGGCAATTTCTTTCGCATTCTGGGTCTGCAGCGATTCCGCACGGAAGGGTTCAAGATCAACGGCAAAGCAGCCGAACCAACCGACCAGACCCGGCGCAGCACCGCCTGGTTTTTCCTGGTTCACTACGGCTTCTTTCACGTCGTCTATCTGATTTTCATCATCGCCGACAGCAATGACGCGACCTTGTTTGATTGGACCTTGCTGCTCTGCGTGTTGGCGTTTGTGCTGGAGTATGTGCCGGAGCACCGGCAACAACGGGCCTATGATCAGTCTCAGGTGCCGAATATCGGCGCGCTGATGTTCACGCCTTATCTGCGCATTCTGCCGATGCATGTCACCATCATCTTTGCCTTTGGCCAGACTGATTCGACTTGGGGACTGCTGCTGTTCGGCAGCCTGAAAACCGTTGCCGATGTCGGCATGCTGATGATCAGCCAAGCCCAGCGCCGCAAGCATCTGGCCGCCGCGACAGCGCGCTGAAACACCGTCCGGATTTGATCTGCGCTAAATCGATGGCCACAGGGCGGTGCTAGCGTTTCGGCAGTGGCTTGGTGGCGAAGTGCGCGGATAGCCGTTGCGGGGAGGGTGGTCATGGCAAAACAGATTCTGATCATCCACGGCCATCCGGACGCCAGCCGGGCGCACTATGGCCATGCCTTGGTTGAGCATTATGCCGAGGGCGCCCGTCGGGCCGGGCACAGTGTTCGCATCATTGCCGTGGCCACGCTCGATTTTCCATTGCTGCGCGATCCGGAGGACTTTCAGCACGGCCAGCCGGTGCCGGCGATTGCCGCCGCACAGACGGATTTCGCCTGGGCCAATCATGTCGTGATTGTCTATCCGCTCTGGTTGGGTGCGATGCCGGCATTGCTGAAAGCGTTTTTCGAGCAGGTGTTCCGGCCGGGGTTTGCCTTTGTGCCGGCGAGTGGCGGCAAACTGTGGCAGAAAAAACTGAAAGGCAAGAGCTGCCGGATTGTGGTTACGATGGGGATGCCGGCGCTGGCTTATCGCTGGCTTTTCGGTGCCCACAGCCTGAAGGGTCTGGAGCGCAGCATTCTCGGTTTTTGCGGTATCGGCCCGATACGCGAAACCTTGATTGGCATGGTCGAAGCCGATGCCGGCAAGCGGGCCAAATGGTTGCAGCGCCTGCAGGTGCTGGGTGAGCAGGGGCGTTGATACGATGAAAAAAGACCGCCGCAGCGGTCTTTTTTTCTGGCTGTTGGTCACGCCGATTTTTTCGGTCGCCAGGCCCACAGCATTTCGGCCTGCAGCGGCTCGTTGCCTTCGCTGTCGAACACCTGCACCGGCACGATGATGTCGCCGCGTTCGTCGTTCTCGATGGCGCGCAGTTGCTCCGGTGTCAGCGTCGCGATGGCTTTCAGATCACCTTGCGCGCGCTTCACATAATTGACCTTCATGGTTTTCATCAGCGGCAGCTTGTCATCAGGCAGGCTGAGGCCGAGCACGAGGCCAGTCGCCGATTCGGCGAGCAGGGCCATCGCCGCGGCATGCACGCCTTTGATGTGGTTCTGCACCTTGCGCCGGTTCTTGATCACCATGACGACACGACCGGTCTCGGCTTCGGTGATGCGAATGCTGGCAGTGCCGAAGAACTTCACGGCGGAACCAAACAGAAAACTCATCGCCCAGGACTGCAGCGGAGCAGGGAATGACTTGCAGCGAGCAAATAGACGGGTAAGGCGGTTGGGTTTCGCCATGATGACTCTCGTGGTACGACCAGTGGCTGGTCGATTATGCGCAGCCTGTTCCAACTCGGCAAGCAGAAAATGAGAAACGGTATGTCAGGGGGGTGGCGAAAAAAAAACGCGGCCATCGGCCGCGTTCTTGAAACAACTGCAGTGTTTTAGCCTTGTTGGCGCAGCTTGCTGTGTTTCATGCCGTACAGGAAATACACCGCCAGGCCGATCAGGGTCCAGAGCGCAAGCCGGATCCAGGTATCGTTAGGCAATGAATACATCATGTAACCACAGACGGCGGCGCCGGCCAGGCATGTGAACCAAGGTACCGGAGTCTTGAACGGACGCTGGAAATCCGGCCGGGTGTAACGCAGCACCAGCACACCGATGCACACGGTCACAAATGCCATCAAAGTGCCAATCGACACCAGTTCGCCAAGCACATCGACCGGGAACAGGCCAGCAATCGCTGCGGCAAGTACACCGGTCACGATGGTGCCAACGTGCGGGGTGTGATACTTCGGATGCGTTTTGGCAAACATTGGTGGGATCAAGCCATCTTTGGCCATCGAGTAGAAAATCCGCGGCTGACCCAACAGCATCACCAGAATCACCGAGGTGATACCGGCGATGGCGCCCAGCTTCACAAATGGTGACAGCCAATCCAGAGCCGGGTACATGTCCATGGCTTTGGCAACCGGGGCCGGCACGTTCAATTCAGTGTAATGAATCATGCCAGTCATGACCGCCGCCATTACGATGTACAGAATCGTGCAGATCAGCAGCGAACCAAGAATGCCAATCGGCATGTCGCGTTGCGGGTTCTTGGCTTCCTGTGCCGCGGTTGAAACGGCATCAAAGCCGATATAAGCGAAGAAAATGACACCCGCTCCGGTGGCGATACCGCTCCAGCCGAACTTGCCATATTCACCGGTGTTTTCGGGAATGAAAGGCACCCAGTTGTCTGGTGAGACGTAAGCCAGACCAAAGCCGATGAACAGCAGAATCACAGTGACCTTGATGGCGACGATCAGGTTATTGACCCATGCCGATTGACGGATACCGACATAACAGAGGCAGGAGATCAGGGCGACGATAGCAACTGCCGGGAAATTGATCAGGGCACCGCTCAACATTACGCCACCCTTCGGATCTTTGATGAAAGGCGCGTGAGTCAAGGCATGGGGTAAATGGATACCGATCTGCTCCATCAAGCTGACAAAGTAGCCAGACCAACCGACGGCAACAGTACCGGCAGCAAACAAGTATTCGAGTATGAGGTTCCAGCCGATGAACCAGGCGATGAATTCACCCAACGTCACATACGAATAAGCGTACGCGCTGCCGGAAACCGGGATCATGGCGGCGAACTCGGCGTAACACAGGCCGGCAAAGGCACAGCCAAGACCCGCCAGAACAAATGACAGGATCAGCGCCGGACCGGCATGGTTGGCGGCAGCCGTGCCGGTCAGCACGAAGATGCCGGTGCCGATAACGGCGCCAATGCCCAGCGCGACCAGCATCCAGGCGGTGAGAACACGGTTAAGACCTTTGTCTTGCTCGACGCTGGCAACAGCGTCCTGCAACGGTTTAGTACGCCAAAGCTGGCTCATCTTTTTGTCTTCCTGTTACGGCCATCCACAAAGCCGCCGGGGACCTTACCACAGGGCATAAGGCCAAGAAAGTCAGAATTGCCGGGCCCGACCTGTCCGAAAACCGGGGACCAGGAGGCCTGTCAGCGACGGCGGGTGTAAGAGCCCCTGCAACCGCGTTCCTGGTGATGCGTCAGGTTTCATTGCTTTGGCGCAGCCGCGACCGCGCCAATTTGGAAGCCGAGCGGTGCGACATGGTTGAGGCAGGGCATGCCTCGTTACCTGAACGCTGGCGGAGCAGGCTCGGGCGTGCCCACCGTTTATTGGATCGTGAGCTGGCTAAAAAATGTACAGTCACAACCAGGTGAACCCCGGCCCCTTCCTGCCGTTGTCACGACGGTGACTTGCAAGGCTGTGGCGGCAACAAAAGGGGCCTGACGCACCAAATTCCCCTCAACAAAGTTCTGCGCCACAGGGACGAACACGGGACCGCCGTGGCGCCCGTCAAGCTGGTGTATGTCAGCCCGATCCCGTACCCCGGGTCGCCGTCTGCGATCAACAACGGCACGCGTCTCAGTTGTCAGCACAGTTGCCGTACACTAACGGCCTGTCTGCATCGTGGCTGTCTTTGAATGCACCCGCTTAAAAAGCTGCTGGGCTATGCCCGCGCCTATCGCCGTGATTTTGTGCTCGGTACCAGCTACTCGGTGCTGAACAAGTTGTTCGACATCCTGCCGGAAGTGTTGATCGGGGTGGCGGTGGATATTGTCGTCAACGGTGAGCAATCGTTTCTGGCGCGGGAAATTCTCAGCGACTGGGGCATCACCAGCACCTGGCATCAGCTGCTTTTTCTCGGCGCGCTGAACGTGCTGATCTGGGGCGGTGAATCCCTGTTCGAATACTTGCACCATTTGAAATGGCGCAATCTGGCGCAGTCGCTGCAGCACGATGTCCGGCTTGATGTTTACAACCATGTCCAGAAACTGGAGCTGGCCTGGTTCGAGAACCGCAAGACCGGCAATCTGCTTTCCATTTTGAATGACGACGTCAACCAGATGGAGCGTTTCCTCAACACCGGTGCCAACGAAATCATCCAGGTGTTCTGCTCCTCGATCATGGTCAGTGCGGTGTTCTTTGTGCTGCAGCCGACCATCGCCATCATTGCGCTGCTGCCGGTGCCGATGATTCTGTTCGGTGCGTTCTGGTTCCAGAAAAAACTGGCACCGCGTTACGCCGAGGTGCGCGAGGCGGCGGGTGATGTCAACGCCCGGCTGAACAACAATCTGCTGGGGCTCGCCACCATCAAGAGTTTTGCCGCGGAACAGTTTGAGTCGGACCGCATCCGCGAGGCGAGTGACAGCTATCGCACGACCAACGCCCGGGCGATTCGGGTCAGCTCGGCGATCACGCCGGTGATCCGGATGGCGATTCTGGCCGGATTCACCACCACGCTCGTCTATGGCGGCTGGCTGACCATCCATGGCGAACTGGCGGTTGGTGCCTATTCGGTGCTGGTTTATCTGACCCAGCGCCTGCTCTGGCCGATGACCCGTTTGGCCGATGTCGCCGACATGTACCAGCGCTCGATGGCGTCGATTGATCGCGCGCTGGGCGTACTGAATACGCCGATCGCGATCCCGTACGAAGGCAAGCATTTTCCGGTCGCGCAGGTGCGTGGCGAGATCCGTTTCGACCACCTGCATTTTTCCTACGATGGCGAGCGCGCCACGCTGACCGATATCAATGTCACGGTGCCGGCCGGCAAGACCATCGCCTTTGTCGGCTCGACCGGCTCCGGCAAGAGCACACTGGTGAAGCTGCTGCTGCGCTTCTATCACGCTACGCAGGGCAGCATCCGGCTCGATGGCGAAAACATCGAAGAGCTGAATCTGCAGGACCTGCGCCGTGCGATTGGCTATGTCAGCCAGGACACGTTCCTGACCGATGGTACTGTCGCTGAAAACATCGCCTATGGCCTGACTGAGGTCAGTGACGAGGCCATCGCCGCCGCGGCCCGGGCGGCCGAAGCCAGCGAATTCATCGAGAAACTGCCGCTCGGCTTTGCCACCCGCATCGGCGAGCGTGGCCAGAAGTTGTCCGGAGGCCAGCGCCAGCGATTGGCGCTGGCGCGTGCCATTCTGAAGAACCCGCCTATTCTTGTCTTGGATGAGGCAACCTCGGCGGTCGACAATGAAACCGAAGCAGCGATCCAGCGCTCGCTCGATGTCGTCAGCAAGGACCGCACCACGATCGTGATCGCACACCGGCTGTCGACCGTGCGGCAAGCCGATTGTATATATCTGCTGGAAAACGGCGTGATCATCGAGTCCGGCAGTCACGACAGCCTGTTGGCGCAGAACGGCGGCTATGCCGCACTGTGGCGTCTGCAGACGGGGGAACGGTGACCGGCGAACGGTGACCGGCAAGATCGCAGTGGCGCGCCAGATCGCGGCGCTGTTGCCTACCGCGTGAATACTTTTGCAGCATTCAGAACAAGACGGAGCGGATCATGAAAACAACAAGGTATTTCTGCCGTTGGTGGTTGGGCGCAGGCCTGCTGCTGGCCGGCGCGCTGAACAGCCTGGCCGTCAGCGCCGCGTCAGCGGTCAGCCCGGTGCAGGGGCTGCAACGCCAGACTGGTTTGTTTGAGCTGTATCGCGATCCCGACAAAGGTCGGCTGCTACTCGGTATTCCTGCCTTTGATCAGCCGTTTCTGCTGACCACATCGCTGCCGTATGGGCTCGGCTCGAATGATATCGGTCTCGATCGCGGCCAGCCCGGCGAGGTGCGCCTGGTCGAGTTCCGGCGCAGTGGCAACAAGGTGCTGCTGGTGCAGCGCAATACCCGTTTCGTCGCCAACTCGGCGGACAAACTGGAGCGAGACAGTGTCACCGAAGCGTTCGCCGAGTCGGTGCTCTGGGGCGGCCCGGTGCTCGCGGAGGCGGTTGCAGGCAAGCATAACACGCTGATCGATTTCACTTCTTATGTCGTTGCGGATCGACACGGCATCAGCCAGCGGCTGACCGCGACCAAGCAGGGTAGCTACAAGGTCGATGAGGCGCGCAGCACACCGGTGTATGAGCGCAGCAAATCCTTTCCTGACAACACCGAACTGGAGGCGCTGCTGACGTTTGCCGGCGGCGGTGAGGGCAATTTTGTTCGCGATGTCGCGGTTGATCCGGAAAGCCTGTCATTGCGTCAGCGCGTCAGCCTCGTGCGGTTGCCACCTGAAGGTTTCCTGCCGCGTTTGTATCATCCGGCCTCGGGCGGCATCGACATCGGTTTTTATGATTTCGCCCAGCCGTTGTCGGCCAGTCTGGACGTTCGTTATCAGGCGCGCTTCCGTTTGGAAAAGACCGATCCGGGTGCAGCGATCAGCCCGGTCAAGAAACCGATTGTGTTTTATCTGGATGCCGGCACCCCGGAGCCGGTGCGTTCGGCGCTGCTCGACGGCGCCCGCTGGTGGCGCGATGCGTTTGAAGCGGCGGGATTCAAGGATGCCTATCGGGTCGAGCTGATGCCGACCGACATGGATCCGATGGATGCCCGCTACAGCACCATTCAATGGGTGCACCGCGCGACGCGTGGCTGGTCTTACGGCTATTTTCTGCATGACCCGCGCACCGGTGAAATCCTCAAAGGCGATGTCACGCTCGGTTCGCAGCGGGTGCGTCAGGACATTCTGATCGCTGAAGGTTTGCTGGCACCGTATGGCAAATCGAATGAAGCCGAGCTGAAAGCGATGGCGGAGCAGATGGCGCTGGCTAGGCTGCGGCAGCTGTCGGCGCATGAGGTCGGTCACACGCTGGGCTTTGCCCACAACTTTGCCGCCAGCCGGCATGGCAATGGTTCGGTGATGGATTATCCGCATCCGATGCTGTCACTGCAGAACGGCAAACTTGATTTGAGTCAGGCCTATGGAGTTGGGATCGGGCCGTGGGATGTGTTCGTGGTCAAGCATGCGTATGGCCAATTCCCGGCCGCGAGCGAAGCCACGGAGCTCGCGACGCTGCGCGAACAGATCGCGGCAACCGGCATGCAATACATGAGCGATCCGGATTCGCGTTCGGGTGACATGGCGCATCCGGACGGTTTGCTGTGGGATTACGGTGCCGACAGCCTGGACACCTTTGACGAAGTCATGACGGTGCGCCGTCAGGCGTTGCAGCGGTTCTCGGCCGGCGTGCTGCCGCCGGAGCGGCAGACCGGAGAACTCGCGGCGCGACTGGTCCCGATCTATTTGCTGCATCGCTATCAGGCCGATGCGGTGGCGCGGCAGCTCGGCGGCGCTGCCTATGACTATGCGACCAATAGCGTACTCGGCAATCGTGCCGGTACCACGCCGGTTTCGGCAGCGAAACAGCTGGCCGCGCTGGAACGCATGGTCTCCTTGCTGTCGGCTGAGACGCTGGCGTTGCCGGGCAATGTGCTCGATCTGATGACGCCACCAGCCGCCGGTTACAGCCAGAACCGGGAATATTTCGCCAGCAAGATGGCGCCACTGTTTGACGCGTTCGCGGCGGTGGAATCGGCGGCAACGCTCGCCAGTCAGTTGCTGTTCGACGGCGCCCGACTGAACCGGCTGGCGTGGCAACAGGCGCGCGATCCGTCGCTGCCCGGTGTGCAGACGCTGATGCGGGCCGTGTTTGCCGGCAGCTGGCAGCGCGAGCGCTTCCCGACGGATGTGGTCGCTGCCGAGACGGTGCAGCAGGCGGCAAACTGGATTGTGCTCGACAGTGTCCTGGCGGTGCTTGAGGGTGACCAATTGCATCCCAGCGTTGCGGCAAGCGTTCGCAGTGAGCTCAGTCTGTGGCAGCGCTGGCTCGCCGCACATGCCGGTCGCGGTATGCTCGGCGACAACCGCCGACAGGCCGCTGCGTATCTGGAACAGTACTTACGCGATCCTGCTGGCACAAAACGTCGACCACTGCCGGTGATTCCGCCGGGCGCGCCGATATGATGGGCGTGAATGACTGAGACGGATGACTGGGGCGGGGAGAGTGCACGATGTTTCGTGATTATGTTCGGCTGATGGTGTTCGCGGTCGGCTTGCTGGCCGGCGTACAGCTGCCGGGATTTGTCGATCAGTATGCCAAGCGGGTCGATGCCCATTATCAGGAAGCCAAGCTGAACTTCGCCGGCTTCCAGCAAACCGCAGATCGGCATTTCGGTGGCGATGTCGAGGCGATGATTCAACATCATCTCAAGAGTGGTGATGTGGTGTTTCAGGAAGACGGCGACAGCATCCGCAAGATCTGGCTACGTGTGCAACTGCTCGGCAAGGAACTGCAAGCCGTCCAGCAGCCGTTTTTGCAGCGCAGTTTCCACGTGCTGTTTGCCGCCAATGAGGAACTGATGGCGGAAACGCGACTGAATTACACTTATGTTGTGCCGCTGAATCAGGAAGCGGTGCTTGCTGGTGTCTTGCTTGGGTTTGTGATCGCGTTGCTGGTCGAGCTGATCATCGTCGGACTGGCGAGACTGTTTCGCGGCACACCGGCACCCGCCCGGCGTTAGTCGGCGGGCCGCCGCTCCTGCGCGCTGCGCCATTTGACTACGTACGCCAGTCAACTACAGTCAAACGGTACAGCACGTGACGGGCCAGCCAGTGATTGCTGGCCAGTTTCGGATGCAGAAAATCGCCGTGTACATCGCGCCGCATGCCGAGCCGCTGCATTACCGCCTGTGACCGCAGGTTGTGCTCGCTGGTAAAGGAGACAATCTCGGGCAGTTGCAGCACGTCAAAGCCATAACGCAGGGCGGCGCGAGCGGCTTCGCTGGCCAAACCCTGACTCCAGGCGCTGCGCGCCAAGCGCCAACCAATCTCCACACAGGGCGCAAACGGAAGCGGGTAGTCCGGGACATTCAAACCGACAAATCCGATGAACGTGCCGGTGTCGCGCCGTTCCGCTGCCCAAAAGCCATAACCCGATTCGCTAATGCGTTGTTGCAGCCGTGCCATCAGCGCATCGCTCTGCTGCCGATCGAGTGTGGCCGGAAAATACTGCATCACGTCCGGATCGGCCAACATGGCCGCAAACGGTTCGGCATCACTGGCCTGCCACTGACGCAATCGCAGGCGTTCGGTTTCGAGCATGCTGGAGGCTCCTGTCTGGCTTGGCTTGGCTTTTGTTTGGTTTGGCTGCGCGCTACCGGTGCGCTGCATTGCAAAAGAACTGTTGTTATCGGTCCGACATACAGAATACTGCCGCAAAAAAGCAGAGAGGGCGTCAGCACGCCCTCTCTGTTTCCTGCAGCGCTGACACAGCACCGCTATTTCGCTGTCGCAACCGGCGTTCAGCCACCAAACTGTTTCAGCTGTTCCTGCAGTTTCACCAGCGCAGTGTTGGTTTCTGCCAGCTTGTCGCGCTCTTTCTGCACGATCGCCGCCGGTGCCTTGTCGGCAAACGCCGGGTTGGACAACCGGCCGTTCAGGCGTTCGACTTCTGCTGCCAGCTTGCTGATTTCCTTGCTCAAGCGGGCTTTTTCTGCCTCGACGTCAATAAGTCCGGCGAGCGGGATGTGCAGCTCCAGATCACCGACGACCGCGGCGGCGGTTGCCGGCAGCGCTGTGCCTGCTGCATGCCACTCGATCTTTTCCAGACGAGCCAATGAGTTCAGGAACACGGCCAGCTCGCGACTACGGCGCTGATCGTCATCATTACCCTTGTTCATCAACAGCGGAATCGGTTTGCCGGGGCCGAGATTCACTTCGGCGCGGATATTGCGCACCGCGAGCACGACGGCTTGCAGCCAAGCGAGATCGGCATCGGCACGGGCATCGGCGAGCTGGCTGTCTTCCTGCGGTATCGCCTGCAGCATGATGGTTTTGCCGCCGGCTTTTTCTGAACCACCAGGGTGTTTTTCTGAACCATAGGTTCCGACCATCGGGGCAATTTTCTGCCAAATCTCTTCCGTGACGAACGGCATGATCGGATGCGCGAGTCGCAACCAGGTTTCCAGCACTTCGAGCAGCGTACGGCGGGCACCGGCCTTGATGGCGGCTGACGAGTCGCCGTTCAGTACCGGCTTGGTCAGTTCCAGGTACCAGTCGCAGTATTCGTTCCAGAAAAAGTCATACAGCGCCTGCGAGGCCAGATCCAGCCGGTAGCTTTGCATTGCCTTGTGGAATTCGCCGACCGCCGCATTCAACCGCGAACGGATCCAGCGGTCGGCAACGGTGTGCTCGTTGCTGGCGGCGCTGCCGATGTCCTGGCCTTCTGTGTTCATCAGCACGAAGCGGGTGGCGTTCCACAGCTTGTTGCAGAAGTTGCGATAGCCTTCGACCCGGCCCATATCGAACTTGATGTCGCGGCCGGTGGAGGCGAGCGAGCAGAACGTGAAGCGCAGCGCATCGGTGCCGTAAGCGGCGATGCCGTTCGGAAACTCCTTGCGCGTGCGTTGTTCGATTTTCTGGGCCATTTGCGGCTGCATCAGGCCGCTGGTGCGCTTCTGTACCAGCGTTTCCAGATCGATGCCGTCGATGATGTCGATCGGGTCGAGCACGTTGCCCTTCGACTTCGACATCTTCTGGCCTTCGGCGTCGCGGACCAGACCGTGGACATAGACGGTCTTGAACGGGATCTGCGGCGTGCCATCGTCATGCTTCATGAAGTGCATGGTCATCATGATCATCCGGGCCACCCAGAAGAAAATGATGTCGAAGCCGGTGACCAGCACATCGGTCGGATGGAAGGTCTTCAGTTCCGGTGTTTGCTGTGGCCAGCCCAAGGTCGAGAACGTCCACATCGCCGAGCTGAACCAGGTGTCGAGCACGTCATCGTCCTGACGCAGCGCGGTGTCAGCCGCCAGGTTGTATTTGTTGCGCACTTCCGCTTCGTCGCGACCGACATAGACGTTGCCGCTTTGATCGTACCAGGCCGGAATGCGGTGGCCCCACCAGAGCTGGCGGCTGATGCACCAATCCTGGATGTCGCGCATCCAGGCGTAGTACATGTTCTCGTATTGCTGCGGCACGAACTGGATGCGGCCGTCTTCCACCGCCGCAATCGCCGGTTTGGCCAGTACCGAAGCTTTGACATACCACTGATCGGTCAGCCACGGCTCGACGATGACGCCGGAGCGGTCACCGCGCGGGGCTTTCAGCGTGTGCGGCTCGACTTTTTCCAGCAAGCCCAGCTGCTCGAATTCGGCAACGATATGCTTGCGGGCATCGAAGCGATCGAGGCCGGCATAGGCGGCCGGTGCTTTCTCGCCGTGCAGGCTTTCGTAGTTGTTGAAAGTCAGTACGGTGAATTCGGCGAGGATCTTGGCATCACGATCCAGCACATTGATCAGCGGCAGGTTGTGGCGCTTGCCGAGTTCATAGTCGTTGAAGTCATGGGCCGGTGTGATCTTGACGCAACCGCTGCCAAACTCGCGGTCGACATAATCATCGCCAACGATCGGAATCAGCCGGCCGGTCACCGGCAACTTGATTTGCTTGCCAATCAGGTGCTTGTAACGTTCGTCTTCCGGGTGCACGGCCACCGCGGTATCACCGAGCATGGTTTCCGGTCGGGTGGTCGCGACGACCAGATGACCGCTGCCATCAGCCAGCGGGTAGCGCAGGTGCCAGAGCGAGCCTTTCTCTTCTTCCGAGATGACTTCCAGATCGGAAATGGCGGTATGCAGTTTGGGGTCCCAGTTGACCAGGCGCTTGCCGCGGTAAATCAGGCCATCGTCATAGAGGCGAACAAAGGCCTCTTTCACCGCGTTCGACAAACCTTCGTCCATCGTGAAGCGTTCGCGTGACCAGTCGACCGAGCTGCCGAGCCGGCGCAGCTGGCTGGTGATGGTGCCGCCCGATTCGCCTTTCCACTGCCAGACTTTTTCAAGAAATTTTTCCCGGCCGAGATCGTGGCGGGTGACGTTCTGGGCGGCGAGCTGGCGCTCAACGACCATTTGCGTGGCAATGCCGGCATGATCGGTGCCGACTTGCCAGAGCGTGTTGTGGCCTTTCATGCGGTGGTAACGGGTCAGCGCATCCATCACCGAGTTGTTGAAGCCATGGCCCATGTGCAGGCTGCCGGTGACATTCGGCGGCGGGATCATGATGCAGTAGGGCGTGCCTTGGCCGCTCGGCTTGAAGTAGCCGGCTTTTTCCCAGGTTTCATACCAGCGGCGTTCGATTTCGGCGGGGTTGTACGACTTGTCCATTTCGATTGATTCCAGTGCTTGATGTGTTGTCTGCAGCAGCGGCGAAGGCCGCTCCCACAAAGAATTCAGGCCTTCTTTTCCAAGTTGTGATACTGCAGCGGATAGCCGCGCTGCTTGTAAAAACTGTAACGTTCGCGTGCTTTCAATCGTTGCTCTTCCGAGGCCGGCACCAGTTCCAGCAGCCGTTCAAAGCGCTGGAACTGGTGAGGCAGGGCATCGCTCAGGTTAATCAACACGTCGGTATAAAAATCCGGGGCGGCGCCAACACCGATCGCGACCTTGGCATTGAGCTTGTCGTCGCGCGGCAGCAGCACATGCGGAATGAACGCATCCGGCTCGAACTGCCACAGCAACTCATCGAGCTGTTCGCCGGTGCGCAGATCCGGCACCTGCACATACACCGAACCATGCGCCGCCAGAGCCTTCTTGATCAGCTTGCAGCTGGTCAGCAGCGGTGCTTTGTGACTGCTGTCGGCGAGCTGATAAAAATCGACGCGGGTCATGGTTCGGTTGTTTTCCCTGGCTCGGTTTTAGAAAGACTCAGGCACTTTTGCGCTTCTTGCTGCCGACGCGGTCCAGCAGGTACTGGGTCAGCAGCGGTACCGGCCGACCGGTCGCGCCCTTGGCCTTGCCTGATTTCCACGCCGTGCCGGCGATATCCAGATGCGCCCAATGGAATTTCTTGGTGAAGCGGGCGAGGAAGCAGGCGGCGGTGATGGCCCCCGCCGGGCGACCGCCGAGATTGGAGAAATCGGCGAAATTGCTGTCGAGCTGCTCCTGATACTCGTCGTAAATCGGCAGGCGCCAGGCACGATCGCCGGCGGTTTCGCCGGCGTCGAGCAGATCATTGGCGAGCGGATTGTGGTTGCTCATCAAACCGGTGGTGTGATGGCCGAGTGCGATCACGCAAGCCCCGGTCAGCGTTGCGATGTCGATGACCACATCCGGATCGAAACGCTCGACATAGGTCAGCGCGTCGCACAGGACTAAACGACCTTCGGCATCGGTGTTCAGGATCTCAACGGTCTGGCCCGACAGTGTGGTGACGATATCGCCGGGACGGGTTGCCTTGCCGCTCGGCATGTTTTCCGCCGCAGCAACCACGCCGATGACGTTCAGTGGCAAACCCATTTTTACGATCGCGGTCATGGTGCCGAACACCGACGCGGCGCCACTCATGTCGTACTTCATTTCGTCCATGCCGTCGGACGGCTTGATCGAAATGCCACCGGTATCGAAGGTGATGCCTTTGCCGACCAGCACGACCGGCGCTTCGCCGCTCTTGCCGCCGCCGTATTCCATGATGATGAGCTTGCCGGGCTGATCCGAACCTTGCGACACCGCAACGAAAGCGCCGGCGCCCATTTTCTTCAGTTCGGCCTCGTCGATGATCGTGGTCTTCAACGGCTTGTATGCTTTGGCCAGTTCCTGCGCCCGCTCGGCGAGATAGGTCGGGTGGCAAACGTTCGGCGGCAGGTTGGCGAGATCGCGGGCGAACTTGACGCCTTCGGCGATCGCCAGCGCTTCGGCGATGGCTTTTTCGCCTTCGGCCAGGTCGCGCCGGGCCGGCACATTGAACACCAGTTTGCGCAGCGGCCGGCGGGCCGCGTCTTTCTTGCTCTTCATCTGATCGAAGACATACAGCGTTTCGCTGGCCGCTTCGACCGCGTGACGCACTTTCCAGTGCAGATCGCGATTCTTGATGTTCAGTTCCGGCAGGAAGCAGACTGCTTCCATGGCGCCGGTTTCTTGCAATGTGGCGACGACTTTGCTGATCACCTTGCGGTACTGGCTTTCGTTCAGCTCGCGCTCCTTGCCGCAGCCAACCAGCAGCACCCGATCGCACAATGTGTTCGGCACCGAATGCAGCATCAGGGTCTGGCCCGGTTTGCCTTCGATGTCGCCACGACGCAGGATGCTGGCCAGATAACCGCCGCTGGCTTCGTCAATTTCTTCGGCGGCAGCGCTCAGTTTGCGTGGTTCGAACACGGCGACAACGATACAGGCACTGCGCTGTTTGGCCGGACTGCCGCTTTTGACATCAAATTCCATTGTGGACTCCACTCGTGGGGCGGGATCGGATCGGCCAATGGCGAAAGCCCGGCCATCGGGCCGGGGAACGCTGACGGGGGGGATCCGACTTGGTGTATCATGGCCGCCGCTGCCGCGGTCAGGGCCGGAAAAGTGCAAAAATACACCGGTTTGGCGCAAAAAGCGATAATTCAGGGCAAAAATACAATTTCCATGTCAGCGGAGTTCCGGGCTTGATCGTCTTTCGCTACCTCAATCGCGAAGTGCTGCGCAGCTTTGCCGGCATCCTGACGGTGCTGATGGCCATCTTCCTGTCCCAGCGCCTGGTCGGCTATCTTGGCGCCGCGGCCGGCGGCGAGCTCAGTGGCGTGGTCGTACTCAAGCTGGTCGCGCTTTACCTGCCGGTGCTGTTCAGCCTCCTGCTGCCACTCACCCTGTTTCTGGCCATTCTGCTCGCCCTCGGTCGCCTCTATGCCGAACAGGAAATGACCGTCCTGCGTGCCTGCGGTGTCGGTGAGCAGGATGTCTTGCGTCATCTGCTGCGGCCGGTGCTGTGGATGACGGCGTTCACTGCCGCGCTGACTTTGTATGTCATGCCGACGGCATTGGAGTCACAGTATCAAGTGCTGGATCAGCAGTCAGCGGAGTCCGAGCTGTCACTGCTGTCGCCGGGCCGGTTCCAGGAAACCCAGGACAAGCGCAGTGTGTTGTATGTCGAGGAATTCGGTGAGGCCAACGCGCTCGGTGGGGTATTTTTTGCAACCATGCCGCAAAGCGCAACCGAATCTGCTGGCATTCTCGCGGCACAGTCTGGTCATCACTGGCAGGACGAGCGCGATGGCCAGCGCTATCTGGTGTTAGAGAACGGTTATCGCTATGAACTCGCGCCTGGCTCAAATAAATGGACGGTGGTGAAATACGACAAATACTTCATGCGCTTGCAGCCGCGCTCCGTGCAAGAGGTTCGACGCAAAAGTAAGGCACTGTCGACCTGGCAGCTGGTTAATGATTTGAAACCCGAACATATGGCCGAATTGCAATGGCGCTTGTCGGTGCCGTTGTCGATGCCCATTCTGACGTTGCTTGCCGTACCACTCTGCCGGGTTCGGCCACGCGAAGGCAAGTTCGCCAAAATTCTGCCCGGTTTGCTGCTGTACCTTGGCTATACCATGTTGCTGATGGTGGCACGGTCTTCGATGGAAGAGGGCAAGCTGTCAGGCTGGATAGGTATGTGGCCGATTCATTTGGTCGTGTTTGCCATCGGACTCTGGTTGATCCGGCGCCGGGAAATCCGGCGCGCGCCGCTGGCACAAGGGAACGCTTGATATGCGGATTCTCAATCGCTACATCGTCCGCACGGTACTTCAGCCAACGTTGATGGTGCTGTTCCTGCTCACGGCGCTGCGCTTCCTGTTTTCCTTTCTTGATGAACTTGGTGATGTCGGTCAGGCCGAGTACACCGCGAGTAAGGCGCTAATTTATACCTTGCTGTATGTGCCGCTGTGGTTGACCGAGTTGCTGCCGATGGCAACGCTCATCGGCACGGTCATGGGCCTGGGCGTGCTGTCTTCCAGCAGTGAACTGACGGCGATGCGTGCGGCGGCGGTGTCACCGGTCAAGATTGGTGTGGCGACAATTCGCGCTGCGGTAGTGCTCATGATTGCTGGACTGGTCTTCAGTGAAATCATTGTGCCGAGAACCAGCAACATGGCGCAGGATTTGCGGTTGAACGCGATTGCACCCAACAAGCTGTTCCGCTCATCTGGCGATGGAGTCTGGCTGCGGTCTACGCGCGATTATGTGTACTTCCGCCATGTATTGCTCGATCAGAGCGCCAGCGATGTGCAGATTTTCACCTTTTCTGCGCCACAGCAATTGAGCGAGGCTTATTTTGCCGAACGTGCCGAGTATCAAGGCGATGGCAAGTGGCGATTGCTGCGCGGCAGCCATACCCGGTTTGATGGTGAGACCGTGATCTCCGAGCCCTTTGCCGAACGGAACTGGCAGAGTGAGTTGGCGCCGGAACATTTGCAGGTGTTGCAGACGAAACCACAGGAACTGTCCGGTACCGGGCTGTGGTCATACAGCCGGTATTTGGCCGCCAACGGTCTGGACGCCTCACAATATGATCTGGAGTTCTGGCGTAAGGTATTCCAGCCGCTGAATTTGTTCGCGATGATGCTGGCCGGTATTGCCTCAGTGTTTGGCCCGCTCCGCACTGTCACGGTGAGCGCGCGTGTCCTGGCGGGTGTCGCCGTGGGGTTGACCTTCCATTACCTTGGCCAGATTTTCGGTCCGGTCAGTCTGGTGTATCAATTGCCGCCCGTGCTGGGTGCGTTGTTACCGCCGCTGCTGTTTCTGGCCGGCGCGGTTTGGCTGTTGCGACGCGCCCGCTAGGGACCCCAATAACCAAAGAAAAAGCGCCGGGCGGCGCTTTTTCTTTGGTTGGCCTGCTGTTCAAGGCTTGCCTGGCTTTGGCAGGACAACGGTTTGGCTTTGTGACCATTTTTCCTGCACCGCGCATGGCGGCCATTGCAGCGCAAGCAGCGGCAAAAATGCCAGATAGTTCCAGTCCGCTGGGGCGAGGTGTTTCAGCAAACTGAAAATCGCCAGCAGCAGCGCCGCGACGAAAATCGACACGCCAAGCCGTACCGTGACCTGCCAGACCAGCAACGGCCCACCTGGCGAGCTTTGTACTTGCATGCGCCAAGCCTTCATCCCTACGGTCTGGCCGCCTTTGCGCCAACTCCAGGCGTAATAGCCGAACCACCAGAGCAATAGCCAGGCCAGATAAAGCGGGTGATGGCGCAGGGTGTCGGGGTTCCGGGTGTTTAACCCGGGTACCAGTAATTCGGCGACAAGGGTACCGATGGCGGCTGCCACCATGAGCAGGGCGATGACTATCAGCAGGTCATAGACAAGGGCGGCAAGTCGGCGCCAAAAGCCGGCGACGGGCAGGGTGGTCATGGTGGACAAGGGGCGGCTTACGAAAGGCCGCCATCATACGTGATCTGACTTCTGGCGGAGCCCGGGTCTTGCTAGAATGCCGGCCCTCATGGAGCTGTTGCCGTCATTGTAAGGACACAAAATGCCGCATTCCCGCAAAATTGCCGTCATCGGTCTGGGCTACGTCGGTCTGCCGGTGGCCGTTGCCTTTGGTCGCCAGGCCGCTATCGATGGTGTGGAGACCATCGGTTTCGACATCAACACCAAGCGCATCGCCGAACTCAAAGCCGGCCAGGACCACACCGGTGAAGTGACGTCGGCCGAGCTCGCCGAAACCCGCATCCACTACACCGACAAAATCGACGAACTGAAGCAAGCCGATTTCTTCATCGTCGCGGTGCCGACCCCGGTCGATGACGCCAACATTCCCGATCTGACCCCGATGCTGAAAGCCTCGGTCAGCGTCGGCAAGGCGCTCAAGAAAGGCGACATCGTCGTCTACGAATCCACCGTCTATCCCGGTGCCACCGAAGAAGACTGCGTGCCGGTGCTCGAACGCGAATCCGGCTTGAAGTGCGGCGTCGACTTCACCGTCGGCTACTCGCCCGAGCGCATCAACCCGGGCGACAAAGAACACACCTTCACCAAAATCAAGAAAGTCGTCTCCGGTCAGGATGCCAAGACGCTCGACATCGTTGCCGACGTCTACAGCTCGGTCGTCACCGCCGGCGTCTACCGCGCCGCCAGCATCAAAGTCGCCGAAGCCGCCAAAGTCATCGAAAACACCCAGCGCGACCTCAACATCGCGCTGATGAACGAACTGGCGGTGATCTTCCACCGCATGGGTATTGATACGCTCGACGTGCTGCAAGCCGCCGGCACCAAATGGAACTTCCTGCCGTTCCGGCCGGGCCTCGTCGGTGGCCATTGCATCGGCGTCGACCCGTTCTACCTGACCCACAAAGCGCAAAAACTCGGCTATCACCCGCAAGTCATTCTCGCCGGTCGGCAAATCAACGACGACATGGGCCGCTTCGTCGCCCAGGAAACCGTCAAGGAAATGCTCAAGGCCGGTCGGCCCATCCACGGCGCCCGTGTGGCGGTTCTGGGCCTGACCTTCAAAGAAGACTGCCCGGACCTGCGCAACAGCAAAGTCATCAACATCATCAACGAACTGCGCAGCTACGGCATCGAACCCTTGGTGCATGACGCCATTGCCGACAAGGAAGAAGCCAAACACGAATACGGCGTCGACCTGGTCGCGCTGAGCGAACTGAAAAACCTCGATCACATCGTGCTCGCCGTCGCGCACAAAGAATACAAAGCCATCGCGGCCGAACAGTACAAGGCCATGCTCGTCCCCGGCGGCCGCATCAGCGACGTCAAATGTGCGCTGGATCGGGACGCGATGAACAAAGTCGGCATCGCGCTCTGGAGGCTGTAAGCGTGAGCAAACGCATTCTGGTGACCGGCGCTGCCGGCTTCATCGGCTCCCACACCAGCCAGCGCCTGCTCGCGCGTGGCGACAGCGTGGTCGGTCTCGACAACCTGAACGACTATTACAGCGTTCAACTGAAAGAAGACCGGCTCGCGCGCCTGCGCGAGCAGAAAAACTTCGACTTCGTCAAATGCGATCTGGCCGATCGGGCCGGCATGGAAGCGCTGTTCAAGCGCGAGCAATTCGATGCCGTGATCCATCTGGCGGCACAAGCCGGCGTGCGTTACTCGATCACCAACCCGCACGTCTACATCGACAGCAATGTCACCGGCTTCCTGCACATTCTCGAAGGCTGCCGGCACAGCAACGTCGGTCATCTGGTGTTTGCCTCGACCAGTTCCGTCTATGGCGCCAACGAGCTGCAACCGTTCAGCGAACACCACAGCGTCGACCACCCGATGACGCTGTACGCCGCCACCAAAAAAGCCAACGAACTGATGGCGCACAGCTACGCCCATCTGTACGGCATGGCGGTCACCGGCCTGCGCTTCTTCACCGTCTACGGCCCGTGGGGCCGGCCGGACATGGCGCTGTTCCTGTTCACCAAAGGCATACTCGAAGATCAGCCGATCAACGTGTTCAACCACGGCAACATGATCCGCGACTTCACCTACGTCGACGACATTGTCAGCGGCGTCATCGGTGCGATGGACCGGCCGGCCCGACCCAATCCGGAATGGAACGGTCTCCAACCCGACCCGGCCACCAGCTACGCCAACTACCGCATCTTCAACATCGGCAACAACCGGCCGGTGCAGCTGATGGAATTCATCGAGGCGATTGAAGACGCGGTGGGCAAGAAGGCGATCAAGAATTTCATGCCGATCCAGGACGGTGATGTACCCTCGACCTGCGCCGATGTCAGCGAGCTGGAAGCCTGGACCGGTTTCCGGCCGAACACGCCGGTGAAAGAAGGTGTGCGCCGGTTTGTGGAGTGGTATCGGGCGTATTACAAGGTTTGAATTTGGCGCTCAAGAACAGAGCGATAATGGAAATGAAAAAGGCCGCAGATTGCGGCCTTTTTCATTTCAGTGCACTTCAGGTAAACAGCGCACGCATGATCAGGAAGAACAGGATCGAAAGGCCGGCGCCGGCCGGTACGGTGATGACCCAGGACATGAAGATGTTGCGGACGACGTGCAGGTTCAGGGCGCCGATACCACGGGCGAGACCGACGCCGACGACGGCGCCGACCAGCGTGTGGGTGGTCGAGATCGGCATGCCGAGGCCGGAGGCAACGACGACAGCGGTGGCGGTGGAGAATTCCGCCGAGAAACCGCGGGTCGGGGTCAGCTCGGTGATCTTGTCGCCGATGGTGGCAATGACTTTGTAGCCGTAAGTGGCGAGACCGATGACGATACCGACGGCACCGAGCAGCAATATCCAGCCAGGCAGACTCGATTTGGCCATGATGATGCCACCGGTCTGCACCACGCCGACAACTGCGGCGATCGGACCGATGGCATTGGCGACGTCATTCGAGCCGTGCGCAAACGCCATCGCGCAGGCGGAGAAAATCATCAGCACGGAAAACACGCGTTCGACGCTGGCGAAATGGAAATGCGCGTCTGATGCCGGGTCGAGTTTGATGCGGCGAAGCAGCAGGGTGCCGACCCCCATGACGACCAAGCCAATCACGGCCGCAAGGGCAATGGATTGCCATTGGTTGAGCGGCAGGCCGATGTGCTTGAGTCCCTTGGTCATCGTCACGTAGGACATGATGAAGCCGACCGCAAACATGTAGAACGGCACAAACTTCTTGGCGCGTTCAAACGGATGTTCTTGATCCAGGATAAGGGCTTGTACGCTGCGGAAAATCAGGAACGCGATGGTGGCTGACAACAGCGGCGAGGTGATCCAGCTGATCACGATGGTGCCAAACTTGCCCCATTCGACCGCGTCCATGCCAACGCCAACGGCCGCGAAGCCGGCAATCGCA
Source organism: Pseudomonadota bacterium (assembly GCA_049324755.1). GTDB lineage: Bacteria > Pseudomonadota > Gammaproteobacteria > Enterobacterales > Permianibacteraceae > Permianibacter. Next base: position 83,795 of record JBMOMZ010000002.1, read on the forward strand.
CCGACGATGGAGTGGGTGGTCGATACCGGCCAGCCTCTGGTCGTGGCGATGAGAAGCCAGGTGCCGGCGGCCAACAGCGAACCAATCATGCCGAAGGCGAGCAGTTCACCTTTGCCGGCGAAGGCATCGGCATCGACAATGCCATCGCGAATGGTGCTGGTGACTTCACCTCCGGCCAGATAGGCGCCGGCAAACTCGAAGACTGCGGCAATCAGGATGGCTTGTTTGATGGTCAGTGCTTTTGAACCAACCGAAGTGCCCATGGCGTTGGAAACGTCGTTGGCACCAATACCCCAGGCCATGAACAGGCCAAATGCACAAGCCAGGATCAGCAGGATCGTGGCGTGCTGTTCAATAATGATATTCACGTGTCGGACTCGCTCGTGTTATTGGGCGACGAGAATTTCGAGCCGGTTGCCAACCGACAGCGAACGGTCGGCGAGATCGCCGGTCCAGTCGAGGATGCGGTACAGGAACATCGCATCGATCGGGTTCATGCTCTTTTCGACTTCGAACAGGGCCGAACGGACTTTCACTTGCAAGTCATCGGTTTCCTGCTCGATCTGACCGAGCTCATCGATCATCGCTTCGACCAGCGCCACTTCGCGGCCACGGAAGCCGGTTTCCACCAGCTCATCGAGTTCATGAATGGCTTTCAACGCTTGTTTCGAGGCGCCGATCGAGCGCTCCAGGAATTGCCGGTACAGCGGCTGGATGTTGACCGGGAACACCATTTTGCGGCCGAGGATCAGGCCGGAGATATCTTTGGCGCGGCTGGCGATGCGGTCTTGCATTGACAGCAGTTCCAGCAGATCGGAACGGTCCATGGCCAGGAACAGGCTTTTCGGCAGATGCAAACGGATGTCGCGTTTGATTTTGCCGGCGTCGCTTTCCAGCTGGGCGATGCGGGTGCGGGCTTCAGTGGCGCGTGGCCAGTCTTCGGCAAACACCGCATCAATGAATTCACCGAGCGCACTGACGCAGGCATGGATTTTCTCCATGTGTTCCTGCATGGGCTTGACCGGGGAACGACCGAAAATATCGAGCAGGGGATTGGTCGGCATGACTGCCTCCTTGAGGGACGGCGCATTTTACGGGATGCCGTCAGCAAACTGTAATATTGACAAGTGCGTCACAAATGGCGCAGCGCGAGCTGCAACCGCTTATGCGACATCACCGGATTTCGGCTGCCCGGGCATCCGGCCATCCAGATAGTAGGCAAAAGCAATCACCCGGGCGATGGCGACATACAAGTTGCGCGGAATTTCCTGATTCAGCTGCAGGTGTTGCAGTGCCTGCGCCAGCGATGGGTCTTCGTGCAGGTAGACGCCGTGCCGCTCGGCCAGTGCAATGATCTGCTCGGCCAGTTCGCCGCGTCCTTTGGCGACCAATCGAGGCGCCTGCTCGCCGTCGTACTGCAACGCCGCCGCGGTGCGTGGCGTTGGCTGGTCGTGCTGGTTCTCAGACCCGGACATGCAGACCTCGCTCGGCCGTGGGCTGCAAACTGGGCAGCTGGGCAACGGTATGGCTGGCGGCGCTGCTCAGTTGCACGCCATCGGCGGCCAACTGGCGGGCGAGCCAGTCCAGATGTTGTTCAAAAGCCGCGGCTGCGCCGGCATCTTCGCTGTAGAAATGCAGTTGCAGGTCATCTTGACGCAGATCGAGCAGGAACTGGCAGATGCCGAGACCGGGCAGGTCGAAGCGCAGACGGACGACATGATGCAGGGTCGCACTGGCGGCTTCGGCATCCGTGTCGCGATCAGCCCGGACACTGATTTCGACGCGGTCGAGCCGCTCTTGCTGGCGGAGCAGCAGTTCGGCGTACAGCGGCTGCTGGCGGCCATCCTGCTGGACATTGTTCAACCACTGTTGCTGCTGGCGGCCGAGCAGGCTGGCCAGTTCCTCAAGCACGTCGTCGCCTGGCAAAGGCAGCGTGGCACCTTGCGACGGTGGCTCGGCGCCAGGGCGATCAGCGCTCTTGTTTACCAGCGCGGCACTGCTGGTCATGGCCGGATTGGGCCCGGCCGGCAGTGCGGCTGCGGCCGTTTTGCCGGCTTGCGCCGCTGCTGCCGATGCCGCCTGCAGCAGCTTGAGCAGCGCGCCGAGCCAGTCGTTGTCGGTCGGCCGGGCGGCATTGGCTGAGGCAGCGGCCGGTGGCTGGCCGAACAGTACCTGCCGCAGCAGCGGTTCGAGTGCATCCGGCTCGCCAGCCTGGTCGGCCGAAGGCAGCGACTGCAGCAGTTGCCGCGCCAACGCGGGCAGCGAGTTCGCCGGTATCGATTCGAGCTCGGCCGGTGATTGCCAGTTGCTGACGCGGCTCAGCCACTCGACGAGCGGCTGCGTCAATGCGGCTTGCCGACTTGGCGTGGCCTCGCTGAGCCCCGGTTTGAGCACGTTGCGCAAGTGTTCCTGCAAAAGGCGCAAAACCGGCTCGGGTTCCGGCGGGGCTGCCAAGGTAGCCGCCGGCAAGGCAGGCCTTGTGCCCGCCGGACCGGCGCTCGCCGCTGCGGTTCCGGCCAGGACAGCGCTCGCACTTGCCACCGATAACAGGCCGGTACTAGTTGAAGGCGCCGCTGGCGACGCCAACGGGCTGGCCGGCCGGAGCTGAACCTGCAGTGGCGCCAGTGCCAGGATCTGCAGCTGCAGTGCCGTGCCCGGCGGAAACGGCCGGTCGGCCGGCACCGGCAGGCTGATCGGGCCTTGCTTGCTGGTCAGCACAAGCAGGTTGCCGTCGCGGCGATTGACCACGACATCGAGGATGGCGCCAGCCTGCCAGGTCTTCAGCTGGCCGGACTCCGCCAGTTGGCGCAGGCTGCGCCGGTCCGACACCGTGACCGCAACGGTGGGGGACAGGGGCAGGGTAGGCAGGACCATGGCGGTGATCGTCAGCTCGCAGTATTGGTTGTGATCAAATCAGCAAGCGGACAAACCGGTCGGGCAATTGATCCAGATCGGGGCCGCGTGGCGGTGACACGCTGGTATTATAGGCGCCGATTTCCCGTCGCCCTTGTCCGGAGTTTCACGCGTGAGTGCGTCCGTCCAGTCAGCCCCGGTTGTGTCGGCTGCCGTTCGTATTGGTGTGGTCACGGTTTCCGACCGGGCCAGCCGGGGCGAATATGAAGACAAAGGTGGCCCCGCCATCCTCGCCGAATTGCAGCGGATGCTGAAAACGCCATTCGAGCCGCTGCCACGCGTCATCCCGGATGAACGCGACCTGATCGCCGTTACCTTGCGTGACTTGCGTGACCAGGGCTGCTGCCTGATTGTCACCACTGGCGGCACCGGCCCGGCGCCGCGCGATGTCACGCCGGAAGCGACTCGCGACGTCTGCGAGCGCATTCTCGACGGCTTCGGCGAATTGATGCGGGCGGTCAGTCTGCAGAAGGTGCCGACGGCGATCCTGTCGCGCCAGCTGGCCGGTACGTCCGAGCGCTGCCTGATCATCAACCTGCCGGGCAAGCCGTCTGCCATCCGCGATTGCCTGGAAGCCGTGATGCCGGCGGTGCCGTACTGCATTGATCTGATCGGTGGCCCGTATCTGGAAACGTATCCAGACGTGATCAAAGCGTTTCGGCCGGCCTCTTCATGACGGATTCGGCCGTGCTTTCCCAGCCTGTCGTCCCGGCTGCCAGCGTTCGCCTGCAGGTCGAGGCGCTGTCGGTGCAGCGTGGCGATCGCGAACTCATCTCCGCCTTTTCATTCGCTGTGCACAGCGGCGAGGGCGTTCATTTGCTCGGCGCCAACGGTGCCGGCAAAACCAGTCTGCTGCGGGTACTGGCTGGCCTGGCGCCGGCTGCGGCCGGCCGCTACAGCCTGGCGCCCGGTTGTCGCAGCATTTATCTCGGTCATGCCCTGGGCCTGAAGCCGGAACTGACGGTGGAAGAAAACCTCCAGTTCCTGCTCCGGCTGAGCGGGCAATCGGCGCTCTGTTCTTTGGATGACGCATTGCAGGCCGTCGGCATTGGTCGCTATTTCGATGCCCGGGTCGGCAGTCTCTCCGCCGGCCAGAAACGTCGGGTCGGCCTTGCCCGCCTGTTGCTCGAACCGGCAGGGCTTTGGCTGCTGGATGAACCGTTTGCCGCGCTCGACGTCAAAGCCGCCGCCTGGCTCTGCCGTCGTATCGAATCCTTTATTACTGACGGCGGCAGCGTGCTGCTGACCAGCCATCAACCGGTTGCCACGACACCCCCGTTGCGCGAACTGGTGCTGGGAGTGCGCGCATGCTGAACGTTCTGTTGCAGCGCGAATTGAAACTGGCATGGCGGCGTCCGGCCGAGCTTGCCAACCCCTTGGTGTTTTTCCTGTTGGTGGTCTCGCTGTTTCCGTTCGCGGTGTCGCCGGAACCCGCGGATCTCGCCAAGATCGCGCCTGGCGTGCTGTGGGTGGCGGCGCTGTTTGCCAACATGCTGACGCTGGAACTGTTTTATCGCGGTGATTTCGAAGACGGCAGTCTGGAACAGCTGCTGCTGGTCAGTCAGTCGCCGGCGCTGATCGCGCTCAGCAAGGCGCTCGCGCAGTGGCTGTTGTGCGGTCTACCGCTGCTGCTGTTGTCGCCTTTGCTGGCCTTGACCCTGGCACTGCCGGTCGATGCCTGGCCGGCGTTGATGGCGAGTTTGCTGCTCGGCACGCCGGTGTTCTGTCTGATTGGCAGTGTCGGCATGAGCCTTACTGTCGGTCTGCGGCGCGGCGCGATTTTGCTGGCCTTGTTGGTCCTGCCACTGCTGATCCCGGTGCTGATTTTTGGCGCCAGCGCGGTGACGTCCGCCAGCCAGGGTTTGCCGTATAACGGCCAGCTGGCATTCATGGGCGCGTTGTTGATGTTCACGCTGGCGCTTGCACCGGCAGCCGCCGGCGCGGCGTTGAAAGTGTCCATCAGCAGCTGAAGCACTTCCTTCACGAGAGGCCGCGTGCACGGTGCCGCGGTTGGCGTAACAAGAGAACGGTATGGGGACTTGGACCTGGTTTCACAAATGGGGCTCACCCAAGTGGTTTTATGACATCAGCGGACGCTGGCTGCCATGGCTGTTCGGTTTGTCGGCGTTGCTGTTCACTTACGGTCTGGTGCAAGGGCTTTACATTTCACCGCCGGATTATCAGCAAGGCCATTCGGTCCGGATCATGTATCTGCATGTGCCGGCCGCCTTTCTGTCGATGTTCATTTATGTGCTGATGGCCTCGGCCTCGGCGATTGGTTACATCTGGAAGATGAAATTTGCGCCAGCACTGGCGGCAGCAGCGGCGCCGATCGGTGCCTGCTTCACGTTCCTGGCCCTGTTCACCGGCGCGGTCTGGGGCAAGCCGACCTGGAATACCTGGTGGGTTTGGGATGCCCGCATTACCTCCGAGCTGATCCTGCTGTTTCTGTATTTTGGTTTCATGGCTTTGCGCCACGCGTTTGATGACCTTCAGACCGGCGATCGCGCGGCGGGTGTGCTCGCCATGGTCGGTGTCATCAATGTGCCGATCATCCACTTCTCGGTCGACTGGTGGTACACGCTGCATCAGGGCGCGACCATTTCGCGGCTCAGCAAACCGACCATCGACAGTGAAATGCTGATCGCATTGCTGGTCATGATCGCCGCGCACTTCCTGCTGTTTTTCGGGCTGCTGTTCCGGCGCGCGCGCAATGAGGTGCTGTGGCGCGAGCGGCAGGCGAGCTGGGTTCGGGAGTTGGTCAAATGAGCAGCGATTTCAACAGCTTCGCCGAGTTCCTGGCGATGGGAACGCACGGATTCTATGTCTGGCTGGCCTACGGTGTCGGCCTGTTGGTGTTTTTGTTCTTGCTGCTGGAACCCGGTTGGCGTCGTCGCCGGCTGCGCAGCCGTTTGCAGGCGTTTTATCGTCGTGAACAGCTGGATGCGCAAGCCGATTCAGCCGCCCGTCAACCGAAAGCCAATCTGGAGTGAGTGATGTCGATGAAACCGGAACGTAAGCGTCGGTTGTTTCTGGTGCTGGGCAGTGTCTTGGCGGTGGCCATCGGTTTGGCGCTGGTGTTGTATGCGATGCGCCAGAACATCAACTTTTTCTACACGCCGACCCAAATCGTCAGCGGTGAGGCCTTGCAGCAAGCCGGCTTGGACAAGACGATCAATATCGGTGGCCTGGTCGTAAAGGGCAGCGTCAAGCGTGATCCGAGCTCACTGAAAGTGGAATTCAAACTGTCGGACACCGAAAGTGAAGTCACCGTGTTCTATGAAGGCATCCTGCCGGATCTGTTCCGGGAAGGGCAGGGCATCATCGGGATCGGCAAACTGAGCGCGGACAACACTGTGCAAGCCAGCCAGATCCTCGCCAAGCACGATGAAAACTACATGTCTCCGGAAGTCGCCTCCGCGATCAAGGAAGCCGAAGACCGCGCCAAGGCCAAGTTGCAGCAGCAGCGTGCCGCCGAGGCGGCCGCCGCCGCGGCGTCGAGTGAAAACAGCAGCGCACCGGTTAGCGAGTCGGCGCCGACGCAAGGATACACACCATGATTCCCGAGCTGGGTCACTTTGCGCTGATTCTGGCGCTGCTGATTGCCGTGGTGCAGGCGTTGGTGCCGCTGATCGGCAGTTACCGTGGCGATGTCGGTTGGATGCGCATTGGCAAGCCGGCGGCCTATCTGCAGTTTGCGCTGCTGTTGCTGAGTTTTGCCTGCTTGTCGTATGCCTTTGCCAGCAACGACTTCACCGTGCAGTACGTCGCCAGCAATTCCAATTCACGGCTGCCGTTGTACTACCGGCTGTCAGCGGTCTGGGGCGCCCATGAAGGCTCGTTGTTGCTGTGGGCTTTGGTACTGGCCGGTTGGACCTATGCGGTCGCGCGCAAGAGCGCGCAGTTGCCGCTCGTGCTCGGCGCCCGCGTGCTGTCGGTGATGGGCATCATCGCGATCGGTTTTCTGAGCTTCATGCTGTTTACGTCGAATCCGTTCGAACGCACCTTGCCGATGTTTCCAGTTGAAGGTCGCGATCTGAATCCGCTGCTGCAGGATTTCGGTTTGATTGTCCACCCGCCGATGTTGTACATGGGCTACGTCGGTTTCTCGGTGGCGTTCGCCTTCGCCATTGCCGCCTTGCTCGGTGGCAAACTCGACAGTGCCTGGGCGCGCTGGTCGCGGCCGTGGACAACCTGGGCCTGGATCTATCTCACCGCCGGGATCACTCTCGGATCGTGGTGGGCCTATTACGAACTTGGCTGGGGCGGTTGGTGGTTCTGGGATCCGGTCGAGAATGCCTCGTTCATGCCGTGGCTTGCCGGCACGGCACTGATGCATTCGCTGGCGGTCACGGAAAAGCGTGATGGTTTCAAAGCCTGGACGGTGCTGCTGGCGATCTGTGCATTCAGCTTGAGTCTGCTTGGTACCTTCCTGGTGCGTTCCGGGGTGCTGACCTCGGTGCATGCCTTCGCATCCGATCCGGAGCGCGGCATGTTCATTCTGGCGTTTCTCGCCGTGGTGATCGGCGGCTCGCTGTTGCTGTTTGCGATGCGGGCGGCCGATATTCGCAGCCAGGTGGAATACAGCCTGGTGTCGCGCGAAATGGCCTTGCTCGGCAATAACGTGCTGCTCGCCATCACCACCTTGATGGTATTGCTTGGCACGCTGCAGCCGTTGATTGTCGATGCACTCAATCTCGGCAAGATTTCGGTCGGACCGCCGTACTTCGATTTCATGTTCACGCTGTTCATGCTGCCGCTGCTGGTGCTGCTCGGTTTTGGTCCGCAGCTGCGCTGGCGCAGTGATGATGGCCGTGCCCAGCTGAAATCGTTGTTGCCGTGGCTGCTGGCCGCGGTCGCCGGTGCCTTGGCTTTGCTGCAACTGGCAGAACGCTTCCATGCCTCGGCATTGTTGGCACTCGCGCTGGCGCTGTGGATTGTGCTGTCGCTGGTTCGCGATCTCGGCCAGCGGCTGCGCAACAAGCGCTCGAAAGTGGCCGGCATCGGCCAGCAGCCGCGCGCGTGGTGGGGCATGGTGCTGGCACACGCTGGTGTCGCGGTGGTGACGGTGGGGGTCGTGCTCAGCAGTTTGTACAGCATCGAGCGCGATCTGCGCTTGGCGCCGGGCGACTCGGTGGATATCGGTCCTTATCAATTCCGGTTCCAGCGGCTGCGCGATATCGACGGCCCCAACTACCACTCGACCCGCGCCATTTTTGAAGTGCGTGAAGACAACACCGTCATTGCCCGGCTGCGGCCGGAAAAACGCACCTACACGGCGTCGCGGCAGAGCATGACGGAGGCCGCCATCGATCCGGGCTTGACGCGCGATCTGTATGTCGCGATGGGCGAGCCGCTCGACAATGAAGCATGGGCCATACGGGTGTATTACAAGCCGTTCGTTCGCTGGATCTGGCTGGGCGGTGTGTTGATGTCCATCGGCGGCATTCTGGCCGCAACCGATCGGCGTTACCGCGTCGCGGTCAAGCAGCAGGAAGTAAAAGTCGTAGCCGAAGGGGCGAAAGCATGACCGAATCCGTTACGCCAACACCAGCGCCGACGACAACGTCGCAGGCAACACCAACCACCGCAGCGTCATCGACCGGGTCGGTCACGTCGAAAGGCCTGCCGCTGCGTTTCCTGGCACCGTTGCTGATTTTCATCGGTCTGTTGGTGCTGTTCTTTGTCGGCCTTGGCAAGGATCCGACCGAGCTGCCGTCCGTGCTGACCGGCAAGCCGATGCCGGCGTTTCAGTTGCCGGTGCTCGGTGAGGAAACCCGCCAGCTCACGCAGCATGATCTGCGCGGCAAACCGTACCTGCTGAACGTCTGGGCGACCTGGTGCCCGACCTGTTATGTCGAGCATCCGTATCTGCTCGAGCTCGCCAAGCAAAACCGCATTCGCTTGATCGGTCTCAATTACAAGGATGACCGCAACAAGGCCCTGGAGTATCTGGCACGACTGGGCAATCCCTACGAGACGACACTGGTCGACGCCGATGGCATGCTGGGGATCGATCTCGGGGTCTATGGTGCACCGGAAACCTTTCTGGTGTCGGCTGATGGCGTCATTTTGTATCGCCGCGCCGGCGATCTGAATGAGCGCATCTGGCAGGACGAGATCGTGCCGTTGCTGGCACAAGCGGGAGTGCAGCCATGATGCGCGCGTTCTTGCTCGTCATCGCCATGTTCTGGGCGGGCAGCAGCGTCGCCGATATTGATGCCTATCCGTTTGATTCGCTGGAGCAGGAACAGCGTTTCCGGACGTTGGTGGAAGAGTTTCGCTGCCCGAAATGCCAGAACCAGAATCTTGCCGATTCCAATGCGCCGCTGGCCAAGGATCTGCGCCAGATCATCTACACCCAGATCAAGGCGAACGCCAGCGATGAGCAGATCGCTGACTTCCTGCAGCAGCGCTATGGCGATTTCGTGCTGTATCGACCGCCATTGAAGGGCAGCACCGTGCTGCTCTGGTTTGGCCCGGCGCTGGCGTTGCTGGCGGTGATCGTGGCCATTGTCATCTGGTATCGGCGCCGGCCGCGATCCGCTTCGGCGCCGCTGTCGGAGCAAGAGCAGGCTCGGTTGCGGGCATTGCTTGAACAGGATAAGCACGAATGAGCATCATGATGTTTCTGGCAGTGACCGCCATACTGTTGTTGCTGGTGCTGTTCGTTCTGTTGCGCCCGTTGTGGTTGCAGGATGCGGTGGACACCGACCGCCTGGCGCTGAACAAAAGCCTCTATCGCGAGCGTGCGGCTGAGCTGGAACAGCTGTTGGCGAGCGGCGCGATCGATGCCGAGGAAAAAGCCCGTCGCGATGCCGAGAATGCCCGTCGTCTGTTGGCGGATGTCGAGCAGGGCGAAGCGCGCAGTCAGGTGCCGACCTCGCGGCTGCCACTGGTGCTCAGTCTGGCCATCGTTCTGCCACTGGTTTCTGCGCTGGTGTACTGGCAGCTGGGCAGTTACCCGCAGGTCAAAGCCTGGCAATCGCTTGATGCCACGGAGGTGGGCGAGCAGCGCAACATGGTCGACATGCTGCTGATGCTGCGCACCCGTCTGCACGATGATCCGGAGGATCTGGAGGGCTGGTATCTGCTGGGCCGGTCTTACCTCAGCATGGAGCGGCCGCGCGAAGCGCTGCAGGCGTTTGATCACGCGCGCAAGCTGAACCCGAACGAGCCGGATTATCTGGTCGCCTATGCCCAGACGCTGCGGATGGCCGAGCAGGATGCGGCCTTGCCGGAAGTCGACCGCCTGTTGCGTCAGGCCTTGCAGCTCGACCCCAACCATGAAGGCGCGCGCCTGCTTACCGCCTACCGCGACATGGAAACCGGCCGCTTCGACGAAGCGATAGCGGCGTTTACCGCGCTCAAGGCCAATCGCTCGGCCGACAGCGAGTCGTCGGCCATGCTCGACAAGGTGATTGCCGATGCCCGGGCCGCGCAGGCACGAGCGAGCGGTACCGGCGGTACGGCCGCCAGCGAACCGTCGGCGACGGCAGCGAAAGCGGCTGAGACAACAGCATCGACCGGCGCCGACAGCCTGAGCGTGGCAGTCAGCCTGGCACCGGCACTCAAGGCCAAGGCGGGTGACAAGGCGCGGGTGTTTGTCTTTGCCCGGGCCGAGTCCGGGCCGGGCCTGCCGGTTGCAGTCGCGGTGTTGCCGGTGTCGGCGTTGCCAACCACGGTGACCTTGTCCGATGCCAACGCGATGAATCCGGCGGTCAAATTGTCCGACCAGCAGCGGGTGACGCTGGTGGCGCGGGTGTCGATGAAAGGCACGGTCGAACCGGCTCCCGGCGATCTGGAAGGCAAGCTCGCCGCATTCGATTGGCGGCGACAGCCCAAGCAACAGCTGCTCATTGACTCGGTTCTGTGAAATATTTCCGCTGAGCTGTCGTAACAACGTTCGCTGGGCCATGCTCTAACGGCCCGTGCGGCAGCTCGGAGCGCCAGAGTTTGTGGTCCTGGTTCCTGCACAGCACGGTGTTCGCCATCTTGTTTGGCCGGACGAACACCGTGACTGCAAACGCCGTGACATTCGTGACTCAAACTTTCAGGAGATGAAAACATGAACCGCAAAACCAAACTGTCCGCGCTGATCGGCGCTTCTGTTGTTGCTTCCGTTGCGGTGACCGGCACAGCCAGCGCCGACAGCACCTTGTTCGGTTACAACGATCTGCAGGCGGGTTACAAACTGGCTTTCTTTGACGGCGGTGAAAAAGGCCAGGAAGGCAAGTGCGGCGAGCAGAAAGGCAAGGACGGCAAGTGTGGCGAAGGCAAGTGCGGTGAGGACAAGAAAGGCAAGGAAGGCAAATGCGGTGAGGGCAAGTGCGGCGAAGGTAAATGCGGGGAAGACCACAAAGGCAAGGAAGGCAAGTGTGGTGAAGGCAAGTGTGGCGAAGAAATGAAAGGCAAGGAAGGCAAGTGCGGTGAAGGCAAGTGCGGCGGCGACAAGAAGAAGGAAGAGAAGAAGTAATCGCTGATCGCAGGAGGGAGGGCCAGGCCATGAACCTGTCTGTGCAAGCACCGCGTCCGGTTCATGGTGCTGGTCTGGGTTTGCGGCGGGAGCTGATGCTGCCGCTGCAAACCACACCGCTGCCCGAGATCGCGTTTTTCGAGGTCGCGCCGGAAAACTGGTTGCGCCTCGGTGGTGCGCTCGGCAAGCGCTTTCGCGCGTTTACCGAGCAGTACCCGTTCGTCAGCCACGGCTTGTCGTTGTCACTGGGCGGGCCGACTCCGATCGATGTCGAGTTCGTCAAGGAAGTCGGCGCTTTCATGCAGCGCCATGGTGTGCTGGCCTACAGCGAGCACCTCAGTTACTGCAGTGATCACGGCCATCTTTACGATCTGCTGCCCATCCCGTTCACTGGCGAAGCCGTGCACTATGTCGCCGCGCGCATCCGGCAGGTGCAGGATTTGCTCGGCCAGCGCATCGCCATCGAAAATGTTTCCTACTACGCCGCGCCCAGTCAGCAGATGACCGAGCTGGAATTTCTGCTTGCGGTGCTGGCGGAAGCTGACTGCCAGCTGCTGCTGGACGTCAACAATATCTATGTGAACAGCGTCAATCACCGTTATGACGCGCAGGCGTTTCTGGCCGCGCTGCCCGGCGAGCGGATTGCCTGGCTGCATGTCGCGGGCCATTACGACGAAGCGCCGGATCTGCTGGTCGACACCCACGGCAGCGACGTCAAACCGGATGTCTGGGCGTTGCTGGCGCAAGCCTATCGGCAGTGGGGACCTTTGCCGACGCTGCTCGAACGCGATTTCAATATTCCGCCGCTGCCGGTTTTGCAGCAGGAACTGCAGCAGATTGCGCGGCTGCAGCAGCAGACCGCAGCGCAACACGACTGCCCGGAGGTGAGTGATGAGCGCCGAGCACGCCCACACGCAGTCGCAGGCTGAGTCGCTGCCGGCCTTTCAGCGCGCCCAGTTTGCGTTCACGGCGCACATCCGGGATCCGGCGGGCATGGCGCGCCCGGCCGATGTGGATGAGCGGCGCATGGCGGTGTATCGCGAGCTCTTTTTCAACAACGTCGAAGGCTTTGTCCGCAATTGTTTTCCGGTGTTGCGCAGTCTGGTGGCTGACGCGGACTGGCGCGCCCTGGTGCGCGATTTTTATGCCCGGCACGTTTCGCACAGCCCGCTGTTCAGCGAGATCCCGGCCGAGTTTCTGGATTATCTTGCGCATGAGAAGCCGGCCGAGCTGACACCACAGTTTCCGTTCCTGCTGGAACTTGCCCATTACGAGTGGCTCGAACTGGTCGCCCAGATTGCGACCGAAACCCTGCCGGAACCGGTCGCGGCGACGATTGGCCTGGAGACCCGGCTGGCGCTGTCCCCGCTGGCGTTTGTTCAGGCCTATCACTACCCGGTCCAGCATATCGGCCCGGATTTTCAGCCTGAGCAGCCGGAGCCGACACCTACCTATCTGGCGGTGTACCGAAACCGTGACGACGCGGTGCAGTTTCTGGCGTTGAACGCGGTCAGCTTTCAGTTGCTGAGCCTGCTGGAGCAGGGGCCCGACACGGCGGGAAGCTTGCTGAGCCGTCTGGCCGAACAGCTCAATCTGCCGGTCGCGCAGCTCATGGCGGGCGGTTTGTCGGTGTTACAGGATTTTGCCCGCCGGGACATTGTGCTGCCGCTGACGTAGAATCGCGGCCGTTTGTCGGGCTCGGTTGCCCGTTTGTGGAAGTCATGATGACCAATCTTGTCTTGCGCCTGTTTGCGCTGGCGTCGCTGCTGCTGCTGTCGGCATGTGCCGGCACCAATACCAATAACCCCGTTGACCCGTTCGAAGGGTTCAACCGTTCGATGTACAGCGTCAACAAGGCGATCGACAAGGCGGTGCTGCGGCCGGCGGCCAAGGCTTACGACACCGTGGTGCCGACCGTGGTTGACGAGCGCATCGACAACGCGCTCGCCAACGTCGGCGAGCTCAGCAACATGGGCAACTCGCTGCTGCAGCTCAAATTCAAGAAATTCGCCATCAGCACCGGCCGCTTGCTGATCAACAGCACGTTCGGTTTGGCTGGCCTGTTTGATCCGGCCACGCCGCTTGGACTCGCGCGTCAGGATGAAGACTTCGGCCAGACGCTCGCCTACTGGGGGGTCGGTGATGGTCCCTATCTGATGCTGCCGGGTCTTGGCCCCAACACCTTGCGTGATCTGGTCGGCCGTCCCGTCGACGCGCAGGTCGGGATCAGTGAAAACGTCGATCACGTGCCGACCCGTAATACCGTGCTTGGTCTCGATGTGCTGAACACCCGTCAGGATCTGTTCCCCCTCGAGGGGCATCTGGAAGAGGCGCTGGATGAGTACGCCTTTGTCCGCGATGCCTATCTGCAGCGACGCCAGTTCCTGATCCACGACGGCAATCCGCCGCAGCCCGCGCTGGACGAAGACTGCGATCCGGCGTTTGACGACTGCTGAAGTCACGTCCAAATAGCCGCTCCGTCAGTATCAGGTGTTTCGTATCCGAGTGCTGCCCGGATGGCTGGCGCGGCGGCAGACAGGAACAGAAGCCGCTGGTCGTAACGCCGGCGTGATTGGGGCAGGGAAGTCCAGGCCAACTGCGCGCTTTTTGAAGGGAGACAACACTGCTACCGCCGCGGGGCGGCAGTTTTTCGGAGGGACAAAACACCGTGGCGCAATGCCAGCGCCAATGGCGGTGTCCGTAAACAAAAAACGCGCCGAATGGCGCGTTTTTGCTTTAACTCACGTCGCTCAGCTCTCCGGCGACCTCAAAGCGACCGTTTTTCTGCTTGTGTACCCGGATCACCTTGAATGAGGCGTGTAACGGCGGCATCCGCGACTGATTGGACGATACCGTCACCCGCAGATTGGCGCCAACCGCCGGTTCGACATTGGCCTCGAACATCAGGCCACGACCGCTGAGGTTGCGCGCTTCGCCTTGGTATTCCATTCCGCTGTCTTCATCGACGATTTCAACCCGGGCATCAACAAACATCCGGATGAAGTCGCGGCGCTCAGCGTAATCACGTGCTTGGGCAAGTAGCATAAGAACTCTCCCGAGACGGCACCCGATTGAGTGCCGAGCCCGATACTAGGAAAACCGGAGCGCCACCGTCAATCTGTATTGCCCAAAGGTTTTTCCCGCTACGGCCATCGCAGTTGGCACGGCGGTCTGAAGGCAGCGGAAAAGCTTTCCTTTCTGTGCAATTTGTTGCAATCTCACCGATCCCGGCGCGCGAAAATTTGCTGCTGTGCTATAACAAGAACAGCGTTTTCCCGCGCTGCTGCTATGCAACACATCATGCCTCCTGCCGTGACCCTGACCTCTCATTCTGCACCGGCCCGCGTTGTCGTCATTGATGATGATCGGTTGGTGCGTGACAGCATGTGTGTATACCTTGAAGACATCGGTTTCGAGGTGGTGGCGGCGGCCAGCGCCAAAGAGGGTCTGAGTTGTTGCCGCGACCATCAACCGGATGTCGTGTTGTGCGATTTGCGCATGCCCGACATGGACGGTTTGCAGGTGCTGGAAATTCTCACCCGCGAGCAACCGCAGATGCCGGTCATCGTGATCTCCGGGGCAGGGGTCATCACCGACGTGGTCGAAGCGCTGCGGCTGGGGGCTACCGATTACCTGGTCAAGCCGATTTCCGACATGGCGGTGCTTGAGCATGCCGTCCGTTCAGCCCTGCACAAGGCGACTCTGGAGCAGGAAAACCAGCAGTATCGTGATGAACTGGAAACGGCCAACGCCGAGCTGGAAGCCAATCTGGAGTTGTTGCGTCAGGATCAGGAAGCAGGGCGGCAAGCCCAGCTGCAACTGTTGCCGGAGCCACAGGCGCAATTCGGCCGCTGGCACTTCAGTCACGCGGTCATTCCGTCGCTCTATCTCAGCGGTGATTTCCTCGATTATTTCGAGATCGATGAGCAGCTGATCGGTTTCTACATCGCCGACGTGTCCGGTCATGGTGCCGCCTCGGCCTTTGTCACGATGATGCTGAAAAGCCTCATCAATCATCCGTTGCGCCGGTTCCGCAGCCACGGTGACCGGACAATCTGTCAGCCGGACAAACTGCTGACCTATCTGAACAGCGAATTGCTGCAGGCCAATCTCGGCAAGTACCTGACGCTGTTCTACGGGGTGCTCAATCGCGAAAACGGTGAACTGCTCTACAGCAATGGCGGCCACTATCCGCGACCCTTGCTGTATCAGAACGGTGGCCATCGCTATCTGGGCGAGGGCAGTTTCCCGGTCGGCCTGTTCGATTGGGCCAGCTTCGGGACTGGCACGGAGACCCTGCAGCCCGATGCCTGCCTGTTGCTGAGTTCGGACGGTGTTCTGGAGGCTCTGGCCAAGCCCGGATTGGCAAAGGATGAAACTTTGTTATTATCCTTGCCGGCTGTCAGCCAAGCGACCATTCCTGGTTTGGTCGGCGAAGTGCGCCGTGCCCTGGCCGGACCGCCTCCTGATGATATTGCGTTGTTTTTGTTGAAAGGGCTGCCGACAGCTGGCGCTGGTCGGCGCGGTCCGGACAGCTCGATGTCGTCCCCCGATAACACCCTATAAGATCACAATAACGTACGAGGGTCATCTGCACATGATGGTGGGCCAAGCGTCCTACGCTATCCAGGACGGCATCTACATTCTGAAATTCCGCGGCGACATCCGCTTTCACTTGTGTGCGAGCGTAGATCGTTTCATCCAGCGCATCTTTCAGGAAACGGTCAAGCCGAAAGTGATCATCGACTTGCTGGAAGCAACGGCAGTTGACAGCACCGCGCTTGGCGTCATTGCTCAAATCGCCATACACACCCGCCGCGCCTATGATCACCGGCCGACCATTCTGGTGCGCAATCCGGACTTGCTGGCCGTACTGAACGCGGTCAGTTTCAACAAGGTGTTTCATATCCTGCCGGATGCCGAGCACGAGCCGGAAAGCTACCGTGAGCTTGAGTCGGAGCCGGCGGACGAAATCCAGTTCACCCGGCAGGCGCTGCTGGCGCACCGGCATCTGATGGCGCTGTCACACGAGAACCGGATGCTGTTTCAGGATGTTGCCCGGGCGTTGGAAAGTGTCGCGCATCTGAATTGACCGGACGAATGGATGTGACGGTTTTGCGAGTGTTGAGCGCATGGCGTCGCGGCAGGAAGGGCTGCCACCTTCGCCGATGCCGTGAGCGCTGCGCTGGGTCCTACTGATTCGCTGTACTGACCATTCACCATTTCTTCTTCGGCACAAAGTCCGCTTCCATTTCCTTTTTCGCCGCCTTTTCCAGCTCGCTTTCCTTGTGCTCAACCGTGTCGGTGGTGCTTTCAATGGGCGCTTCACCGCGGAGCTCGGCCTGCAACTGATCCAGCGTAGCGAGCTGCTCCTGGACATAGCTGTCGCTGATGTTTTCCTGCACCAGCCGATCCGATGCGTATTTGTAATACTGCTTGGCCAGATTGGCCTGTTTGTTCAGCACCGCCAGTTGGCCCAGCTTGATATGGCCCTCAACATCGCAGCGCAGGCGCAGGCGCGCCAATGACTTGAAAGCCAGCACGATCTGTTGCGGGTTGAGTCGTTTTTCCTGTCGCAACCGGGCGACGAACTCGGTCAGTCGGTGCAGTCGGGTGCGCAGCGCTGTCAGTTCCGCCGACTCAGCCGGCAGGTGCAGATGGGCGGCCGCATCGGGGGTTTTGCTCTGGGCGAGTTGACGCTGGCCGGTCAGCCATTGCTCGAATTCGGCCATGCCTTCGGCGTTGCTGTCGATGCTCTGCATCGCCTGAAGATGCAGCTGAATGTAATCGAGCAACACGGTGCGGACATGACTGTCGAGCGGCAGCTCGGCGCCGAGCTCCAGCAATTCCTGACCGTCGCGAATGCTGGCGCGGTGCTGCGCGAGCCGATGCCGGCGTTCCGCCGCTTGCTGTTCCCGGCGCTGGATATAGCCGTTGATGCTGATCCCGACGATGAGCGCGATGATGATGACGACACCAATCACAACAATATTCATATTGGTTTCCTGTGGCTCAAACGGTCTCGGCCGTTATCCGCTGGCAGCCGACGCGGTGCAAAGCCGGCCGCCAGATTAGGGTAAGTACAGGCGAAATTCGCCGCCAGGCATACACTGACCATTGCGCAATTCCACCCGGCCACGCTGCTCGCCGTGTCGGTGCAGGCGGGCAATTTCCCCAGCAAAGAACAATCCGAGTCCGGTGCTGCCGGTGCTGCGGTTGATGCCGAGCAGGTACTTGTCGGATTGCTCCAGCATCGCCCGGGGGTAGCCCGGGCCATCGTCCGCGACGATGAGAACCAGCTGATCGTCCTCGACGCAGGCCCGCAGCAGCAGCTTGGAATGGGTATAGCGAATCGAGTTGGTGACAATGTTGTCGATGACGCTGGCAATCAGGTCGTAGTCAAAATACCACGCCAACTCGTCATCGACATCCAGCTCCAGCGCGATTTGCTTCAGGGTCAGCAGGTTCTGGTTACGCAGACCCTGTTCGTGCAGAAAGTCGGCCACCATGTGATAGCCGATATTCAAGGGCAGTTGCTGGTTGTCCAGCTTGTACAGCGCCAGCAACTGGACCAATGAGTTGTTGACCCGGGCGGCTTCGTACTGCAGCACGGCCAGTTCATGGAAGCCGGGCCGCTGCTCCGGCGGTACCCGTTCGACTACCGCTTCAAGCGACTGCAGCAGCATGCCGAGCGAATTCTTGATGTCGTGTACGGACGAGGCCAGTACCGTCGGGAACAGCGCTGCGGGGTCACTCATCAGTGGGCCTGCTTCAGTTGCTGGGTCAGTTGCAACAAGCCCTGGAAGCGCTTGAAGCGCTTGTCGTCCGGCGGCATGTTGCGCACTTGGTCAAGGTAGCCCTGGCACTCGATCAGCAGTCGTTGATCCGGCTGCAGCCGGTACTTCTCGATCAGGGTTTGGGCGGTGTTGAGCACAATGCTGATATTGCGCGGTGCCAATTTCACCGCTTCGCGGAAATGCAGCAGGGCATCGTCGTATTTCTTCTGCTCGAACTCGGTGATGCCCAACCCGTTAAGGTTGAGGGCCTGTTCGGTTTGTTTCATGACCGTGCTGTCGGTCTGCAACGTGGCGAATTTGGCGCGGACCTGATCGTTGTCGCTGTACAGTTCGGCGCAGCTTTGCAGGACATCGCGGGCGATGTCGGTTTTGCCCAGGGTCTGGAATTTTTCCGCAACTTCCAGTGCAATGCTCGGTGCCAGGCTGCTGTCGAGCTCCTTCAACAGTTTGCTGGCACCGACGGCGGCATTCTCGGCATCTTTGCTGCGATTCTGTTTCTTGGCCAACGAGCCTTGGGTCAGCAGCGAGCGCATGCTGATCTGTTTGTCACCTTTGTAGTCGGTGTCGAGTTCGTGCAGCGTTTTCATCACCTCGTCGCTGGCGCGCTTGTCTTCCACCGGATTGCTGCCGATGCTTTGCACCAGACAGTCGGCCAGCTTGACATAATTGTCCGGATTTTTATGGATGGAGTGACGGCCGAGGTTGACCGCCTGCCGGAATGCCCGGGTGGCAGTTTCCAGATCGCCGTTCTCGCTGGCGATTTTGCCGAGTTCGGTCTGCCGCTGCACTGCTTTGGGTGAGCGGCGTACTGCTTCCAGCAGTATCTGCTGCGCTTTGATGGGTTCACCCAGACCGAGCCAGGTTTTCGCCAGCCCGTCGTAAGCAGGTGTCAGGGTCGGCAGCTGTTTGATGACGTCTTCAAACTGCTTGCGCGCAGCTTCCGCTTCGCCTTTGCCCAAGGTTACCCGGGCCAGACCCAGCATCGCCCACGGCACCGGCCGATCCGCACTCAAGCTGGCGTAGATCTTGGCGGCCTCATCGAAGCGCTCGTCCTGTTCCAACAGTTCGGCTTTGGTGCGCAGGCAGGCGAGGGCATAACGACTCTTGCTCTGGATTTCGCGATCGCAGAGCTCGAGCGCGCGGGCCGTATCGTTTTTCTCCAGGGCCTGGTCGATATCGGCCAGCGCCAGCCGCTTTTCCATCAGCTTGTCCAGCCGCGCCTGCAATGCCACCTTGTTGAACGGCTTGGTGATGTAGGCATCCGGCTGGTACTCCAGCGCCCCCATGACCATGGCGGTGCTGTTCTCGGCGGTGGTCATGACGAAGATGGCGCCGCGCCGAAGCAGCTTGCGCTCGGTCAGCTCCTCCAGTACCTGTTGACCGTCCTTACCTTCGCCGAGGTTGTAGTCGGACAGGATGATGTCGTAGCGCCGGTTGGCGCACAGCGAAATGGCCTCTTCCCCGGTCGCGGCCAGATCGATGTCCTCGGCCCCCAGCTGCTGGACCATGGTTCGCAACGACCGGCGGAATTCGGGGAAATCGTCGAGGATGAGGAAGCTTTTGTCCGAGTAGCTGATCATCTTGTCGTATTCATCCCTAGCCCGGCGGGTTCCGGAGTTTCCCCAAGTATAGGCAGCTTGGCCAAAGCTGCAGCGTACGTCCCAGATGACCTGGCTTGACGCTGGCCCGGCGCCGGGCGTAGATCTGCTCAATTGTCCCGGTGGTCACGAGCCGCCGCGGCAGTTGGTCGATATCCTGGCAGTTAGCCAATAAAAAGAAGACTGGGCTGCTCTGTATGCCGCTGCGTACCCCCACCATCCTGGTTCTGGATGACGAACGCCTTATCCGAATCAATCTTGCCGCTTTTTTGACCGACGAGGGCTACCACACCCTGGAGGCGGAGTCGGGTGAGGCGGCGCTGGCGCTGCTGGCCAAGCATCAGGTCGACCTGGTCTTGGTCGACTTGCGCCTGCCGGGCCTGGACGGTGCCCAGTTCATGCTGACGGCGCATCAGCTGCGACCGGGTCTGCGCTTTCTCATTCATACCGGTTCCATGGAATTTCGGCTGCCGGCTGAACTGGCCGCCATCGGTCTTGGCAAGGATGATGTCTTCTGCAAGCCGCTTCCTGACATGGCGGTTTTGAGCCGGGCGATCAGTCACCGCCTGCGGGTCAGTCAGCGCCTGCTCTAGCAACCGACCGGCCGTTCTGGCTGGTCTCCGGGCTGCTGACAGACTGCTGTCAGCAGCGCCGGTTGCGCGCTACCTCCTGCCAAACCTTTATGGAATAATGCCGCGTCGCTTTCGTGTAGGGACCGCATTGGTCAGCCCAATCCGCGCCCGCGTACGACATTCCCCGCGAACATTCCGTTTGGAGAAAGTGATGGACGAGAACCGCAAAAAAGCGCTGGGCGCCGCCCTCGCGCAAATCGAACGCCAATTTGGCAAAGGCACCGTCATGCGCCTGGGAGATCACCAGGCCTCGCGTGACATTCAAACCATTTCCTCCGGCTCGCTGAGTCTCGACATTGCCCTGGGCATCGGCGGTCTGCCGCGTGGCCGGGTGGTCGAAATCTACGGGCCGGAATCGTCCGGTAAAACCACGCTGGCACTGCAGGCGATTGCCAATTGCCAGAAGAACGGCGGCACCGCCGCGTTCGTCGATGCCGAACACGCGCTGGATCCGGTTTATGCCGCCAAGCTCGGCGTCAATCTCGATGAATTGCTGGTGTCGCAGCCGGATACCGGTGAACAGGCACTCGAAATCGTCGACATGCTGGTGCGCTCGAATGCGGTCGACATCGTCATTGTTGACTCGGTGGCCGCGCTGGTGCCGAAAGCGGAAATCGAAGGTGAGATGGGCGACAGCCACGTCGGCCTGCATGCCCGGCTGATGTCGCAGGCGCTGCGCAAACTGACCGGCAACATCAAGCGTTCGAACTGTCTGGTCATTTTCATCAACCAGATCCGGATGAAGATCGGCGTCATGTTCGGCAGCCCGGAAACCACCACCGGTGGTAACGCGCTGAAGTTCTATGCTTCGGTGCGCCTCGACATTCGCCGCATCGGCTCGGTCAAGCAGGGTGACGAGGTCATCGGTTCTGAAACCCGGGTCAAGGTGGTCAAGAACAAGGTCGCGCCGCCGTTCAAACAGGTCGAGTTCGAAATTCTGTACGGCCACGGTGTCTCGCGCGAAGGCGAGATCATCGAGCTGGGGGTCGCGCAAGGCCTGGTCGAGAAGTCGGGTGCCTGGTTCAGCTACAACGGCCAGCGCATCGGCCAGGGCAAGCAGAACGTCGTCCAGTTCCTGCGCGAACGGCCGGAGCTCGCCAAGGAAATCGAAGACAAGATCCGCGCCGCCAACATTGTTGCCGTGCCGGCCAGTGTTGACGCGGACGTCGAAGACGAGGTGGAAGCCTGAAGCAGCAAGCCTCTGCCCTGAGTGTCGCGATGCGCCTGCTGGCGCGTCGCGAGCACGCCGAGCTGGAGCTGCGCCGCAAGCTGCGGCAGCGCGAGTTTCCGGACGAGGAGATCGACGCCGCGCTGGCGGATCTGAAGCAGCGCGGCTGGCAAAGTGATGAGCGCTTTGCCGAGATACTGATTGGCAGCAAAGCCCGGAAAGGGCAGGGGCCGGTCAGGATTGCCCAGGCCCTGCAAAATGCCGGCGTCGACCAGTCGGCCTTGCGGCAAACGGATGTGGATTGGGATGAACAGGCGCTGGCAGCGATCCGTCGCTACCTGCGCGGCAAGGATGTCAGTCAGCATGAAGTGCGCATGAAAGCCATGCGCCATCTGCTGCAAAAAGGTTTTACCTCCTCGAGCGCCCGTGTGGCGCTCGCGGCGTTTCTGAAAGAACAGCTGAACGAGCCGCGCGAGTCGGATGATTTTGCGCCAGAGTGAACACGAATCAATCAAATTGGATGAGTGGCAGTGATGAGCACTTCAAGCAATAAAACGATGACGAGCAACGAGATCCGCGAAGCGTTTCTGAAATTCTTTGAAAGCAAGGGCCACACCCGCGTCGCCAGCTCGTCGCTGATCCCGGGTGATGACCCGACCTTGCTGTTCACCAATGCCGGCATGAACCAGTTCAAGGACTGCTTCCTCGGCCTCGACAAGCGCGCCTATACCCGCGCGGTGTCGTCGCAAAAATGCGTGCGCGCCGGCGGCAAGCACAACGATCTGGAAAACGTCGGTTACACCGCCCGTCACCACACCTTTTTCGAAATGCTCGGCAATTTCAGTTTTGGCGATTACTTCAAGAAAGATGCCATTCACTACGCCTGGGAGTTCCTGACCTCGCCGCAGTGGCTCGGTCTGCCGAAGGAAAAACTCTGGGTCACCGTTTACGCGACCGATGACGAAGCCTTCGACATCTGGCAAAAGGACGTCGGCGTGCCGGCCGAGCGCATCGTTCGCATTGGCGACAACAAGGGCGCCAAATATGCGTCCGACAATTTCTGGGCGATGGGTGATACCGGCCCCTGCGGTCCCTGCACCGAGATTTTCTACGATCACGGTGCCGATATCTGGGGCGGCCCGCCCGGCTCGCCGGAGGAAGACGGCGATCGTTACATCGAGATCTGGAACAACGTGTTCATGCAGTTCAACCGGACCGCCGATGGCGTGCTGCACCCGTTGCCGGCGCCGTCGGTCGATACCGGCATGGGCCTCGAGCGGATCTCGGCGGTGATGCAACATGTGCACACCAACTACGACATCGATCTGTTCCAGCACATCATCAAGGCCGCGATGGCCGTCACCGGCTGTGCCGATGCCAACAACAAGTCGCTGCGCGTGATCGCTGATCACATCCGTTCGTGCTCGTTCCTGATCGCCGACGGCGTGACGCCGTCAAACGAAGGCCGTGGCTATGTGCTGCGCCGGATCATTCGTCGCGCCGTTCGGCACGGCTACATGCTCGGCTGCAAAGACGCGTTCTTCCACAAGCTGGTGCCGGCATTGGTCGAACAGATGGGCGGCGCCTATCCGGAACTGCGCGAACGGCAGCCGATTATCGAGCGCGCGCTGAAATTGGAAGAAGAGCAGTTTGCCCGCACGCTGGAGCAGGGCATGAAGCTGCTCGATCAGGCCATTGCCGGCCTGAAAGGCGAGACCATTCCGGGCGACGTCGTGTTCAAGCTTTATGACACCTACGGTTTCCCGGTTGATCTCACCAACGATATTGCCCGCGAGCGCAAGCTGAGCCTGGACATGCCGGGCTACGAAGCCTGTATGGAAGAGCAGCGCAACCGCGCCCGCGCCGCCAGCAATTTCGATGTCGATTACAACAAGGCGCTGAAAGTCGATGCCGCCACCGATTTCTGTGGCTACGACAGGCTGGAAGACAGCGGTAAAGTCGTGGCGCTGTTGAAAGACGGCGCCGAAGTCGACGCCCTCAATGCCGGTGATGAGGGTATTGTCGTGCTCGATCACACCCCGTTTTATGCCGAGTCCGGTGGTCAGGTCGGCGACAAGGGCGTATTGCGTGGCAACAGCGCCAGCTTTGATGTGATCGACACCATCAAGATCGGCAATGCCCATGGCCACAAAGGCAAGGCCAGCGGCCGCATTGCCAGGGGCGACAGCCTGAAAGCCGAAGTCAATCAGGATTTGCGCGCCCGGACCATGCTGAACCACTCGGCCACCCACCTAATGCATGCGGCGCTGCGGCAAGTGCTCGGCAGCCACGTCATGCAGAAAGGGTCGCTGGTCGAGCCGGAACGGCTGCGTTTCGACTTCTCGCACAATGAGCCGGTGTCGGCCCAGCAAATTGCTGAAATCGAGGCGCTGGTCAATGAACAGATCCGCGCCAACCATGCGGTGCAGACCGAGGTGATGGCGCCGGAAGCGGCGGTGAAAGCCGGCGCAATGGCGCTGTTTGGCGAAAAGTACGGCGACAGCGTGCGCGTGCTCAGCATGGGCGCGTTCTCGAAAGAACTTTGCGGCGGCACCCACGTCAAGCGCACCGGCGATATCGGTACGTTCAAGATCATCAGCGAATCCGGCATTGCCGCCGGTGTCCGTCGGATCGAAGCGGTGACCGGCGACGAAGCGCTGGCGGTATTCCAGCGTTACGAAATGACCTTGAACAGTGTGCTGAAGCACTTCAAGGTCACGGAAGACAAGCTGCATGCCCGTCTGAGCGCGTTGGATCAGGAGCGCAAGTCGCTGGAGAAGCAGATCGATCAGTTGAAGGCACAGGCCGCGGCCGGCAAGGCCGATCAGCTGGTCGGCAGCGCCACGCAGCTTGGCGATGCCAAGGTACTGATCGCCGAGCTTGATGGTCTGGATGCCAAGACCTTGCGGGAAACGGTTGAGAAGCTGCGCGACAAACTGGGCAACAGTGCGGTGCTGATCGCGACCAAGGACGGCGACAAGGTGTCGTTCGTTGCCGCGGTTGCGAAATCGGTCAGCGGCAAGCTGCCGGCCGGTGAGTTGGTCGGTTTTGTTGCCGGCAAACTCGGTGGTCGCGGTGGTGGCAAACCGGAGCTCGCCCAGGGTGGTGCGCCGGATGTGGCCGGCCTTGCCGCGGCGCTGACGGCAGCGCAGGAGTTTGTCGCGGGCAAGCTCGCGTAAGCCTTACTCAAACGGAATTGCGCGACCGCACAACATGGCGTTAATCGTCCAAAAATTCGGCGGCACCTCGGTGGGCGATCTCGATCGCATCCGTCACGTCGCCGACAAAATCATCGCGACCAAGGCGCAGGGCCACCGCGTGGTCGTGGTGGCCTCAGCCATGGCCGGCGAAACCAACCGGCTGCTGGCGCTCGGCAACGCCCTGGCGGAAAACCCGTCGGCGCGGGAAATGGATGCCCTCGCGGCGACCGGCGAGCAGGTGTCGAATGCGCTGCTCGCCATCGCGCTGAACGCGAAAGGCTGTCCGGCGCTGTCGCTGCAGGGCTGGCAATTGCCGGTGCACACCGATGACGTGTTCATGAAAGCACGCATCGAGCACATCGAGACCGAGCGGATTTTCCGCGAGCTCGATGCCGGCAAGGTGGTGCTGGTGACCGGCTTCCAGGGCATCACCCCGAACGGCGACATCACCACGCTCGGCCGTGGCGGTGGCGATACCTCGGCGGTGGCCTTGGCGGCGGCCTTGCACGCCGATGAGTGTCAGATCTTCACCGACGTCGACGGCGTCTACACCACCGACCCGCGGATGGTGCCGGAGGCGCACCGGCTCGACAGCATCACCTTCAAGGAGATGCTGGAGCTGGCGAGCCAAGGCTCCAAGGTGTTGCAGACCCGCTCGGTCGAGTTCGCCGGCAAATACAAAGTGCCGTTGCGGGTGCTGTCGACCTTTAAAGAAGGGCCGGGCACCCTCATTACGTTCGAACAGGGACAAGGCAGTGCCGGCATGGAGGCGCCACTGGTGTCGGGCATCGCCTTCAGCCGCCAGGAAGCGCAGCTGACTATTACAGATGTGCCGGATGAGCCGGGTACCGCGGCGCGCCTGTTTGGTGCGTTGGCAGGGGCCCATATCGAGTCCGACATGATCACCCAGACGCCGCGCCCCGGCCGTCGCACCGACTTCAGTTTTACCGTTGCCCGCGGCGAGGCGGCGGCGGCCCGGGAACTGTTGCTGAAGCAGTGTGAATTCCTGCGCGCCGGGGCAATCGCCGTCTCCAGCCATGTCGCCAAGGTTTCGGTGGTCGGTGTCGCGATGCGGACCCACCCGGAGCTGGCAACCCGGCTGTTTGAGGCACTGGCCGGCGAGCGTATCAACCTGATGGCCATCACCAGTTCCGAGAGCAAGATCTCGGTGCTGATCGAGGAGCGCTATCTGGAGCTGGCGGTGCGGACCCTGCACACGGCGTTTGAGCTGGACCAGACCGCCGCCGCGGAATAAACGATTCTTCACGCCTGTGCTTAACGCAGGCCTGTGCTTAACTACAGGGGCGGCGAGTCGTGGATGTAAATAAGACTTGCCCAACGTCTATTGGTAAAGTCTGTACGCAGGCCCCATAATACGCGACCTTTTTTATCCGCCTGCGGGCCGGCGGCCAGAACAATAGCAAACCCGGTGCTGTGGCAATGGGTAGGCCCGAGCTAGTTTAAAGGAGACTGACAGTGCTGATTCTGACCCGCCGCGTTGGCGAGACCCTAATGATTGGTGACGAAGTCACTGTCACTGTTCTGGGTGTGAAGGGCAATCAGGTGCGCATCGGCGTCAATGCGCCGAAAGAAGTGTCGGTGCACCGTGAAGAAATCTATCTGCGCATTCAACGCGAGAAAACCCACGGTTTTGCGCCCGATGATGAGCAGGAACAAAGTTGATTATTTTCGCAGCAGTTGCAAACTAATTTGCGCTGTTGCTTGCAATTTCGCGGCGTTCCGGTAACATTCGCGGCCGCTGCGAAGGAGAGGTGCCCGAGAGGCCGAAGGGGCTCCCCTGCTAAGGGAGTATAGGGTCAAAAGCTCTATCGAGGGTTCGAATCCCTCCCTCTCCGCCAGTTTCTGAACGATGTCAGCTTTCTTTCGAAAGAGAGATAAAAAAATTGACAGAGAATCAGAAATCGGCATAATAGCGGCCCCAACGCGCCCGTAGCTCAGTTGGATAGAGTACCTGGCTACGAACCAGGCGGTCGGGCGTTCGAATCGCTCCGGGCGCGCCAAACAAGAAAAACCCGCTGTGACAGCAATGTCCCAGCGGGTTTTTTGTTTTCGGCATTCATCCATGCGCATGCTGCCGGTGTCACTTTTTGCCGGCTTCGGTGCGCTTTCTTGTTATCACTGACAGGTCTTGCTGCGGTAGCCGGATGGACGCTGCGTTAGCGCGCAAAGCCGACTATGCTTGTTGGATTACCGAGCGTGGAGGACCTGTCATGGCGCTGCCGTCACGACTGCAAGAATGGCTGGACAATGCCAATGCCCAATTCGATGTAGTACCTCATGCAATAGGGCACAGTCTGGTCGAGGTCGCGCACGAGATCGGCATTCCGGCAGAGGCGATCATCCGGGTGGTGCCGCTGTCAGATAACCAAGGTCGGCTGGCGGCGCTGGTGCCAGCCAGTTACCTGCTCGATTTCGAAGCGCTGCAGGCGCTGACCTTGCGTGAACTGGATGTGCTCGCCAGCACGGAAGCACAACACCATTTCGCCGGTTGTGTCGGCCAGTGCCGGCCGGCCTTGGTCAATGTGTTCAACTGGAAAGCGGTCTGCGACGAGGCCGTTTTCAGTCACGATCGGGTTTACTGCGAAAGCGGTAACGGAGAGAGCCTGCTCGGTTTTTCCCGCGCCGAGTTTCGACGCTTGCTTGGCGAAGTCAGTTGCGGTCATATCGCCCTGCCACCGGATGCGCTGAAAGGTGCGGTATCGGAAATGGCGCAGGAAGAAGTGGTGACCCATTTCATGCCGATGCGGCTGAAACAGCGGGTGCAGGAAACTTTTGATCTGCCGGCGATGCCGGAGATGGCAACGGACATCATGAAGCTGCGGGTCGACCCGCACGCCAGCGCCCGCGATCTGGCCAATGTCGTCAATCGCGATCCCAGTCTCGCCGCGCAAATCATGAGCTGGGCCAATTCGCCGTATTACGGTTTCAGCGGCCGCATTCCGTCGCTGGAGATGGCGATCATGCGGGTACTGGGTTTTGAGATGGTGCTGAACTTGTCGCTCGGCATTGTTGTCGGGCGCTCGCTGAAAGTGCCGCGTGAAGGGCCGCTTGGCTTGAAAGCGTTCTGGAGTCATTCGATCCTCTGTGCCGTGTTGGCGGAGCGGCTGTGTCAGCGCATGCCGGCCAAGTACCGGCCGCAGCGCGGCATGGTCTATCTGTCCGGTTTGCTGCACAACTTCGGCCACCTGTTGCTCGGTCATGTCTTCCCGCCGCAGTTTTTCCTGGTCAACCGTTATGTCGCCGCCAACCCGTCGGTGCAGGTCGACGCGATCGAGCGTCATGTCCTGGGCGTATCCCACGAAGAAATCGGCGCCTGGCTGATGCAGGCTTGGCACATGCCGGATGAGCTCATCACCGTGGTGCGTTGGCATCATCAGGAGGAGTTCTCCAGTCCGTATGCGGTGTATTCCAATCTGGTGCTGATTGCCAATCGTCTGCTCAAGCGCCTGAATATCGGCGATGCCGGCAGCAGCCATTTGCCGGAAGCGGTAATGGGCTCGTTGCACCTCAATAGCGAAGAGGTCGAGGGCGAGTTCGAGCAGCTGCGCAACAACCGCGAAGAGCTCGAAGCGCTGGCCCAGAAACTGGCCGCCTGATTCAGGAGCAATTCAGGCTGTCCCGCTTAGTCTGGCAACGTCACTGAATGGGAGTCGTTGCCATGATCCGGAAATTGCTCGTGCCTTCTCGTCTGCTGGCCGTTGCGCTGGCAAGCCTTGTGCTGGCGACGACGGCGTCGGCACAGCCAAGGGATGATCATCCGGGACGGGGCCGTGGTCATGACCGCGATCGTGATTACGCTTACGCCACCGTGCTGGAAAGCATTCCCATCACCCGCACCGTTCGGGTCAGCGAGCCACGCGAAGTCTGTGAGGACGTGCCGGTGGAGTACCATCGCGAGCGCCGTTCCGGTGGCGGTGCCGCGTTGGGGGCGCTGATTGGCGCGGTGGTCGGCCACCATGCCGGCCGCCATTCGGACCATGAAGCAGCCGGTACGGTCATTGGCGCGGTTGTCGGTTCCCAGATTGGCCGCGAAGTCAGCCCGCGTCAGGTGACTGTCGAGCGCGATTGGCAAACCCGTTGTCGCACCATTGAAAGCAGTTACACCGAAGAGCGCATCGTCGGTTACCGCGTGGTTTATCGCTACGACGGCCGCACCTATGAAACCGAGCTGCCCCACGATCCGGGCCGGTCACTGCGGGTGCAGGTGGATGTTCGGCCGGTGCCATGATGCAGCGGGGGCCGGCGACAGCCACCTGCAGGCATCTTTTGCTGGCGGGCAAGGTTTGGTTGTTGTCCGCCATGCCCGTTACACTGTCGCGCAAATGGTCTGAATCGCCCCGATGATGAACGTAGTCCGAACCACCTGTCTATTGTTGCTCTCCGCGTTGCTGCTTGTCGCACTGCCGTCGCCTGCGTCGGGACAGATCCTGATGCCGGTACTGATGGCTTCGGCAACGGTGTCGGAGTCGAGTGCGGTCGCGGCGGCGCTGCGAGCGGTCAAAGGCCGGGTGCTGTCGGTGCAGTTGATCGAGAGCCGCGGTCCGCCGGTGTACCGGGTAAAAATCCTGACCGAGAATGGTCGGGTCCGCACGGTGCACGTCGACGGCCAGACCGGGGAAGTGATCAGTTTCTGAGGCCCTTTGTTGGGGTGGGGAAAAGCATGCGGGTATTGGTTGTGGAAGACGAGCCGGCGCTGCGCAGCCAGCTTGCCGAGGCATTGAAGGCGCAAGGCTATGCCGTGGACGTCGCCGCCGATGGCGAGGAAGCCTGCTATTTCGCCTTGGAATACAACTACGACGTGGCGGTCATGGATCTTGGCCTGCCCAAGCTGGACGGCATGGAAGTGATTCGCCGGACCCGGGCCAAAGGCAAGAGCTATCCGATTCTGATCCTGACCGCGCGCGGCCACTGGCAGGAGAAAGTCAGCGGTTTGTCGGCCGGCGCGGACGATTACCTGACCAAACCCTTTCATATCGAAGAACTGTTGGCGCGGCTTTCCGCCTTGCAACGGCGCGCGGCTGGCTTTGCCAACCCGGTGCAGCGTTTTGGCCCGATCGAAATCGACACTGTGGCGCAGGCCGTACGCCGCCATGGCGAGACGCTGGATCTGACGGCGTATGAATACCGCTTGCTGGAGTATCTGGTGCACCATCCGGGCAAGGTTGTCTCAAAGACCGAGCTGACCGAGCACCTGTACGATCAGGACGAAGATCGCGACAGCAATGTGCTGGAGGTGTTCGTCGGCCGTTTGCGGCGCAAGCTTGATCCGGATGGCGATCTGCAGCCGATCGAAACCCTGCGCGGCCGCGGTTACCGGTTCAATCTCAAAGCCAGTTGATGCTCAAGCGAGCGTTCCACCGTCCATGGCAGCGTCTGCGTGAGCTGCCCAAATCGCTGCGGGGCCGGCTGTTGCTGGTGACCGCAGCGTTTTTGTTTGGTTTTCTCATTCTGGCGGCGTTTGTCCTGGAGCGCGCATTCTTTACCAGTCTGCGCGCCGAGCAACGGGGTCGGCTGGAAGCACAGCTGTACTCGCTGTTGACGGTGGCAGATGAAATCCAGCCCGGCAAAATCAATCTGCCGGATTATCTGCGCGATGATCGCTTCAATCAGATCGACAGCGGCATTTACGGTTATGTCAGTGATCCCATGGGGCGGATCCTGTGGCGGTCGGCCTCGGCGCTGAACCGGCCCGCGCCGCGCTTTGTTGCCGGCGAGCTCGGCAAGGTCCTGTTCATCAATTGGCGCTTGCGCGGTGAGTCGCTGGTCGGTGCCAGCTACGACGTCATCTGGGAAGGCGTCGGCCGCCAGGAAAGCCGCTACACCTTCAGCGTGCTCGAATCGAACGCCGCCTTTGATGCGACCACGGCGGTGTTTCGGCGCACCTTGTGGCTGGGGTTCGGCATTCTCGGCCTGGTCTTGCTGGCGGGGCTGGTGTCGGTGATGCGCTGGGGCTTGCGGCCGGTGCGCGAAGTGGCGCGCGCCATTCGCGCCATTGAAGCCGGACACGCGGAGCGGCTTGAAGGCGAATTTCCACGCGAGCTGCAGCCACTGACCGACAACATCAACCTGTTCATCCAGAGCGAATACGAACGTCGCAGTCGCTACGCCCAGACCATGTCGAACCTGGCGCACAGCCTGAAAACGCCGTTGGCGGTGCTGCAGGGGGCGACCCAGTCCGAGATCAGCGATGACGCGCTGCGTGCCCAGGTCCGCGAGCAGGTCGAGCGCATGCACGGGATTGTGCGCTATCAATTGCAACGCGCTGTCACCAAGGGCCGCACGCCGTTTGCGGCGCTGATTTCAGTCAGCCAACCGTTGCAGCAACTGGCCGATGGGTTGCGCAAGGTCTACGCCGGCAAAGGCATGCAGATCTCGGTTGATATCATCGGCACGCCGCGCTTTGCCGGCGAGTCCGGCGACTTGCTGGAAGTGCTCGGCAATGTCATGGACAACGCCTGCAAATTCGCCCGTCATCATGTTCAGGTCAGGGCAGAAGAGCGTCGTGATGAACGTGGTGTCTGGTGGCTGGTGCTGCGCATTGGCGACGACGGCCCCGGCATCGCGCCGGAGAAACGGGCGGCGGTATTGAGTCGCGGTGGCCGGCTGGATACCCAGGTCGAAGGGCAGGGTATCGGGCTGTCGGTGGTGGCGGAAATCATCGAGGCCTATCGCGGCAAACTGAGCATCGGCCAGGCATCGCTGGGTGGGGCCGAGTTCCAGATTCAAATACCAATTACTTAAATAACAACAACTTATCTGTCTTATCTAAAGCAGTACCGAAACTCTTCTCCAAGCCGTAAAGGTCTTTGACAGGGTGGGGTACGGCCAGTAGAATGCGCCGGCCTTTGCAACGGGTCGGCAATTTTGCCTTCTGCGTCCCCATCGTCTAGAGGCCTAGGACATCGCCCTTTCACGGCGGTAACCGGGGTTCGAATCCCCGTGGGGACGCCACCGTCTTTTCCCTTCTCGCCGTTGCAGCCAGCCGAGATTTTCTTTCAGCACGCCCTGATTCGGACCCCGCAGGGGTTGGAATACCCGTTGGGGCGAGTGCGGAGCTGAGCAAGCCACCCGTGTGGCTTGCGCCGCGCGAGCGGGTGCCGCTCTGCGACACCCTGAGGTGCCACCGTCTTTTCCCTTCTCGCCGTTGCAGCCAGCCGAGATTTTCTTTCAGCACGCCCCGATTCGAATCCAAGCAAGCCACCAGGGCAGGGTTCTTGGGCGGGTTACCGGCTGCCGAGGCCGCGTCAGTCGAGCCGTACGACCCAACCGACGCGGCGTCTTTGCCGGCGGTCATTCGCCTTTCACCAGCACCACGACATCCGCGCCACCCTTCGGCTGCGCTTGCGCCTGACGGATCTGCACTTCACCGCGCAGCGGTGAATAACGCGACAACTTCTCCGCGACTTTGCTGTTGCCGGCATCGGCACTGAATTGGGCGACGTTGACGCCATTGCAGTCCAGTTTGGCGGCAACGGTTTTGTAGGGAATGCCGGACAGCTCCACTTTGTTTTCAAACCGGAAAGGTTTGTCGACAGCGGCGCTGACACAGAGCTGCGATTCGGCGCTGTCATCCGCCGCGACATAACGGACGCCGGCACTGGCGGCGGCACTGAGCCCAAGCAGCGTGGTGGTGGTGAACAGAACGAGTTTACGCATGATGACTCTCCTTGTATGGGAAACGCACAGACGGGAAATGCGATTGCGTTGTCGCATACAGGACAGATGGAATGGCTCAGCAGGCCATTGCGGGGCGTAACGAAGTTTTGCAGGGCTTACAGATTACATCTTGGCAAGTGTTTGAATTCCTTCGGCAGGGCCGGAAAAACGCCGGCAGAATTACCAGCGCGCTGAAACACGGCCTGTTTTATGCCGATGGCAGCAATACCAAAAAAATTTCGGTAAAACTGCCATCAGCCCGGCCGGCCATCGACGCGTGGCTGCATCAACCACGGTCCGAATACCGCAACGTAAATGGCAAAACCACTGATGAAGAGCAGGCTGGAGATACCCGTCCAGAGCCGATAAAAATCCGGAACAATCAGCGGCAGCAGCACCCGGAACACCGTTGCCGCCAACACCAGTGCATAAGCCCAGACTTCCGCACTGCTCGCTTGCAGCGGCCGACCAGTGTGGCCGCGCGCGGTGCGCGTCATCATGCCAATGCACAGGCCGCCGATAACGCCAACCGTCAGCGCATGTGTCGACAGCAAACCGGCCATCGGTGCCCAGGCTGTCGGGATCGCTTTCAACAGAAAACCGATCGGCAGCCACAGATAGCTGGCATGCAGAATCCACAGAATCGGTTTCTTCAGCGTCCAGTGCGGTGCCCAGTTCCACCAGCGCCAGCCGTGGATCAGTGCGGCGAGCAGGGCAGCCACATGAAACAGCGCAGCCGGTACCGGTGTTACCGCCAGCAGGGCCAGCGCGATCACGCTGATTACCGATGCCCGCTCAAGCCAGACCAATTTGCGCACCGGCGCACCGGGCACGGCGTTACTGGTGAACATTGGAATGACCCGGCCGGTGATCACGGTGACGATGATGGTGACCACCGACAGTGCCAGTTGCATCAGTTCGCGGCTGTCGAGTCCGCCAACCATGCCCATCGCGGCGAGATGCTGCCAGCCCGACACCGTGGCAAAGACCGTCAGCAGGGCGATGAAAAACAGGTTGCGCTTGTTGCCACTGCGCAGCATCGGCCGGGCGATGCCGGCCGCCGCGAGCAGGTAAAACGCGACATCGAGCATGGCGCCGATTTCGCTCCAGCCGGTCATCAGCAGGACGCGGGCGGCGATCCAGACCGCAGCCAAACCGGCCAGCGGCCAGCCTATCGGCGTGTCCTGATTGGTCCAGTTCATCACCGCGGTGAACAGAAAGCCGACGATGATGGCGCCGGCAAAGCCGAACAGCATTTCGTGGCCATGCCAGTCCATCGCCTGCAGATGGCTGCCGGTGATCAGGCCATGGCCATACATGACCATCCAGATCGGCACCGCCAATACCAACCAGAGCGCGCCGAGCAGGTAGAATGGCCGGAACCCGAGCGCCAGAACGGCCGGGTAGTTCGGTTTGCAGGCCTTGGGGTCGACCAGCGGGATAAAGACCGGGCTGCTCATGGCGGTCATCCTTTAAGATTCATTTAAAAAGAATCTTAATCATGCACGGGCCGAAAAGCAATATTCCAAATGCCACTTTGGCCCAGGCCGCATGCCGACTGGCAAGGCTATTTGCCCGTAGCGGCTGACAGGCAGGACAACTGACATCTTGAAACTGGTAGCTGACGAGAACATCCCGCTGGTCCGCGAGCTGTTCGCCGACTTTGGCGAGCTGAGCCTGTACCCCGGCCGGGCGATAAGTGCCGACACCGTCCGTGACGCCGACGCCTTGCTGGTCCGGTCGGTGACCAAGGTCGATCAGGCGCTGGTGGCTGGCAGCCGGCTGCGGTTCATCGGCACGGCCACCATCGGCACCGATCACGTCGACCAGGCCGCGCTGGCCGCCCAGGGCATAGGCTTTGCCAACGCGCCCGGCTGCAACGCCACCGCCGTTGCCGAATATGTGCTGTCCTCGCTGCTGGTGCTGGCCGAGCGGGGCAAGTTCCGGCCGGGGCAGGACGTCATCGGCATACTCGGTTACGGCAATGTCGGCAGCCGGCTGGCGGCCAAGCTGGCGGCGCTCGACTGGCCGTTCCGGGTCTGCGATCCCTTGCTGCCGGCAACGAGCCTGCCGGGCGGCGGCGTTTCCGCCGAGCAGTTGCTGGCTTGCGACGTGCTGACGCTGCACGTGCCGCTCAGCAAAGCGGGCGCCTATCCGACCTGGCATTGGCTCAGCTCTGAAACACTGGCACGCAGTCAGGCGCGGGTCATCATCAACAGTTGTCGCGGCCCGGTAGTCGATAACGAGGCGCTGCTCAGCTGGTTGAACGCCGATGCCCGCCGTGCTGCCGTGCTCGATGTCTGGGAACACGAACCGGATGTGCCGGACGCGCTGCTGGCCAAAGTCGATCTGGCCACGCCGCACATTGCCGGCCACAGCCGCGAAGGCAAGCTCAATGGCAGCTTCATGATCCACGCCGCGTTCTGCCGGCAGTTTGGTTTTGATGCCAGCGGCGCGGCGCGCTGGCAGTTGCCGCCGGCCGGGCAGGGGCGTTTGGGCGCGGAATCGGCGCCGCAGCAATTATTGAATCAGCTGTTGCAGTGTTATGACCCGCGCCACGACGATGCGGCGATGCGCGGCGCTTTGTCGGCGGCCGAAGATCGGCGCGCCGCGTTTGATTGGCTGCGCAAACATTATCCGGAACGGCGCGAGCTGATGTCCTGGCAGTTTCAGGCAAGTGCAGCGTTGGCTGCGCGTTATCAGGCATTGACCGGATTTGTTGCCGGCTGAGTGCTTGCTGTGCAATCAGATGGCTTGTGGGAGCGGCTTTAGTCGCGATGCCATTCAACAGGGCAATCGCCCTGACGAAAATCGCGGCTAAAGCCGATCCCGCAAAAAACGCTGATTCAGAGCAGCGGTTTGATCAAATGCAGCAGCGAGGCGCTCAGCGGGCCGAGCGGCTTCAATGCAGGCCAGTTCTGCGCCTGACCACAGGTGTTATCGATCCACTGCTGCAAGGCCGTAACACTGTCGCGATCATGCAGCACCAGACTCAACTCATAATTCAGGAAGAAGCTGCGGTAATCGAAATTGGCGGAGCCGATGATCGCCAGCATGTCGTCGACGATTATCGCCTTGGCATGCATCATCCGGCCGTGGATTGCGCGCAGGTTCAAGCCGTGTCTGAGCAGCGGAGCCAATGCCAGTTTGCGCGCGGCGTCGACCAGCAGATTGTCGGATTTCCGGGGCAGGATAATCGTGACCTGCACGCCGCGTCGCAGCGCCGATTCGAGTGCAAACTGCACGCTGTCATCCGGCACGAAATACGGTGACAGTATGGTGATCTGCCGCTCGGCGTTGTAGATCGCGGTCAGTACCGCATCGAGCAGCGGTTCACCTTCCACATCAGGGCCGGATGGCAGTACCTGCAGGATCGCCGTGCCGGTCCCGCCGACACCCGTTTCGAGAGGTGCAACGGCCGTTTGCTGTCCGGTCGCGTACTGCCAGTCGGAACGGAAAATGCTGACCAGTTCGTGCACTGCCGGCCCGCGCACCACGGCGACCAGATCGCGCCAGGGCTTTTGCTTGCGCAGCTTGGCAAAATATTCCTGTGCCAGATTGGCGCCGCCGGTCCAGGCGGCATGTTGATCAATCACCACCAGTTTGCGGTGATTGCGCAGACCGCCGCGACCGGTCAGCAGACTCTTGAGCAGCGGGTGAAACACGGCCAACTCGCCGCCGTGCTGACGCAGCTGCCGCAGCGCCCGGTTCGACAGCAACCACGATCCGACGCCATCGACCAGTACCCGTACTTTCACGCCGGCGCGAGCTTTTTGCGCCAGCAGTTCAACCACGCGACGACCGGTCCTGTCGGCGCGCAAGATATACACCGAGACATCGATCTCGCGGGTCGCGCTTTCGAGCAACTCGACCAGTGCCTGCAGACCGCCGTGTTCCGACGAGTAAAACTGGATCGCATTGCCACTGCTGGCAGCAGGCAGGTGATAAGCCTGAATCAGTCGATCCAGCCGGGTGCATGACTGGCAGTTGTCGCGGTGACTGACAAACTGCAGCGGCCGCTTGCGCCGCTGCCGCGCCGAGACCTTGCGGCTGCCAAGCAGCAGGTAGATCGGTACCGCCAGCCAGGGCATGAAGATCATCGCCAGCGCCCAGCCCCAGCTGTTGGCGCTCGAGGTCGCCTGATAGCGCAGACGGGTCAGGCCGATCAGCAGCAGCAGACCGGTGACAATCAGCGGGATGTAAAGTTCGGCAAACTGGTGCCAATCCATGTGGCAGACGACCTGACCGGGACAAACAGAGGTCTGAATGATAACGCGCCCCGTCACTTTGCAAAGTGGCGGGGCGCGTTTTTCGGCAGCAGCGGTGGCTTATTTGCCCTTGTGCAGCTCAAGTGCGGCGGCAACCACATCTTCGGTGCTCGGCAGCAGGTACTGCCAGGAGGTGCCGGTGGTGATGAAGCTGTCCTTGCCGGTGATGCGCTTGATCTGCGGCAGCTTCTTGCAGTGCTCGACCAGATGGGTCGTGATCTCTTCCGACAGCGAGCCGGTCTTGCGGCACTCATCGACGATCAGCACTTTCCTGTAGCCGTCGACCGCTTTCAGCAGCTGGTCGACATGCAGCGGGGCGACCCAGCGCAAATCGATGATCTTGGTGTTGACGCCGTGCTGCTCGCGCAGGATCTTCTCGGCCTGACGCGACAGGTAGTAGCCGTTGCCGTAGGTCAGCACGACCAGATCCTTGCCATCGCCGAACACGCCCGGTTCACCATAGGGAATCGGCGCTTCATTGGCCGGGTAGACGAACGACCAGCCGTTGTCATTCTTCTCGTGCAGATCCTTGACGTGATACAGCGCGATCGGTTCCAGAAATACCACCACGCGCTTCTGTTCGTCAGCGAGCCGGACGCAGGTTTTCAGCATCCGGGCGGCGTCGTAACCGTTCGACGGAATCGCGACGATGACGCCGGGGATTTCGCGCAGGAAGGCAAAGGCATTGTCATTGTGGAAATGACCACCGAAACCCTTCTGGTAAGCGAGGCCGGCAATCCGGATCAGCATCGGGTTGCTGTATTGGCCGGACGAGAAGAATGACAGCGTCGAGGCTTCGCCTCGGATCTGGTCTTCGGCATTGTGGGTGTAGGCGAGGAACTGGATCTCCGGCATCGGCAACAGACCGACCTGCGAGTAGCCGATTGCACCGCCGAGGATCGCGGTTTCTTCCAGCAAGGTGTCAAACACGCGGTCGGCACCGATGCGGGCCTGCACGTCAGCGGTGACGCGGTAAACACCGCCTTTCTTGCCGACGTCTTCGCCAAACAGCACGATGTTCGGATAGCGCGCCATCACGTCGGTGATGGCGAAATTGATCAGGTTGGCGAGTGTGCGCGGTTCGGCCAGTTGCGACTGGGCCTTGCCGAACACCTGCGCTTCCTGCTCAGCGGTCAGTGCCGGTGGCAGCGGCCGTTCCGGCCGGATCGGCGCCAGCGCCGCCATGATGTCGTCGGCATTGTCGAGCTTGGGCAGCTTCAGGGTTTCTTCGGCTTCATAGGCCACTTGCTGACGGATGTTTTCATACAGCGCGAGAATCTCGTCGGCCGTCATGAAGCCGCTTTCAATGGCGATGCGGGCCGAATGCAGCAACGGATCCTGCGCTTCGGTTTCTTCAATTTTTTTCTGGCTGTGATACTGGCTTTCGGTGTCGTTGCCGGCATGGCCCATCAAGCGCACGGTTTGCACGTGCAGGAAAACCGGCCGGCGTTCCTGACGGGCGATTTCCTCGGCTTCCTGCGCCGCCAGCCAGATGTCAGGCAGATGCAGGCCGGAGCATTGCACATAGGCGATGCCGCTGCGCCGCTCCATGGTGTGCTGAACCCAGTTCGGCGGTGACGACACCGAGATGCCGATGCCGTTGTCTTCGCAAATAAAGACCAGCGGCATCTCCTCGCCTTTGTACGACCAGTACTCGGCGGTGTTGAAGGCGATCTGCGAGCTGCCGTGATTGAGCGAGGCATCGCCAAACGAGCACAGGATGACGCTGTCTTCCGGAATCACCGGCTGCACGCCAATCTTTTTGGCTTTACCAAGACCGTGCGCGGCACCGACCGCTTTCGGCAGATGCGAGGCAATGGTCGAGGTTTGCGGCGGCACCCACAGCGGCACCGAGCCGAAGACCTTGTGCCGGCCCTGCGAGATCGGATCAAATTTTGAACAGACAAACGACAGCATCTGATCGCGCACCGGATTGATCTCCGGCAGATGCTTCGAGCGCTGCACCATGAACGCGCCGCTGCGGTAGTGCAGGAAGGCCATGTCGGTGTGGCGGAACACTTTGGCAATGGCGGCGTTGCCCTCATGGCCACTGGAGCCAATCGTGTAAAAGCCGAGGCCCTTGTCTTTCAGAATGCGCGCCTGCAGGTCGAGGTGGCGCGACAGCAGTTGTGAATGAAACAGTTCCAGGAAGGTTTCCCGATCCAGCCCGGCCTGGGCGGCGGTGATACGGCGAACGGGAGCGGGGAAGTCACCGTCTTGAACCCGACGGCGGAAGGCTTCGTCTACGGCTTTGGCGCGATCCAGCATGTTGTATGTTCACGGCCCGTTATGGGCACAGTCCTCGTGATGATTTTGGATAGATGGACGTCTAAATCTGTCTCGAAAAGCGGACCGAGTATAGAACGGGCCTCCGTTGCAACCGGTACGATGAGTCGAAAGGGTTTCTGACGCCATGTGGTAGAGTAGCGCGCTTTGTTTTCTGCCCCTTTGATCGAGGTTAAGCATGTCGGTAGCCGGGAATGTTCTGGAGATGATCGGTAACACGCCGATGAGTCGTTTGGCCAAGCTGGATACCGGCGTCTGCGAGCTGTACGGCAAGCTGGAACTGATGAATCCGGGCGGTTCGATCAAGGATCGTATCGCGCTGTACATGATCAAGGCTGCGGAAGACAAAGGCCTGATCAAACCGGGCGATACCCTGGTCGAAGCCACCGCCGGCAACACCGGTCTGGGTCTCGCGCTGGTTGCGGCGCAGAAAGGTTACAAAATGCTCATCGTGATGCCGGACAAGATGAGCATGGAAAAAGAATACAACCTGCGCGCGCTTGGCGCGCAAGTCATTCGGACCCGCTCCGATGTGGTCAAGGGCCATCCGGAGTATTACCAGGACGTCGCGGCCCGTATCGCCCGCGAAACGCCGAATTCCTATTTCATCAACCAGTTCGCCAACCCGGCCAACGCGCAGGCGCACTACGAGACCACCGGCCCGGAAATCTGGCAGCAGATGGAAGGCAAGATCGACGCCGTTGTTGTTGGCGTCGGTTCCGGCGGCACGCTCTCCGGCGTCGGCCGTTATCTGAAAGAAAAGAATCCGAACATCGATATCGTGCTGGCTGACCCGCAAGGTTCGATTCTCGATCATTATCACCGTACCGGCGAGTTCAAGCAGGCCGGTTCGTGGCTGGTTGAAGGCATTGGCGAAGACTTCATTCCGTCGATCTGCGACATGTCGCTGGTGACCAAGTCCTACGAGATCCCGGATCGCGAGGCCATTCATGCCGCGCGTGAACTGCTCGCCAAAGAAGGCCTGATGGGTGGCTCGTCGACCGGCACCCTGCTGGCCGCTGCGTTGCGCTATTGCCGTGAACAGAAAACGCCGAAGCGGGTCGTGACGCTGATTTGCGATACCGGCACCCGCTACGTCTCCAAGGTTTACAACGACGTCTGGCTGCAGGAAAAAGGTTTGCTGTAAGTCGGCGCCCAAATGCTTGCTCAATACGGCACCGAGTTTGCGCTGATCGCGCTGGCGCACCTGCTGGCCGTCATCAGTCCGGGTCCGGATTTCCTGATGACGGTGCGGCAAAGTGTGCGCCATGGTTTTCGCACCGGCAGCTGGACGGCGGTCGGTATCGGCACCGGCATTCTGGTGCACGTGGCCTATACCGTGCTCGGCATTGCGGTGTTGTTGCGGGACAACCCGACGCTGTTTCAGATTGTCCGTTATGCCGGTGCGCTGTATTTGCTTTGGCTCGGTTGGCAGTGTTTGCGCAGCGGTGGCGCTGCCAGTGCGGACGTGAACGGCAAAGCCGAGCCGATGCCGACCACGTGGCAGGCGTTCCGTATCGGTTTTCTGACCAATGCGCTGAACCCGAAAGCGACTTTGTTTTTTCTGGCGCTGTTCACCTCGATCGTCAGCCTGACGACACCGTGGCCGATCCAGGTCGGTTACGGGCTCTGGATGATGGTGGTCACCGCGCTGTGGTTTGTGCTGGTGGCGTGGCTGATGGTGCGGCCACCGGTACGGGCGATGTTTCTGCGGGCCGGCGTCTGGTTTGATCGCGTGCTCGGCGTGTTGTTGTGCTTGGTGGCGGTGCGATTGGTTTGGCTTTGATGGGAGCGGGCGCGAATGGATCCTCCCGAGGATTACTCAGCTGCTTTCCCGACAATTACCCCACCGCGGCCCTCCCCTTGACAGGGGAGGGGGCAAATTCACCTCCCCCTGTCAAGGGCGAGGACGGGAGGGGGTAGTTCGCGCGATCGAACCAGAATCACCCAGAACTTGTGCTCGTTACGCCCAGCACTGAAGCACGCAACAGTATTGGCAAAAAATTGAAGTTTCCCGCCGCACACAGCTCAGTGTTTTGGCGGCCAAGCGAGGACAACATGAAAGACACCAGCAAACTCAAGTTCGGTACCCGCGTGATTCACGCCGGCCAGGAATACGACCCGACCACCGGTGCGGTGATGCCGGCCGTGTATTTCACCTCGACCTACGCGCAGGAAAGCCCCGGCGTGCACAAGGGCTTCGAGTATTCGCGCACGCACAACCCGACCCGCTTTGCCTACGAGCGCTGCGTTGCCGATCTGGAAGGCGGTGTCCGTGGTTTTGCCTTTGGTTCCGGCATGGCGGCGACGTCGACCGCGCTGGAGCTGCTGAACAGCGGCGACCACCTGATCCTGATGGACGATGTCTATGGCGGTACGTTCCGGCTGGTCGACAAGGTCCGCAAGCGTTCGATGGGCCTGCAATTCAGCATGGTCGATCTGACCAAGGTGGAAAATTTCCTCGCGGCGATTCAGCCGAACACCAGGATGGTCTGGATCGAAACGCCGACCAATCCGATGCTGAAAGTCTGCGATATCGCGGCCATCGCCACGGAAGCCAAGAAGCGCGGCATTCTGGTCGTGGTCGACAATACCTTCGCGACGCCCTACAACCAGCAGCCGATCAAACTCGGCGCCGATCTGGTCATGCATTCGGCGACCAAGTACATCAACGGCCATTCCGACATGGTCGGTGGTTTGCTGATCGCCGCCAACGCTGAACTCGGTGAGCAGATGGCCTTCCTGCAGAACAGCATCGGCGCCGTTGCCGGTCCGATGGACAGCTACCTTGCGCTGCGCGGGGTCAAAACGCTGGCGCTGCGGATGAAGCAGCACAACGAAAGCGCGCTGCAACTGGCCGAGTGGCTGAGCGCCCACCCGAAAGTGCAGAGCGTGATTTATCCCGGCCTCAAGAGCCATGCCCAGCACACCATTGCCGCGAAGCAAATGAGCGGCTTCGGCGGCATGATCACCATCTTCCTCAAAGGCGGTCTCAGTGAGGCCCGTCGTTTCCTCGAAACCGTACAGATTTTCACGCTGGCAGAAAGCCTGGGGGGTGTCGAGTCGCTGATCGAACACCCGGCCATCATGACGCACGCATCGATTCCGGCCGAGTCGCGCGCCAAGCTCGGCATCCACGACAATCTCGTGCGGCTGTCGGTTGGCATTGAAGATGTGGCCGATCTGAAGGCGGATCTGGAGCATGCGCTGGCCGCGTGCTGAGCGATACCGGCGAGAAAAAGGGCTGCGAATGCAGCCCTTTTTCTTTGCGTTTGTCGCACTCATTCGTACTAACCCGCACTCATCTGCGCAGCACCGGCAGCAGTTTGCTTACCTTGGCCAAGGTCTCGTCGTACTCCGCTTGTTCATCTGAGTCGGCAACCAGGCCTCCGCCGGCCCAGCAGTGGATCTGGCCGTCGGCGTGTACCAGGGTGCGGATCGTGATGCTGCTGTCGAGCCGGCCGAGATAATCGCAGTAGCCGATGCTGCCGCAATAGAGGCTGCGCCGGTGCGGTTCCAGTTCTTCGATGATTTGCATGGCCCGTACTTTCGGCGCGCCGGTGATCGAGCCGCCGGGAAAGCAGCCGCGCAGCAAATCGAGCGGCGTTTTGCCGGCGGCGAGCTTGCCGGTCACCGAGCTGATCATATGGTGCACCGCCGGGAAACTGTGGATGGCAAAGAGTTCCGGTATCTTGACGCTGCCGATCGCGCAGTTCTTGCCGAAATCATTGCGCAGCAGATCGACAATCATCAGGTTTTCGGCGCGGTCTTTCTCGCTGGCTTTCAGCGCAGCAATCTCGGCCTGATCGCGCACCGGATCGGCGTGCCGCGGCCGGGTGCCCTTGATCGGCTCGGTCAGTGCGATGCCATCCTGCACCGAGACAAAACGCTCCGGCGAAAGTGACAGGATCTGGCCGCGCTCGGTGTTCCAGTACGACGAGAACGGCGCCTTGTTGAGCGGTGAAAGCTGGCAGTACGCCGCGTAGGCATCGCCATGGCAGCGGGCGGAAAAACGCTGCGCGAGATTGATCTGATAGCAATCGCCAGCGTGAATGTAATCCTGCACGGTGCGAAAGGCGCGACCGTATTGCCCGCGATCCAGATTGCTGTGCCAATCGCTGTCGAGCGCAAAGTCGGTGCGAGTGGGTCCCGGAGTTGCCAGTGCCGCCGTAATGCGCGCGATCTGCTCGGCCGGCAGATCGGCAAACTGCCAGAGTCCGGCACTTTGATTGTCGTGATCAATGATCAGCGCCCAGTGATAAATGCCGGCGTGCAGCTCGGCGAGCGGCAGAT
Organism: Pseudomonadota bacterium; assembly: GCA_049324755.1. Taxonomy (GTDB): domain Bacteria; phylum Pseudomonadota; class Gammaproteobacteria; order Enterobacterales; family Permianibacteraceae; genus Permianibacter. The sequence goes on from JBMOMZ010000002.1 coordinate 127,103, forward strand.
CGTGCGCGGCCTTCACCGGCAGTTTTTCCAGTCGGCGACCGAGGTCATAGGCCAGCGCCATCAACAGGCCACCGGCGAAGGGCAGCGTGCGGGCGCGGGCCTCATCAAGTTCCGGCCGCGTCGCGGCCAGGGTTTGGTCGAGCAGGGCAAACGGGTCGTCTGCGCTTTCGGCCAGCAGGCGGCCATCGGCGTCATGGAGGCGGGTCAGCGGGCCGTCGGTGGTCAGCCGGCGTACCGGCAGGGCGCTGAACAGATCGAAACGGCCGCGCTCATGGCCGCCGCTGTCGAGCAGGACGGCGCCGGGCCAGTCGGCGAATGGCTGGAACAGCGACAGCGCACCGGAGCGACCGGGGTAGGGCAGCGTTTGCAGTAAATGGGGGTATCGGGACACGACGCGGCTTTTTAGCGGAGGCGACAGGTACGAGGCGACGGGGCCGGTGGCAGCGCGCGGGACCAGGACTTTGGTCGTTCTAGGCGCTCAAGTGCGGGCAAGCGTATCATATTGCGCCCTTTCATTAGGCCGTTGGGCAATTCAATCAAACGACCGTTTGAAAGGTCGGGCCAGCCTGTTGTAGTCTCTGCCCCAAGCAAGACTTTGCTGCGCTGCACATAACTATGCATCAGAACGACCGGCACCGGAACGGCTCGCCCGCCCGGCAACCAGTCTCGGTGCGACGTGATGTGACGCGGCACAAACGCATCGCCTGTTTCGCACCAGCCCGCTTTCACGCGGTGGGCGTGCGCAGCGGCTGGCCCGGTCCATTGCTGTTGCTGTTTTCCGTTTCCCGAAGCCGTCGCAAAGGCGGCTTCCGATTCCGACGAGGACTTGGCGAATGACCGTCATCAAGAAGGCCGACTTCATCCAGAGTGTGGCCGATGCGCTGCAGTACATTTCGTATTACCACCCGAAAGATTTCATCGACGCGATGGCCAAGGCTTATGAGGCCGAGCAGAGCCAGTCGGCCAAAGACGCCATCGCGCAAATCCTGATCAACTCGCGGATGTCAGCGGAAGGCCACCGGCCGATCTGCCAGGACACTGGCATCGTCTGCGCCTTCGTCAAAGTCGGCATGAACGTCCGCTGGGACAGCGATCTGACCGTCGAAGAAATGGTCAATGAAGGCGTCAAGATCGCCTACGGCCATCCGGATAACACCCTGCGCGCCTCCGTGGTGGTCAACCCGGCCGGTCCGCGCAAAAACACCGGCGACAATTCGCCCGCCATCACCCACATCCAACTCGTTCCAGGCGACAAAGTGGAAGTGGAAATCGCCGCCAAGGGCGGCGGTTCGGAAAACAAATCCAAATTCGTCATGCTGAACCCGAACGATTCGATCGTCGATTGGGTGCTGAAAACCGTGCCGTTGATGGGCGCCGGCTGGTGCCCGCCGGGCATGCTCGGCATTGGCATCGGTGGCACTGCGGAAAAAGCGATGCTGCTGGCCAAAGAATCGTTGATGGAGTCCATCGACATTCACGAGCTGAAAGCGCGTGGTCCCAAAAACAAAATCGAAGAGCTGCGGCTTGAACTGTTCGAGAAAGTGAACCAACTCGGCATCGGTGCCCAGGGCCTTGGTGGTCTTGCCACCGTGCTCGATATCAAGATCAAGGATTACCCGACGCACGCAGCCAGCTTGCCAGTGGCAATGATCCCGAACTGCGCCGCCACCCGTCACGCGCACTTCGTGCTCGATGGCAGCGGCCCGGCCGAACTGGAAGCGCCGAATGTCAACGACTGGCCGCAAGTGACCTGGGAAGTCGGCGCCAATGTCCGCCGCGTCAATCTCGATACCGTCACGGCAGCGGATATTCAAAGCTGGAAGCCGGGCGAAACCATTCTGTTGTCCGGCAAGATGCTCACCGGTCGTGACGCTGCCCACAAACGCATTGCCGACATGTTCGCCAAAGGCGAAAAACTGCCGGTCGATTTCACCGGCAAGTTCATTTATTACGTCGGTCCGGTCGATCCGGTCCGTGATGAAGTGGTCGGCCCGGCCGGCCCGACAACCGCGACGCGCATGGACAAGTTCACCCGGATGATGCTGGAAAAAACCGGTCTCGCCGGCATGATCGGCAAAGCCGAGCGCGGTGATGAAGCCATTGCTGCCATCAAGGACAACAAAGCCGTTTATCTGATGGCAGTTGGCGGTGCGGCGTACCTGGTGTCGAAAGCCATTCGCAAAGCGCGTGTCGTGGCGTTCGAAGATCTCGGCATGGAAGCTATTTACGAATTCGAGGTGCAGGACATGCCTGTGACCGTCGCCGTTGATTGCAACGGTACTTCGGTGCACAAGACTGGTCCGGCAGAGTGGAAGATCAAGATCGAAGAGATGATGAAGTCCGGTCAGATCAAGGATGCCAGCCATACCGCGAAGGTGTAATGGACAGCCCGACCGTACCGCAGTACGGTCGGGCTGTTTTGCTTGGCGAGGGGCGATGAAGAACCATTTCAAGCGCGAAGCCCTGCTGATGATTGGTTTTCCAGTGGTGCTAGTCGTGATTGCTCTGCTGACACTACTGGTACTTGGCTAGATGTGTAGGTTGAGCTGAATTCGCGCAGCTTAACAACATTGGTGAATGAAAGGACGTTGGGCTTCGTTTCACTCAGCCCAACCTACGGTAAGTATCAATAACGAACGAGACGGAACCGAATGACCAACAAGCTGACCCCGGGCGCGAAATTCCGCGCTGCCGTTGCCAATGAAAAGCCGCTGCAAATCGTCGGCGTCGTCAACCCGTATATCGCGATGATGGCGGAGCGGGTAGGGCACAAGGCGCTGTATCTGTCCGGCTCGGGCGTGGCGACCGCATCGCACGGCCTGCCGGATCTCGGCATCACCATGCTGAACGATGTCATTGAAGATGCCCGGCGCATCACCGCATCGTCAGAATTGCCGCTGCTGGTCGATATCGACACCGGCTGGGGCGGCGCGTTCAACATCGCCCGCACCATCAAGGAAATGATCCGTGCCGATGTCGCCGCCGTGCACATCGAAGATCAGGTGGCAGCCAAGCGTTGTGGCCACCGTCCGGGCAAGGAAGTGGTCAGCAAGGCGGAAATGCTGGATCGCGTCAAGGCGGCGGTCGACGCCCGCACCGATGACTCGTTCGTGATCATGGCGCGCACTGATGCGATGGCCGTCGAAGGCATTGATTCGGCCATCGAGCGGGCGGTGGCCTGCGTCGAAGCCGGTGCCGACATGATTTTCCCGGAAGCGATGGCGCAGCTGTCCGATTACAAGAAGTTTGTCGATGCGGTCAAGGTGCCGGTGCTCGCCAACATCACCGAATTCGGCAAGACCCCGCTGTTCACGGCGCCGGAGCTCGCCAGCGTCGGCGTCAGCATGGTGCTGTATCCGCTGTCGGCGCATCGCGCCATGGCGAAAGCTGCCGTCACGGTGCTGGATGCCATCAAGCGCGACGGTCACCAGAAGAATGTGCTGGACATCATGCAGACCCGCGATGAGCTGTATGACTACCTGAACTACCACCAATACGAGCAAAAGCTCGATCAATTGTTCGCCAAGGAGAAGCAATAATGAGTGAAGTGCAAAACGCACCCAAGCCGAAAAAGTCGGTTGCACTCTCGGGCGTGCCGGCCGGCAATACCGCCCTGTGCACCGTCGGCCGCACCGGTAACGATCTGCATTACCGCGGCTATGACATTCTCGACTTCGCCGATACCTCCGAGTTCGAGGAGATCGCGTACTTGCTCGTGCACGGCAAGCTGCCGACTGCGAATGAACTGAAAGCCTACAAAACCAAACTGAAATCGCTGCGTGGCCTGCCGAATGTGGTCAAGGCCGTGCTGGAGCAGATCCCGGCCTCGGCACATCCGATGGATGTGCTGCGCACCGGTTGCTCCGCGCTCGGCACCACGCTGCCGGAGAAAGACGATCACAACCTCGCCGGCGCCCGCGACATCGCCGATCGCCTGATGGCCTCGTTCGGTTCGATGCTGCTGTACTGGTATCACTACAGCCATAACGGCAAGCGCATTGAAGTCGAAACCGATGATGACTCCATCGGCGGCCACTTCCTGCACCTGCTGCACGGCAAGAAGCCGGATGCGCTGTGGGTGCGCGCGATGCACACCAGCCTGATCCTGTACGCCGAGCACGAGTTCAACGCCTCGACCTTCACCGGCCGTGTCATCGCCGGCACCGGTTCCGACCTGTACTCGGCCATCACCGGCGCCATCGGTGCGCTGCGTGGTCCGAAGCACGGCGGCGCCAACGAAGTGGCGTTCGACATTCAATCGCGCTACAGCAATGCCGATGAAGCCGAAGCCGACATCAAGGCCCGCATCGAGCGCAAAGAGATCGTCATCGGCTTTGGTCACCCGGTGTACACCATTTCCGATCCGCGCAACAAAGTGATCAAGGAAGTGGCGCGTCGACTGTCGGTCGCGGCCGGCGACATGAAGTTGTTCAACATCGCCGAGCGGCTTGAAAGCGTCATGTGGGAACAGAAGAAGATGTTCCCGAACCTGGACTGGTTCTCGGCGGTGTCCTATCACCTGATGGGCATCCCGACGGCCATGTTCACGCCGATCTTCGTCATCGCCCGCACCAGCGGCTGGTCCGCGCACGTGATCGAACAGCGTCAGGACGGCAAGATCATTCGCCCCAGCGCCAACTATACTGGTCCGGAAGATCAGAAGTTCGTGCCGATCAGCGAACGCCGTTGATCCTGCAGTTTCTCGCAAGAGAAAGGGGAACGAGCCAGACTGGCCGGCAGTAATGCCGGCCAGTTTGTTTTTCAGATTAGGTAGGGATCTCCGCAACTGTCACCCTCATCCAACCTTCTCCCCTCAAGGGAGAAGGCTTACAAGTCCTCTCCTTTGAGGGGAGAGGATTTAGGTGAGGGTGGAGCTCATCGACCGACAGCCACATTACTGGCTGATTGAGACTGCTACCTAGTCAGATTGTTTTTGGCGGCAGGATTTGTTGACGTTATTTGAGGGGAGCGGCAATGACCCCCTCTCAGCCTCCCCCTTTGCAGGGCAGGGTTAGGGTGGGGTAATAGTCGCTCAGGCCCCGCAGCATTGCGCTGAATTTGCTTTGCCTGGCGACCACAGAACGCAACCCATCAGGAATTTCCGCTTGCGCGGAATCAACCACGGACAACGGAGAGCGCCCCAATGAGCAACCAGTACGATCTGAATGTCCGTCCGGAACCGGATGCAGAGATCACTGCCATCGCCGACTATGTCGCCGATTACAGCATCGACAGTGAAGGTGCCTATGACACTGCCCGCTACTGCCTGATCGATTCACTCGGTTGCGCGTTTCTGGCCTATCGCTACCCGGAGTGCACCAAGCATCTCGGGCCGCTGGTGCCGGGCACGCTGGTGCCGAACGGCGCACGCGTGCCGGGCTCGATGTTCGAACTGGATCCGGTCAAGGCGGCGTTTGATATCGGCACGCTGGTGCGTTGGCTCGACTTCAACGACACCTGGCTCGGCGCCGAGTGGGGCCATCCGTCTGACAATCTGGGCGCCATCCTCGCGGTGGCCGACTACGTCAGCCGACAGAACCTTGCCCAGGGTTATGAGCCGCTGTTCATGCGCGATGTGTTCACGGCGATGATCAAGGCGCATGAGATCCAGGGCGTGATGGCGCTGGAAAATGCGTTCAATCGCGTCGGCATTGATCATGTGGTGCTGGTCAAGCTGGCCTCGGCCGCCGTCGTCACCCAGATGATGGGCGGTGAGCACGACGATATCTGCAACACCATTTCCCAGGTCTGGGTTGACGGCCAGAGCCTGCGCACCTATCGCCATGCGCCGAACGCCGGTTCACGCAAGAGCTGGGCAGCCGGCGATGCCACGTCGCGCGCCGTGCGGCTGGCGCTGATCACGATGACCGGCGAGATGGGCTACCCGTCGGCGCTCACGGCGCCGAAATGGGGCTTTTACGATGCCTCATTCAACGGCAAGCGTTTTGCCTTCCAACGCGAGTTCGGCAGTTATGTGATGGAAAACGTGCTGTTCAAACTGTCGTATCCGGCCGAGTTCCACGGCCAGACCGCAGTCGAATGCGCGGTGCAATTGCACCCACAGGTACGCGGTCGGTGGGACGATATCGAACGCATTGAGCTCAGCACGCAGGAATCGGCCATCCGCATCATCAGCAAAGTCGGCGAGCTGCATAACCCGGCCGATCGCGATCATTGCCTGCAATACATGGTTGCCGTCGCGCTGCTCAAAGGCACGCTGACCGCGGACGATTACGAAGATCAGGCCGCCAGCGATCCGCGCCTCGATGCGCTGCGCGCCAAAATGCAGGTGCAGGAAGACAAGCGCTACAGCATCGACTATCACGACCCCGACAAACGCGCCATTGCCAATGCCGTGCAGGTATTCTTCCGCGACGGCAGCAAAACCGAGAAAGTCGAGATTTTGTATCCCATCGGACACCGGTTCCGGCGCGAGGAGGGCATCCCGGCCTTGATCGAAAAATTCCGGCAGAACGTCGCCACCCGATTTCCGAGCAAACACGCCCGCGATATTTTCGAGCTCTGCCTCGACCCGGAAGAGCTCGATGCGACCCCGGTCAACGAGTTCATGAATCTGTTGATGATCTAGCTTTTCCGTCGCCGGAGTACGGATGCTTTAATGGTTGCGCATTCGCTTTTGCTGCCCTTGCCCCTTGTGGGGCGAGGCGGCATCTAACGAAGCGCAGCTTCGTTCCGCCACAGCGCCACGAGCATGCGAGTGGCTGGGGCGCGGAGCGGGGGCTGGGGGAGAGGGGGATGAGCCGAACGCATCCCTGCAAAATGTTCTCCCAGTTTGGGTGTGTTTTGAGTGACCTGCTGGTGTGAGCAGCGCGTTCAGCGTTGCAAGCGGCGTCTCGTAATTTTTCCCCCGCTCCCCAACCCCTCTCCCACCAGGGGCGAGGGGCAACTTCAGCGCGTTTTTTGCCTGGCTCGCCGCAACGTTAGCGCCGGTCTCCGCTGGCTATTTCCTGTACAGCCTCCCGCCACCTGATCCACATCAAATCCCGCGCAGTCCATACGACCAATCGCCCGTTTCCGCGCCGGCTCGACCGTCCCATTCCCGGCGCTGGCTGCTACAATACCGGCCTGATTTTTCCGGCATCGGCCTGCAGGCCAGCCGAGCCAGCCACTAGTCCGGGCCGCCCGTGACGCGGCCCGGGTTCACCCCGAGGAACTGTCATGTCCAAGTCCCGCATCATTTACACCATCACCGATGAAGCCCCGGCGCTGGCGACCTATTCGCTGCTGCCCATCGTGCAGGCGTTCGCGAAGACCGCCGGCGTGACGGTGGAAACGCGGGACATTTCCCTCGCTGGCCGTATCCTGGCCGCGTTCCCGGAGGCGCTGAAACCGGAACAGCGCAAGAACGATGATCTGGCCGAACTCGGCGAGCTCGCCAAAACGCCGGAAGCCAACATCATCAAACTGCCGAACATCTCGGCGTCCATTCCGCAGCTCACCGCTGCCATCGCCGAACTGCAGGCGCACGGCTACAACGTGCCGAGCTACCCGGTCGATGCCAAAACCGAAGAAGAAAAAGCCATCAAGGCCAAGTACGCCAAAGTGCTCGGCAGCGCCGTGAACCCGGTGCTGCGCGAAGGCAACTCCGATCGCCGCGTCGCCGCGCCGGTCAAGGCCTACGCGAAATCGCACCCGCACAGCATGGGCGCCTGGAGCAAAGACACCAAATCGCACGTTGCCCACATGAGCGGCGGCGACTTTTACGGCAGCGAACAGTCGGTCACCCTGGCAGCTGCCGATGTCGTCAAGATCGAACACGTGGCCGACAACGGCACCGTCACCGTGCTGAAAGAAAACCTGAAACTGCAGGCCGGTGAAGTGCTGGATTCGTCAGTGATGAGCGCGAGCGCGCTGCGCAAGTTCTACGAAGAGCAGGTGGCCGATGCCAAAGCCAAAGGCGTGCTGTTCTCGCTGCACCTGAAAGCCACGATGATGAAAGTGTCGGACCCGATCATGTTCGGCCACGCTGTCACCGTGTATTACGCCGAACTCTTCAAGAAGCACGCCGACACCTTCGCCAAAATCGGTGTCGATCCGAAAAACGGTATCGGCGATGTCTACACCAAGATCGCCAGCTTGAGCGAAGCCGAGCAGGCTGCCATCAAGGCCGATATCGCTGCCATCTACCAAAGCCAACCGGAACTGGCGATGGTCGATTCCGACAAGGGCATCACCAACCTGCACGTACCGAGCGACGTCATCATCGACGCCTCGATGCCGGCCGCCATCCGTACCTCGGGCCAGATGTGGGGCCGCGACGGCAAGTCGCACGACACCAAGTTCACCATTCCGGATCGCTGCTATGCCGGCGTCTACGATGAAACCATCAAGTTCTGCAAAGAACACGGCGCCTTTGATCCGCGCACCATGGGCAATGTCGCCAACGTCGGTTTGATGGCGCAAGCCGCCGAAGAATACGGCTCGCACGACAAGACCTTCCAAATTGCCAGCAAAGGCAAAGTGCGCCTGGTCGATTCCAGCGGCAAAGTGCTGATGGAGCAGAGCGTCGAGACCGGCGACATTTTCCGCGCCTGCCAGACCAAGGATCTGCCGATCAAGGATTGGGTCAAGCTCGCTGTCACCCGCGCGCGCCTGACCGGCAACCCGGCCATCTTCTGGCTCGACAGCGCCCGTGCTCATGACCGTGAACTGATCAAGAAAGTGAACGTGTACCTGAAAGAGCACGACACCAACGGCCTGGATATTCAGATCCTGTCGCCGGTCGAAGCAACCAAGTACACGCTCAAGCGCGTCAAAGAAGGCAAGGACACCATCTCGGTCACCGGCAACGTGCTGCGCGACTATTTGACCGACCTGTTCCCGATCCTCGAACTCGGCACCAGCGCCAAGATGCTGTCCATCGTCCCGCTGCTTGCCGGCGGCGGCCTGTTCGAAACCGGCGCCGGCGGCTCGGCACCGAAACACGTGCAGCAGTTCCTGGAAGAAAACTACCTGCGCTGGGATTCGCTCGGCGAGTTCCTCGCCATTGCCGTGTCGCTGGAAGATCTGGCCATCAAATCCGGCAACAAGAAAGCCAAAGTGCTGGCCGCTGCCATGGACGTCGCCAACGGCGGCATTCTGGAACACGACAAATCGCCGGCCCGCAAAGTCGGCCAGCTCGACAACCGCGGCAGCCACTTCTACCTCGCCATGTACTGGGCGCAGGCACTGGCCGCGCAGAACGACGATGCCGAGCTGAAGGCCAAGTTCGCGCCGCTCGCCAAAGTGCTGACTGAGAACGAAGCCAAGATTGTGGCCGAGTTGAACGGCGCCCAAGGCAAGCCGGTGGATATCGGTGGTTATTACCAGCCGGATTTTGCCAAGGCATCGGCAGCGATGCGGCCGAGCAAGACCTTCAATGAGGCGATGGGTTTGCTGAATTGATGCGGTGCAGTATGGAGTGAGTGCAAAACGCCCGGCCTTTGGCCGGGCGTTTTGTTTTTGGGGCGCATTTACAAGCGGCATTCGCACAATTACTCTTCGATAAATGTATCCAATTTAACTGAAACATCATCCATATATGAAATTGAGAGAGAATCAGAGAAGGACTGTCAGAGAATGCGGTGTCGATTGGCATTGCCATGAAGTCACAATTTCACAGCCAGGATTGGTGGATGGATACGAGTTTAATGGTTACGGAATTATCAAAAGCCATGAAAGCGGTGGGCTCTATTTGGACTTCATATGCTTGAAGACCAATAAGCGTGTCGATTTTGGAATTCCAATTCCAAAGGATGCATTTGATAAAAATCAGCGCGTTATGATGAAAGCCACGACTATTGGTGGCGTGCAGGTATCATCCAATGATCTGACAATTAAGATCGATTTTCAGCAAATGCTGGAGAAAGACCCTAAGTTTTATAGATTACCTCTTAAGAGTGTTGAGATTTGCGACGAGACCGATTTATCAGTTGATGGAAACTCATATCTGCACATGGAGTTCAGTGAAAAAATAAGAGTTCCATTTAATAAATCAAATACGATTGAGTCATCGCTTGGCTCAAAGTCTTTTTCATGGAATCAGGCGGTTATCAGCTGTGAAGATTGCGAAGTGAATGTGGTTCAGCATAAGAACTTCACTGAAGTGTATGCTAAAGCGAAAAATACTGACCTTGATGTGCTTAGGGAGGCAATTGTTTTTTATGTCGGATTTACGTCTGGACTATTTATCCAGCCATATTTCGAATTCTTCAAGGATTCATCTTCTTCGAAGAGCAAGATAAATAGCGTTGACATAAAGAGATCAAGAAAAAGCATTCCGCAACCAATTCCGAACTTGGCTCACGATCAAGACAGAAAAAGCATGGACCATTTCCATTACGAGCTTTTTCAGAACATTTTGAAAATGTCATCTAGAAGGGCTGATCATTTTGAGAGTTTATATTCTCAATGGAGTCGAATATGGCATTCATTTATGTCTCCAGAGATTAGCGTCTCAATGCTCACCTTGTCAGTTGCGATTGAAGGGGTTTTAAATGACATATTCATTCCTGTCATCGACGAGCTATTGAAAGATGAGCGGTTCGAGAATGAGAAGTCTAGGCTTAAGGCCCTCATCTCGTCAATCGATGATGTTTCTAAAGATCATGTCGACTCTTTACATAAGTATATAGATAAATGGGGTAACACTCATGCAGAGAAGGCGCTCAAGTATCTTGTGCAAAGAGAAATCATCTCTGACCTTCAGCAGAAGTGCTGGAGCAAGCTAAGAAATTCGTCAGCTCATCCTAAGCTTCTTAAGCAAGATGATGCGAGAATGAGAAAAAATATCGAGCGAACTGTTGTTTGCTTGGGGTTATTCTATCGTCTAACACTTAATGCTCTATCATATAGAGGCGCTCAATACGTCTATGAAGCGCCAAAAGACGAAAGGGTTGTGGTTTATGAGCATATTGATCTGCTCAACGAACGCGCGTAAGGCGCGTTGACGTAGCGCGGTAGGTTGGGCTGAGGAACGAAGCCCAACAAATCATTCTCTGTAATTTGATTGGCCCGATCTCGTAATTCGAGATCGCCGGTTCTCGCACCGGCGGGCGACTCCCTTTTCTTGCTCGTGCAAGAAAAGGAAGCAAAAGAACACGCCCCAGCCGCGCCAGAATCGTTCTGTTACTCCGGATACATCTGCCCGTCGCTTCGACGCCATCGGCTACGGGCACACGTTGATGCGGCGTCCTGCCTTATCAACGCTGCGCCGGCTATCCCTGCCGGCGCACCCGGCCGCTGGCATCGAATCGCCGGCTGGCGCGGAAGGGGCCCCCGATGTTCTAGCCCGTTCCGTTGCTTCGACCATTCGGAATGGCGTAGGGTGCGTCTTGAGGGACCCTTCGTTGGAAAGTAAATGAAACAGTGGCTGCCTGAGATTTGTCTTAAGGAGGTTATCCATGAAAAAAGAGACGTGGATTGAGCTAATCGTCGGGATTGTGATTCTGGGCGGTCTCGGCTATCTGAGCTCACGAGTTACAGATATGTCGCAATTGCTGGGCAGCGTTGATTCAAAAGTGTCTCTTACATCTGAGCGTCTTGATCGAATCGCGCAGGCGTTGCCTGACGTTGGTGTACGCATTGCATATGAAGAGGTTAGAAAGCCAATAAGGACAGTCGTCATTACGTCGACGCCAGTTACAAAAGCGAATGGATCAATAGTGGCAACGGTCAGTGTATTCGATCTCGCGGAGAACAAGGCTTGGACGAAACCAGTTGTTTTGACTTCAATGCAAGATAAACAAATGATCGGCGCACTTGCATGGTCTGCGGCGGAAATGGATCCTCAGTACGCTTCCATTGCCAGAATGCAAGAATATTCTCAAACTGTGAAGGCAGATTCACCGATTCCAGCCTTTATCAATCCATCAACGAGTTTTATTTTGCGTAATGTCAGTGGCGAAAAGCTATTAGAGCAGGCTCCATGGTTAGAGGCTTCACCAACTGATGACTTTGTAAAGCTTGACGGAGGGAATTGGCAGTTGTTGGCGAGTTCACTGAAGGAAGGTGAGGAGAGGTTGCAATCGCCGCAGCCGCAATGAGCATAACGCGCGCAGGCAAGTGTAATCATGCGATGCCAGCGCGGTAGTTGGGCTGAGGAACGAAGCCCAACAAATCATGCTCCGTAAATTGATTGGCCCGATTTCGTGATTCGAGATCGCCGGTTCTCGCACCGGCGGGCGACTTCCTTTCTTTGCTTGTGCAAAGAAAGCACACCCCAGCCGCGCCAGAATCGTTTCGTTGCTCCGGATGCACCTACCCGACGCTTCGACGCCATCGGTTACAGGCGCTTTACCGCGCGTACGGCGGATTAGCGTCTCGGGATAGGGCGGAACCGCGAAGCGTTTCCGCCGAATGTTTCTTTTGGATTACGCACGTAATTCGAGATTGCCGGTTCTCGCACCGGCGGGCGACTCCCTTTTGTAAAGCACATCCCTGTGCTTTACCCCTTCGGGGCTGGCGCGAAAATCCGCATCCTGCGGATTTGCCTTGTTCGTGCAAGAAAAGGAAGCAAAAGAACACGCCCCAGCCGCGCCAGAATCGTTCCATTGCTCCGGAGACACCCGCCCGTCGCTTCGACGCCACCGGCTACGGGCACGCGTTGATGCGGCGTCCTGCCTTATCAACGCTGCGCAAGCCATCCGGGCTTGCGCACCCGGCCGCTGGCATCGAATCGCCGGCTGGCGCGGAAGGGCCCCGTCTTCTAGCCAGCTCCGTCGCTTCGGCCTTCTCGTGTGATTAATTGCTTGAGTTGATTTATTGTCGCTTCGATGAAAATTTCTGAGTTGGAGTCAGATCCTATGGATGAAAAAAATGTTGTTAACCTTAAAGCCAAGAAGAAAGAATGGGAGTGGTTGGCTGCATCTGACAAGTTCTGGTTGGCATTTACGCCAAAACTATTCGAATGGATCGGGTGGGTTGCGGCATTGGCAGGTGTTAAATATGTCTATGCAAAGTCATCATCATTTATCATTGGTTTTATGGTCTGGCTGTGCGCTCTCGGAATGATAATGTACTTCTATGCATACTTTTCTCGAATTGAGATACTGGGGTTCTCTTTCCTGAAGTCCGAAAGGTGGTCGAGACTCTTGTCTGTCGCCATGACTTCAGCTCTCGCTGGTTTGGCAATATTCATTGCAAGTGTGGCATCTGATATTTTCGTGAGCTCACAGTAACGCGCGTAAGGCGGTGGACGTAGGGTGCGTCATGACGCACCGTTTGTGGCATGGCAAACGGGAAAGGCGGCGGGTCATGACCCGCCCTACGAAGATGCCACCGCGCGTACGGCGGATCAACGCCTCGGGGTAGGGCGGAACCGTGAAGCGTTTCCGCCGAATGTTTCTTTTGAATTACGCACGTGATTCGAGATTGCCGGTTCTCGCACCGGCGGGCGACTCCCTTTTGTAAAGCACATCCCTGTGCTTTACCCCTTCGGGGCTGGCGCGAAAATCCGCATCCTGCGGATTTGCCTTGCTCGTGCAAGAAAAGGAAGCAAAAGAACACGCCCCAGCCGCGCCAGAATCGTTCCGTTGCTCCGGCTACACCTGCCCGTCGCTTCGACACCATCGGCTACGGGCACGCGTTGATGCGGCGTCCTGCCTTATCAACGCTGCGCCGGCTATCCCTGCCGGTGCCCCCGGCCGCTGGCGTCGAATCGCCGGCTGGCGCGGAAGGGGCCCCGTTTTTCTAGCTGGTATCGTTGCTTCGACACTTATGTTAGCCGAGGGAGGTGGTTATGACCGCAAATGAACTGCTCGAGATGTTGGCTACTATGGGGTTAAGCGCCAGTGCGGTTGGCTTGATCGTTGCGTTTTTTGTAAGAAAATACATCGAAAATCAATTCTTGAAAAAGTTGGACCAAGATAAGATTCGCTTCTCCAGGTTGCATGATCTTCGTGCATCAGCTATCGCCAAATTGTACGAAGATATTGTGCAGAGTGAGGCCGATCTACATGACTGGGTTTATATGCACATGCCTGTTGGCGTGTCACCTGTGGAGATAAAGCCTCATGAGGTCCTGCAGCGCATCAGAGCATTGCGCTTGAATGCCGCGAAGGCCAAGATTTTGTTATCGGAAAGCGGTTGGCAGCCAATTGACTACGTTGTTCAGGAGTTTGAACGGGTAAGCCAATTACTGGAGAATCGAGAGCTCTTGCCTGACGATGAGGCGCGCTGGGATGCTCATCGCAAAGCAATAGATGGTCTCGCATCTTCTGTCTTAAGTGCAAAGCAGAGGCTGGAAGGCGAGTTTCGCACACTACTTGGTGCTGAGGTTGCGTGGTAATCCCCCCCCATTTTTAACCGAAGTCAAAAGCAAGCGAGTGCGGTAGGGTGCAGTTTACTGCACCGAATTTTCTTGGTGTCGACAGGCGTCAATTGTGGCCCCACCAGCTTGATTACATTTGATGATTCATCATTGATTTCGGTATGAGGTTGATCATGCGGTGCAATGAATTGCACCCTGCGAAGGACTGCGAAGTTGATGCTGGGTGCGTCATGGCAAGTCTTATCACGCTTCATCTTTTCAATTAACCGGCACGGAACTCCGCTGACCGGTTTTGCTCAAAGCCAGCGCTACATTCGGGCCTCGTCCCGGATGGGTTGGTGCGGAGAGGTTGATTCCGTGGTTGATGGTGACGAATAGCATTCGTACGATTGCGCTGGATTAATCGTACCTGCGTGAACTTCATCTTTTGCCTTCTTGGATTCTGCTTTCCTTGGTGCATGCCAAGGCCGAATCTCACGGTTTGTACCAAAGTCGCTTATCGCTCAGCGGTGTTTCTGGCGGTAGAGTCGGGTTTTTTAGCTCAATGATGCGGCGCTTGCCCATATTGGCTAGCTTGATGGCTCTGCTGTTGTGTTTGTAGAAAATTTCGTCAAAGCTTCCGTCGCTAAGCATGCGTTCCAGACCGTTCTCAATGCGTTTGGCGAGGTCGGGATCGGTCGGTGTAACAAAAAAATAGAATGGGTAGGGGTAGTGGAGCAGCAGTCTCTGCTCAATGGTGAGGGTTGGTGTTTTTGATTTTTGCGCCTCGAGTTCGGAGAATATTTCGTTTACCCCGCGTGAGAAATAGTCAAAACGCCCCATCGCCGTCATGGAAAAGAGGTCTTCATAGGGTGCCAACTGGACTCTGAGTCCTGCGGCCTTGTATATGCCAACATCGCCCCATCCATGCCCTAAACCAAATTCAAATTGCTGCAGGTCTGCGACTGTTTCGACGTTGTCAAAACGTTGTTGATTGCCAGCGCGAATAATCCCTATTCGAAAACCCAGCAGCCCTTTTCCAAGGGGGATGCGGACAGGGATGAGTGTTTTTTCCTTCTCAATAGACGTGGCGCTCCAAACCAGGTTTATCCGCTCTCCGGTGCGGGCTTCGATCAGGAAACGGCTTTCGTTCATCTCTTGCGCAGCAGGTTGCAGGCGGTATTCCCCATAGTCCTTTCTCGTTCGATCCAGCGCGGTACGCAGCAGCTCTATATATTCCGCGTAGCGAGGGGAATCCCCCGGATAAATGACAAGCTTGGGTGACGTGGCCATGGCAGAGTTTGCCAGGCAAAGTGCGGCGTACACAGCCATAAAACGACATGTCGCGCGGCGCTGCATTTGTGCCTACTTGCCTCAATGAAACGGATTGCCTCAATGAGTCTAGTCAACAACTCGAGCGGTGTCGATTGAGCTGAAGCACGAAGCCCAACGGTTCTATTGCAGGTGCACGGTCCGGCTGGAAGGCGCACACTGCGCGCTAGCTGGGTAAAACGGCGCGATGTCCGCCGCCGCTGCGCCCCGTGACCTGCACATGAGTCAAAACATGGCCGAGGAATCGGTTTCTGCAGCGCCGTGCGTACGGCGGATTAACGCCTGGGGGAAAGGCGGAACCGCAAAGCGTTTCCGCGGCATGTTTCCTTGTGGCTCGCGTACAGTTCGAGATTGCCGGTTCTCACTCCACGAATGACTTCCGCCCCTGGTTCAGGAAAGACAGGAAACCACCATCGCTTGCCGTCAAAATCAAGCGGGATTCCGGCTTTCACAGGAATGACGGCGTTCTCGTTGCGGGAAGCGCGACGGTGGCGCTTCGGCGTCGGCTTGCGGTTCCTGGGGTACGCGTTTACTTTGCGGCAGTGGCTGGCTGAGCCCGGAGCGAGCGGCAGGGGCGCTTTCGTCAGGCAGCAGGCGGTCCGCGCATGCCCAGTGTTCTGCTCCGGAAATTTTACACACTTTCCTCGTTGCGCCTGCGGCATAATGCCGGTCCGTTCCGTTCCGTTGCATCGCTATGCAGAGCAATCAATTGAAAAGGCCCACATTATTCTTTTTGGCGGCGTGTATCGCGGCCGGTGCTGCGCAGGCTGATCGCAGTTGGAGTGAACCGAAAAAGCCTTTCACCGTTTATGGCAACAGCCATTATGTTGGTACAGCCGGCATTTCCGCTGTGCTGATCACGTCGCCGCAGGGGCATGTGCTGATCGACGGCACCACGGCGCAAGGTGCCGAGGTCGTGGCCGCCAATATCCGGACGTTGGGCTACAGGCTTGAGGATGTGAAGTACATCCTGAGTTCGCATTCGCATGAGGACCACGCCGGCGGCATTTCGGCGCTGCAGAAATTGACTGGCGCTGTGGTATTGGCGGGTGCCGGTAATGTCGAGGCGCTCCGCACCGGCATTTCCCCAAGGCATGATCCGCAGTTTGGCGCGTTGTCGAATTTCCCGGGCGCGGCGAATGTACGGGCCGTGGCAGACCGCGAAGTGGTCGTGCTTGGTCCGCTGGCGATAACGGCGCATCACACCCCGGGCCATACTGCGGGTGGGGTCAGCTGGACCTGGCAATCCTGTGAGGGCGGCGCGTGCAAGTCGCTCGTGTTCGGCGACAGCCTGACGGCCGTTTCTGCCGATACCTACCGGTTCAGTGCCAACCCGGATGTGGTCGCGGCACTGAAAAGCAGTTTCGCAAAGGTCGAAGCCTTACCGTGTGATGTGTTGATCGCCGCACATCCGGACGCCAACGATATGTGGGCTCGCCATGCGCGTGCAGCAAGAGAGGGCAGCGCCGCCTATGTCGATGCCGGCGCTTGCCGTGCGCTGGTAGAGAAAGGCCGGCAGCGGCTGACCAACCGGTTGGCTGAGGAGCTGCGCGGCGCGCAGCAAGCGAAGTGAGAGATGCCGCGAGACAGGCTGCCAGCCTGCCTGCAATGGTGTGCCCGAGGCGTTTTGCTCGGCTGGCGCTCGCGCCGATCGTAATAACGTAAGTTTCTGGTTTGGGATGCAATCATGAGTGATTTTGCGCAAGACATCGAGAAATTCAACGGCATCTACAGGCTGCCGGTCAACAAGACTCCGACCACCGATATCGGTGTTCCACTGGTGGATCGCCTGAAGGCGTTCAAGGACATCCTGATGGAGGAGGTGCACGAGATTGACGAGATCATCGCGGCGCAGCAGGCAGGCACAGCGGAGCTGGAAGTGTTGACCATGCTGGCCGATCTGCTCGGTGATGTGCAGGTCTATTGCGCGTCCGAAATGGCCAAGTTCGGGCTGCCGCTCGATGACGTGCTGGCCATCATCATGCAATCCAATTTTTCCAAGCTCGGTGCCGATGGCAAGCCCATTTACGACGAGCGCGGCAAGGTGATGAAAGGCCCGAACTACTGGAAGCCGGAACCGAAGATCCAGGCTTTGTTGGCGTCATTGCAGGAACGTTCGTCATAACGTCCACTGACAGGGCCTCCGGTTGAGCAGGACGACAGCGCAGCAGATTCAGACGGTTGCTAACGGAAGGCGGCTAACAGCAAGCGGGCAGAGCCCCGCTTTTGCCGGACGTTGCCGGCTGGCCTTGCCAGCCGGTTTGCGCACCGCGCGACGGTCCGTGTACGCTCTGGCGCGCAGCTAGGGACGGGAGGCGTGCCGCATCATGCATCCGGATACCAAAGCCTATCATCAGGCGCTGACCAAGGCTGACCGCGCCATCTGTCAGCTTCTCGCCGAACAAATCGACCGGCATTTGCCGGATGCCGAGAACAAGATATGGCACGCGCATCCGGTCTGGTTTCTCGAGGGTAACCCCATCGTTGGTTACAGCAAGCTGAAAGATGCAGTGCGGCTGTTATTCTGGAGCGGCCAGTCATTCAGCGAGCCGGGCCTGATCAACGAAGGGAGCTTCAAGGCCGCGGAGGCGCGTTTTACTGCCGTTGACCAGATTGACGTCGACAAACTCGGCAAGTGGCTCACCGAGGCCCGCAGCATTCAGTGGGATTACAAGAATCTGGTGCGCCGTAGAGGTCAGCTGGAACGGCTGAAGTAGTCGTTGTGCCTTGGGGATGCTCTGATTAAGTCTGAAATAGAAATGCACTTGTCACCCCGGCGAACGCCGGGGCCCATTTTTTTCGGTGAAAATGGGTGCCGGCTTGCACCGGTATGGCAACATCCTGACTTAATCGGAGCTGCCGTAGCATGTGGCTCGGCTCACTTCGTTTCGTATTCTTTCAATGACACGCATCATTTGATGCCTCAGTTCAAAAACAACAGGGAGTTTCCATGCAAACTTTGAATGCCATGCAAGACGACATGCGGCTTGCCTTTTGGGATGGTGCGCCGGGCATGTTGGTCTCGGCGCTGGTCTGGCTCATCGCGGGTGTTGTCGCATTGCAGCTTGGCGTTGCGCAGGCGATCTGGGCCTTGCTCATCGGCGGTGCGCTGATTCACCCGGTCGCGACGGTGGTGCTCAAGTTGCTCGGCCGCTCGGCAAAACCACAAGCCGGCAATGCACTCAATTCGCTGGCGTTTGCCAGCACCATCTGGCTGATCGCCTGCTGCGTTCTGGCGTACGGCCTGTCGCGGGCGCAGCCCGGCTGGTTCTTTCCGGCGATGATGCTGGCGATCGGCAGCCGCTATCTGACCTTTCATGCGCTTTACGGACTTCGGCTGTACTGGTTTTGTGGTGGCGCGTTGATTGCGGCCGGATATTTCTGTTTTGCATTCGGCATGGCACCGGCCTATGCCGCGTTTGTCGGCGGTGGCGTGGAAGTGGTGTTTGCGCTCGCCTTGCTGTTCGCGCGCAAAGCGGTGCCGGCAGCGGCGTGAGTGTGCCGATGGCAATGTTTCTGTGTGCGGAAACGGCGGCTGCTGACGCTGCCTTGGCCCGGCTGCAGTGAGCCGGGATCCGGATCTGTTGCGGCGCCTGCTGCGCGCCCGGGACGCCATGGATGTGGCGTCGGAGCAGGAGTGGCCGGTGCAACGGCTGGCTGCGGTCAGTGGAGTCTCGGCTGCGCATTTTTCCCGCTCGTTCAAGGAGGCATTTGGCGTGCCTCCGCACCGTTATCTGCTCAGCCGCCGCATCGAGCGCGCGACGGCGTTGCTGCGCGACACTGACAGTCCCATCACCGACATTGCCTTTCAGACCGGCTGGAGCAGTCTCGGCACCTTCGGTCGCACCTTTCGCGATATCACCGGCGAGAGTCCGGGCGATTTCCGGACCCGGATCAAAGCCATGCCGCATGCCTTGACCCAGGTGCCCGGCTGTTTCCTGAGCGCGGCCCAGCGACCGGACCTGACCGTAGCAGTTTCGGAGAAGCGCCGGCAGGACGAGGGCGCTAGCATGCCGACGGCACGGCAAGCGCCGGAACGGTGAATCGGAGGCAACATGCAACAGGCGGTCAACCAGGGCGTTGGTGTCGTCGGCATTTATGTGCGCGACCAGGACGAGGCCTTGCAGTTCTATGTCAATCAGCTCGGCTTTCGGGTGCACACCGATGTGCGCAACGGCGATTACCGCTGGTTGACCGTGCAGCATCCGGAACAGGCGCTGTTTCAGCTCGGTTTGTTCACCCCCCAGGCGCCGATGCACGATGCGGCAACAGTGCAGACTCTGCGCGAACTGGTCGCCAAAGGCGCGATGCCGCCGCTGGTGCTCATCGTCGCCGACTGCCGGGCGACGTTTCGCGCGCTGCAGGCCAAGGGCGTCGAGTTCAATCAGGAACCGATTGAGCGTTACGGTTCGGTCGATGCCAGTTTCCGCGATCCGTCCGGCAATGGCTGGAAGCTGGTTCAGGCGCGTTGAGCGGGGGGTGTTACCCGACGTCACCATTGTTCAAGGAAGCCTCAGCCATGAGTACAACCATCCGCCAGAGCCACCGCTGGCTTTCGATCCTGTTCACGCTGACCGTGATCGCCAATTTCATCGCCCTGGCCCAAGGTGCCGGTCCGGAGCCGACCTGGATTACCTATTCACCGTTGCTGCCGCTGGCGTTGCTGTTGTTGAGCGGTTTGTATCTGTTCGCCTTGCCGTACTGGCCCAGGCGACGTGAACCTGTCGATACTGTGACGGAGACAAAGCCATGAAGACCGGTATCATGAAAGTCGAGAACCTGAAAGCAGAGGACATGACGCCCGGAACCAGCGCCAGCGAGCTGATCGATCAGCGCATCAGGGCCTTGGCTGATTGGCGTGGCGAGGTGTTGCGCCGGGTGCGCGAACTGATTCACGACGCGGCGCCGGACGTGGTCGAGGAGTGGAAATGGATGGGCACGCCGGTCTGGTCGCAGGATGGCATCATCTGCACCGGCGAAGCCTACCAGGACAAGATCAAACTGACCTTTCTGAAGGGCGCATCGCTGCCGGATCCGAGTGGCCTGTTCAACGCCAGCCTTGACGGCAATGCCCGCCGCGCCATTGACCTTCACCAAGACGAGCAGATCGATGCTGCGGCGTTCA
Source organism: Pseudomonadota bacterium (assembly GCA_049324755.1). Classification (GTDB taxonomy): domain Bacteria; phylum Pseudomonadota; class Gammaproteobacteria; order Enterobacterales; family Permianibacteraceae; genus Permianibacter. Next base: position 147,808 of record JBMOMZ010000002.1, read on the forward strand.
AAGCTCTGATACAGGCAGCAATTGCGCACAATCGTGCTGTCGGCAAAGGTAAAGCAAAACGCGGCAAGTGAACGGTTCGTCTCAGCCGTTGCGGTGCCGTTTGGCAGTATTCAAGTCACCAATTGCTGACGCACGCAGTCACGACCATCGTGCTTGGCGTGGTACATGGCTTGGTCGGCGCGCTGCAGTAAAGCGTCGACTTGCAGATCGCGACGGTCGGCTTGCGTCAGGCCAATGCTGACCGTAAGCCGGTACGGCTCGTCGCGTGCTGTGCTTGGCGTCAGTTGAGCGATTTCCACCCGTATCCGTTCGGCGATGTGCGTCGCCTGTACGGCATTGGCGTCGGGTAGCAGTACGGCAAACTCCTCGCCGCCGAGTCTGCCGACCACATCAACCTGCCGGACCACGCCAACAATGATGCTGGCAACGATGCGCAGTGCATCATCGCCGGTGGCGTGGCCGTGTTTATCGTTCAGCTGCTTGAAATGATCCACATCCAACATCAGCAGCGAGAGCCGCTGGCCACTGCGATGCGTGCGCGCGAGCTCATGCTCGGATAACGCAAGAAACTGGCGGCGGCTGGCAACGCCGGTCAAGGGGTCGTGGTTGGCTTGATGACGCAGCTTTTCGGTCAGCACTTTGCGTTGTTCCACCACCGACGCCAGCACCAAAGCAGTGATACAAGAGCTCAGCGAAAACGTGTTCAGGTAGAGCAGACCTTCTTGCAGGGTAGCGCTGGCAAAGGGGCCGATGCCGCCGTGGGTAGACCACACCGCGATGGCGACCACAACGATATTGCCGACCGTCGCGCCGCGCATGCCAAAGTACAGGCTGAGTCCGGAAAGCAGCGGATAAGCTGACGCAAAAATCACCAGCGGATGCGACATACCGGGGAACATCAGATGACCCGTGGCCACCGCAACGTAGAGTAGGCAACAGGCCAACAACAGCAACAGCTCGGATGCCGCGTAATCAAAGCGCAAACGCCAGGTGAACCCGGCCCAGCTGAGCAACAGCGGTGTGACCAGCAACTGGCCCATGGCATTGCCAAACCACCATGTCAGCATTGCCTGTGGCCAATCGGCAGTTGGAATTGCGCCGCGGCTCCACAGGGTGAGGGTGCCAAAGCCAGCGCTGAAGGGCTGCAGCAACAGAAATATCAGCAGCAGTAGCATGAAAAGTTGGCGCGGCGACGAGAACTGATGGTGAATACCGGCGCGACGCGCCAGCTCGCCACCGAGCGCACTGCCGGTGGCGTTGATCAATGCGATCAGCATTGCGCTGATCGGTTCGACACCGACATCGAGCGCCAACCACAATTGGCCGACGAAGATGGCGAGAGCAATGCGAAAGCCGAAACGGATACAGCCGGCAAGTGCGAGGCCTTCTGGAGCAAAGAACACGCTGGTGACGTTCTGATGCGAAACCGAGATGGCGAATGCCAGATGACCGAGCAGGAAATAGCCGAGGGTTACGCCGAGCTGCCAGCGCCACAGTTGCCAGTTGGCGTGCTGGGTCAGCTGGAGCCATTTGTCGCGCGCGACACTGGCTGGTGAGGCGGGCATCGCTCACCCGTATCGAGCAATGGCCACGTGAACGGATGCGGAGCATGCGCGCATGATGGCCGACAGCGGTAACGGCATCGAAACGTGCTCCCGACAGCAAAGGGGTAACTGCAAGTATCGTTCAGATTTGGCGAAGCGGCGGTGCCGGCGCCGGGTATTGTCAGCACTGCGCTAGAACTGAAACCTGAGCGCCAATTGCAGCAGGCGTTCGCGTTGTTCCGGTGATGTGGCGACGGTGAGGCGGGCAGGCCGATCCGAGTCGATCTGCTGAACCTCGGTCAACAGTTGCCAGCTAGTACTGAATTGCCAGTGCCAAGCGAAAGTGTAGGCATGACCGTGCTCCTGGTTGTTGTCATCGACAGTCTGGTCACGATCATCAACACGGAAATCATCGTAGCGGGCGCTGAAGCGATGCACTTGCCATTGCCGGGCGAGTGACAGGTACCAAGCCGTAAAGTCATTGTCGATGTAGCGCAGCACGCTGCGGCCCATCTGGGTGTTGCCGCGCAGCCATTGCGCCAGCAGTGTCCAGTGTTCGTGTGCTTGCCAGTGCAGACCGAGGTGCTGGAATCGGGTTTGCCAGCTGTATTGGCCGTTGTCGATCTCCGCGGGTTGGCCACGGTTGTTGTAGTGAAGCCAGGTCAGCTTGAGCCCGGGGCGATACTGCCACTCGGCGCCGACGTAATAGCCGACGCGGTGATCCACTTCCTCGAATGGGGCGGCGTACGGTGCTTGAAAGCGAAAGGATCCGGTGGGCGCAAGCGTGGGCAGATCGGCGTAAGCAATGGCTTCATCCCAACCGATTTGACGATCGTGCAGGCTCCAGCCGCGCCACGTCAGCAAACTCCCTGCGGTGTCATTGTGATCAAACGCGGCGGCAAACACGCTGAAATCGTGGGCGCTGCCGGCAAATTGGCCGAGCCAAGTCCAGCGCCATTCGATGCCGAGCGTGCGCAACTCTTCTGCCAACCAGCTGTTGATGGCGCTGCTGGTCAAAAAGCCGTTGGCTTGCCAGGTCGCCACCGTGTTTTCCAACGAGATCGGCGCGTAAAAGAAACCGGCGCGCACTTGTTGTCGCCACGGTGAGCTTGGAATGGGGCGCAAGGTCGCGAATGCCTCGGTGATCGCGAGCACCTGTTCGCTGCCGGCATAGCGCAACAAACTGGCGTCCAGCTGCCAGATATCCAGGTCGGCGTGGAGGTCCAGCCCGAACACACCATCAATGCCGCTGTTATCGAACCGGGTTTTGCCGAGGTCAGCGTCCAGACCATTGCCTGCAGTGTCGGCCTGTACGACGCGGACGTCGGCGAGAACGGTTACCTCCGACCAGGCGAGCGGAGACAACAGCAGAGACTGCAGCAGGACCAGTAACAGTGGGGCGGATCGGGTCATCGCACTGGCGCTCTCGCGAAGCCAGAAGTGGGCATAGCCCAGGCGCAGAGTATAGGTGGCGTTTGGTAATAGGTACTTCAGCACCGGAAAAGCGGAGCGAGGAATCAGATAGACGGCGGGATAAAGTGCTTGACGTATGGACGGCTAAACATCTAAAGTCGGTTCCACTCGCTGTTTGGACGTCTAAATAGCCAAAAGGAGCCGCATCATGGCTGTCGCCCATTCCCTCGGTTTTCCTCGCATCGGCCTTAAGCGCGAGCTTAAGACCGCCCTCGAAAAGTACTGGCGCGGAGAACTCAAGCGCGCCGATCTGGACGCCTGCGCTCGTGCACTTCGGGCCGCACATTGGCAGCTGCAGGCGGACGCCGGGGTTCAACTGCTGCCGGTCGGGGACTTTTCTTATTACGACCATGTGCTCGACACCGCCTTTCTGTTCGGCGTGATCCCGGAGCGATTCGGCCACGCCGCGGGTGCCGGGCAGGGCGCATCCGATCTCGATCAGTATTTCCGCGCCGCGCGCGGCCGGGCGCCAACCGGTGCCGACGCGCCGGCCTGTGAAATGACCAAGTGGTTCGACAGCAACTACCACTACCTCGTGCCGGAGTTCAGCAAAGATCAGTCGTTCACGCTGAACAGCGCGCCGCTGATTGAACAAATAAAGGAAGCGCAGGCGCTCGGTCACAGCGTCAAGCCGGTGCTGCTTGGCCCGGTCAGCTTTTTGTGGCTGGGCAAAAGCCGCGATGGCGGCAACCGGCTCGCGTTGTTGCCCAAGCTCTTGCTGCAATACCAGAAACTGATTCAGCAACTCGAAGCGCTTGATCTCAAATGGCTGCAACTGGATGAGCCGGTGCTGGCGCTGGATCTGGATGCCGCCTGGCAAGACGCGTTCCGTTACGCCTACAAAAATCTGCAGGACTACAAGCTGCAGCTGCTGCTGGCGACCTACTTCGGCAGCATCAAGGACAATCTTGCCCTGATCAAGGAGCTGGCGGTCGACGGCCTGCATGTCGATGCGGTCCGTGGCGCGGCCGATCTCGACGCGATCGTCGACGCGTGGCCGAAAGAGCGGGTGCTCTCGCTTGGCGTGGTTGATGGCCGCAATATCTGGCGCACCGATTTGCGCGCGGCGCTGGCGCAGCTCGGCCGGGCGCAGCAGAAATTCAACGGTCGGCTCTGGGTCTCGACCAGTTGCTCGTTGCTGCACTGTCCGGTCGATCTCGACGCCGAAACCAGACTCGATCCGGAGCTGCGCAGCTGGCTCGCCTTTGCCAAACAGAAAGTCGGTGAAGTGGCGCTGCTGACCCGCGCGCTGAACGATGGTGTGGCCGCGATCAGCGCTGAACTGGAGGCGAGCGACAAAGCCGTTGCCAGCCGGCGCAGTTCGCCGCGCATCCACAAGCCCGCCGTACGGCAGCGGCTGTCGGCCATCAGCAAGAGCGACAGCCTGCGCAAATCAGCGTATGCCAGCCGCGCCGTGGTGCAGCGCGGCACCTTGAAGCTGCCGCTGTTTCCGACCACAACGATTGGCTCGTTCCCGCAAACTGCCGAGATCCGCGCCCTGCGTGCCGGCGTCAAGAAAGGCGAGCTCTCTGAACAGGATTACGTCCGGGCCATCCGGGCGCAGATTGCCGATCACGTCAAACGCCAGGAAGCGCTGGGACTGGATGTGCTGGTGCACGGTGAATCCGAGCGCAACGACATGGTCGAGTATTTTGGCGAGCAGCTCGACGGTTTTGCCTTCACTGAAAATGGTTGGGTGCAAAGCTATGGCTCACGCTGTGTCAAACCGCCCATCATTTACGGCGATGTTGCCCGGCCGAAACCGATCACGGTCGATTGGACCACGTATGCCCAGTCGCTGACCGACAAGCCGCTCAAAGGCATGCTGACCGGGCCGATCACGATTCTGTGCTGGTCGTTCCCGCGCAACGATCTGTCGCGCAAAGAGCAGGCTGAGCAAATTGCGCTGGCGCTGCGTGACGAGGTGAAAGATCTGGAACAGGCTGGCATCCGTATCATCCAGATAGATGAACCGGCGATCCGGGAAGGTCTGCCGCTGAAAAAGGCCGAACAGCCGGCCTATCTGGATTGGGCAGTGACCGCGTTCAAGCTGGCGACCGCCGGTGTCAGCGATGGGACCCAGATCCATACCCACATGTGCTATTCGGAGTTCAACGAGATCATCGACTCGATCGCCGCGCTCGATGCCGATGTCATCACCATCGAGACCTCGCGTTCGAACATGGATTTGCTGGAAGCGTTCGAACGCTTCAGCTACCCGAACGAGATCGGCCCCGGCGTTTACGACATCCACAGCCCGATCGTGCCGACGGTGGCGCAGATCGAAGCCTTGATTGAAAAAGCGGCGCAGTTCATTCCGAAAGAGCGGCTCTGGATCAACCCGGATTGCGGTTTGAAAACCCGGCAGTGGCCGGAAACGGAAGCGGCATTGGCCAATCTGGTGCAGGCGGCACGCAACCTGCGCATTCGTCACGGCAACGCGGTTGCCGCCTGATCCTGAGCAAAAGAGAGCGCATCATGTCTTTGCACGCGGCTCGTGTACTGGAAAACCTGAACCGGCAGTGGCAGCAACTGGAAAACGATCTGCAGGTGTCGTTCGAATTTTTTCCACCGAACACGCCCGAGATGGCCGATACGCTCTGGCAATCGGTATTGAAACTCGCCCGCTTCAAACCGCAGTTCGTTTCGGTGACCTACGGCGCCAATGCTTCGACCCGTGATCGCACCCATGCCGTGATCGAGCGGCTGAAAACCGAAACGACGCTGACACCGGTGCCGCACCTGACCTGCATCGATGCCCGCCGTGACGAGATCGCCGAGATCGTCCGTCGTTACCAGAAGCTTGGCGTCAACCATATCGTGGCGCTGCGTGGCGATCTGCCGGCTGGGCAAAGTCATCCGGGCGGCGATTTCGCCCATGCGATTGATCTGGTCCGTTATCTGCGCGAGCTCGGCATCGATGGCATCAGCGTTGCCGCCTATCCGGAAGTGCATCCGGAAGCGCGTAGTGCCCGTGCCGATCTCGATCACCTGAAAGCCAAGGTCGATGCCGGTGCGAGTCACATCCTGACCCAGTTCTTTTTCGACAATGTCGCGTTCCTGCGTTTCCGCGATCGCTGCGTGGCGGCCGGTATCCATGTGCCGATCACGCCGGGCATCTTGCCGATTGGCAATTTCCGCCAGGTTGAGCGCTTTGCCAAAGGCTGCGGCACCGGCATTCCCGATTGGCTGGGCCGGCTCTACGAAGGCCTGGATGATGATCCGGACACCCGCAAGCTGATCGGCGCCAGCGTGGCGCTGGAGCAGGTCAAGTTGCTGGTGAAGGAGGGCTTCCGCGATTTCCATTTCTACACCCTGAACCGGGCCGAGCTGACCTACGCGGTCTGCCATTCGCTGGGCCTGGCCCAGAGGCCTCCTGTCGGGTCGGCACTGGCTCAGGTGGCCAATCTTTGATTTTCCGAAGCCAGTGAAGAAAACTGCTCCGCCGGGGTAAAGCAGGGTAAGGAACCGGATGCCGGTTCTTTTGCCATCTGCCGACGCTGAGGAGCAGCCATGAACAGCAGCAGTCTTTTTCGGGTCGCGGTCGCCTTTGCCGCCGGCCTGTTCGTCATCGCTTTTACCTATTTCACCTTGATACGGCCGTTCTGGGAGAACAGTCGCGGCGGCGCCATGGTGATGCGCAGCTACGCGGTGCACGGCGATCATGCCGACGAGGTACGCAGTGCCTTGCAAGCGGCACTGCGTGGTACCGAGGACGACAAGAGCTACATCGGCCGGGTTACGCTGGCGCCAAACGGCCAACTGATCGTCACGGCGCCGGAGTCGGTGCATCGTGGCGTCAGGAGCCTGATTGATGATGTGCTGGCGTTTTCGCCGGGGCCGACGCCTACCATCAAACTCGAAGCCTGGTTTGTCCGTGGCAGTGTGGGTGCGGCCGGCTCCGATCCCACCTTGACGGAAGTGCAGTCGGCGCTGACAGCGATCACACAGGCGCAAGGTATCAACCGCTTTCAGCTGATCGAGAAACTGACGATACACGCCCGCGCTGGTCATGAAGGCGATGTGCAAGGCGCGTATGCGGCATTGCGTGCCGAGCCGACTTTGCGTCGCGCCAGCAAGGAACAGGTGACGGTGTTTTCGAAACTGTCGCTATGGCTCAACCGAAACGGTGCTCGGCTTAACGCCGAAATGGAAATGAAGCCGGGTGAACTGCTGGTGCTCGGCCAGTCCGCCTACTCACCGGATGGCATGCCAGGCAGCGAAAACCAGACGCTGTATTACATCGTGCGCGCCACGCTCTGAGCTGGACGTGACATGAGTTCCGATATCGGCCTCAGCGAGGCCGACTGGTCGGCGTTATACCAGCGGCTGGAAAAGCCGCTGTACAACGCGGCGTACCGCTATGTCTGGCAACGGCACGAAGCCCAGGATCTGGTGCAGGAGGCGTTTCTGCAACTGTGGCAGCGGCGCGCGCAGATCGACCGCGAAACGGCGGACCGCTACCTGTGGGTGATGACACTGAATCTCGCCCGCAAGCGGCGACTCTGGCGAGCGTTGCGGCAGTTTCTGCAGCTTGACGAGCTGCCAGAGCTGACCGATCAAAATGACTCACCCGAGCTGCAATTGGCGAGCGCGCAGCAACAGCAAAAACTCGCGCAAGCGATCGAGCAGCTGTCGGAAAAGCTGCGCAGTGTGTTGCTGCTGACTGAATTCAGTGAGTATCCGTATGAGGTGGTTGCCGAGCTGTTGTCGATTCCGGCCGGGACCGTGGCCTCACGCCGGCATCTGGCCCTGAAGCAGTTGCGCACGGCGCTTGTTGGTGCCACCTTCGAACACAGTGCGAAAGAAAACCGAGGCGAGCAATGAAGCGTGAACCGGAATTGCTGCCCGTACTGGAGCCGCCTGTCGACGGCTTGGCGCGGCTGCGGGCAAAACGCGAATCAGCGGAGCGCTGGGCCGGTCTGTGGCCGACATGGCGATTGGCCTATGGTGTGGCGCTGGCGGGGGCTGCCTTCGCACTATTGCTGCTCTGGCTGCCGATTGGCCAGTTGCCTGTCACCCATGCTGCCGATCGCTTGCTTGGCGTGCACAGCCAGGGCGATAGCCTACGTACTGTTGATGCCGGCACCTTTGTGCAGCAGCTACCGAGCCAGCAGCCGGGAGTGCGGCTGTACTGGACCGAGCACCTGCAGTCGGGGGAGCCGGCGGGCCAGGAATAGTCCAGACAGCCCAGCGGTCTGCTGAACCGGCCGGCTTTGCTGGTACCGGGGCCGGGCCTTCAGTAAACTGGCCGCCGTTTTCCGACCGGACAGGGCCGTACCGTGCCGATTATCGACTTTATCCTCAATATCGACGCTCATCTGATCGAGCTCGCGCAGAACTATGGCGTCTGGATCTACGCCATTCTGTTCCTGATCGTCTTCGCCGAAACCGGACTGGTGGTGACGCCATTCCTGCCCGGCGATTCCATGTTGTTTGCATTGGGCGCGATGGGTGCCATCGGTGCGATTGATCCCTTGCTGGTGGCAGTGGTGATCATTGTTGCCGCGTTCTGTGGCGACAACAGCAACTACTTCATCGGGCGATTCTTTGGTCACAAACTGTTCAGTGATCCGAACTCCAAGTTCTTCCGCAAGGAATACCTCGACAAAACCCATGCCTATTACGAAAAGTATGGCGCACCGACTGTGATCATTGCCCGTTTCCTGCCGTTTGTGCGCACCTTTGCGCCGTTCGTGGCCGGCATGGGCGAGATGTACTACCCGAAATACATCGGCTTCAGCCTGATTGGTTCCTTGCTGTGGGTTGCTGTCTGCGTCGGTGCCGGTTATTTCTTCGGCAATATTCCGGTGGTAAAAGGGAATTTCTCGCTGGTGGTGATCGCGCTCATTCTGCTGCCCGGAATTCCGGCCGTGGTCACGGTCGCCAAACATCTGTGGCAACGGCGCAAAGCCGCTGCCCAGTGACGCTTATGTCAAAGCAATCATGCGCCTCCTTCGGGAGGCGTTTTGCCTCTCAGGAGACTGAATCATGTCTGAGCCATCGGCCGCGGCCAAAGCAGAACAACTGGCGCTGACTTTTCTGGCGCGGGTGTGGGGGCCAGCGCATGAACTGGATGCGATTGATGAATTGATGACGGAAGACTACGTCATCATCTCCGGCGGCAAGACCATTGCCGGTCGGGACAACTTCAAACGTTGGGTGCAGCAGTTTCAGCAAGTGCTGCTGGATGCCCGCACGATCAATCAGGAAGCGTTTGCCAATGCGGCAGGCGATCGGGTGGTGTCGCGCTGGATCTGCACCGGCCGTAACAACGGCATGCTCGGCTTGCCCGCCGATGGCCGGCCGATCCGGTTTACCGGTGTCGCGATTTGGGCAGTGCGTGACGGGCGCCTCGCCATGTGCTGGGCCGAGCGAAGCGCCTGGGAGCTCTATCAGGAATTGACCGAGAGCCAAACGGCTCAGCCAAAGTGACAAACGTAGTGCAGCGGCTCCAGCGTTTCGATTTCAAAGCTGCTGTTGCCCGGCACACTGAACGATTGGCCGCCAGCATATTCGGTTGTTTGCGTCGCGCCGGCGAGCTTGACCCGGCAGCGGCCTTTGAGCAGTTCCATCACTTCCGGCGCGCCGGTGTTGAAGGTCAGCGTCGATGGCAGGATCACACCGACCGATTTGCGGCTGCCGTCGGCAAAGGTCACGGTGTGCGAAACACATTTGCCGTCGAAGTAGACATTGGCTTCCTTGTTGACGCTGACGTTGCTGAATTGGCTCATCGTGGTGGACTCTGGCTTACGGATCTGTAGGAGCGGCCTTGGCCGCGAGTCTGTTGTTTGAGACACTAGCGCGGCCAAGGCCGCTCCTGCAAATAACAAAACAAGTCGTCATTCGCTCAGCCGTTGACCACTTCCAACGCCGGTTGTTCGGCCTGCAGCTCCAGCACGGCATCCAGCGCGTCTTCCAGCGCATTGCACAGATCCTCGCCGTCTTCGATGCCGACCGAAATCCGCAACAAGGTATCGCTGATGCCGGCGCGGCGGCGCGCTTCCGGGTCCATCGCCGCATGGGTCATGCTGGCCGGATGGGCGATCAGGCTCTCGACGCCGCCGAGTGATTCTGCCAGCGAGAAGTGATTCAGGTTGTCGATCAGCGCGCGCACTTCAGCTTCGCCGCCGTGCAGCTCGAAGCTCAGCATGGCGCCAAAGTCACTTTGCTGACGTTTGGCAACGGCATGGCCGGGATGACTCGGCAATCCGGGGTAATAGACTTTCTTGACGGCTTTGTGATCGGTGAGCACATCGATGAGCGCCTCGGTGTTGGCAAGGTGCACCGACAGCCGCGCCTCCAGCGTGCGCAGGCCGCGCAGCGCCAGATACGAATCGAACGGCGATGCGGTCAGGCCCAGCGCGTTGGCCCAGAACACCAGCTTTTCCTGCAGCTCCGGCGTTTTGGCGATTGCCGCACCGCCGACTACATCGCTGTGGCCGTTGATGTACTTGGTGGTCGAGTGCACGACGATGTCGGCACCGAGCGCGATTGGCTGCTGCAGCGCCGGTGACAGGAAGGTGTTGTCGACCACCACCAGGGCACCAACGGCGTGGGCCGCGGCGGCCAGTTTTTCGATATCGGCGATGCGCAGCAGCGGATTGCTCGGCGTTTCGATCCACAACAGTTTCGGTTTGCGTTCGGCGATGACGGCATAAATGCTGTCATCGGTCTGGTTATGGAACTCGGCATTGACGACGCCGCGCTCCTGCAGCCGGAACAGCAGCCGGTACGTCCCGCCATAACAGTCATGTGGTGCGATGACCAGATCGTCCGGTTGCAGCAATTGCAGCACCAGGGTCACGGCCGCCATGCCGGTCGCGGTGATGACGCCACCGGCGCCACCTTCGAGATCAGCCAAGGCTTCGCCGAGCAGATCGCGGGTCGGGTTGCCGGAACGGGTGTAATCGTACGGCGGTTTCTTGCCGAATTCGGTGAACGCGAAGTTGGTCGAGAGGTAAATCGGCGGGATCACCGCATTGTGGTGGCGATCGGATTCAATGCCGGCACGGACGAGGCGGGTAGCGGGGCGACAGCGCTTGCTCATGATGGGTTTCCTTTTCGAATTCTGGTTGTCGGTCTGTTTGCTGTGGAATTCCAGGGCGGCCTTCAGGCGGCAACCGCAAGTGCCGCATCACGCGCGATGCTGACCGGTTCGCGGGCCGCCAGCGCTTGTGCCGCTGACAGCACATCGGCAAACACGCCAGCCGCGGTGACCGCCACGCCAGCGCCCGGGCCGGAAACGGTCAAGGGAATGTCGCGATACAGCGGTGAGCGGTAGATCACCGCGTTCTCGGTGCCACGCAGGCGATGGAACGGCGAGCTGGCATCGACTTGCTGCAAACCGATGCGTGCCTTGCCGTCCGAATATTCCGCGACATAAGCCAGGCGCTTGCCGGCAGCGGCGGCTTCGCTGGCCTGCTGTTGCCAGTAGTTATTGAAGCTGGCGAGCGGCGCAGTCGATGCGGCATCGACCGGAATCAGCGGCTGCAGATCGATGTTGTCGCGCTCCAGCGCAATGCCGCAGGTGCGCAGCAGGATCAGCAGTTTACGGGCGACGTCTTCACCCCCCAGATCGAGCAGCGGATTCGGTTCGGCGTAGCCGAGGCTGACCGCCTCAGAAACGGCAACGTCAAACGGGATCTGCTGCTGCACCCGGTCCAGCACATAACCGATGGTGCCGGACAGAATGGCTTTCAGTTCAGTCGGCCGGTCGCCGGCGCGTTGCAGATCGAGCAGCGGTCGCAGCACCGGCAGGGCCGCTGCCACCGTGGTTTCATACAAATACGGTGCGGCATTGTGTCGCGAAAGCTGTTGCAGCAGACGGAACCGCTGCAGGCTGTCGGCATTGGCGATCTTGTTGGGCGTCACCACGGCGATGCCGGCTTTCAGCAGCGGCTCGTACAGCGCGGCGACGTGCTCGCTCGCCGAGGCATCGACGACGATCAGCCGCGGCAGTTGCTGGGCGAGCAGTTCCTGCACCAGGCGTGAGGCCGGTTCAATCACATCCGGTTCGTTGGCAAGTGCCTGCAGGCTGGCGTCAGCATCTTTCTCATGCTGGCTGCACCAGTGGATCTGGTGCGAGTTGCAGAGAGCGATGACGCGCAGGCCGGCATGGTGGCGCAGACCGAGATCGGTTTTCAGCGTGGCCTGCTGCTGGCGCAGCAACTGCAGCGTTTGTTTGCCGATGCGACCACTGGCGCCGATGATGGCAACGGCGATCTCGTCATTGGCCGGATACAGGCAGGCGTGGGCGAGCCGGGCAAAGGCGTCCAGATCGGCAATTGCGAGCGTGAACGCCAGCACGCGTTCGCGTTCCAGCACGCGGTGACCGTGCAGCACCACACCGGCCTGGGCTGCGCGCAGCTGCAGCTGCTCGAGCACCGCGATCAACGCCTGATGATCGGCAACGAACACCGATACCACGGCAAGCTCCGGCGTCTGCGCATGCCAGCGATGCAGCGACAGCGGCAGTGGCGTTTGCTTGGACAAGGTGAGCGAGGTCGGCGGGATCCAGCAGGCGATGAACGCCTGCGCACGGCCGTGATGGCTCGGGTCAATGCGCGTGCCGTGATCGTTTTCCAGCCGGCGCAGGGTCAGCGGCAAACGGCGTTCCAGCAGCGGCTGCAGGCTGCGCGGGTGCAGCACACCAGCACCGCACTGGGCGAGCAGGCTGGCATCATCGAGCGCCAGCACCGGCACGGTGTCGGCATTCGGCACGTAATCCGGATCGGCGCTCAAAATGCCGGCGGTGTCGCCGATGATCTCGAGCACATCGCCAGCATGCGCCGCGACCAGCGCCGCGCTGTAGTCGCTGGCATTGCGGCCGAGCAGGGTGGTGCGGCCGCGCTCATCGGCGCCGCAGAAACCGGTGACGACTTGCAGGCTGCTGCGCCAGAACTCGGCCGGCAGCGCGGCGAACCTGGCGGCGGTGGCGCGGTTGTCGACGCTGGCACTGAGTGCGTTGTCGTCGGTCTGGATCAGCCGCTCGGCGGCAAACCAGTCGCTGCGGATATTGGCATTGCGCAGCAGCGCCGCCAGCAGCTGTGCCGACAGCTTTTCACCGAGTGCGGCAAGCGCGGCAATGGCATGGCCATCACCCGGTTGCCGCGCGAGCACCTGCAGCGCTTCTTCACCGAGCAATTGCAACTGCCGGTAGCTGCCGACCAGATTGTGCTGCTCGGTATCGCTCAACAATTGCTTGCCGAGATCGAGATGGCGCTGGATCAGCTGCTGCAAGCCGAGAATGGCGGTTTGGGTTTGTTCGGCGGCAAGCGAACCGAGTGTCAGCAGCGTGTCGGTGCTGCCGCGGGTGGCGGAAACCACGGCAATGACCGGTTGCTGCTGCAGGCGAAAATGCAGATGGCTGGCGACCCGACGCAGCGCGTTGGCGTCGGTCAGCACGCTGCCACCAAATTTCAGCACGGCGATCGGTGCGGTCGGGTGATTGGCATGGCTCATGAAGAAATCCTTTGATTCAGCAAACGGAATGGCAGGCCGCGGCGGCGCTGTCGTATTGCGCCGCCAGAAACGGCGTCAGGGCAGCCGCAACGGCATCGGTTTCGGTCAGGAAACCATCGTGACCGTGGCGGCTGTTCACGATCACATGCTGCGCATTCGGTAGGTGGCGCGCGATCTCGCGCTGTTCGGCCACCGGATAGAGTTGGTCGCTGTCAAGGCTGAGTACCAGTGTCGGTTGATGGATCTGTTGGAGTGCGGCGGCGATGCCGCCGCGGTCGCGACCGATGTCATGGCTGTTCATGCATTCGGTCAGCCGGATGTAGCTGTTGGCGTCAAAACGCTGGACGAATTTGTCGCCCTGGTAATCGAGGTAGTCGAGCACGGCGAAGGCTTTGTTGTCGCCGCGTTCGCGACCAAAGCGCTGACGCAGTTCGCTGTCGCAGCGATAGGTCAGGAACGCCAGCTCGCGCGCCAGCGCGAGACCGCGCACCGGACCTTTGCCGTTGTAGAAACCATCCTGAAAATCCGGATCGAGCCGAATCGCGGCGCGCTGACATTCGCTGGCGGCGATCGCCTGCGCCGAGTGCGCGGCTGTGGTGCCGATCAGTACCAGCGATTGCACCAGTTCCGGTTCCAACAGCGCGAATTCCTGCGCGATCATGCCGCCGAGTGAGGGGCCGATGACGCTGCGCAGTTTGTGAATGCCGAGCGCGCGCAGCAGCGCGACTTGTGCCTGCACCTGATCGCGGACACTGATGCGCGGAAAATTGGCCCGGAAGCTGGCGCCATCGGCCGGGTTGTAACTCAACGGGCCGCTGCTGCCGTAACAGGAACCGAGCAGGTTGATGCAGACAATGAAATCGCGGGCCGGGTCGAGCGGCTTGCCGGCGCCGAGCAGTTCCGGCCACCAGAGTTCGAGATCGGCCGAGCCGGACAGGGCGTGGATGACCAGCACGGCATTGTCACCGGCGGCATTGAGCTTGCCCCAGCTGCGCCAGGCCAGTTCCAGCGGCGCCAGCGTCTGGCCGCTTTCCAGCGCGAGGCCGGCCGGGTCGCGCCAGAGGCGAACCTCGGGCGACAGCGGCACGCGGCTGGCGATGCTGGAAAGTTGGTAGGCCGGCACTGACATGTTTGGACGTCTAAACGTATAGGTGTCGGCGATAATATAGACGTCCAAATGTCTATACAAGGCTTTTTGGTCAAAAAAGCCTCATATGACGAATGGTGATGGGTTTGACAGTTACCGGGGTGGCTGAGTACCTTTGCCGCCGACCTCAGGGCGTCTGGAGTGAAAGATGTCTGTACAGCCTGAAGAAGAAGAGTTTGTCGACCCGTATATCGAGCACGGCAAGAAAAAGGAGAAGGTGAAGAAGATCACCGTCTCGATTCCACTGCATGTGCTCAAGCTGCTGACTGACGAGCGGACCCGCCGTCAGGTCAACAACCTGCGTCATGCCACCAACTCGGAGTTGCTCTGTGAGGCGTTCCTCCATGCCTACACCGGCCAGCCGCTGCCGAGTGACGATGAGCTGCGCAAGCCGCGGAAGTAGTGGGTCCAATAAAAAGTAATGGGTTCATGAGAAAGCAAAGGCCGGGACATCCCGGCCTTTTGTTTTGCCCGGACGGCGCCGGGAATCAGAACTGGTGCCGCTTGAGGCCGGTGGCGGCCAGGATCTTGGTGGCGATTTCCTCGACCGAGCGGCTGGTGGTATCGAGCCACGGAATGCCTTCGCTCTGGTACAACCGCTCAACGGTTTCAACCTCCATCCGGCATTGATCGAGCGAGGCATAGCGGCTGCCCGCCCGGCGCTCGGTGCGGATCTGCTGCAGCCGTTCCGGCCGGATGGTCAGGCCGAACAGCTTCTGCTTGTGCGGGCGCAGCGGCTTCGGCAGGCCATGGTTGTCCATGTCCTCTTCGGTGATCGGGTAGTTGGCGGCCCGGATGCCGAACTGCATGGCGAGATACAGCGAGGTCGGGGTTTTGCCCGAGCGCGAAACGCCGACCAGGATGAGATCGGCCTGCTCGTAGTATTTGGTGACGGCGCCGTCGTCGTTGCTGAGCGCGTAGTTGACCGCCTCGATCCGGGTTTCGTACTGGCTGACATTCTCGGCCGAGTGGGCCTTGCCGACCCGGTACTGGCACTTGACGCCGAGGGTGGTCTCCAGTGCCGGCACGAAGGTCTGGAACAGGTCCAGCACCACGCCGCGGCTTTCCCGGATGATGGCGCGCAGCTCCGGTCGCACCATGGTGTCGAAGATAATCGGCGGCTCGCCCTCGTGATCGGCGGCGGCGTTGATACGGGCGACCGCGTCGCGGGCGGTGTCTTCGTTGTCGATGAAGGGCAGGGTGGTTTCGATGAAGTCGATGCCATCGAACTGGCTGAGCAGGGCCTGACCCAGCATTTCGGCGGTGATGCCGGTCCGGTCGGAAATAAAAAATACGCTACGTTTCATGCCGGGGCGCTCTTTTTGGGGTTGTTCCGTTACAATAGCGGCCCTTTTTTGACCGCGTCCCATTTCTCTAGGCGCGGCGATTCTAACCTGAAATGGCTAGCACCCGGTTTCTCGGGCCACCCGATAGGAGTGACGACATTGGCTGAGTACGTGCTGTGGTATGAAAACCTCGGAATGCATGATGTAGACCGGGTTGGCGGCAAAAACGCATCGCTGGGCGAGATGATCAGCCACCTCGCCGGTGCCGGGGTCCGGGTCCCGGGTGGCTTCGCAACAACGGCCGAAGCCTTTCGTGAATTCCTTGAGCAGTCGGGCCTCAATGCCCGCATCCAGGCCGAACTGAAGTCGCTGGACGTCGACAATGTCCAGGCGCTGATGGAAACCGGCAAGAAAATCCGCCGCTGGGTCGTCGAGACGCCGTTCCAGCCGGAGCTGGAAAAAGCCATCACCGCGGCTTACTTGAAACTGAAAGGCAACAGCAGTGACGAATTCGCGGTCGCCGTGCGCTCGTCGGCCACTGCCGAAGATATGCCGGATGCATCCTTCGCTGGCCAACAGGAAACCTTCCTGAACGTGCGCGGCATGGCCAACGTGATGTTGGCGGTGAAAGAAGTGTTCGCCTCGCTGTTCAATGACCGCGCCATTGCCTACCGCGTGCACAAAGGTTACGAGCACGCTGGCGTCGCGCTGTCGGCCGGCATCCAACGCATGGCGCGTTCGGATATCGGCGCGTCGGGCGTCATGTTCACGCTCGATACCGAATCGGGTTTCAACGATGTGGTGTTCATCACATCAAGCTATGGTTTGGGCGAAACCGTGGTGCAAGGCGCGGTGAACCCGGACGAGTTCTACGTGCACAAGCCGACGCTGAAAGCGAACAAGCCGGCGGTGCTGCGTCGTACGCTCGGCGCCAAAGCCATCAAGATGATTTACACCAACCAGACCGAGCACGGCAAAACCGTCAAGACGGTTGATGTCTCGATGGCCGAGCGCCGCGCGTTCTCGATCACCGATGCCGAAGTCGAAGAGTTGGCCCGGCAGGCGCTGATCATCGAGAAGCATTACCAGCGGCCGATGGACATCGAGTGGGCCAAAGACGGTTCTGACGGCAAGCTGTACATCGTTCAGGCGCGTCCGGAAACGGTCAAGTCGCGCGACGACAGCCGCGTCATCGAACGCTACATGCTGAAAACCAAAGGCCGTGTCGTTGCCGAAGGCCGTGCCATTGGTCAGCGCATCGGCAAAGGTCCGGCCCGCGTCATCACCGACATTTCGCAAATTGCCCGCGTCCAGCCGGGTGATGTGCTGGTCACCGACATGACCGATCCGGATTGGGAACCGGTCATGAAGAAAGCCGCGGCGATCGTCACCAACCGTGGTGGCCGTACCTGCCATGCCGCAATCATCGCGCGTGAGCTTGGCATTCCGGCCGTGGTCGGTTGCGGCGATGCCACCGATCACATCAAGGAAGGTGACAACGTCACCGTGTCGTGCGCTGAAGGCGATACCGGTTACATCTATCAGGGGCTGCATGAGTTCGACATTCACCGTGCCGAAGTCAGCGACATGCCGAAGCTGAAGTTCAAGATCATGATGAACGTCGGCGACCCGGACAAGGCGTTTACCTTCTCGCAGCTGCCGCACCACGGTGTTGGTCTGGCGCGTCTCGAGTTCATCATCAACCGCGTGATCGGCGTGCACCCGAAAGCGCTGATCCATTTCGACAGCCTGCATGACGCGGCGTTGAAAGAGAACATCGCGGCCCGCATCGCCGGCTACAAGTCGCCGACCGATTTCTTCGTCGAGAAGCTGGCTGAAGGCATTGCCACCATTGGCGCGGCGTTCTATCCGGAGCGCGTGATTGTCCGGATGTCCGACTTCAAGTCGAACGAATACGCCAACCTGATCGGCGGCAAGCTGTACGAGCCGCACGAAGAAAACCCGATGATCGGCTTCCGCGGCGCCTCGCGCTACATCTCGGCCGACTTCCGCGAATGCTTCGCGCTCGAGTGCAAGGCGTTCAAGAAAGTCCGCGACGAAATGGGTCTGACCAACGTCGAGGTGATGATCCCGTTCGTCCGCACGCTGGACGAAGCCAAGCGCGTCACCGAACTGCTGGCCGAACATGGCCTGAAGCGTGGCGAAAACGGTCTGAAAGTCATCATGATGTGTGAACTGCCGTCGAACGCCCTGATGGCCGACGAGTTCCTGCAATACTTCGACGGTTTCTCGATCGGTTCGAACGACCTGACTCAGCTGACGCTCGGTCTGGATCGCGATTCCGGCATCATCGCCCATCTGTTCGATGAGCGTGATCCGGCGGTCAAGAAATTGCTGGCGATGGCGATCTCGGCCTGCAAGCGCAACGGCAAGTACATCGGCATCTGCGGTCAGGGCCCGTCCGATCATCCGGATCTGGCGCAGTGGCTGATGGAGCAGGGCATCGACTCGGTGTCGCTGAACCCTGACTCGGTGCTGGAGACCTGGTTGTTCCTCGCCGGTCAGAAGTGATGTGCTAGCAACGACGTGACAGCCGGGCGTTTGGTCCGGCTGTCGACAAGGACGACAAAGGCGGATGCAGGATTCCGCCTTTGTTGTTTTTGCGGTGACAGAATTTGTGCGGCGGCAGAATCTTGCACCGGCAGAAATGAGGCAGCGGTCCTGCCTTGGCAAAGCGAACTAAACCGGTGCTGATGAGGGCACGGTACGGATCACAACAACAATGAAAGTCCTTGAGCGGATTCATCCGATAGTGCTGGTGCTGATCGGCATTTTCAGCGTGCAGGCCGGTGCGGCATTTGCCAAGCATTTGTTTGTCGCGTTTGGTCCGCTGGGCACGGTGTTCCTGCGCGTTGGCATTGCAGCGCTGGTGCTGTGGCTCTGGGTGCGGCCACGCTGGCGCGAGCTGTCGGGCCGGCAGTGGCGCATCACGCTGATGTTTGCGGCGGTGCTCGGCGGGATGAATGCCACCTATTACCTGTCGCTGGAGCGACTGCCGCTCGGACTGGCCGTCACCATTGAATTCCTCGGGCCGCTGACGGTCGCGCTGCTGCAAAGCCGCCGTTTGCTGGATCTCGTCTGGGTGCTGCTGGCGGGCTTCGGCATCGCGTTGCTGAATCCGTTTTCCGGCGCGCTGGACCCGTTGGGTTTGGCGTATGCGCTGGCAGCGGCTTTCTGCTGGGGCGCGTACATCATTCTTGGCCAACGGCTCAGCGGCGCATTGCCCGGCCAACAAGGCTTGGCGCTGGCGATGTCGGCGGCGGCATTGATGATCGCGCCGTTTGGCGCCGTTGCCGCCGCGCCGGTGGTGGCGGACGCCGAATGGTTGCTCGCCGCCGTCGCCGTTGCGCTGCTGTCGTCAGTGGTGCCGTATACGCTGGAAATGGAAGCCTTGCGCCGCATCCCGACCCGGGTGTTCGGCATTCTGATGAGTCTGGAACCGGCTGTGGCGGCCCTGATGGGCTTGCTGATCCTGCATGAGGCATTGACCGGGAACCAGATCGTCGCGATCGCGTTGGTGATGGTCGCCAGTTACGGTGCCATGCGCTATGCCAAAGCCGCCGCGCCGCCGGCGGTCACCGAAGACAAAGCCTCTGGCGGAACGACCTGAATATGGTAAAACCGCTCGGTGTCCGGAGCAAAAAAGCGAGTGCAACGATGAAAGCAACTGTGCTGTTACCGATGTGGCTGGCGCTGGCGGTGTTGCTGGCGGGTTGTGCCGAAGAAAAGCCGCCGGAACCGTCGGCCGTTGAAGCGGCGGGCAAGGAACTGGGGCAGGCGGTCAGTCGCGATCTGAAAGAAGAGCTGGAGCAGGCGCAAGCGGTGCAACAGCAGGCGCAACAGGCTGCCGAGCAGCTTGATAAACAGATTGATGAGCAGACGGAATCGCCCTGATGGCTGGGTGCGCGTCGTCGGTCCGGCTGCGGCGCGGTCGGACACAGGATTGGATGTTCGGTCGGGCCTCGGTCCTGACTGCTGAATGAGTTGCAATGGCTAACATGAGCGCTGTACCTGCCCTGGTTGAACAACCGCAGCTGGATGCTGTGTATCAGCAGTTCGTTGACGAACTGCGTC
The DNA here is from genome assembly GCA_049324755.1 of Pseudomonadota bacterium. GTDB lineage: Bacteria > Pseudomonadota > Gammaproteobacteria > Enterobacterales > Permianibacteraceae > Permianibacter. The sequence goes on from JBMOMZ010000002.1 coordinate 167,817, forward strand.
GCGCCGGCTTTGCCGGCGTAATCGCCACCGACTACGCCACGCGACTGGTGCATGCCACCGACAACAGTGTCTATCAATTGCTGCCGCAGGCGGTGCTGTTCCCGCGCCATGAAGCGGATGTCAGCTGCATTTTCGCACTGGCGCACCGCGACGCGTTTCGTGCCATCAAACTGTCACCGCGCGGCGGCGGCACCGGCACCAACGGTCAGTCGCTGACTACCGGCATCATCATTGATGTGTCGCGGTTCCAGAACCAGATTCTGGAAGTGAATACCGAGCAGCGCTGGGCGCGGGTCCAGCCCGGCGTGATTCTCGATCAGTTGCAGGATGTGGTGAATCCTCAGGGCTTTTTCTTTGCCCCGGAATTGTCGCCATCCAATCGCGCGACGCTCGGCGGCATGGCCAATACCGATGCCTGCGGCAAAGGTTCGCGGCTGTATGGCCGCACCGGTGATCACGTCATCGCGCTGCGGGTGGTGTTGAACAACGGCGAGGTGATTGACACCGGCCGGCTCGAAGCCAGCGAATTCTTTGCCCGCAAACACAAGCCGGGGCGGGAAGGCGAGATCTACCGCTTGATTGACGAGGCATGCCGGAATGCGCCACAACATCCGAATGCCGACCGGCTGGGCCGGTTCATCACGGCCTACAACCTCTGGCACGTCATTGACGAAAAGACCGGCAGCTTCTCGCTGAATCCGGTGCTGTGCGGTTCCGAAGGCACGCTCGCGGTCATCACCGAACTCACGCTCAAGCTGACGCCGCTGCCCAAGCACAAGGCGCTGTTTGCCATCCGCTATCGCAGCTTCGATGCCGCTCTGGCAGCGGCGCATGCGCTGCTCAAGCATCAGCCGTCGGCGGTCGAAACCATCGACGACAAAATCCTCACGCTGGCCAAGGACGACATCATCTTCCCGAAGGTCAAGCCGTATCTGGGCGAGCAGCAGGATTTCACCGGCAATGCCATCAATCTGGTGGAGTTTGTCGGCGATGATGCCGGCGAGTTTGCCGCGCGGGCCGAGCAGCTGAAAGCGGAGTTGCCAGCGGCGGCGGACGTGATCAGCTTTCACTATACGACCGAGAAAGCCGCGCAAGCTGCCCTGTGGGATTTGCGCAAGAAAGGCGTTGGCCTGCTTGGCAACGCCAAAGGCAAACGACGACCGATTCCGTTTGTCGAGGACACGGCGGTGCCACCGGAAAATCTCGCGGCCTACATCCGTGAGTTTCGTGCCTTGCTTGACAGCCACGGCCTGACCTACGGCATGTTCGGTCATGTCGACGTCGGTTGTCTGCATGTCCGGCCGGCGCTGAACCTGCGCACCGACGCCGATGAAGCGGTATTCCGGCAGATTTCCGACGCCGTATACGCCCTGTGCGAGAAGTATGGCGGCGTGATGTGGTCGGAACATGGCAAGGGCATGCGTGCCTGGTACGGTCCGGAGTTTCATGGCGACGCGATCTACCGACGCATGCGGCAGGTAAAAACGGCGTTTGATCCGCGCAACCAGCTCAATCCGGGCAAGATCTGCGCGCCGCTGGACGATGCCACGCTGCTGCTCGATCCGTTCCAGCATACGCGTGGTCAGCAGGACCGGCAGATCAGCGACACGGCCGAGACGCTCGCGCCGGGCGCGCTGTACTGCAACGGCAACGGTCAGTGTTTCGATTACCGGATGGACAGCGTCATGTGTCCTTCCTACAAAGCGACCGGCAATCGCCTGCATTCACCGAAAGGTCGCTCCGGTCTGATGCGCGAGTGGTTGCGGCAAGCCTCGTCCGCCGGGATCAATCTGACGCCGCTGCCGGTGCGCGCCAGTGAAAAACTGCAGCGGGAATTGCGCCGTATTCCACTGCTCGGCAACAGCGGCGATTTTTCTCATGAAGTCAATGCGGCGATGGCCGGTTGCCTTGCCTGCAAAGCCTGTTCGACCCAGTGTCCGATCAAGGTCGACGTGCCGAGCCAAAAATCGCTGTTTCTGCACCACTACCATCGCCGTTACCCGCGGCCGCTGCGCGATTACCTGCTGACTACACTGGAGCGCTGGGCGCCATGGGCGGCCCGGCTGCCACGACTCAGCAACGCCTTGTTGTTCAATCCACTCAGCACGATGCTGGCAAGCCGCTTGTTTGGCTTGCAGGCCTTGCCGTCCTTTGCCCGCGCGAATGTTTATGATCTGCTGCGGGCGCGCAAGGCACGCCGGTTTGATGCCGAGGCCTTGGCCAAGCTGGCGCCGGATCAGCGCGCCAATACGGTTTTGCTGTTGCAGGATCCGTTCACCAGCTTCTTCGACAGCGATGCGCTCGCCAACGCGGTTCGCCTGCTGGAGCGGTTTGGCAAGCGCGTGGTGATTCTGCCGTTCCTGCCGCTTGGCAAGGCCGAACACGTCAAGGGCATGTTGCCGGCTTTTCAGCGTCGCGCGGAAGCGGCAGTGAAGCGGCTGCGCGAGCTGGCACCGCTGCAGTTGCCGATCATCGGCATCGAAGCGACCCAGGTGCTGTTGTTCCGGCAGGAGTACCCGAGCGTGACCGACTGCACCGGTGCGCCGCCGGTGTGGACGCTGGCCGAGTATCTGGCGCGCACCGAGTTGTCATTTACAGCGACACAGCGGCCGGCCGTGCACCTGTTCTCGCACTGCACCGAGAAAACCCAGCTCGGCGAGTCGGTCACACAATGGCAGCAGGTATTCCGCCGACTCGGCCTCGAACTGAAACCGATGGCAACCGGTTGTTGCGGCATGGCCGGCAGTTACGGTCATGAACGCGAACATGCCGTGGAGTCGGCGCTGTTGTTCGAGCAAAGCTGGGCGGATTCGCTGAAACAGGCACGGCAGCAGGGGCTGGTCTGTGCGACCGGTTTTTCCTGCCGTGAGCAAACCGAGCGCATGGCCGGCGAGCGGGTACCCGATCCGGCAACGGTGTTGCTGGCCTTGCTGGCTTGACGATGACGCGCATGAACTTCCGAGCGTGCTGCAAACAGGAGCGGACCGAGTGCTGACGATGTCGGGCAGTGAGCAGCTGACGGAATCGCCGTTGTTGGTGCAGCGGTTTCTGGAACAGGTTTATGCCGATCCGGATGGCATCTTTCTGAGCCAGCCCCATGCCGCCGGTGTCCGCGACATCAGCTGGCGGCAGGCCCATCATGAAGTGGCGCGGGTGGCGACTTATTTGCGCAAATTTCCGCGCGGCAGTCATATCGCCATTTATTCACTGAATTGCGCCCACTGGATTCTGGCCGATCTGGCCATCTGGCTCGCAGGTCATGTCAGTGTGCCGGTGTACCCGACCGCGGGTCGCGACGCGATCCGGCAGGTGCTGGAGCACAGCGATGCGGTCGCCGTGTTCGTCGGCAAACTGTATGACTATGCCGACAAGGCCAGCGCCATTCCCGATTCGCTGGAGCGGATCGCCATGCATCAGGCGCATGATGCGCTGCTCGAATGGGATGAGATCGTTCGGAGGGAATTGCCGCTGCTCAATCCGGAATTGCCGACCGCTGACGATCTGGCAACGATTGTTTATACCTCCGGCACCACCGGCGAGGCCAAAGGCGTGATGATCAGTTTTGGCATCATGCGCCATGCCGCCCGCAGCATGCTGCAGTGGGCCAATGTTACCGGCAGCCAGCGTTTCTTCTCCTATCTGCCACTGGCTCATGCCGCGGAACGTCTTGTGGTTGAGTGCATAGGCATTTACAGCGGCAGCCGGATTTTCTTTGCCGAATCCCTGGAGACGTTCGCGCGCGATTTGCGCCGGGCGGCGCCAACGATATTTCTGGCGGTGCCGCGGATCTGGCTCAAGTTTCAGCAGGGTATCGAAGCCCGCATCGGTGCGGCCCGGCTTGCCCGCGCGCTGGCCTTGCCGATTCTGGGACCGGTGTTTGGCCGACTGCTGTGCAGGGGGCTGGGTCTGCACAAGGTGCAGATCGCCATCAGTGGCGCCGCGGCGCTGTCCGCCGAGCTGATTGCCTGGTATGAGCGGCTTGGTATTCGCATCTGCGAAGGCTATGGCATGAGTGAAACCTTCGGTTATTCCCACGGCTCGCATCCGGAGCGGCGGCGGCAGGGCGCGGTCGGCGAATGCTTGCCGAACGCCGAATGCCGGATCGCCGAGGACGGCGAGATCCTGCTGCGCAATCCCTGCCTGATGCTCGGCTATTACAAGGCGCCGGCGCTGACCGCCGACGTCATCCAGGACGGTTGGTTGCACACCGGCGATCTGGGCGAGCAGGACGCGACCGGCATGCTGCGCCTGACAGGCCGCAAGAAAGAAATCTTCAAGACCTCGAAAGGCAAATACGTTGCGCCGGCACCGATTGAGGCCCGGCTGGAATTGCTGGCGGGTGCCGAGCAGCTGTGCGTGCTGGGCGCCGACCGAGCGCAACCGGTGGCGCTGGCGGTCTGGCACGAGCTTGCCGATGAGGCGCGCGCTCATGTCGAGCAGCGTTTGCACGAGGCCTTGCAACAGATCAATGCCTCGCTGGAAAGTCACGAACAGCTGGCGCGAATCATCGTACTATTCGAGCAATGGACGACCGACAACGGGCTGATGACGCCTACCATGAAGCTGCGCCGGCACGAAATCGAGCGCCGTTATGCCGATCTGGTGGCGGCCTGTGAGCAGCGCAATGAACGGATCAGTTGGGCCGATCGGGTAGCGCTCACGCCATGACGGGCGCCGCAATGACGAACACGGAACGGTGAATGCAATGAGTGGTTTTTCCCATCTCGATGAGCACGGTCGTATCCGCATGGTCGATGTTGCCGACAAACCGGTAACGGATCGGCTTGCGGTGGCAACCGCCACCGTGCATATGCAGGCGGCCACACTGACGGCATTGGCGGCCGGCGAGTTGCCCAAGGGGAATGTGCTGACCACGGCGCATGTCGCCGGTGTGCTCGCGGCCAAGCGCTGTGATGAGTTGATTCCGCTCTGCCACAGTTTGCCGCTGTCCGGGGTGGAGATCGCGTTCACGCTGGATCACGAGGCCAGCTGTGTCCGCATCCGTGCCAGCGCGCATGTCAAAGCCAATACCGGCGTCGAAATGGAAGCGCTGACCGCCGCCAGCGTTGCGGCGCTGACGATTTACGACATGTGCAAGGCAATCGACAAGCAGATGCGCATCGATGACATTCGGGTGGTCGAGAAACGTGGCGGTCGCTCCGGCGATTTTGTCGCCGCCAGTTGACGAACCGGCCCAGGAGCAGAAGCATGTTGCGGGTATTGTTTTTTGGCAGTCTGGCCGAGCAGGTCGGCATGGCGGAGCTGGCGCTCGATTGGCAGCCCGGTTGGCGCTCGGTGCAGGATGTCATGACCAGTCTGCACAGTTCGCATCCGGCGATCGCGCAGGCGCTTGCGAAGCGGCGTGGTTTGCTGATTGCGGTCAACCAACGCATCGGCGCGGCCAGCGCCGCGATAACCGATCAGGATGAGCTGGCATTTCTGCCACCGGTGACAGGAGGCTGATCATGCGTGCGTCACCATCCGATTGTTCGATTCAGGTAGCGGCCCAGTTTGACGACTTTGACGTCGGCGCGCTGACCCGGCGCTTGTACGCCCAGGCAGGCGCTGTCGGCGCGGTGGCGACCTTTGTCGGTTTGGTGCGCACGGATGATCAGGTGCTGGCGCTGACACTCCAGCATTATCCGGGTCTGACTGAACACAGTTTGCAGCAGTTGGCCGCCGAGGCGGCGGCGCGCTGGCCGTTGCTCGCTATTGAGATTGTCCATCGCGTCGGACGCCTGGAGCCGGGCGCGCAGATCGTTTACGTCGGTGTCGCCAGCGGCCATCGCCGGGAAGCGCTGACCGCCTGCAGTTACCTGGCGGATCAGCTGAAAACCCGCGCGATCCTGTGGAAACAGGAGCATCGGCCGACCGGTGATACCTGGCTGGAACCGACCGACGCGGACAACGCCTCAGTTGCCGCCTGGCATCAGTCGTCGTAATGGCGCTGCCGCCTAGCCCCACATTGGTTACGCCGGTGTCGCTCGCCATTCCCTGTGCCGATTACGAAGCGAACCGCTGCCGATCGTGCAGCTGGCTTGAACGGCCCTATGCCGAGCAATTGGCGAGCAAGCACGGCCAACTGCAGGCGTTGTTGGCAACGCGGACCTCACCGGCGACCGAATGGCTGCCGCCGGTTGCCAGTCGCCAGAGCGGTTTTCGCAACCGGGCAAAAATGGTGGTGAGCGGCAGCATCGAGTCACCGCTGCTCGGTATCGTCAACAGTGACGGTGCTGGCGTCGATCTGCAGCAGTGCCCGTTGTACCCGGAACCGTTTCGGCCGTTGTTTTCTGCGCTGCAGCGTTTTGTCCGGACCGCCGCACTGGAACCGTATGACATCGGTCAGCGCCGCGGCGAGTTGAAGTATCTGCTGATCAATCGCAGTCAGTACGACGGCGGTGTCATGCTGCGCTTTGTGCTGCGCTCGAAGTCTCGGCTTGACGCCATTCGCAAACACCTGCCGGGCCTGCTTGCCGAGCGACCGGAACTGAAAGTGGTGTCCGTCAATCTGCAGCCGGTTCACATGGCGGTGCTCGAAGGCGAGCAGGAGATTGTGCTGACGGCCCAGCAGGCTCTGCGCGAGCAACTCAATCAGGTGCCGTTGTATCTGCGGCCGAAAAGTTTTTTTCAGACCAATCCGGACGTTGCCGCGGCCTTGTATCGCACGGCCGCGCAGTGGTCGGCGGCGCTTGCCATTCGTTCACTGTGGGATCTCTTTTGCGGCGTCGGCGGTTTCGGCCTGCACTGTGCCCGTGCCGGCGTCAGTCTGGTGGGCATTGAACGCGAGGCCGAGGCCATTGCCTGCGCCGAGCAGTCGGCGCGCGAAATGGGCCTGACTGATGTCCGCTTTGCCGCGCTTGATGCCAGCGGTTTTGTTGCCGGCGAAACCCAGGCACCGGATCTGGTCCTGGTCAATCCGCCGCGGCGCGGTATTGGCGCAGCAATTTGCCAGTGGTTGCAGCAGACCGCGCCGCAGTATCTGATCTATTCCAGCTGCAATGCCGAATCGCTGGCCCGCGATCTGGCGCTGCTGCCGGATTATCAGCTGCGCCGCGTGCAGCTGTTTGATCTGTTCCCGCATACCGCGCATTACGAGACGCTGGCGCTGCTGGTGCGCGCGGCCTGAGACGATTCGCATAAGACGCCAGCCGCGCGCAGTGCCGATGCCGGGCAGAGAGCCAATGCGGCATCGCAGCAATGCCAGTCAGACCATCCATTCCAGAGAGAAACCATCTGCCGCACCGTCCTGCGGCTTGGCTTGCCCAGTGACCCCGGTATTGGTCCGCCCGCAATATAGTCATGCTGACAGCAGGGCATTTCTTGCAGGGGCGGCGGTCGTGTGCCATGTTTGAGCGAGTTTCATGGACTCTGTGTTCTGCCGTGGCAGTCCAGCACGGCGAATGCACACAGCTTCAACGGGTTGAATGCGGCGCTGAGGTGTGTTCGGTCAAGGATATTCCTGCCGGCGATGCCTCGCAGTGCGATCGCGGTTTGTGGTCAGTAGCAGTCTGCTTGGCAGGTTGCCTGCTGTTATCACGATAAACACAAGCGATCGGATGCCTGACCGCTACCTGCGTCTGGCGGGTATCCGACCGGAAACGGTACGGAGGCAGTGATGGCTGAATCGGCACACAGCAAACACGGCAGCGTCAGCTACCGGCACAAGGATTCCGCGTATTTTGAAAAGCGCGGTCTGCGCCGTTATGCCGGGGTCTGGTCATTGTGGGCACTGGGCGTCGGCGCGGTGATCTCGGGGCATTTTTCCGGTTGGAACCTGGGCCTTGGCGCCGGTGGTTTCGGTGGCATGCTGATCGCGACTGTCGTGATCATGCTGATGTACCTCGGTCTGTGTTTCTGCATCGCGGAAATGTCGCCAGCCTTGCCGCATACCGGCGGCGCGTATTCGTTTGCCCGCACGGCAATGGGACCGTGGGGCGGCTTTGTTACCGGTCTGGCCGAGAACATCGAATTTGTCCTGACACCGGCAGTCATCGTGTTTTTCATCGGTTCTTATCTCGGTAGCATCTTTGAAACCTCGGCGGCTTTTCAGCCAGTCTGGTGGATTGGCTGCTATGTGATTTTTGTCGGCCTTAACCTTGTCGCCGTCGAGCTGTCGTTCCGCGTCTCGCTGGTCGTTACGCTGCTGGCCTTGGCCGTGCTGGCCTTGTTCTGGTTCAGCGCCATGCCGGCTGCCGATTTTGCCGCGCAGGCGCTCAACATCGGTGTCGCGCCCGACGGCAGTGCGATGCGGCTGGAGCAGGGCGGTGGCGAATGGTTGCCGTTTGGCCTTGCGGGGGCATTCGCCTGTCTGCCGTTTGCGGTCTGGCTGTTCCTGGCGATTGAACAACTGCCGTTGGCGGCTGAAGAGAGCGTCGACCCCAAGCGCGACATGCCGCGTGGGTTGATCCTTGGTATTTTTACGCTGATTTTCTCGGCCTTCATGATTCTGTTTTTGAACGCCAGCATTGCGCCGGGTGCGTTCGGACTGGCGACTTCCGGTGAACCCTTGCTCGATGGCTTCCGGACGCTCTATGGCAGCGATATCGCCAAGGTGCTGTCCTTGTTTGCCGTGATTGGTTTGATCGCCAGTTTCCACACCATCATCTTTGCCTTCGGCCGGCAGATCTATTCGCTGTCGCGTGCCGGTTATTTTCCGGAGTTTCTGTCGCTGACCCATGGTCGCCGCAAAACCCCGCATGTCGCGCTGATCACCGGTGCTTTGATGGGCCTGTCGGTGCTGCTTGTCACCTGGGTGGTCGCCGGCGAAGCGGGCGGTGCTTTCATTGGCGGCACGCTGCTGAACATGGCGGTGTTTGGCGCCATGTTCTCGTACATGATGCAGGCGTTGTCATTCATTCAGTTGCGCCGACGATTTCCGCATATCGAACGGCCCTATCGCAGTCCGCTCGGGGTGTTTGGCGCGGTGCTGACCTTCGTTGTTGCTGCCGTGACGGTGTATTTCCAGCTGTTGGATCCGGTTTATCAGAAAGGCGTTTACGGCGTTGCCATCTGGTATGCGCTCGGCATCAGCTACTTCGCGCTGTTCGGCCGACATCGACTGGTGTTGTCACCGGAAGAGAAGTTTGCGATCTCCGGTGGCAAAACCTCCTACGAACAGTACTGAGCGGGAGACGGTGTCAGCATGCAAGCCTGCGACGTCAAAACCAAGGCAGACGCCATTCAGCTGATCGAGACGCGCGGCCTGCGCCATGTCAAGGTCGGTGTGGTCGACATGGATGGCATCCTGCGCGGCAAATACCTGATCAAGGACAAGTTTGTTTCGGCATTGGAGCACGGCTTTGGTTTCTGCGATGTCGTGCTCGGCTGGGACAGCAATGATCAGCTTTACGACAATGTCCAGTTCACCGGTTGGCATACGGCTTATCCGGATGCCATCGTGCGGATTCTGCCGCATACCTGCCGGGAGCTGCCGTTCGAGGACACGGTGTTTTTTCTCTGCGAGTTCGACGGCAAGGCGGAGACCATCTGCCCGCGGGCGCAGCTGCGCAAGGTGCTGGCCAAGGCCGAGGCAATGGGCTTTGATGCCCTGGCCGCGCTGGAGTACGAGTTCTTCGTTTTCGATGAAACGCCGCAGTCGATACGCGAAAAGGGCTATCGCAACCTGCAGCCGTGGACGCCGGGCTTTTTCGGCTATTCGGTGCTGCGCAGTTCGGTGAATGCCGAGTTCTACCACGAGCTGCTGCAGCTGTTTCAGCAGATGGATATTCCGATAGAAGGACTGCACACCGAAACCGGTCCCGGCGTGCTGGAAGCAGCGTTGCAGGTCGACAGCGCCGAGCGGGCAGGCGACAAGGCCGCCCTGTTCAAGACCTTCTGCAAAGTGCTGGCGCAGCGGCATGGTCTGATGGCGACCTTCATGGCGAAATGGTCGAATCAGTACCCGGGCCAGAGCGGCCACATTCATGTCAGCCTGCGCGACAAGCGCAGCGGAAAATCGGCGTTTCACGACCCGGCGGCGGAACACTGTCAAAGCCGGATCGCTCGCCAGTTTCTTGCCGGTGTGCAACGGTTGTTGCCGGAGTGGCTCGCGCTGTATGCGCAGACCATCAACAGTTATTCGCGGCTGATCCCCGGCTTTTGGGCTCCAACGGATGCGACCTGGGGTATCGAGAATCGGACCACCGCTTTGCGGGTGATTCCGGGTTCGGACAAGTCACAGCGCCTTGAAGTGCGCATTGGTTCGGCCGATGCCAATCCGTACATTGCCTTGGCCGCTGCGCTCGGTGCCGGCCTGCATGGCATTGAGCAGGGCTGGGAACCGGAGCCGATTGTCCAGGGTAACGCCTACGCCATGCAGTTTCCGCCGGCGCTGCAATTGCCACGAACCTTGTGGGACGCGGCGCAGCGCTTCCGCGGCTCGGCAGCGGCGCGTGCGATGTTTGGCGATGCCTTTGTCGAACACTATGCGGCAGTCAAGGAATGGGAAGAGCGCGAGTTCCGTCGGCACATTACCGATTGGGAGTTGGCGCGCTATTTCGAGATCATCTGAATCAATTTCACGCTTCGGGTGCGGGAGCCTGAGCTCGCACCGATCTGTCGAGGGTCATCACGATGACCGAGCAACTGACAATCAGCCCTGTCGATGGCAGCGTCTGTGTGCGCCGCGAGCTGGCCGGTCCGGCGCTGATCGAAACCTGCATCCAGCAGGCTCAGCGCGCGCAGCGTGCCTGGCGTTCGGTTTCGGTGGCCGAACGTGCCTTGTTGTGCAGCAAGGCGGTCGATGCCCTGGTGGCGGAAAAGGCCGCGATCGCGCATGAGATCACGATGCAGATGGGCCGGCCCATTCGTTACAGTCCGAACGAGATCGATGGGTTTGCCACACGCGCGCGGCACATGATCGCGATTGCGGAAACTGCGTTGGCGCCTGTTGAGCCGGCGCCGCTGGCCGGATTCAGCCGCTACATCAAACGCGAACCGCTCGGGGTGGTGCTGGTGATTGCCCCGTGGAATTATCCGTTGCTGACAGCGGTGAACGCCGTGGTGCCAGCGCTGATGGCAGGCAACACCGTTCTGATCAAACATTCTGCCCAGACACCGCTGTGTGCCGAGCGGATGGTGCAGGCGTTTGTCAGTGCCGGCGCACCGGTCGGGCTGATTCAGTTCCTGCACTTGTCGCATCAGGATACCCAGCGGCTGATTGGTGATGATCGGATCCGGTTTGTCGCGTTCACCGGCTCGGTCGCCGGTGGCGTGGCGGTGGAGCAAGCGGCCGCGGGGCGCTTCATCGGCGTCGGGCTGGAACTCGGCGGCTGTGATCCCGCCTATGTGCATGCCGATGCCGATCTTGGCCATGCCGTTGAGACCCTCGTTGACGGTGCCATGTTCAACTCCGGTCAATCCTGTTGTGGCATTCAGCGCATCTATGTTCATGCCGACGTTTACCCGGCCTTTGTTGAACAGGCGGCTGCGCTGACGCGCCAATACCAGCTGGGTGATCCGCGCTTGCCGGCAACGACGCTCGGTCCGGTCGTTCGGGTCAAGGCGGCGGACGAGATCCGGCGCGTGATTGCCGAAACCCGACGTCAGGGTGGCGAGCCGTTGATCGATGAGGCGCTGTTTCCGGCTGCCGCCACCGGCACGGCGTATGTCGCGCCACAGCTCTTTGCCGGCGTCGATCACCGCATGGATTTGATGCGCGAGGAGTGCTTTGGTCCGGTCGCTGGCATCATGCAGGTGCACGATGAACAGCAGGCGCTGGCGTTGATGAATGATTCGGTCTATGGCCTTACCGCAGCCGTTTTCACCACCGATGTTGCACTGGCCGAACGGCTGGGCAATGCCCTCGACACCGGCACCGTGTTCATGAACCGCTGTGATTATCTCGATCCGGCATTGACGTGGACCGGCGTCAAACACAGTGGTCGCGGCGGCAGCTTGTCACAGCTTGGTTATGAATACCTGACCCGGCCGAAATCGTTCCATCTGAAATTGCCTGCGAAATAGAGGTGGCTATGAGCCAAGCCGAATGGGTCAACTGGCATTATCCGACGGCGATCAAGGTGGGCGTCGGTCGGATCCGTGAGTTGCCGTTGCATTGCCAGGAACTGGCGATGACATCGCCGCTGCTGGTTACCGATCCGGGACTGGCGGCGTTGCCGATGATCGCGGCCTGCGTCGAGTTGTTGAAAACTGCCGGTTTGCGGGTGGCAGTGTTCAGTCAGATCAAAAGCAATCCGACCGGCAAGAACGTCGAGGATGGCGTGCTTGCATTCAAGCAAGGTCAGCATGATGGCGTGATCGCCATCGGTGGCGGCAGCGCGCTCGATGCCGGCAAGGCGATTGCGCTGATGGTTGGCCAGCAGCGACCGTTGTGGGATTTTGAAGATGTCGGCGACAACTGGACCCGGGTGAATGTTGCCGGCATGGCGCCGGTGATCGCGATACCGACCACGGCGGGCACGGGTTCGGAAGTGGGGCGCGTGGCCGTCATCACGGATGAGGCCGCGCAGATCAAGCGATTGATTTTTCATCCCAAGGTAATGCCGCCGCTGGTCATTCTTGATCCGGAGCTGACGCTGGCCTTGCCGCCGAAACTGACGGCGGCCACCGGCATGGATGCGCTGTCGCACTGTCTGGAAGCTTATTGTTCGCCGTTTTTCCATCCACCGGCGGTCGGCATTGCCATTGAGGGCATGCATCTGGTCTGGCAGTGGTTGCCAAGCGCCGTCCAAGACGGCAGCAACATCGAGGCGCGCCGGCAAATGCTGGTGGCATCCATGATGGGTGCGACGGCGTTCCAGCGCGGGCTGGGCGCGATGCACGCGCTGGCGCATCCCTTGGGTGCGGTGTTTGACGCTCACCATGGCATGCTCAATGCCGTGCTGATGCCATATGTACTGAAAGCCAATGAAGCGGTCATTGCCGAGCGCATCGCGGCGCTGGCGCGTTACCTCAATCTGGCGCAGCCGTCGTTTGCAGGCTTTCTCGATGGTGTGCTGGCGCTGCGCGAGCAGCTCGGCATTCCGCACAGCCTTGCCGCGCTCGGTATTGATGCCGCCGCGTCAACAAGGATTGGGCAGATGGCGGTGGCCGACCCTTCCGCAGCAACCAATCCCATTGCCTTTACCGCGGCGCAGTACAGCGCGCTCTGTCAGCGCGCCATCGTCGGGGAATTGTGATGGTGACGTCAGCCGGTTGCATCCGGCCGCGCTAGCCGGGCGCGGTACCAAGCAGTGTCTGCTGTTGATTCGCCTGTCGACGCGCCCAGATTTTCTCGTGAAAGTAGTAGGCGACGGTGTTGCACAGCGGTTCGACCAACGCCAGGGTGCCGCCGGCAATGACGCTGCCGGTCACCAGATAACCGATGCTGAACGCGACGGTGAAATGCACAGCGGCAAAGCTCGCGGTTTTGGCCATGGCAGGGAGCTCCTGAATGCGGACATGACGCCACTTTCGCGCCGTGACAGCGCCACAGCCAATGGATTGTGGCCATTGCAGCCATAGCCTTTGGCTACGCGCCGGCGGGAGGCGTCTGCCTCGGTGTCAGGCCAGCGGTGCCGGCACCTCGCGCCATTCGCCGGGCGCCAGTCCATCAATCGACCAGTCGCCGATCCGGACCCGGACAAGGCGCAGGGTCGGAAAGCCGACCGCGGCCGTCATCCGGCGGACTTGCCGGTTGCGCCCCTCGCTGATGGTCAGGCTGAGCCAGCTGGTGGGAATGGCCTTGCGAAACCGTACCGGCGGGTCGCGTGGCCACAGCGCCGGCTCGGCGATACGTTCGGCCCGGGCCGGACGGGTAGGGCCGTCATTGAGCATGACGCCTTGGCGCAGCTCGGCCAGCGCCGCTTCGGTGAGTTCGCCGTCGACCTGGGCCCAGTAGGTCTTGCTCAGCTTGAATTTCGGCGAGCTGATCCGGGCCTGCAACAGACCGTCGTCGGTCAGCAGCAGCAGCCCCTCGCTGTCGGTGTCGAGCCGGCCGGCCGGGTAGACCGCCGGCACCGGAATGTAATCCTTCAGGGTCGGCTTGCCGGAGCCGTCGGCACTGAACTGGCACAGGACGCCATAAGGTTTGTTGAACAGGATGAGCTTGGCCACAGGGTGATCCGGACGTGTCTTTCGTTTGGCTGGTGTTCTGACGCAGTAGCGGTGCCGAGCTGTCGCCGGCGCGCACGAAACATCGCCCTCACCACTCATCAGACCAGTTTGCTGCGTAGCATTAAACAGCTTAACACGTTGATTTTTGGCGCAAAGAAAAGGGCGCCGAGTTGGCGCCCTTTTTCAGATTTGTGTGCAGTGTTATGTGAAAGGCTCAAGCACCTTTCTTTTCTGACTTGCTGCTGCCGGGTTCGATATTGGTGGCATGCAGTCCCTTCGGGCCTTGCGTGACTTCAAAAGACACTTCCTGGCCGGCCTTCAGGCTCTTGTAGCCATCCATGTCGATGGTTGAGTAATGCACAAACACGTCATCACCGCCCTCGGTAGGACGAATGAATCCGTAGCCCTTTGCATTGTTGAACCACTTCACCGTGCCGTAAGCCATACCTGACTTCCTTCTCATCCGCTAACAGGAGATGCTGGCTGCTCCTCGGGCGACTTTCCCTCTCTGACGCACGGCATACCGACGACAACTTCACATTCTGGCAACCACGCGGCAAATACTGGCTCATCCGTCCCGGACGACTGGGCAGGGCAGACGAATAGTGGACATCTGTTCAACACTTTGTCAAGACGGTTTCAGGCTTACAAAACGCTACATCCAGGCACGGCTCTTGAATATGTTAGATTGCGCCCAATTTCCTAAACCAGATCCGAAGTGTCCACAGTGGACTACGCTTACACCATGAGTACGACGCCGCTGCCAATTGAACAGCAGACCGTCGAGGTCGCGCCGGCGGAACCGCAAGTCAAACCGCCGCGTATGTATAAGGTGGTCATGCTGAATGACGATTTCACGCCGATGGATTTCGTCGTCGAAGTGCTGCACAAGTTTTTCAGCATGAACCAGGAACAAGCTGTCAAAGTGATGTTGCAAGTGCATTACGATGGTCGCGCCATCTGCGGCGTGTACCGGTTCGAAATTGCCGAAACCAAGGCGATGCAGGTGGTCGAGTACGCCAAGGCGAACCAACACCCGCTGCAGTGCACGGTGGAAGCGAACTGATTGTGAAATTGATGGTCAGTGGATTAACGAACGCGTGCAGTGCAGAAATGGTCTTTTTGCCTGTTGTCTGTCGTACAAGGCCTGAGGTGGTCGTATGCTGAGCAAAGATTTGGAACTGACGCTGAACCAGGCGTTCAAGCAGGCGCGCGAGAAGCGTCATGAGTTCATGACGGTCGAGCATTTGCTGCTGGCCTTGCTCGACAACGCGGTGGCGGTCAATGTGCTGCGCGCCTGCGGCGCGAATGTGGACCGGCTGCGGCGCGAGCTCGCGCATTTTGTCGATGAAACAACGCCGTTGCTGCCAACCGATGACGAGAGCCGTGATACCCAGCCGACCTTGGGTTTCCAGCGCGTCCTGCAGCGGGCGGTTTTTCATGTTCAGTCTGCCGGCAAGAAGGAAGTGACCGGCGCCAATGTGCTGGTCGCGATCTTCAGCGAGCAGGAGTCGCAGGCGGTATACCTGCTGCATCAGGAGCAGGTGTCGCGGCTGGATGTCGTCAACTACATTTCGCACGGCATTTCCAAAGTGGCAGGCAGCGAGCGTGACGCGCCGCAGCCACAAGCCGAAGCGGAAGAAGAGGGCGCCACCGAGGCCGGCAAGTCACCGCTTGAGAGTTTTGCTTCCAACCTCAATGAGCTGGCCAAGCAAGGCAAGATCGATCCCTTGATCGGTCGCCATCATGAGCTGGAGCGGACCATTCAGGTCTTGTGCCGTCGTCGCAAGAACAATCCGCTGCTGGTTGGTGAAGCCGGTGTCGGCAAAACGGCGATTGCCGAAGGCTTGGCGCGCCGCATCGTCGATGGTGATGTCCCGGAGGTGATGAAAGACGGTGTGGTTTACGCGCTCGATCTGGGCGGCCTGCTGGCCGGCACCAAATACCGCGGCGATTTCGAGAAGCGCCTGAAGGCGGTGTTGAAAGAGCTGAAAGAAAAGCCGCACGCGATTCTGTTCATCGACGAGATTCACACCATCATCGGTGCCGGCGCCGCCAGCGGCGGTGTCATGGATGCGTCGAATCTGGTCAAGCCGATGCTGGCATCGGGTGAGATCAAGTGCATCGGCTCGACCACCTTCCAGGAATACCGCGGTATCTTCGAGAAAGATCGGGCGCTTGCACGCCGCTTCCAGAAGATTGACGTGCTCGAACCGTCAATCGACGAGACCTACGAAATTCTCAAGGGTCTGAAAACCCATTACGAGAAGCACCACAGCGTGCGCTACACACCGGCGGCGCTGCAGGCGGCTGCCGAGTTGTCGGCCAAGTACATCAATGATCGGCAATTGCCGGACAAGGCGATTGACGTCATCGATGAAGCCGGCGCCAGCCAGCGTCTGCTCGCACCGAGCAAGCGCAAGAAAGTGATCGGCGTGCACGAGATCGAAGACATCGTCTCGAAAATCGCCCGGATCCCGACCAAGACCGTTTCCACTTCGGATCGCGAAGCCTTGCGCAATCTCGGCCAGTCACTGAAAGGCGTGGTGTTCGGTCAGGATGAAGCGATCATGCAGCTTGCCGATGCCATCAAGCTGGCGCGCTCGGGCTTGGGTACCGAAGACAAGCCGGTCGGTTCGTTCCTGTTCGCCGGTCCGACCGGGGTCGGCAAAACTGAAGTCACCAAGCAGCTGGCGCGCATTCTTGGCCTGCAGCTGCTGCGCTTTGACATGTCGGAGTACATGGAGCGCCACACCGTTTCGCGGTTGATCGGTGCGCCTCCCGGTTACGTCGGCTACGATCAGGGGGGGCTGCTGACCGAGGCGGTCTGCAAAAACCCGCATTCGGTACTGCTGCTCGATGAAATCGAAAAAGCGCATCCGGATGTGTTCAACCTGCTGCTGCAGGTCATGGATCACGGCACGCTGACTGACAACAACGGTCGCAAGGCAGATTTCCGCAACGTGATCATCATCATGACCACCAACGCCGGCGCCGAAGAAATGGCGAAGAGCTCGATTGGTTTCACGCTGAACGATCACAGTGTCGACAGTCTGGATGCGATCAAGCGGCTATTCAGCCCCGAGTTTCGCAACCGCTTGGATTCGATTGTCCAGTTCAAGGCGCTGGCGCCGGAAATCATTCTGTCGGTGGTCGACAAGTTCATTGTCGAACTGCAGGCCCAGCTCGACGCCAAAGGTGTCAGCCTGGAAGTCAGTTCGGAAGCACGGGCGTGGTTGGCCGAGCGTGGCTACGATCGGGCGATGGGCGCGCGGCCAATGGCGCGTATCATCCGTGACTTGCTGCGTAAACCACTGGCCGATGAATTGTTGTTCGGCAAGCTGTCGCGCGGTGGCGAAGTGCATGTCTTGCTTGAAGATGACAAGCTCAGCTTCGACATCGTCGAGAAAGCCGCGCCGGCACTGGAACAGGCCAAGGCGACCTGACGCGATTCACGCGACGGCAGGAAAGGACGAAAACAAAAAGGCGGCGCCAGCCGCCTTTTTGTTGTGTTGTCGTAGCAAAAGCAAACCTGGTTAGCTAGGGAAACTCTGATCAAGTCAGGAGGCTGTCATACCGGCGAAAGCCGGTATCCATTTTCACCGGAAAAAATGGACCCCGGCGTTCGCCGGGGTGACAAGGGCATTTTGATTTCAGACTTGATCAGCGCATCCCTAATCAGCGCATCCCTAGCTGTCTCAGTCCTGTATGCCGTTAGTCTTCGACAGGCTCAGCGGCTGCCCCGTACTCGGTACGGGCAGGAACGGCATGTTTAACGTGCGGCGCAAAAATACTGTTCGCGCTGATGCGAAGTCAGTCGAAGCTTCGGAACAGGAACAGGCGGCAGAGGAAAGCCTGCTGAGATTGCTGCCGAATCAGGAAAGACAAGGGACGTCGAGCCTTGGCTCGAAACCATGCACCTCGAAGCCATGCGCCTCGAAGCCACGCACCTCGAAGCCACGCACCTCGAAGCCACGCACTTTGAAACCATGCACTTTGAAGCCATGCACTTTGAAGCCATGCAGCCAGAAACCAGGCGCTTCGGAATCACGCAGACCGGCAACGCGGCACAACAAAAAAGGGAAGCGCAAGCTTCCCTTTGGGTTTCCGGCGTAGCACTCAGCGAGCGCGGAAGATAATGCGGCCTTTGGTCAGATCGTACGGCGTCATTTCAACAGTGACGTCGTCGCCGGTCAGGATGCGAATGTAGTTCTTGCGCATCTTGCCGGAGATATGGGCGGTGATCACGTGGCCGTTTTCCAGCTTCACGCGGAACATCGTGTTTGGCAGGGTTTCCAGTACCACACCCTGCATTTCAATGGAGTCTTCGCGAGCCATGCTCAATCTGGGCAGCTTTCAGAGGGGCGCTATGATGCCCGAAAGCGGTCTGCTTGTAAAACCGCCAATTCAGCCCGGAAACGGAAGCCAGCGGCCGGCGACAAACTGTTCCAACGGCTGGTATTCGGCCTTGTAGCTCATCTTGCGACAGTCGGCGACGTAGTAGCCGAGGTAGACATAGGGCAGGCCGACGCTGCCCGCTTTGTCGATCAGGGCCTGGATGGCATAAACCCCCAGACCGCGCCGGCTTTCGTCGGGGTCGAAGAACGAATAGACCGCGGAAAGGCCGTCATCGGCCAGATCGGCGACCAGCACGGCCAGCAGCCGGTCGGCCTGGCTCAGCGTCAGCAGCCGGGTGGCAGACCAGTCCGCCAGCAGGAACTGCGCGGCCTGGCTGCGGTCCGGCGGGTACATTTCGCCGTCCTGATGCCGGCCGCTAATGTAACGCTCGTACAGCTCAAAATGCCGGTCGGTGAGTATCGGGGCTTCCCAGGCCACGGTCAGGTCGCCGTTGCGCTGGCGATTGCGGCGCTGGCGGCGGGACGGCTGGAACCGCGCCACCGGGATCCGGACCGGGATGCAGGCCTGGCAGCCGGCACAGTGCGGCCGGTAGACATGCTGGCCGCTGCGCCGGAAGCCTTGCCGCATCAGCGCGGCATACAGACTGGCGGTCATCGGTACCGCGCTGCCGACAAAAGCCGTCCGCGCGAGTCGACCCGGCAGGTAGTTACAGGGCAGCTCGGGTGTCAGGAACAGCGGTATGCGGAGATCGGCAGAGGCGGTCATGGTGCGTGGGCGTTGGCTCCGGGCATGGCCAGTTTATTGTAAGGTGCCGCCAAACAGTTGCAGCGTGAGGCTGCCATCATCGTTGCGAATGGCATAACCGTTACGGCCCTGTCGCTTCACCTCGTACAGCGCGGCGTCCGCGTGCTTGCGCACCAGATGCAGATCGGTGCCATGGCGGGGGTAGACCGCAATGCCGATGCTGACGCCTATCCGTTCGGTGAGACCATCGGGCAGGGCAATCGGCTCACCGATGATGCGGACCAACTGGCCGGCGATACGTTGTGCGGCTTCGCGTTGCAGCGTGTGTGGCAGTAGCAGCAAGAATTCATCACCACCGAGCCGGGCGACGATATCGCTGTCCCGGACCGTGCGGCGCAGCCGATCCGCCACCGTTTTCAATACCACATCGCCGGCGTCGTGGCCGTAAGTGTCGTTGATGAACTTGAACCGATCCAGATCCACCATCATGACAATCAAACCGGACTGTTGCTGAGCAGCCTCTAGCCGCAGGCGCTCGCTGAGGCTGTCCACGGCCTGACGATTGAACAGCCCGGTCAGCGCGTCGCGTTCGGCTTTTTCGTGGGTGGCGACTTCAGCCAGTTTGCGTGCGGTGATGTCGTAGAGCACGCCTTCCACAACTTGCTCCTTGCTGTCATCGTGGGCCGGCGAAAACAGGCAATGCACCCATTTGGGCTCGGTGTCGGTGTGCTGGGCCAAACGCAAATCGGCCGAACAGGGCCGTTTGCTGGTTTGCGCTTGTTTGATCAAGCCACGCACCTGATCGGCATCCAGAAACACTTCAGGAATGCAGTCGCGTCGTTCCAGCTCGGCTTGTTCTTGCGCCGAGTGACCGGTCAGTCGAAAGAAGGCGGGGTTGGCGGTCAGCAAATTGCCATACGGGTTGAGCAGAAAAATGCCGGCACTGCTGTCCTCGAAAATGCCGCGAAAGCGATGCTCCAGTGCTTCCACCTGCCGACGTAGCTCGCGTTCTTCGCGCAGCATCGATTCCACCGTCCCGAGCAAACCGTTGATGTCCTGCACCAGCATGCCGATCTCATCGTGCTGGTGCCGCCGCACGGTCTTCAATCGTTCCTGGCTGCCGGGTTCAATCTTGTGCAGCCGGTGCGACAGCACCATCAACGGCCGGCTCAGCATCCAGTAGACGGTCAACACAATCAGCGCGGCCACTGCCAGCATCTGACCAATCAATAATGAAGTATTGGCAAGCGCGGCCCGTTGCGCTCGTTCGCGCATCCAGTCGGTGTTGAGTTGTACCCGCAAACTGCCGATCACGTCGGCTTCGGAGAATGGTGCGATCAGCGTCAGAGTTTTCCAATTGCCATTGTTGCTGTGCGGGCCGGTACTGCGACGCGCCAGGCTGCCCTTGTCGTGCTGGATCTCGGCGATGCTGACGCTGTCGTTCTTGATCAGGCCGCTGACGACGTCATCGGCCAGATGGGCATTGCCGACATAGGCCGCGATCGCCGCGGTCATTTCCACGGTGGCAAGCAATTGCTCGACCGCCTGCTCATGATCGGTAATGGCGGCTTTGTAGGTGCGCTGGTAAAACAGGTAGCCGGACAGCGCGACGACTACCAGGGCCGCGGTCGCCACGGTGATGGCCAGCTTGAAATGAAGGCTGCGCCAGTTGACGGTCATCATGGCAGGGTGAGCACACTCTTGAGATGGGCCGGCAGTTGTGTACTTTCGATGTAGCCAATGGCATGACGGTTTTGCCTTATCTGCTCAATCAGTTGTGTTTGATTCTCCAGCTGGGTCGGTGGTGACATCCGGCCGGCAAAGATCAGCGTTGCCCAGTAGGCATCGACCTGGGCTTCGGATTTTCCGGTCAGTGCCAAATAAAAGCGTGCCCGCAGCGGATCACCCGGTGTCAGATCCAGTGCCGTGACAGCGCTTTGGTCCGGAAACACGGTCACCCGGCCCATGAACATGTCGACAATCTGCCTCTTGCTGAGCTGGTTGACCGGATTGCTGACGTGGACAACGACATGCAATTCGGCATGCACCATCGGTGTGCTGACGCCTGCCAGCCACAGCAGCAGGATCTGACAGAGCTGGCGACCGTTCCGTGTCATCGCGGCCCCCGTCAGAACAGCAAGTCCAGCGCGACGCTGACAACCGTGCTGGTGTCGGGTTCCGCGTTATCCGGATGCCAGAGTCCGCTGCCGTTGTCGTGCACACGGAAGCGATCGCACTGCAGCTTCAGCGCCATCCGGCTGCGAAAGTCCCAACGCAAGCCGATGCCGATGCTGTCCTGATCAACCCGGGTACGGTTTAGCAGCGCGACGGTTTCGTCGCGAAGCAGGGTAAAGGCTGGCAGCAATACCGGCGGCAGCGTCGTCGGCAGTTCAGCATGCACCGCGCTCTTGTCAGGTCGGGCCCAACCGAACAGCAGATAAGGGGTCAGCGTATCAATGCGGCGGGCCAATGACAGATAAGCCTGCTTGCCGCTTGGTACCAGATCGCGTTCGCCTTTGACGTCGGCGATTTCGGTTTGCAGCAACCAGGCGTTGTCGTCATAACTCACGCCGAGCGCGCGGTAACGATAGTCACTGTCTTCAATGTACAGCTCGTCTGCCAGGGCGCCGGCATCGGGCCAGAGCAGCGCGGCATCCTGCAATGCTTCAACCAAGGGTTGGGTCTGGGCTTCGCTGGCGAAGCGCAACTGGGTCTGACTGAGGCGCGCTTTCCATACGTCGTGTTCGAACAACAGGGTGAAGCCGATAACCGGTGCCAGATCGACACTGAAGTCACCACTGCGCAGCGGGGCGTGATAGTGCGATTTTCCGGCAAAGACTTTTGCGAACAGGGTGCTGTTTTCACCATCAAAGCGATGCTGGTAATCGGCACCGTCAATGCTGTGCAAGGCGATCAGACTGTAGAAGTCGAGCGGCGGACGTGTCCACGGATAGGTGTAACCAATCTGTCGGTAATCCGACAGCATGAACACATCAAAGCCGAGGCGACCGACGCGAACTTCATCGCCGTCCTGTGGCCGCCAGCGAACAAATGCCCAGTCAAGCGCATCGCTGTGGTGAGCGCGGGCGGCTTGTTCGAGCACCAGCTGCACCGCGGCGTCAAACTGTGGGCTCCACTGCAGGTTCCATTGCAGGCCGAGCCGGCTGTCGGTGCGCGTTTCGTAGTCGCCGTCGAGGACCGACACATCCTGACCGCTGTTGTTGCGATAGCCGAGCCGATCACTGCTGTTGTGCACAACAGCCAATGTGGCAAAGCCGGAGAAACGGAGATCGGGGGACTCGTCGGCCATGACAAGGCTGCTGGACAGCAACAGACTGGCAACAAGCTGATCCCATCGCATCGACACATCGGACATTGCGCTTCATCCCGTGGCAAACCGACCGGTGTTGCGGTGACCTGGAGTCGCCATTGATCGCAACCGGGCCGATGCACGACACCTGGTGAGCCAAAGTATAGACTGCACCCGCATGCTGTCCATGCGCGGTAGCCCGTTCAGGTCAGCGTGCAGGCATCCCGCAAATAGCCGGCTCGCCACGGTGCTCCGTGCGGCGCTTCGTCGATGTGGCGGCGCAGCAATGCCAGAAACTGCTGGCGCGGCATCGTCACTGCACCGAGTGCAAGCGTATGTGGATTGGGTACCTGTGAATCCAGCATGAGGTAGTCGTGCTGATGCAGATGGCGAGCCAATGCGAACAGCGCCACCTTGGACGCATTGCTGCGCCGGCTGAACATCGACTCGCCGAAAAAAAACCGACCGATGGCGATGCCGTAGATCCCACCGATGAGCTGGTCGTCGTCCCAGACTTCCACGCTATGCGCCACGCCATGTTGATGCAGGCGGACATAAGCCGCGATCATCTCAGCGGTGATCCAGGTGCCATCCTGGCCCGGACGAGGGCTGTCGGCACAGCCCTGAATGACATCGGCAAACGCCATGTCGACGGACAACTGCCACCGGCATTTTCGGACAAACTTGCGCAGCGAAGTGGGAAGCTCCAGGGTCTCCAGCATGAACACTGCACGCGGATCCGGCGACCACCACAGAATCGGATCGCCTTCCGAGAACCACGGAAAAATGCCGTTGCGATAGGCCTCGGTCAGCCGCTCGACCGACAGATCACCGCCGATGGCGAGCAGACCGTTCGGATCGCGCAAGGCGCTTTCTGCTGCCGGCAACGCGACACCGGGTCGCAGAATCGGTAGCTTCATGATTCCGCCCACCAGAGCGCACATCCGCGTAAGCGCTGTGATCCCGGACAGGGCGAACGCGTGGGCATGTGAATTTTGCTCATGCGCGCGCTGATTGACCCAAAAACAAAGGCCCGTGCGGGCCTTTGTTTTTGGCTGTCATCACTTGGCCAGCGCATCCAAATACTTCTCGGCATCCAGTGCCGCCATGCAGCCGGTGCCGGCTGAGGTAATCGCCTGACGGTAAATATGGTCGGCGACGTCGCCAGCGGCGAACACGCCCGGCACGCTGGTGGCGGTGGCGTTACCCTGCGAGCCGCTCTTGACGATGATGTAGCCGTCTTTCATTTCCAGCTGGCCGGCGAAGATGTCGGTGTTCGGTTTGTGGCCGATGGCGATGAAGCAGCCGGCCAGCTCCAGTTGCTTGGTGCTGCCGTCCTGGGTGCTCTTGATGCGCACGCCGGTGACGCCGGTTTGATCGCCGAGCACTTCATCCAGCGTGTGGTTCCAGTGGATGGTCACTTTGCCGGCTTTTGCTTTCTCGAAAATATGATCCTGCAGGATCTTTTCCGATTTGAACTTGTCGCGGCGGTGAATGACGTGCACGTGCGAGGCAATGTTCGACAGGTACAGCGCTTCTTCAACGGCGGTGTTGCCGCCGCCGACCACGCAGACCACCTGGTTTTTGTAGAAGAAACCGTCGCAGGTCGCGCAGCCCGAGACGCCTTTGCCCATGAAGGCTTCTTCCGACGGCAGGCCGAGGTATTGTGCCGAGGCGCCGGTGGCGATGATCAGGGCATCGCAGGTGTATTCGGCGCTGTCGCCGATCAGCACAAACGGCCGCTCGGTCAGTTTGACGGTGTGGATGTGATCGAAAATGATCTCGGTGCCAAAGCGCTCGGCATGTGCCTGCATGCGCGCCATCAGTTCCGGACCCTGGACGCCGTTGTTGTCGCCCGGCCAGTTGTCGACATCGGTGGTGGTCATCAGCTGGCCACCTTGCTGCATGCCGGTGATGATCACCGGTTTCAGGTTGGCGCGCGCCGCGTAAACGGCAGCGGAATAGCCCGCAGGACCCGAGCCCAGAATCAACAGACGGTTGTGCTTGCGTTGCATTATGGTTTTCCTTAGGCGTGACGGCCAGAACAGCGCCGAATCAGGACGGCAAAGTTGGCGGCATTCTACGCGAATTCAAGTTTTGCTGGGCCGAGCCACATCAATCCTTGCGATAGGTCCTGCCTTGCGACAGGCTCTGGCAATCGCTTTTCGTTGGCAGTGGCGTTGATTATTCTTTGGCCATGTCGGCCGGGCGGTTGGCGCCGGGAGCTCGCGGGAATGAGGTCATGAAAAAGGTCAATTCGGCCGCGCAGGCCAGCCATCTGCAGCAGATCCCCAACATCGGTCCGGCATTGGCGGCGGATCTGCAACAGTGCGGCATCAAGACGCCGGATCAGCTGCGCGGCCAGAATCCCTATGCGCTTTACGAGCGACTCTGTCAGCGCACCGGGGTCCGTCATGACCCTTGCGTCATTGATACCTTCATAGCGGCGGTTCGGTTCATGGAAGGGGCGCCGCCGACGCCGTGGTGGCATTACACCGAGGAGCGCAAGGCGACGCTGGCGCAACGGAGCCCGGCCAAGTGACGCCTGATGACTCCGGGCCGGACCCGTAGACTCGTGGGAAATCGACTGTGTTACCTCAATAACACACCATTATCGACACCAACGCCATTGGTGCCCAGCTGGTCCTGCGGCCCGATGCCGGCAGCCTGACCGGTTCGCTCAAGGAGGGCGGTGCCGAACTGCCGATGAGCCTGAACCGGGTCGAGGCATTCCCGGATATCGCACGGCCGCAGACGCCGAAAGCGCCGCTGCCTTATGCCAGTGAAGAGATCCGGTTCCGGAGCCTCGATGGCACCTGGCTCGCCGGTACGCTGACCCGGCCATCTGGCAAACAGAAGCCGGTGGCCGTGGTGCTGGTGGCCGGTTCGGGCCCGGCTGACCGTGATGCCTCGGTCATGGGCCACAAACCGTTCATGGTGCTGGCCGATCACCTGACCCGAAACGGCTACGCCGTGCTGCGTTTCGACAAGCGCGGCATCATGCGCTCGGCCGGCTCGTTTGCCGAGGCGGCGCTGCCGAATCTGATCAACGATGCCAAAGGCGCGGTGCAATATCTGGCGGCTTCGAAGCAATTTCGGGCCATCGGTTTGCTTGGCCACAGCGAAGGCAGTGCCGTTGTTGCCGAAGCGGCACGTGACAACAAAAACGTCAGCTTCGTGATCTCGGCCGCCGGTGTCGGCCTGCCGGGTATCGACGCGATTGTGCTGCAGGATGATGCCGAGCTGAAACTGAAAGGCATCAGCGATGCCGACCGCGCGGTGGTGACCGGCTATTCGCGGCGCTTCTACGAAATGGTGGCAAAACACGCCGTGGTTGCCGAGCGCGAAGCGGCGATCGCTGCCTTGAAAGCCTCTCTCACAGAGAACGAGCAGGCGTTGGTCAGGCAACTCACCCGTGGTTGGGTTACGGTGTCAATGGCGGAGGCGCGTGGTGAACGGCTGCGTGCCCTGTTGCTGAGCAATGCGGCCGCCAGCTATGCCGCATTGACCGTGCCGGTATTGGCCATCAACGGCGACAAGGATGTGCAGGTGCCGGCGGCGGAAAATCTGGCTGGATTGCGGACCGCGTTGACGCACAACAAGCGAGCCAAGGTGATCAGCTTGCCAAGCCTGAATCATCTGCTGCAAACCGCCAACACCGGTTTGACCGAGGAGTATCCGCAGATCGAGGATACGATGGCGCCACTCGCGGTGACGACGATCAGTGATTACCTGAAGGCTTTGAAGCTGTAACGTCAAGGGCCGAGCTGTCGCGCCCCTCCTTGTCAAGGAGGGGCGTAAACGTTGTCAGTTTGCGACACTGACTTTGCGCCTGCGCTGATTCCACCAATGCGTCATTGCATACAACACCAGCAAAGTGACGGCCCACGTCAGCCAGGTGCGCAGCAGGCTGTATTCATAACCGGGTGGGAAATATGGCTGCTGGGCGAACAGGTTGGGCTGGCCACCGTACATCGCGTGCATGAATACCATCGCAGCGGCATGGATTAGTGGAATGTGCACGATGTAAACAAACAGCGGATGCCGACCGAACAGCTTCAAGCCGTTATCCAGCGGCGGTGTCCAGCGCTCGAACAATGCCAACAGCAGCAACGCCGGCCCGAGTGTCATGCACAGATATAACAGGGATGGCGGGTACTTGCTGGTATCCAGGAAGGAAATCAGCGTATAGAGCGGTCCCTGTGCCTGCGCGGTCCAGCTCTGGTGGTCGCCGTAAATATTGAAGCTGCGCAGGATCAGAAACGCGGCGATCAAGGTCAGACCGGACACGAGCAAATTTCGTTGCCGTTGTTCCGGTGCTGTCATCAGCCAGTCACCGAGCAGATAGCCGGCGGCCATGACGCCGAGCCAAGGTAGCAATGGATAGGCGACAAACACGCCAAAGCCGGATTCATGCAGCGGGTAGTAATTCTGGAAATGCAGCAAACCCCAGAAAAATCCCATGTCCTGCTGTGGCAGGGCATCGAGCAGGTTGTGCAGCAGGATCTGGCTGAAGGCGAACAGCGCGATCAGCCAGCGCGGTAAATGAATCAAACCCGCCAGCACCACCATGCTGACGCCCAGTGCCCAGATCACTTGCAGGAACACGAACTGATAATGGAATTGCCAGCTCAGGTTGATGAGTGTGATTTCCAGCAGCATCAACAACAAGCCACGACTCAGCAGGTATTTGCTCTGCGCCAGCTTGCCGACCTTCTGCTCGCGCATGAAAGAAGAGGTGCCAGCCAGCAATACAAAGACCGGCGCGCACAAATGGGTGATCCAGCGGGTGAAGAACCAGCCCGGTGTGGTATCGGGCAAATCGTCCGGCCAGAATGGGGTTGGCGAAAAGAAATCGCGCACGTGATCGAGCACCATCAGCGCAATCACCAAACCGCGCAGGCGGTCGATTCCGGGCAGTCGTTCTGTCTTCATCATGGCAGTCCTTTGCGTGTTGGCCGGGTCATGGGCGGGCTGCGTGGCGGAGTCAGTGCCGGTTGGCACGCCAACTGATGCCAGCATAGCCAGATTCTGCCGCCAGCCTGCTGTCAGCAGAACGGCACTCATAGCTCATTGCCAAGCCATGGCGACGGGGCGGATTACCGTTTACATCGAGCACTCCTTGCGCCGATCTCGGCTTGTCTTCAATAACGCTTGACCCGATCACGGCTTCACCCTTCAGGCTGCGGCTCTTTCCCGCTTGCCAAAGGAGCGCACCATGCCTGCCATTCTGGCCGAACACGTCGACTATCGCTATGTCCAGACCATCCAGGCGCCGCCGGCGGTCATGTTTCCCTTACTGTGTCCGGAACGGGAGAAAGAGTGGATTCCCGATTGGGATGCCCGCATGATCCATTCGCACAGTGGTGTGGCTGAGCCGGGCGCGGTGTTTGCCACACCGCATGCTGGCAGCGAGACGCTATGGTATACCGTTGCGCACGAATCGCCGCGTCATGTCCGTTTTGTCCGCTTTCAGCCAGATGGCGTGGTGGTCGATATCACCATTGATGTCAGTGCCAGCGGTGACAATGAATCGGCCGTTGCCATTCGTTACCGTTTTACCGCAACGACGGCGCAGGGTGCGGAAGCGGTGCGCCTGTTCACGCCGGCGCGCTGGCAGGAGATGATGCTGAGATGGCAAAGCCTGATGAACGACTGGTTGGTACAGAACGGACTGACAAGCGGCAGGCCGAAAAACAACTGATCCCAAAACAGCAGCCGCTGACCATCACCGCGCTGGCGCGTCGTTTTGGCCTGTCGCGCAGCACGCTGTTGTACTACGACAAACTCCGTTTGCTGTCACCCAGCGCCCGTACCGAAGCGGGTTATCGGCTCTATTCGGCGGCTGACATTGAGCGGCTTGCCCGCATCATGGAACTGCGCGCGGCTGGCATGCCACTGGAACATATTCAGGCGGTGCTGGACAGTCGATCTTCGCTGGGCAGTTTGCTGCAACAGCAGTTGCTGGCCGTCAATGATCAGATGCAGTTGCTGCGCGAGCAGCAGGCAGTATTGCTCGCCATGCTGGGCCAGTCGGGCGAGCAGGGCATGCCGATGCGTTTATCGAAACAAGCGTGGACCGAGCTGTTCCGTCACATCGGCATGAGTGATGACGACATGTGGCGCTGGCATGCGGCGTTCGAGCAAAGCCGGCCGGAGGCGCATCAGGCCTTTCTGGCGTCGCTGGGCATTGCCGCGGACGAGATTGTCCGGATTCGACAGCGCTCGCGTGACGCTGCGGCGTGAGTTTTGGCAAACAAAAAGCCCGGCAGGTGCCGGGCTTTTTGTTGCCGCGGTTTCCCGCAACACAGAAGGATTACAGGCCGAGTGCTTTTTCCGCCGACACGTATTCCATGTCAAAGCCTTCAGCGACCGGCTTGTAGGTCACTTTGCCGGCATGCACGTTCAGGCCGTTGCGCAGGTGCACGTTGTCGGCCAGCGCTTTCTTGGCGCCTTTGTTGGCCAGTTCGATGATGAACGGCAGCGTGGCGTTGTTGAGGGCAAAGGTCGAGGTACGCGGCACGGCGCCCGGCATGTTGGCAACGCAGTAGTGCACCACGTCATCGACGATGTAGGTCGGCTCAGCGTGGGTGGTCGCGTGCGAGGTTTCGAAGCAGCCGCCCTGGTCGATGGCGACGTCAACAACCGCCGAACCCGGTTTCATGCGCTTGACCATGTCCGCGGTGACGAGCTTCGGCGCCGCCGCGCCCGGGATCAGCACGCCGCCGATCACAAGGTCGGCATCCAGCACGTGACGCTCAACCGCGTCGGCGCTCGAGAACACGGTTTCAATGCGGGTGCCGAACTGGGCAACAAGACGACGCAGCACATCGACGTTGCGATCCAGCACGATCACTTGCGCGCCGATACCAACCGCCATCAACGCGGCGTTCGCGCCCACGACACCGCCGCCAAGAATGACGACTTTGCCGTGCTCAACGCCCGGGACGCCGCCGAGCAGAATGCCGCGGCCGCCATTGGCTTTTTGCAGCGCGGTCGCGCCGGCTTGAATCGACATGCGACCGGCCACTTCCGACATCGGCGCCAGCAGCGGCAGACCGCCGGTGGTCGAGGTCACGGTTTCGTAAGCGATGCAGGTGGCTTTCGATGCGATCAGATCTTCGGTTTGCGGCAGATCCGGCGCGAGGTGCAGGTAGGTGAACAGGATCTGGCCTTCACGCAGACGGGCGCGCTCAACCGCCTGCGGCTCCTTGACCTTGACGATCATCTCGGCCTTGGCAAACACCTCGTCGGCAGTTGCCAGCACTTTCGCGCCAGCGGCTTCATAGTCGGCGTCGGTGAAGCCGATGCCGATGCCGGCGTTGTGCTCGACGATGACGCCGTGGCCTTGCAGCACGAGCTCGCGCACCGAGGCCGGCACCATGCCGACGCGATATTCGTGGTTCTTAATTTCCTTTGGTACACCGATCAACATGGGGTTTCTCCTCGAAAGAACCGTTGTTCTAGAAAAGGGCCAGAGCCGCGTCGGGCGCAGGAAAGCGCTGTCAGAAAACGCAGGCGCAAAATTTTTCGCTATTTTAGTTAGCAAACAGCAGGTTTTTTCCCTAATATTGCTCGCAAGCCGGAGTTTTCACTAACTCTTTACCAATAGGCAGCATAAAATTCTGTGCGTGCAAGAAAAATCCAGATTTATCAATTAGATAGGATCGACCGCAAGATCCTGCGCGAGCTCCAGCGTGACGGCCGGCTGGCCAACGTCGAGCTCGCCAAGCGGGTCGGCCTGTCGCCAACGCCTTGTCTTGAGCGCGTGAAAAAGCTCGAGGAAGAGGGCTATATCAGCGGTTACCATGCCCACCTGAATCCGACCAAGCTGGCCGCGGGCTTGCTGGTCTTTGTCGAAATCCGGCTGGTCCGGACCTCGGCGGACGTGTTCGAGGCTTTCAAGAAAGCGGTGGTCGAGCTGCCGCAGGTCATGGAATGCCACCTGGTTTCCGGCGATTTCGATTACCTGATCAAGGCCCGGGTCGCCGACATGGTGGCCTACCGGCAATTGCTGGGCGAGACCCTGCTGACCCTGCCCGGGGTATCGGGTTCACGCAGCTACGCGGTGATGGAAGAGGTCAAGGAGACCATGAGTCTGGCCGTGGCCGATTGAGTAATTTTCAAGATAATTCAGTACAATAGCGCAAACAGTTGAGACAGTTTCTTATGGCGCAGGCAACACCGAAAAAAGTCAAAAAGCCGAGCGATGCCAGCAAGGGCGCTGCGGCAAGAAGCTTGTCTGCGAATCTGCCACCGGCGGTCAAAGCCCGGCTGCGCGAAGCGGCCATCCTGAGTTTTGGTCTCATCGCCATCTTGCTGCTGCTGGCACTTGCCAGCTATCACCGCAATGACGGCGCCTGGAGCTACTACAGCAGCGAAGCCAGCATCCATAACTGGATTGGTCCGGTCGGCGCCTGGTTCGCCGATGTCAGTCAGTTCCTGATTGGTTACTCGGCGTGGCTGTTGCCGCTGGCACTTGGCTTCATCACCTTCGTGGCCTTCAAAACCCGTGAAGAGCCGCTGCCGAAAGCCTTCTGGTGGACCAAGCTGGCCGGCATCCTCTTGCTGCTGCTCGGTGCCGCCGGTTTGTCGGCACGGCATTTCAGCGATCCTGCCGAGCAGCCCAGTTATCTCTCTGGCGGTGTGCTCGGCCGCGCCGTCGATGCCGGTTTTGCCGAGGCACTCAGCAGTGCCGGATCAACGCTGGTGTTGCTGACCTTGTTTGTCGTTGGCGTGACGCTTTTCACTGGCTTGTCGTGGTTCCGGTTGCTGGAAGTGGTCGGCCGGAAAACCCTGACCTTGATCTCGGCGCTGTGGCACAAGGCGCGCGCTTCGCGGCAACCATTGCCGGTCACTGAACGGCGCGTGGCCGATCCGGATTTCGTCGATCTGAATTACGAAGAGCAGCGCGCGGCGCAGATTGCCCGTGAAGTGCGCGAGGAAGCGTTACGGCGGGAAAAAGAGCGTCAGAAGGAACGCGTGGTGCCGGTCAAGATTGAACCGGCGGTCGCCAAGGTGGAAGTCGCGCCACGGGTCGAGAAGCAGCAGCAGAAAGCCAAGCAGCAACAACTGTTCGATGAGCCGGTTACCGGCGATGTGCCGTCAGTCAGTCTGCTCGAAGAACCGCCGGCGACCACGCGGCAAGTGTCGCAGAGTGCGCTCGAAGCGATGTCGCGTCTGGTCGAGATCAAGCTGCGCGATTTCGGTGTCGATGCCCAGGTCGTTGCGGTGCATCCGGGCCCGGTGATCACCCGGTTCGAGCTGGATTTGGCCGCCGGGGTCAAAGTGTCACGGGTCACCAATCTGGCAAAAGATCTGGCGCGGGCGATGTCGGTGGTATCGGTTCGCGTGGTCGAAGTCATTCCGGGCAAATCGACCGTTGGCCTTGAAGTGCCGAACGAAACCCGCGAAACGGTGCGTTTGCGCGAAGTCATTGCCTCGCGCGAATTCGACGACTCGAAATCGCCGCTGTCGATGGTGCTCGGCAAGGATATTGCCGGCAAACCGGTGGTGGTGGATCTGGCCAAGATGCCGCATTTGCTGGTGGCCGGTACCACCGGTTCCGGCAAGTCGGTCGGGCTGAACGCGATGCTGCTCAGCATGCTCTACAAGAGCAAGCCGGACGAGCTGCGGATGATCATGATCGATCCGAAAATGCTGGAATTGTCGGTCTATGCCGACATTCCCCATTTGCTTACGCCGGTCGTCACGGACATGAAAGACGCCGCCAACGCGCTGCGCTGGTGCGTGGTTGAGATGGACCGGCGCTATAAGCTGATGGCCGCGATGGGCGTGCGCAATCTCGCCGGCTTCAATCGCAAGGTTGAGGACGCCGCCAAAGCCGGTGAACCGATTCTGGATCCGCTCTGGAAACCGGAACTGAATCTGAACGCCGAAGCGCCGCCATTGGAGACGCTGCCGGCGATTGTCGTCGTCATCGACGAGCTGGCCGACATGATGATGATCGTCGGCAAGAAAGTCGAAGAGCTCATCGCCCGTATCGCCCAGAAAGCGCGTGCCGCTGGTATCCACCTGATTCTGGCAACGCAGCGACCGTCGGTCGATGTCATCACCGGCCTGATCAAGGCCAACGTGCCGACCCGCATTGCGTTCCAGGTGTCGTCGCGGATCGATTCGCGGACCATTCTGGATCAGCAGGGCGCCGAACAATTGTTGGGGCAGGGCGACATGCTCTATCTGCCGCCGGGAACTTCTGTGCCGGTGCGGGTCCATGGTGCGTACGTCGCGGATGATGAAGTCCACCGCGTGGTGCAGGACTGGCGGCGCCGTGGCGAACCGAATTACCTCGACAGCATCACCAAGGGCGGCACCGACAGCGAATCGCTGACTGGCCTTGACGGCGTCGGTGACAGCGGCGGCAGCAGCGAAGGCAGCGAATCGGATCCGCTGTACGATGAAGCGGTGCGCTTCATCACCGAGCAGCGTCGGGTGTCGGTATCGCTGGTGCAGCGCAAGTTCAAGATTGGTTACAACCGCGCCGCCCGGTTGGTCGAAGAAATGGAAAACGCTGGCGTGGTCAGCTCGATGGCATCGAACGGCAACCGCGAGGTGCTGGCGCCGCCACCGGTTTGAGTCGACACGGAATGGCGTGATTGGTTTTCAGGCGGCTCAGGCACGGCAGAGCCGCCGTTTGTTTTTAATGGAGTCATGATGAAACGCATAAGCCTGGCTGCAATCGCTTTGTTCGGCTCGTCGCTGGCATTTGCAGAAACGGCCGCTGACAAACTGTCTGGCCTTATTACCGGCCTCAACAATTTCTCGGCCAAGTATGAACAGACCGTGCAAGGTAGCCGCAATGCCAAGGGCGAGAAATCGCGCGGCATTTTCCAGTTGCAGCGGCCGAACAAATTCCGCTGGGAAACCGAGTCGCCGTACCGGCAGATTCTGGTCAGCACGGGTACAGAGATGTGGGCGTATGAACCGGATATCGACAGCGCCACCGTACAGGATTTGGAGCAGGGCCTCGGTGCCACGCCGGCATTGCTGCTGTCCAGCACGCCGCAGCAGCTGATCGACAGCTTCAGCATTGAAGAAACCGGCGTCGGTATGTTCAAACTGTTGCCGAAAGAAAGCACCGGCAATTTTGAAGAAATTCAGCTGGTGTTCGAGAACAAGGCGCTGAAGCAATTGCTGCTGGCCGATACGCTCGGTAACCAGACGCTGGTGGTGTTTTCGGCGGTCAAGATGAACCAGACCATTCCGGGTTCGGCATTCGAGTTCAAGCCGGGCAAGGAAGTTGATGTCATCGACAACCGGAAAAAACAGCCGTAAGTGGGGTAAGAGCGGCCATGGCAGCAATTTCTTTGTAGAAGAGTCGCGGCCAAGGCCGCTCCTACGAAAGACCCTGACGAAATTTCTCGACCAGGCTTGATGGAAAACGGAATGCAATACGCCCCGCTGGCCGCGCGCATGCGACCACGCACCATCGATGAATACGTCGGTCAGGCGCATCTGCTCGGGCCGGGCAAGCCGCTGCGTCGGGTGCTGGAGCAGGGCAATGTCCATTCGATGATCTTCTGGGGACCACCCGGCACCGGCAAAACCACCCTGGCGCAGATGATCGCCACCACCGCGAATGCGGATTTCGAGAACCTGTCGGCGGTGCTCTCTGGCGTCAAGGATATCCGCGAGGCCGTCGCCCGCGCCGAGCAGCGGTTGGCGATGGGCCGGCGCACGCTGATGTTTGTCGATGAAGTGCACCGCTTCAACAAGTCGCAGCAGGATGCCTTCTTGCCGTTTGTCGAAAACGGCACGCTGATTTTCATCGGCGCCACCACCGAGAATCCGTCATTCGAGCTCAACTCGGCGTTGCTGTCGCGGGCACGGGTCTATGTACTCAAATCGTTGACCCAGGATGAACTCTTGCAGGTGCTGGAGCGGGCGCTGACCGATGTCGAACGTGGGCTGGGCGAAATTCCGGTCGAGTTTCCGCCGGTCTATCGTGAACGGCTGGTCGAAGTCGCCGATGGCGATGCCCGCAAACTGCTGAATCTGCTCGATGTGCTCGTGGATCTGGCCGATGAAGTCGACGGCCGGAAAACCATCACCGAAGCAACCCTGCGCGAACTGCTTGGCAACAAACTGCGCCGGTTCGACAAGGGCGGTGAACAGTTCTACGACCAGATCTCGGCGCTGCACAAGTCGGTGCGTGGCTCGGACCCGGATGCCTCGCTGTACTGGTATTGCCGCATGCTCGATGGTGGTTGTGATCCGCTTTATATCGCCCGGCGGGTCGTCCGGATGGCGATTGAAGACATCGGCAACGCCGATCCGCGCGGTCTGCAACTGGCGCTCAATGCCTGGGACGTGCAGGAGCGGCTCGGCAGCCCGGAAGGCGAGTTGGCAATTGCCCAGGCCGTGATCTACCTCGCCTGCGCCGCCAAGAGCAATGCCGTTTACACGGCGTACAACACGGCGCGCGAGGACGTCGGCAATGACACCACGCTCGATGTGCCCATCCATCTGCGCAACGCCCCGACCAAGCTGATGAAGGAGCTCGGTTACGGCAAAATGTATCGCTATGCCCATGACGAGCCGGATGCCTTCGCCGCCGGTGAGGTCTATTTTCCGGACGGCAAGCGGCCGGTGTTCTATTACGAGCCGACCCCGCGCGGGCTTGAGGGCCAGATCCGGGACAAGCTGCTCAAACTCCGGGCCTTGAACTCGCAGGCGCGCAAAGGGAGCAAATCCTGATGGCCGCTGCGTTCGCGCCGCTATCGCTATTGGCCGTTGCCGCTGGTGCGGTACTGGGCGCTTTGTTACGCTACCTGACCAATGTGGCAGCGCAGCACTGGCTCGGTCATCGCTTTCCGTGGGCGACGCTGACGGTCAATCTGGTTGGCTGTTTTCTGGCCGGTGTCTTGTTGGCTTACCTGATGCGCGGTGCTGCCAGCGAAGCGAGCCGGTTGTTCTGGATGGTTGGTTTTCTCGGTGCGCTGACCACGTTCTCGGCGTTCTCGGTCGATACCTTGGCCTTGCTGCAGAGCGGGGCGGCCGGCAAAGCCTTGTTGAATGTTGGCGCCAATGTGCTGGGTTCGTTAGTGGCGGTGGCAGTTGGTTTCTGGCTGGTTCGGGACGTGTTGGCGTGAAGCGTTTCGGTGCGCGTGGCGCACCCTGCGTTAAACGCGCCAATAATTCTCTCTCTGGCTGTTAAGGTGTGCCACGCACACCAATGGGTGAAACGCCCAAAGCATTCGAATAACACGATGCGCATGGCGCATCCCTGAAGATGGTTGAAGAACATGATCGATCCGAAATACCTGCGCGGTGACATTCAAACCGCTGCTGCCAATCTGGCCCGCCGTGGTTATGCGCTGGATGTTGCCAGGATCAGCGGCCTCGAAGAACAGCGCAAAGCCCTGCAAACCAAGATGCAGGATCTGCAGAACCTGCGTAACACCCGCTCCAAGGCGATCGGTCAGGCCAAGGCCAAGGGTGAGGACGTGGCGCCGCTGATGGCAGAAGTGGCCAAGGTCGGTGAGGAGCTGGAACAGGCGAAAGCCGATTTCGAAAAAGTGCAGGCCGAGATGGATGCGATCCATGCCAGCATTCCGAACCTGCTGCACGAGTCGGTGCCGGATGGCAGCGATTCCGATCAGAACGTCGAAGTGCGTCGCTGGGGTGAGCCGCGCCAGTTTGATTTTCCGGTGAAGGATCACGTCAGCCTTGGTGAGATTGACGGCGGCCTCGATTTTGCGCTGGCGACCAAGCTGACCGCGTCGCGTTTCATCGTCATGAAAGGCCAGATCGCCAAACTGCACCGGGCATTGATCCAGTTCATGCTCGACATCCACAGCGAAGAGCATGGCTACACCGAAGTTTATGTGCCGTACATGGTCAACGGCGATTCGCTGCGTGGCACCGGCCAGCTGCCGAAATTCAAGGAAGATCTGTTCGCGGTCTCGGGCTCGACCCAGGACAACGCCCAGCTCTATCTGATTCCGACCGCGGAAGTGCCGGTCACCAATTTTGTTCGTGACGAAATTATTGCTGCCGAACAACTGCCGCTGAAATTCTGCGCCCATACCCCGTGTTTCCGCTCGGAAGCCGGTTCTTATGGTCGCGACACCCGCGGCCTGATCCGGCAGCACCAGTTCGAGAAGGTCGAGATTGTCCAGATCGTCAAACCGAGCGAATCGTATGCGGCGCTCGAGGCGTTGACCCGTAACGCCGAACGCATTCTGCAATTGCTCGGCTTGCCATACCGGGTGATGGCGCTGTGCGCCGGCGATATCGGTTTTGGTTCGGCCAAAACTTACGATCTGGAAGTCTGGTTGCCGGGTCAGAACACCTATCGCGAGATCTCGTCCTGCTCCAACTTCGAAGATTTTCAGGCCCGCCGCATGCAGGCGCGCTGGCGCAACCCGGAAACCGGCAAGCCGGAGCTGGTGCATACCTTGAACGGCTCGGGTTTGGCGGTCGGTCGCACCCTGGTTGCGGTACTGGAGAACTACCAGAATGCCGATGGCAGCATCACGGTGCCGGCGATACTGCGGCCGTACTTGCGCGGCTTGGAGAAAATCGGCGGTTGAAACAGGCGAGGGCATTGAAAGCCATGCGGTGCGACCCCACTGTCAGACTTTACCTTTGTGAGCGCCATGGTCGAGAGACCCTGGCGACCGGAAATGCTTAGTCAATTGCGGTTGTTGGCCGGTCGTTTGCTGGTATTGGCAATCTATGTCGGTCTGGCCTTCGTAGGAATTGTCATGCTGGTCTGGGGCTTTGTGTTTGCCCTGGCAGTTGCCGGCGGGCTGCTGCTGCTGTTCCTGTTGATGCGCCTGTTTGGCAAGCGGCCTGCGATGCGCTTCAGCCGCACCGGCACGCCGCCGCCCTATGGTGCCGACAGCCGTGGTTCATCGGCCACATCCACCAGTGGGAACCAAACGGGCGCTGAGGTCATCGAATTGCAGCGCCGTGATGACGGTAGCTACGAGTAATGCCGAAGCGAACAATTGAGCGCAGGGCAGCGCATGCTGTTTCTTCCGCGTTGCGCTGGCTGAACCAAGGAGTGTCGTGATGCAGTGTCCCGTTTGCAAGACGGTCAATCTGGTGATGGCGGATCGACAAGGTATTGAAATCGATTATTGCCCGCAGTGCCGTGGCGTATGGCTGGATCGCGGTGAGCTCGACAAGATCATCGAGCGCAGCGCCGGAGCGCAAATCCCGACACCGGCCGTGTCGGCACCACAACCGCAGTACACGCCACCACCGATGCAACAACCACCGGTACAAAGTCCACCGCCTTACCGCGGCGATGATCGGTCGCATTACGATCGTGATTACAAGCATCATGATCCGCGTCAACACGGCCACTACGACAAGGACTATCGTTACGGTCACAAGCGCAAGCGGGAAGGCTTCCTGAGCGATTTGTTCGATTTC
Organism: Pseudomonadota bacterium; assembly: GCA_049324755.1. Taxonomy (GTDB): domain Bacteria; phylum Pseudomonadota; class Gammaproteobacteria; order Enterobacterales; family Permianibacteraceae; genus Permianibacter. The sequence goes on from JBMOMZ010000002.1 coordinate 205,690, forward strand.
GATTGATGCTTTACGCAGCCGGCTCCGCCGGCTGTTTTCTTTCCAGTACTTATTTCGGGAATTTATATGACTGCCGTTACGGCCTCGCGCTACAGCTTTGGCGAAGAGTTGGCCAATGCCATCACCCACGGCCTTGGCATTTTGCTGTCAATCATCGGGCTTGCCGTGCTGACCGGTTTTGCCGCCGCCTATGGCGATGCCCGCCATGTCGTCGGCGTCAGCGTGTTCGGTGCCTCGCTGGTACTGCTCTATACCTCGTCCACGCTTTACCACAGCATTCCGGCGCCGCGCGCGAAAGAGGTGCTGCGTGCGCTTGACCACTCTTTCATTTTCATTCTGATTGCCGGCACGTACACGCCGTTCTGTCTGGTCACGCTGCAGGGCGTATGGGGTTGGGGCTTGTTCGCCTTTGTCTGGTCGCTCGCAATCATCGGCATCGTTTGCCGGCTGTGGCTTGGCCGCAAATCGGGCTATGTCTCGGTTGCGGTGTACCTGCTGATGGGCTGGTCGGTGGTACCGGCCTTTGACACGCTGGTGCAGAACATCACACCGATTGGGTTGTGGCTGATGGTAGCGGGGGGCATTGCCTACACCGGCGGTGTCGTGTTCTACCTCTGGCGCAAACTGCCGTATCACCACGCCATCTGGCATGTGTTTGTGCTGGCCGGCAGCGTGCTGCATTTCTTCGCGGTACTGTTTGGCGTGTTGCCGGATGCCGGTGCGCGCCTGCTGGAGCTCTGTGGTGTCGGCACCTGAGGCTGACTGGAATGTTGCACAAAAGGCCGCTTCAGCGGCCTTTTGTCTTTTTGACTATGCTGCAGGACGGCAGCTGGAAGTTTCCGCTGTCACCCGTTTTTTGCGTTGGAGCCCGTCATGAACACGCATCGCATGGAATCCGACAGCCACGGCCAGATCGCGGTGCCGGCGGACTGTTACTGGGGCGCACAAACCCAGCGCTCGCTGGAGAACTTCAAGATCGGTGGCCATCGGTTTTCGCGTGGCGTCATTCAGGCGTTTGGTCTGGTAAAAAAAGCTGCGGCGCTGACCAACTGCGAGCTCGGCAAGCTCGATGCGCAGCGGGCGGACTGGATTGTCCGTGCCTGTGATGAAGTGATCGCCGGCCGTTGGGACCCGCAGTTTCCGTTGGTGGTGTGGCAAACCGGCAGCGGCACCCAGAGCAATATGAACGCCAACGAGGTGATTGCCAATCGCGCCATCGAACTTGCCGGTGGCGTGATCGGCAGCAAACAGCCGGTGCATCCCAACGATCACGTCAACATGTCGCAATCATCGAACGATTGCTTCCCGACTGTCATGCATGTGGCAACGGTGCTGGCGCTCAATGAGCAGGTGCTGCCGGCGATCGCGCGGCTCAAGGCAACACTCGCGGCCAAGGCGGACGCTTTTGCCGATGTCGTCAAGATTGGCCGTACCCATCTGATGGACGCGACTCCGCTGACGCTCGGTCAGGAGTTGTCGGGGTATGTCGCGCAGCTGCAGTTTGCCGAAAAGCAGATTCAGCACAGTCTGGAAGGGCTCTGTGAACTGGCGCTCGGTGGCAGCGCCGTTGGCACCGGTTTGAATACGCATCCGGAATACGCCAGCCGCGTTGCGGCGCATATCGCCCGGTTGACCGGGCAACCATTCCGTACCGCGCCGAACAAGTTTGCTGCATTGGCTGGTCACGATGCGATGGTCGCGGCCAGTGGCGGGCTGCGCGTGCTGGCGCAAGCCGCGTTCAAAATCGCCAGCGACATTCGTTTGCTGGCAAGCGGTCCACGCAGTGGCTTGGGGGAGATCCATATTCCGGAGAATGAACCCGGCAGCTCGATCATGCCGGGCAAGGTCAACCCGACCCAAAGCGAAGCGCTGACGATGGTGGCGGTGCAGGTCATGGGCAACGACGCGGCCGTTGGCTTTGCCGGCAGTCAGGGTCATCTGGAATTGAATGTGTTCAAGCCGGTGATCGTGCACAACGTGCTCGAATCCGCGCGGCTGCTCGCCGATGCGCTGAACAGTTTCAACGACCATTGCGCGGTTGGCATCGAACCGGATCGCGTTGCGATACAGCGGCATCTGAACAACTCGTTGATGTTGGTCACCGCCCTGAATCCGGTGGTGGGATACGACAACGCCGCCAGAATTGCCAAGACCGCACATGCGGACGGCATTACCTTGAAGGAAGCGGCGGTGAAGCTGGGCTTGCTGACGGCAGAACAGTTTGATCAGCATGTGCGGCCGGAGCAGATGGTGAGGCCTTAGTTTTTCTGGATTGATCGAGCCGCTATGGATTGCTGTTCTGAGTTTGGTTTGGGTGGAGTAGTTGCTTGGGGTTGTGCTGAAGGCGCGGGGCGGCAATTACCCCACCCTAGCCCTCCCCTTGACAGGGGAGGGAACATTCAGCTCCTCCCCCTGTGAAGGGGGAGGTCGGGAGGGGGTAATTGCCGCGCAGCTCCCTCAGCGCAACTCGATCCAGCTAGCTTGGCGAGCGATTTTTCTGTTCACGCCTGATCCACCAGCGCGCATAGAAGAACATATTCACCACCAATACCACGCCGGCGAGCACGTATTGCACGGTTGTTGTCAGGCCACTCGGATAGACAATCGGCAACAGGTAATGCTCAACAAAGCCACCGGGATAACCGGCTTCGCCGGCAAGGCGGCGGAAATGGTTTTCCCACGGCGTCAGCGGGCAGACCTTGCCGCTGATCTCAATGCCGATACCCCAGAGCGCAGCCGGCAGGTGCAGCCAGATCAGGCGTGGCCAGCGTGGCAGCAGTGCGCCGCCGAGCACGACGAAGACGATGAAGCCGAGGTGGATCAGGAAAATGCCATCGGCGAGCACGCGATCCCACATCGGCTGGTTCCTCAGGCGGCGGCGCGGGTTTCAAACAGGATAGCCGCAACGGCTTTCGGATCGTTGTTGGTGCGAATGCGCTGGAACAGCGTTTCCGCTTCCGGGTAAATGCGGCGCAGATAGTGCAGCCACTGTTTCAGCCGGCCGGTCTGGTGACGCGGTTCGATATAGAGCTGCAGTTGCTGCCAGAAATAATGCAGCAATGGTTGCAGCGAAGTCCAGCTGGCGACATCGGCCGCGCTGCCACGGATCATCAGCGCCAGCGCCGGATTGGCGACCATGCCGCGACCGAGCATCACATCGATGCAGCCGCTTTCGGCGCGGGCGCGGTGAAAATCTTCTACCGTCCAGATCTCGCCGTTGGCGATCACCGGAATCGACAGCGCTTCGCGGATGGCAGCGATCTTGTCCCAGTAGGCCGGTGGCCGGTAACCATCCAGCTTGGTGCGGGCATGCACGGTCAGTTCTTCGGCGCCGCCGTTCGCCAAAGCCTGCGCACAGACCACGGCGTTTTCCGCTGACTCGTAGCCGAGCCGCATTTTCGCCGTGACCGGGATATCGCGTGGCACCGTGGCCCGCACGGCTTCGACAATGGCGAGCAGCAGCTCCGGTTCTTGCAACAGCACGGCACCGCCACGATGCCGGTTCACGGTTTTGGCCGGGCAACCAAAATTGAGATCGATACCGCAGGCGCCAAGCTCGGCAGCACGCGCGGCATTGTCGGCGATGCAGATCGGATCGGAGCCGAGCAATTGCACCCGCACCGGAATGCCGGAGACGGTGCGGCTCTCGCGCTGCAATTCCGGCACGATGCGATAAAAACTTTTTGGCGGCAGCAGCGTGTCGGTAACGCGGATGAATTCAGCGATGCACAAATCGACACCGCCGACGCGGGTCAGCACGTCGCGGAGCAGGTGGTCGAGCAAGCCCTCCATCGGGGCGAGCAGAATGCGCATGGCGGAGCAGGGCAGGGAAGGCGGGGCAGGGCGCGCATTCTACTACCGCCCGGCGGCCGGGTGCGAACCGCCGTTTGCCGACCTGTCACGGAAACATCAGCGGTCCGCGATGGTCTTGCAGATCGGTGCTTTCTTCGAGCTCGGCGAGTGGCGTGTCGGTCTTGAGTTTACGGTCGTAGGCGCTGATTTCCACCTCCGGGTGATGGCTGCGGATCACCGCGCAAACCGATTCCGTCTGCCAGCGCGGCACATCGATCAAGAGCAGCAAATGGCCGTCGTCGATGGCGGCCTGATAGCGCTGAATGCCGCGTTCCGGCACGGAAATGCCAATCAGCGAGCTGGCCCAGGCACCGAAACCGGCGCCCAGTACGCCCATGCCAAGCACGGCGGCGCCGCCGAGGACCAGGCCCATCGGCGGAAACGTCACCGCCGCGATGCCGGCCAGCAGGCCGGTGCTGCCACCGAGCGCGACGCCGCGGGCGACCGCGTGGGTAAAGTCACTGCTGGCGAACGCGCCGGCCTCGTGCAGATGCGCCGCCTCCAGCGCGTGATGGTCCTTGCCGACGATGGCGATATTGGCCTCGCTTATGCCGAGCTCGCGCAGCTCATTGACGATGCCGGTCGTGGTGTCCAGATCCGGCACCAGAAAATACAGGCGTTTCATGACCGCACTCCGCCGCAGATGATGCGCCGATTGTAAGCAGCAGCGACGGCGCGGCCCGCTTTAGCAGCCAAACCGACTTTCCCGCCGTTGCGCTTAGCACAGGCGCTTCTCAACGTCGGCTTGCCGTCACCGCCTCCGATCGCTAAGGTGCCGCCACGCTTTTTCCTTGCCCGGATGCCACTGCCGATGACCACCCTCGAACGCCTCGAACAGGCTGTCGCCACCGCCGACCGCGACACCATCACGCTCTCGCTCGATGACGCCCGCAAACTGCTCGCCGTCGCCAAGGGCCTCGCAGTCGATCCGCCGGTGCGCTACCAGCACTACAAGGGCCCGTACTATCAGCTCATCTGCCACGCCACGTTCGAAGCCGACGAACAGCCGATGACGGTTTACCGGGCGCCGAACGGCTCGCTGTGGATCCGCTATCAGTCGGTGTTCGAGGAAATGGTCGACGTCGAAGGCCGGCGCGTGCCGCGGTTCAAGCCGGTGGAGGCGTGAGTTTCTTGGCCGGTTCTGTAGAGCCTGCTGCAACTTGAAGCGCTTACGCATCAGATTCCCTCTCCCTTGAGGGGAGGGGGCCAGGGTGAGGGTGACCCTGCAAGCCGCAGCAAAGCAAGCAACCGGACCACATCCACCTTCACCCTCTCTCCAACTCTCTCCCGTCAAGGGAGAGAGGGCTGGCGCGTTGCGGCGCGCTTTTCTCGGCGCACAGTGAATCTGCCCTACACCTTGGGACGCGCGGTAGATCCCCTCTCCCTTGAAGGGAGAGGGTCAGGGTGAGGGTGACCCTCCCGTCCGCACCCATGGTCCGGTCGGCAACTATTCCCCGACTGCCCGCATTACAAACCCGGCAATCGAATATGCGACAATGCCGGCCTTTCGCCGGGCCGGCTTTGGCCCATCCGCTCACCCTCCACCGTGGAGCCTTTCGTGACTGCACTGTCCATCAACTGCCTGTTCGACAGCGGCGCCATCGACGTCGTCAGCCTCAGCAACCCGCAAGATATCCAGCTCAACATCCGCCGCGACAACGCCTCGGAATTCGCCCAGTGGTTCCACTTTCAACTGAGCGGCGGCAAAGGCAAAGATCTGAAGCTGCGTTTCACCAACATTGCCAACACCGCCTACCCGCCGGGTTGGGAAAACTACGACGTCGTCGCCAGCTACAACCGCGTTGACTGGTTCCGCGTGCCAACCAGCTGCGACGGCAAGGAAATGGTCGTCGAATTCCAGTCGGAAGCCGACACCGTCTGGTTCGCCTATTTCGAACCGTATTCGTGGGAACGCCACCTCGAGCTCATCGGCTTCGCCAACGAATTCGAACACGTCGATGTCCACACCCTCGGCCAGACGCTCGACGGCCGCGACATGACGCTGCTCGAAATCACCAACGCTGAATCGCAACTGCCGCGTGAGCAAAAGAAAAAAATCTGGCTCATCGCCCGCCAACACCCGGGCGAAACCATGGCCGAATGGTTCGTCGAAGGTTTCCTTGAGCGTCTGCTTGATCCGGATGAGCCGGTCGCCCGCACGCTGCTCGACCACGCCATTTTCTACGTCGTGCCGAACATGAACCCGGACGGCTCCGTGCGCGGCAACCTGCGCACCAACGCCGCCGGCGCCAACCTGAACCGCGAATGGCTCGCACCGACCATGGAGCGCAGCCCGGAAGTGTTTCTCGTTCGCCAGAAGATGATGGAGATCGGCGTCGACATGTGTCTCGATGCGCACGGTGACGAAAACCTGCCATACAACTTCGTCGCCGGTTGCGAAGGCATTCCGTCCTATGACGATCGCCACCACAAACTGGAAGAAATGTTCAAAGCCGCCTGGCTCGCCGTCAGCCCGGACTTCCAGGTCGAAAAAGGCTACGACCGCGACGAACCGGGCAAAGCCAACCTCAGCATGGCCACCAGCTGGGTCGGCGAACAGTTCAAGTGCCTGTCCTACACCATCGAGATGCCGTTCAAAGACAACGCCAACCTGCCGGACCCGGATGTGGGCTGGAGCGGGGAGCGCAGCCGGATCTTTGGTGCGTCGGTGTTAAATGCGATTCGGGTGGTGTTGCCGCATTTGCGATGATTCGTGTTCTAGTGTGCGATAAAGTGAAACCCCGGCCGAAAGTCGGGGTTTCTGGTTTTTAAGTCCTACAAACTCTGATAAGGTTATCGAAGTAGATATATGATATTCACCCGCTGTTTTAAAGAAGGCGAAAACAGTCCTTCTGTGTGACTTCGGGGAAAGGAGACTTTAAATGGCGCACAGAAATAGGCTAACAAACAATTCAGACGAAACTGATATTGCTTCGCTGATATCTGGAGATACGATTTTCTGTATTCCGTATTTCCAGCGCCCCTATAAGTGGTCTCCTGAGCGTCTTAAGCAGCTGAATCAGGATATTCTCAGTCTTGTTGATGAGGAGTCTGACTTCCATTTTCTTGGTGCCGTTATTGTTCATGGAAGAAGAACAAATCCTGATCTTGCCCCAGATTTCCGGACACCCGGCTAAGAGAGTAATCTCTAACCCTGAGGTGGCCCATGAAATCCAAGATGTCTAAAAAACCAACAACCCGTAAGAGCTATTCCCCGCAGTTCAAAGA
>JBMOMZ010000003.1:0-4363 GCA_049324755.1 Pseudomonadota bacterium
CGCAACAGTCGAGCGGGACGATGACCGTGTCGCGCCCGCAACTGTTCCGCTGGGAGGTGCGTGCGCCGTTCGAGCAATTGATTATCGCCGACGGCAAAAATGTCTGGGTCTATGACGCCGACCTTGCGCAGGCGGTGGTGCGCCCGTTCAGTCGACAGCTTGCCGACACGCCGGCGTTGCTGTTCAGCGGCGACGCACAAGAAATCGGCGAGCGTTTTTCCGTGAATCTGATTGAGGACAAGGGCGGCAGCCTGCGTTTCGAGCTGCTGCCGCGCAGCGAGGATGCCTTGTTCGAATCGTTGCGCATCGCGTTCCGCGACGATCGCCTCGATGAGATGGCACTGGTCGATGGCCTCGGTCAAAAAACTTCGATTCGGTTCAGTAAAGTGTCGATCAATGCCAGCATCCCGGCCGCCCGCTTTGTCTTTACGCCGCCGCCGGGCACCGATGTCATCCGTGAAAACGACTGACCATCAGGCGGATCTGCTCGCCGGCGAGGCGGATCTTGCCGGCATGCCGCTGGCAGCGCGGCTGCGGCCACGCACGCTCGACGAATATGTCGGCCAGCAGCATTTGGTGGGCCCGGGCAAACCGCTGCGCAAGGCGGTGGAGACGGGTCATCTGCATTCGATGATTCTTTGGGGGCCGCCCGGCGTTGGTAAAACGACGCTGGCAAGAATTGTTGCCGCGCAGATCGACGCACGCTTTGAAACCATTTCCGCCGTGCTCGCGGGGGTGAAGGAAATCCGTGAGATTGTCGAGCGGGCGCGGCAGGCGCTCACCCAAGGCCGGCGTACCGTGCTGTTTGTCGATGAAGTGCACCGATTTAACAAGGCGCAACAGGACGCCTTTCTGCCGCATGTTGAGGAAGGGCTGCTGACTTTCATTGGCGCCACCACGGAAAACCCCTCGTTCGAGCTTAACAGTGCGTTACTGTCGCGGGCGCGGGTTTACGTGTTGAAGCCGATTGCCACCGAAGATCTTGATACCTTGCTTGCACGCGCGCTCACCGATGCAGTGCATGGACTGGCCGCAGAGCATCTGCACATCAGCCCGGAAGCGCGCGAACGCTTGCTGCTCGCTGCCGATGGCGATGCCCGGCGGTTGCTGAATCTGCTCGAAATCGCCACCGATCTGGTCGACCAGGTCAATGGTGAAAAACGCATCGATGCCACGACGCTCGATGCCGTGCTGCGCACCGGTACGCGCCGCTTCGACAAGGGTGGCGATGTTTTCTACGACCAGATTTCCGCGCTGCACAAAGCCGTGCGCGGCTCCAGCGCCGATGCGGCACTGTACTGGCTGGCGCGCATGCTCGATGGCGGTTGTGATCCGCTTTATGTGGCGCGCCGTGTGGTACGCATGGCCACCGAAGACATCGGCAATGCCGATCCGCGCGCCCTTGATATCGCCATGGCGGCCTGGGATGTACAGGAGCGGCTCGGCAGCCCGGAAGGCGAATTGGCGATCGCGCAGGCGGTGGTTTATATGGCTGTCGCGCCGAAGAGCAATGCGCTCTACAAGGCATACAACGCGGCGATGAGTTACGTGCGCGATCGCGGCAGCGAAGAAGTGCCGCTGCATATCCGCAATGCGCCGACAAAATTGTTGGGCGAGCTCGGGCACGGCGCCGATTATCATTACGCACACGATTACCCCGGCGCCTACGTGCCCGGTGAAAATTATCTGCCCGAAACGAGCCGGGATGCGCATTTCTACCGGCCGACGGATCGTGGCCTCGAACAACGCATCGGCGAAAAGATCGCGCACTGGCGCGCACTCGACGCTGCCAGCAACTGGCAGCGTTATGGCAGTGCGTACAAACCCGGGAGGATATCGTCGTGAATGCGACGGTGATACTGGCAGTGGCCATTGGCGGTGCAATCGGTTCGGTCGGCCGCTACCTGATCAATACCGTTTGGCTGCCGGCGGCCGGCCCGCACGCGCTGCCATGGGGCACGCTCACGGTCAACATTGCCGGCTCGTTTCTGTACGGCCTGCTGTTCGCGGTACTGACTGCGTACCTGCCGGCCAGTGGTACACTGCGAGTCGCTTTGCTGGCAGGTTTTCTCGGCGGATTCACCACCTTTTCGAGCTTCTCGTTCGAGAGCGTGCGGCTGATCCAGGAAGGTCAGGCTGTGCTCGCCATGGTGTATGTGGTGGCCAGCGTGGTCAGTTGCCTGCTCGCGCTCTGGCTTGGTCTTGCGCTCGTCAAAATCTGATTACGGATACCGTCCTCCATGCTCGACCCAAAACTGCTGCGCTCGGATCTTGAACTCGTGGCGTGCAAGCTGGCCCGCCGTGGTTACGCGCTCGATATCGCCGGTCTTGCTGCGCTCGAAGAACAGCGCAAGGAAATACAGACGCACGCCCAGAGACTGCAGGCCGAGCGCAACGCACGCTCGAAGGCCATCGGCCAGGCAAAAGCAAAAGGCGAGGATGTGGTGCCGCTGATGGCGCAGGTTGAAGCCTTCGGTACGCAACTGACGGCAGCCGAAGCGGAACTCAACGCGTTGCAAAGCCGGATTGAAACTGCGCACCTGCAGATTCCCAACCTGCCGGACGACAGTGTGCCGGACGGGAAGTCCGAGGAAGATAACGTCGAAGTGCGGCGCTGGGGTACACCGCGCACTTTCGATTTTCCGCTGCGGGATCACGTGGCGTTGGGCGAGGGTTTCGATCCGGCGAAAGCGGCACTCGATTTCGAGCGCGCGGTGAAATTGTCTGGCGCGCGTTTCTCGGTGCTGCGCGGGCAGTTGGCGCGCATGCATCGTGCGCTGATCCAGTTGATGCTCGACACCCACACCGCCGAGCACGGTTACCAGGAAGTGTATGTACCGTATCTGGTTGGCCCCGAGGCGCTGCGGGGCACCGGGCAGCTGCCGAAATTCGAGGCCGACCTGTTCAAATTGCAGGGCGAGCATGAGCTGTATCTGATACCGACGGCAGAAGTGCCGGTGACCAATCTTGTCGCCGATGAAATCGTTGATGCCGCGCACTTGCCGCTGCGCTGGGCCTGCCACACGCCCTGTTTTCGTTCGGAAGCCGGCTCGCACGGCAAGGATATCCGCGGCCTGATTCGCCAGCACCAGTTCGAGAAAGTGGAAATGGTGCAGATCGTCAAGCCGGAAGAGTCGATGGCCGCGCTCGAAGAGCTCACCGGCCACGCCGAAAATATCCTGCAGAAACTCGGCTTGCCGTATCGCGTTATCGTGCTGTGCGCCGGCGACATGGGCTTCTCGTCCTGCAAAACCTACGATATCGAGGTCTGGGTGCCATCGCAGGAAACCTATCGGGAAATTTCTTCCTGCTCGAACTTCCGCGATTTCCAGACACGGCGCATGCAGGCGCGCTACAAGGATGCGCAGATGAAGAAGCCGGAACTGCTGCACACGCTGAACGGCTCCGGTCTTGCGGTAGGCCGGACTCTGGTGGCTATCCTCGAGAATTACCAGAATGTGGATGGCACAGTTACGGTACCGCCCGCCTTGCGCCCGTACATGGCGGGGCTGGAAAAAATCGGTTGATGCAGCGCGGCGTTGTTCAAATTGCCGCGCGATCGCGCGCGGCCCACCAGCTTTGTGCAACCTGCTGCGCATCGGCAGGCGCGGGCGATCTGCCCATCAACTGCAGCGCCATTGCCACAGTGCCGGTAATTGCTGCCACGCCGTAGTCGTGTTCCCGCTCGCCGCGCCAGACGGCACGCAGCACTTCAATATCCAGCACTTCTTCCTTTTCCTGGCGGCCGTCGAACAGCGCCGGCCATTCTTCGCCAAACTGCACGCCATCCTTGACGCGCAACACGGCCGTGATGGCATCAGGGCGGCGCTCGGTCTCGCCGGCTTCGCCCTTGATCACTGCCAAGTTGTGATAGCCCAGCAGTACGGCAGACTCCTGGTGAATCGGTCGGTAACTCGGGTGGAAGATGCCATGAAAAACCAGCGGCGCATCCGCCGGGTTCAGTAGCCGCGCCAGCGTATGCACCGGCGAGCGCAAGCCAAGTATGTTGCGCATTTCGATGATTTGCGCAAGACGTGGAGAGATCACCGTCAATGGCAGGTAAGCGAATCCGGTGCGATCGAGTTGTTCACGCGCCTCGGCAAATGAATGGGCGACAGCGATTCCGAGTACTGCGAGGGCATCTTCGGTATACAACCGGTTAAGCGTGTGGCCACCGGCACCGTGCATCAGCACGCGCACGCCGTTGCTGGCCAGAAGCAGACAGGCAAGCAGATACCAGGGCAGGTGGTTTTTTTTGCCGGCATAGGATGCCCAGTCGATGTCGGCGCGCAGTGTCTTGCGCTCCTCGTTCATCAGAACCCGCGCAGCGCGCACAAAACCGGCGATCTCTGCGCCGGTTTCT
>JBMOMZ010000004.1:0-38926 GCA_049324755.1 Pseudomonadota bacterium
ACAACCATGCGGGAACTGGAGCAACGCGTGGAAGGGTTTATGCACACAGCCACGCCGTATCCGGGCTCGCGTCCCTCATTGGCAATGGCGGCGTAGGCACTATCATATGTAGGATCGGCTATTTAAGACTCTTTACAGAGTTGGTATAGAGTTGTTCCCGTGAATAGTCTCCACCATAGACTTCATGCGTGTAAACAAAGTCATCGGTGTACAGGGAGAATAGCGCATCGACGTCACTTACCGTGGAGCCACTCATCATCATACGATTCGAAGCATCATTCACGACTGATATCAACGCCTTTATTCGTTCGGCAGACAGTTCAACCGACTCACCAGCGAAGCACGCCGCAGAAATCATAAAACCAAGCACCACATAAACAATTTTCTTCATAAATCCTCCATGCATTTGCAACACTTGAAAACGCCGCACCTATAGGACCTGCCTGATGCTGCCGCGTCTGAATCATGGCAAGGATGAGTTCGCCGCAAATCACAACCGAATCAACCAGGCCTGCGCCCGACTGTTCACCTGCTCGTCGTAGCCGCCGGCGAGTAGCACTTCGCCGGTCGTCAACACCGTCGCGGTCGCCAGTTCCGGCGCGTACTCGAGTTCACCGGTCAGCGGTTCGAAGCGAGACTGCGCCGGCGCAAAAAGCTCGATCTGCCTGGCGCCGCCGGCGATCACGGCCCGGCCGTCGGCGAGCGCGGCCAGCGCGTGCATGATTTTGAAGCGCGGCCATTGCATGCGTGGCCCGGGCGCGAAACGATTGTTGATCGGATCGAACAGTTCGCTGCTGTGGTAGCGGCCGCGATCATCGCTGCCATCGGAACCACCGAGCACCAGCACCCGGCCATCGGCCAGCCGGACCGCGGCGTGCTTGTGGCGGGCGGTATGCAGCGTGCCCGCACGTTGCCAGCGTCCTGTTTCCGGCGCGAACCACTCGGCCGACGCCAGCATTGCACCGCGCCGTGACTGCCGGCCGCCGATCAGCAACACGCGGCCGTCCTGCAACGTGACCGCGACGTGATTCATCCGCGCTTCGGTCAGCGTGGCGGCGCGGACAAAGCGGCCGCTGTCCGGATCAAAAATCTCGACCGCAGCCACCGGTTCGAGCTGGTTGTCCTGACCGCCAGCGAGCAACACCCGGCCATCGGGCAGCAGCGAGGCGGTCGCGCCGGCGCGGGCGACGTGCATCGGCGCGAGCGGCGCAAAGCGGTCGTGCACCGGATCGTAAAGTTCGGCGCTGGCGGTGACCGCCTTGCCGGCCCAGCCACCGGCGATCAGGACCCGGCCATCGCGCAATGCAACGGCGCTGTGACTGCTGCGGGCGGTGTGCAAGGTGCCAGCGGGACGGAAGCGCTTTTGCTGCGGGTCGTAGCGTTCGCTGCTGGCCAACATCCGGTCACAGCGGCCGCTGCAGCCGCCGCTCAACAACACCTCGCCGTTCGGTAGCAGGGTCGCCTGATGGGCGGCGCGGGCATCGGTCATTGCCGGCAGTTGCAGCAAGGTCGGTTCGGCCCGGCAGACGGCACCGGTGGTAAGGAGTGTGACAATTGTGAGCAGAAATGCGGCGGTTCTGGCGGTAATTGGCATGGCGGTCCGTCCCGGGTCTGGTTGCTGTCGAGGTCTGCCGGTCCGAGCGCTATAGCGATGGCCGGCCGGTCAATCGCTGGCTGCCGCCAGCTCGCGACCGCGGGCGACGGCAGCTTTCAGGCCGGCATCGAGAATGCCGGCGAGATCGCGCTCGGCGAGTGTACGCAGCGCCGCTTCAGTGGTGCCGCCCGGTGAGGTGACCTGTTGCCGCAATGCGGCGAGTGGTGGCGCATCGGCCTGCACGGCGAGCTGGCAGGCGCCGAGCGCGGTTTGCCGGACCAGCAGATCGGCAGTCGCCGGGTCCATGCCCTGGCGGATGGCGCTGGCGACAAAGGCTTCCATGATCGCGAAGTAATAAGCCGGGCCGGAGCCGGCAACGGCGGTGACCAGATCCATCAGCGGCTCGTCGGCGAGCCAGGCCGAGCGGCCAATACTGGCGAACAGCTGTTCGGCCAGAGCCTGTTGCGAAGCGCTCACTCCGGTGGCGAAGAGCCCGGTGGCGGCCAAGCCTATCGAGGCTGGTGTATTCGGCATGCTGCGGACCAGCGCCACCGGCTGGCCGAGCCAGCGCGCCAGCTGATCGGTGCGGATGCCGGCGGCGACCGAAACCAGCAGCTTGCCGGCGAGCGTCAGGGTCGCCAGCTCGCGACAGCACTCCGCCATCTGCTTCGGTTTGACCGCCAGCACGACGATATCGGCCGCCGCCGCCAGCGCGCGGTTGTCGGCCGAGGCCAGCACCCGATAACGCGCGGTAAGTGCTTGCTGCCGTTCCGGCCTTCTGCTGCTGGCCGAAAGCAGCTGTGGCTCATGGCCCTGTTTGAGCAGGCCGGCCAGCAGGCTCTCGCCGAGGTTGCCGCAGCCGAGGATGGCGATGCGCTGGCTGGCCAGGCTATGGGTCGAAGCAGAAAAAGCAGAAGTCATGGCAGGTCTCGCAGCAAACGGATCATCCGGTGTGGCAGGGGCGAATGCCGCGGCCCGCTCGGCGGCAACGGCAGTCTTGATTCATGTGGCCGCAGCAGAACGGTCATTGTCACCGAATGCGGCGGCGCCGGCTCATGGCCGCCGGATATGAGCCGCGCAACGGTGCAGCGGTTCACGTCTTCGGAGGGCGCGCGCCGAACAGCGCGGTGCCGACCCGGATCAGGCTGCTGCCTTCGGCGATCGCGGCTTCCAGATCGGCGGACATGCCCATCGACAAGGTATCGAGACCGGCGTGCTGACGCTGCAATTGTTCGAAACAGTGCCGGGCTTCGGCAAACCAGCGGCGCTGCTGGCTGACATTGTCGCTCGGTGGCGGGATGGTCATGACGCCGCGCAGCCGCAGGCCCGGCAATGCCGCGACGGCATCGGCCAGCGCCGCGGCGTCAGCCGGCGCGATGCCGCTCTTGCTGGCTTCGTCGCCAATCTTCAGCTGGATGCAGACATTGAGCGGTGCCAACCCAGCCGGCCGCTGTCGGGCCAGCCGTTCGGCCAGTTTCAGGCTGTCGACGCTCTGGCACCAGGCAAAGTGCTCGGCCACCGGTTTGCTCTTGTTGCTCTGCAACGGGCCGATGCAATGCCATTCGATGTCGGCCGGCAGCAGCGGCTGCTTGGCCAGTGCTTCCTGGACATAGTTTTCGCCAAAGGCGCGCAGGCCGGCATCGTATGCCTGCTGGATGGTCGCCGCCGACTGGGTCTTGCTGACCGCCAGCAGCCGGATGCCGGTCGGTTCGCGACCAACGGCGACCGCCGCGGTGCGAATCCGTTCCTGAAGCGCGGCCAGACGGGATGCCAAAGAGTCAGTCATGCGCTATTGTGATCCACTGAGTTTGCATTCAATAACTTTGCATCTGACAACGTTGCATTTGATAACAGCGCCTTGACCGGCCGACGGACGCCTCGATGGATATCACCGAACTGCTCGCTTTCAGCGTCAAAAACCGCGCTTCCGACTTGCACCTTTCGGCGGGCCTGCCGCCAATGATTCGCGTCGATGGCGACGTGCGCCGGATCAATGTGCCGCCGCTCGATCACAAGATGGTGCATAGTCTCGTCTATGACATCATGAACGACAAGCAGCGCAAGGATTACGAGGAATTCCTGGAAACGGACTTCTCGTTTGAATTGCCCGGGGTGGCCCGCTTCCGGGTCAACGCGTTCAACCAGAACCGTGGCGCCGGCGCCGTGTTCCGGACCATTCCGTCGCAGGTGTTGACGCTGGAAGAGCTGAACGCGCCAGCGGTGTTCAAGGAAATCTCGATGAAGCCGCGCGGCCTCGTGCTGGTGACCGGACCCACCGGTTCCGGCAAGTCGACCACGCTGGCGGCGATGATCAACTACGTCAACGAAAACAAATACGACCACATCCTGACCATCGAAGATCCGATCGAATTCGTCCACGAATCGAAGAAGTGTCTGGTCAACCAGCGGGAAGTGCACCGCGACACGCTCGGCTTCAATGAAGCCCTGCGCTCGGCACTGCGGGAAGACCCGGACATCATCCTGGTCGGTGAAATGCGCGACCTCGAAACCATCCGCCTGGCACTGACCGCCGCGGAAACCGGCCACCTGGTGTTCGGTACCCTGCACACGACCTCGGCGGCAAAAACCATTGACCGCGTCATCGACGTGTTCCCGGCGGCGGAAAAGCAGATGGTCCGCTCGATGCTGTCGGAATCGCTGCAGGCGGTTATCTCGCAAACGCTGCTGAAGAAAATCGGCGGCGGCCGGGTTGCCGCGCACGAGATCATGATCGGCACACCGGCCATCCGTAACCTCATCCGCGAAGACAAGGTCGCGCAGATGTACAGCGCCATCCAGACCGGCGCCCAGTTCGGCATGCAGACCCTGGACCAGACCCTGAAAGAGTTGATCCAGAAGGGCCTCATCACCCGGCAGGACGCCCGCGAAAAAGCCAAGAGCAAAGAAGACTTCTGAGCCGCGGCCGCGGCCACGGCGACGGCAGCGGCCGGCGCGGAGTGAGAACCGGTTCGCAAGCTGTGCCGCCGGGCCGGAGCGGTGGTCGGCCCGGCGCTACACTGCCGGCCTTTTGAAGATGAGTTGAAAGACGGTGACCGAGCTGGCAGATCCCGCTGCCGGCGCGGAGCACGGAGGACGCAGCAATGGACTTTGAAGGCCTGTTGAAATTCATGGTCAGCAAAAAGGCCTCGGACCTGTTCATCACGTCCGGGGTGCCGCCGTGCATGAAAATCAACGGCAAGGTGGTGCCGGTGACGCAGAAGGAGCTGTCACCGGAAAAAGCCCGCGAAGTCGTGCTCTCGATCATGAACGAAGAGCAGCGGCGCGATTTTGCCCGCACCAAGGAATGCAACTTTGCGATCTCGGCCAGTGGTATCGGCCGGTTCCGGGTCAGTGCCTTCCAGCAGCGCAACAACGTTGGCATGGTGCTGCGCCGGATCGAAACCACCATTCCGACACTGGAACAGCTGAAGCTGCCGGAAGTGCTGAAGCAACTCGCCATGACCAAGCGCGGTCTGGTGATCTTCGTCGGTGCCACCGGTACCGGTAAATCGACCTCGCTGGCGGCGATGATCGGCTACCGCAACCGCAACTCGACCGGCCACATCATCACCATCGAAGATCCGATCGAGTTCATCCACCAACACGAAAAATGCATCGTCACCCAGCGTGAAGTCGGCATCGATACCGACTCGTTCGAAATCGCGCTGAAGAACACCTTGCGGCAAGCGCCGGACGTGATTCTGATCGGCGAGGTGCGCTCGGCCGAGACCATGGATTACGCGGTTGCATTCGCCGAAACCGGTCACTTGGCGCTGTGCACCCTGCACGCCAACAACGCCAACCAGGCACTGGATCGCATCCTGCATTTCTTCCCGAAGGAAAAGCACAACCAGGTGCTGCTGGATCTGTCGCTGAACCTGAAAGGCATTGTTGCCCAGCAGCTGATCCCGACCCCGGACGGCACCGGCCGGCGCGCGGCCATCGAAGTTCTGCTCGGCACACCGCTGGTATCCGATCACATCCGCAAGGGCGAAGTGCATTTGCTGAAAGAAGTGATGAAGCGCTCGAACGAGCTCGGCATGCAGACCTTCGATCAGGCGCTGTTCAAACTGTTCAAAGCGGGTGAAATCACCTATGAAGATGCGCTGCACCATGCCGACTCGGCCAACGATCTGCGCTTGCTGATCAAGCTCGACAGCGGCGAAGTGGGCGGCGAACTCGATCAGCCCGGTGGTCTGTCACTTGAGGGTCGCGGCGGCCCGCGTCGCCTGTAACAAGCACAATCGTCTGCAACAGGCCGTTTTGACGGCCTGTTTTTCTTTCTGGACAGCCCGTTTCGAGCATTCCAAAGTCGCTGACAAAGCCTGCCACTTCGGTAGAATCCGCAACGCACGGGTTCGGATGGCCCGATGCGTTGAGACTTGCTGAGGAGCGGTTGGCCATGACACGGGGTTCCAGACAGCAACAGTGGTGCGGATGGCGCAGCGCGCTGTTTGCTGTAACGGTCGGACTTTATTGCGTGGGCAACGTCAATGCCGGTGGTACCGTCTTGTACAAGACGGTCGACAAAAACGGCAATGTCGTGTTTACCGATCGGCCGCCAGCGGCGGATACCAAGGCGCTGGTTGTTGATGAAAGCAAAAAGACCGGAGCCGTCGTCCACGGCGACGTCCCCACCCGGTTGTACTGCGGCGACCTGCAGGTCAGTTTTGAGCTTCAGCCGGGTGAATCGAGTGCCGAGGCGCTGACACGCTTGCGTAAACAGAAAGCCTTATTGACCATCGAGCAGGACAAGGCGGCTGTGCTGCTGCGGATGCACAGCAAGAAGCAGGCACTCAATCCGCAGGATGGCGAGGCCAGTGCCGGCGCGCAGCTTGCCGCGAAAGAGCGCAACGAGTATTCCTGTGCGATCAACTATCTGAACAGGCGTGAGGCCGAACTGAAATTAGCAGTCGGTGAGTAGTCGGGGCAGTATTCCGTCGACAGCAGTGTTGAAATCGCCGGCGTCTTTCATGCGGTTGTCGTTTCGGCGCTAGCCCGGACGGCAGAATCGCCAGGGCCTTGCGCTGCATGGCGTCGACACTATGAGTGTTATGCCGGGAAAAGTAAGCGCACAGAGAAAAGGCCGCATCAAGCGGCCTTTTGTTTGCGGGTGTCGCCCGGCAGCTCGATCAGAGCTTGCGTTGCCGCCAGAGTCCGAACAGACCAATGCTCATCAGCAACAATGCGGTCGGTGTCGGCACTTCATGCGGCGGTGTCGACTCCATCCGGCCGATGAAAATCTGTTCGTAGCCGTTGTTCAGATCGCGCATCCGGATATCGACCTGCATCACGTCATACAGCCCGCTGTTCAGCGCCGCCGTCAGCTCCGGTGACCAGATGGCATAGGCGGCCTGGTTGGCGCCGAGGTTGTGGTTGAACAGCACCGCACCGGGGGCGTCGCAGGGCAGGAAGGTGGTTGCGGTCGGATCCACGCAAACCTGACCGCCGGACAGCACATAGTCGTTGAAGTCATCGCCCCAGGCGCCGGCGCTGGTGTAGTTGCCGGTGTCACCGCCCATGAAACCGAAGATCGGGCCGAGGCCGCCGTTGTTCAGCAGATCGAAATAGACTTCGTGCAGGCCGTCGTCGCTGACCAGTCGCACCTGCGCGGCCGCGAACAATTCCTGACAGCTGTGGTCTTCGCAGGAGTTGATCTGGTTGTTGTTGAAGAACACCACCAGTTCATTGCCACCGAGGAAGTCGAGCATGGCACTGACCCGGGCATCCCAGGTGTTCTCGGTGTCGCCATCGAAATTGACGATCTGGTCCGGATCGCCAACGCCATAGCCGGATGGGTCGCTGGTGTTGGTATAGAACTCCGGATTGCCGGCGACGCCGGTCGGGGTCGCGTAGGCGTTGTCCATGCCGGCAAAATTGGTGGTCACCGGGCCACCGTTGGAGCCGGTCGCGAGCACGATGTAATCCTGGATCTGACCCGGCGACGAATCGATGTAGAACGGGTTGCCCGGGCCGACCCCGCCGCCATTGGCGAGATCGTGCCGGTAGGCCAGCAAGGGCAGCGAATACGAATAGAAGTCGCCGTACTGGGCAGCATTGATGCCCTCCTGCGGATCCGGCAGCGGTGGCAACAGCGCGTCAGCAGAAACCTGACCGACAGCCAACAAGCCCAGCAGGGCGACTGCGGTGCGTCCTTGTTTGCACATGATGTCCTCGTTTGTCTGTACGCAAGTTATGCAAAACGATACAAACAGATACAATCAAGAGCCGTGCCATCTACTACGGCCAATAAAATCAACTACTTAAAATGATTACCTTGTTCCATATGTAAAAGCCGCTGACGATTTTTTGACCGCAGCGGCTTTTGCCTTGGCTGCGAGGGTTCAAACCGACCGGGTCGCAATGGCCGGCGCGATACGGGCTGCCTTCAATGCCGGTGCCAGCACCGCGAGCAGGCCGAGCAGCCAGACAAACAGCATGCCGAAGGGCAGATAGAACCAGTCCAGCTTCTCCAGCGCGTAGGTGTCGACCAGCCAGATATTCAGGCCGATGCTGAGCGCGACCCCGAGCAGGATACCGGCACCGGTGATCAGGCTGTTCTCGGTCAGGAAGTAGCGCAGGATGTCGGCCTGGCTGGCGCCGAGTGCACGCCGGGTGCCGATCTGGCGGGTACGGCGGTTGACGCTGAAGGTGGCGAGACCAACGATGCCGAGCGCGGTCACCGCGACGATGAGGCCGATCGAGGTCACCAGTAGAATCGCCATCGCCCGATCTTCCCGATAGGCCCGTTTGACCGTGTCGCTGTGGGCGTTGACGTCGCGGATGATGCGACCGCTGTTCAGCTTGGTCAGCGTCTGCTCGATGATCGGCATCAGTTCGTCGCGCCGGCCCGGCTCGGTCCGGACCAGGTAGCGGATGTATTTCTCGGTGGTCACCAATGGGAACAGCGCCGTCTGTTCAAACCGGCGCCAGTTGATCCACGGCGCCTGCATCCGCTCGACGATGCCGATCACTTCATAGGCGTTGTTGGTGCCGGAGTACACCGTCTTGCCGAGCGCGTTGCCATCGGGAAACAGGGTTTTTGCCAAAGCCTCGGACAGAATCACGGCGCGCGGAAAATCGAGCGTCCGTTCCGGCAGGTATTTCTGTTCTTCCGGGCGGAAATTGCGGCCGGCGATCAGCTTGATGCCGAGCGTGTTGATGGCATGCGAATCCACTTCGTAGTAAGCACCGCCGATATCCTCATTGCGATCGTCCGGGGTGGCACGAAAACCGGTTGAACTGCCGCCACCGCTCTGCGGAATCGCGTTGATCGGCGTGGCGTCGACCACGCCATCGAGTGCGCGCAGCGCGGCCAGATCGGTGTCGACCGTGGTCTGGGCATTGAAGTTGTCGACAAAGCCGATGCTCATGACGCTGATCAGGTTGTCATCGTCCATGCCGGTTGGGCGGCCCATCTTGTCGAGCCGGGTCTGGATGATGAACACGGCATTGACGACAATCGCCAGGGTCAATGCACATTGCAGCGCGATCAGAATGGCGCCGGTCTTGTTGCGTAGCAGGGCGCGAAAAATGGGTCCAAGTTCCATTGCTAGCCTCTCTCGCTGTGGTGGCAGCCAGTGTTGTTGCGCAGCTTTTTACTGCAAAACTCCGCGCGGAATATTGGTCCGAGTTCCATGATGTGCTCCGTCATTGTGTTTTCAGCAGGCCGGCCGGCGCGATGCGACCGACCCGCAGCGCCGGATACAGACCGGCGAGAATGCTGGCGACCACGGCAATGACCAGCGCCTGTGCCGCCAGTGCGCCGTTCAGTGAGGTCAGGGCGCCATAACCATCACCGTACAGTGCCCGCACCGCGATCAAACCGAACCAGGCGAACAGCAGACCGAGCAGCCCGCCGATCACGCCGATCAGCGATACTTCAACCAGGTTCAGCTGCAACACCTGCCATTGGCTGGCACCGAGCGCCCGGCGCAGCGCCAGCTCCGGTGCCCGGCCGAGGAATTTCGCCAGCAGCAAACCGATCATGTTGATGAGACAAACGGCGAGAAACAGGAACGACAAACCGACCAACACCCGGTTGTCTTCACCGACCACTTCCCGTTCGCTCATGAACTGATTGACATCGGACAGCCGGTTGTTCAGCGGTCGCTCAAACCGGCCGAGTTTCTTTTGCTCCATCACATAGCTGTCGAGAAAGCTCTGGTAGCGTGCTTTCTGCTCCGCGCTGTCCAACTGCGCCCAGAACTGAATCCAGACCAACTCCGAGGCCAGAAAGGATTCGATGGTGTCGATGTTCTCCGGCTTCCAGCCATTGGTGTTGCCGGCGGTGCGGACCTGCAGCGGCAGCGCGACGCCGAACGGCAGGTAAATGTCTTCGGCATCGTCGAAGGCGCCATTGTTGACGTCGTAGAATTTCGGCGTCGGGTTCCAGTCGGCCAGCACGCCGATGACCGTGAATGCCTTGTCGTTCAGTCGCACGGTCTTGCCGACACTGTCAGCGCCGCCAAACAGCCGGTCATTGGCCGCCTTGCCGAGCACGACGACCTGGCTGAGCGCGCGATCGGCGCTGCTGTCCCAGCCGTTGCCGTACTGGAACGGCACATCGAACAGCGTGAAGAAATCCTTGAAGGTGATCCGGGCAAACACCAGATAGGCCGGAATCGATTTGTCATCCGGCTGCAGCGCAAACGCGCCCTTGTACATCGCCGCGTGCGCGGTCGGAATGTCCGAGCGCATCAGTGCCATCGCATCGCGATAGGTCAGCTCCGGCGGCGGTTCGTTCGGCTCGCCCCACGGCTGGTTCGGGTCCCAGCTGTCGAGCCGGACGGCAAACAGTTTGTCGCTCTTTTGCGGGATCGGATCGGCCGCCATCAAGGAATACACGGTCAGCGTGGTCATGCAGGCGCCAATGCCGATCGCAATGGCCAGCACCATCAGCGTGCTCAGCACCGGATTGCGCTTGAGGCTTTTCAGCGCCAGTTGCAGGTAATAGCGGAACATGGGCATATCCTCAGGCGATCTCGGCCACGGTTTCGCGCACGCCGGCGTGCGGTTCTGTGCTGTCCCGGACGATGTGCAGATCCGATACCCGGCCGTCGAGCACCTGGATATGACGCTGGGCACGCTTCGCCAGCGACGGATCATGAGTGACCATGATGATGGTCGTGCCTTCGTCATGGATCTGTTCGAGCAGCTCCATCACCTGCCGCGCCATGGTCGAATCAAGGTTGCCGGTCGGTTCATCGGCGAGCAGAAAGCGCGGGCTGCCGGCAAGCGCGCGGGCAATCGCCACCCGCTGCTGCTGACCACCGGACAGTTGCGACGGCAGGTGCTTGGCGCGCGCCGACAGACCGACCTTGGCGAGCGCGTTGTCGATGCGCTCCTTGCGCTCGGCGGCGCTGAACTTGCGATAGCGCAGCGGGACATCGACGTTGTCCCAGATGCTCAAGTCCGGGATCAGATTGAAGCTCTGGAAAATGAAACCGATTTTCTCGTTGCGCAGCTGTGACAGTTGATTGTCGGTCAGCCCTTTGACCGACTTGCCGTCAAGCAGGTAGTCGCCATCGTCGAACGTCTCCAGCAGGCCGGCAATGTTCAGAAACGTCGTCTTGCCGGAACCGGACGGGCCGGTGACCGCGACAAACTCACCATCGCCGACGTCGAGATGGAACTGGCGCAACGCATGTGTTTCGACCAGATCGGTGCGGTAAATCTTGTTCAGGTTATGCATCTTCAGCATGGCGAACTCCTTGCTCGGGAAATCGGTATTGGTGGTAAGGGCGTCGGACCACGTGTGGCCACGGTGCGCATCATTTCGGTGAGTGCGGTGCAGCAATCAGTCATTCAGCAGCACTGACTCGGCATCTTCGAATTCACTGGTCGATGACACGATGATCCGTTCACCGGGTTGCAGGCCGTCCAGCACTTCGATGGCGCCGACGCTGCTCGCACCGGGTTTGATTTGTCGTTTATGGGCGACGCCATCCTGCACGACGTAGACGATGCGACCGCCGCCGCTTTCGAAGAACGGGCCGCGCGGCACGGTCAGCACCTGATCGCGCGCCTCGAACAGGATGCGCGCCGACAGCCGCTGGTTCTGGCGCAGCCCGGGCGGCGTTTCGCCCTGCCACTGCACCCGTGCCAGCACCAGGTTGTTCTGCACTTCCGGCGAGATCGCGGAAACGGTACCGGCATAGGTCTGGCCGTTGATCTGCAGCTCGGCGGTCATGCCGATGCCGAGATCGTCGGCATAGCTTTCCGGCACTTCGAGCTCGGCGGCATAAGCGGACAGATCGACCACCGTGATCAGTTTGGTATTGATGGGGACCACCGCTTTCTGGGCGATATGCACCGTGCCGACCATGCCGTTGACCGGTGATTTCAATTGCAGCGCATCGACCTGGCGTTGCAGTTCGGCAGCGACCAGCTTCTGCCGGTTCAGCTGTGCCTGTTTGGTCTGGATGTCAAACTCCAGACTTTCCTTCAGCAGCTCGGCCGATTGCACCGCGTTGGCGTGGGTGATCCGGGCCTTGTCGAGTTCGTCGCTGATTTTTTCAAACTCGATTTTCGACAGCGCCAGCGACAGGCGCGGATCGTCGGCGCGACGCTTCTCACGATCAGCCGCTTCCAGCGCCACGGCGGCGAGATCAATCTGGCGCTTGGCTTCGAACAACTTTTGCTTGGCTTCGATGCGGGCGCGGCCCAGTTCGCTCGCCAGCGAGGCTTGCGTCGCCTGTTCACGGGCGAGGTTGTTGCGCAGCTCCGGGCTGTCGATAACGGCCAGCAGCGTGCCAATCTTGACGCTGTCACCGGCCTGCACCTGCAGCGTGACGGTACCGGTCGTGCTCGAATACAGCGTCGGCGAATTGGCGGCGACGATTTTTCCCTGCACCGCGGCATCGCGTTCGAAGCGGCCAATGCTCGCTTCGCCAAAACGCAGCCGCGCCGCCGGAACGCTGATGCTGCTTGACGACCAGCGATCGATGGCCGGCCAGGCCAGGCTGCTCAACACCACCAGGCCGACGATGCCGCCGGCCAGCAACGCCGGTTTGCGCCGGCGCCGGGGCTGCTCAATCACCACATCCTGACCCGAGGTATCACGAATCATCTTGCGCTCCTGCCGCGCCATGACCGGCGCCTTTTTCGGGATGAGCGAACCCGGCGGCCGGGCGCGGAGCGCTCGCCGAATCAGGATTGCTGCATCGGTACGGAAAGGAATTACCCGCCGCTGGCGATTTTCTTCACCGGGAGGGGATTGCTGCTACTGACGCAGGGCGTTCGGGAAAGGTTTGCTGGTCGGTGAAAATATCCGCCGGCCAGCGCGATGTACTACTCAGCGCACGACCAGCAGGCGGTCGCCGCTGCGCTGCCAGGCCGCGATCAGCGTGTCGGGCTCGGCATCGAAACAGCCGGGCAGGCCGTCAGGATGGACGATACGGCTGACGATCTGCCAATCATCAAGCAGCGGCAGCGCGGCCGTGACATGGGCCGGCAACATCGGCGTCAGATAACGCGAGGGCTGCGGCCGGAACGGCAGCCGGCCGGAAAACACCGCCAGCAGCCGCAGGCTGTCTGGCGGTACCTGCCTGCGATGCCGGAACAACCAGGCCAGCGCCGCGAACAAACCGTCGTCATGGCTGACGATCAGCAGTGATTGCGGTTCGGCGATGGCGAGTGCCTGCCCGGTCAAGGTCATCGCCTCGGCGCTGATCGGCTCGGCCGCGATCACACTGAGGCTGTCGTGATCGGCACGCAACACCGGCAGCAGCTGGCCGGCGATACTCAGCCGCAAACCGGGTTGGAATTCGCGCGCCAGCGGCGTCACCACGCGCCAGACCTGACGACCATCGGCGAGCGCTTCGAGTGCCTGCCAGTTCATGATCGACCACCTTGTCCAGCGTGTTCATGCAACCATTGTTGCAACATCAATTCAGCCGCGAGGCTGTCGACCGACTGATTCTTCAGCAGCTTGTAGCCGCCATGCTCAAATAGCTGCTGGCGCGCTTCTTTCGTGGTCACCCGCTCATCGACGCCCTGCACCGGCAAACCAAACCGGCCGTGCAGGCGATTCATGAACTTGCGCGCATTTGCCGTCACCGACAGCTCGCTGCCATCAATGGCGAGTGGAATGCCAACCAGCAGCAGATCCGGCTGCCATTCCTTCAACAGCTTCTCCAGCACCCCCCAGTCGGGAATGCCATCGCGCGCGGCAATCGGTGCCAGCATCTGGGTCGTGCCAGTCAGCGTCTGACCGGTCGCAACACCGATCCGTTTGAGACCGAAATCAAAGGCGATGATGCGGGTCGCGGTACTCATTTCTTGTAGCGTTCCAGTAACTCGTCTAACACGTCACCGGAGACAACCGTGCTGACTTCGCGGCCATCATGGCAGCGCAGAGTATCCATCAGGTTGGCCTGTGCGGACATTTTGCTGATCAACGCAACAGCGGCATTCTCCGCGCGCCGTTCAGCCTCACTGCGCTCCGCTGGCTGGGCCTGAAGTGCTTGGCCCAGTTGCCTGGCCCGATGCAATGCCTGCTCGTGTTCCTTGGCGTTATCCAGGGACGGCAATAGCGGGCCGACATTCTCCAGCAGCAGCGCATGCGCCATGATGCGTTCCTCAAAAGTGCCGTACATTTGATTGAGCAAGGTTCTGGCGTGCAACTCGATCACCGCGTCACGGTTGGTAAAGACCGGCTTGCGGCTGTTGTCGTCCCATTTGCGATCACGGTTTACCCGGAACTCCGCAATCTGCCACAAAAAGCCGAGCGCGCCACTGACCCGGCCCTGCACCCCTTGTTGCAGATAGCGTTCCGCCAACGCCAGCTGTTGCTGTAGTGTTGCCTCGTCATTGCTGCCATCACCACGCAAGTACTGCGCAGCAATCCGCGCACCGTAAACCGCTGCAGCCAGCATGTCACCGTTGTCAGCGGTGGTGCGCAGCATCGCATCGGTGTAGGCGTTGTAGGTGGCGGGGGCATTGACCCCGTGAGGGTCCGACTTGTCCCAACTCTGGCTGATATCCGGCGGATGGCGCTCATGCCAGTCGGCGGCACCGGACAGAAACAGCTCGGTGAATTCCCGGCCGAAACTGCGATCGAATCGGTCCAGCAATTCGGTCTTGGCTTTCTCGGGGTTGCTGCAATCAATCGGAGCGGCGCTGGCGTCGGTTGCCGCTGCTGTCGTGCTGTCGGCGGATGCTGTTTGCGCATGCGCTTGGCGAACCGTCGCTGCGGTCGTCGCCAGATCACGACCGGCATGGTTGTCGATCTGCTGCAACACCGGCACCACCTCCGGTGCCCGAAACGCCTGATCCAGCACCAGCCAGATCAGCACCGGTGCGGCAACAAGCACCAGCGCGATCAGCCAGTGCCGACGCAGACGATCAACCATGACCCGCAGCACCCGACAGCAGACTGATATCAATGCCAATCAGTTTCGCGGCTTCATTCCAGCGTTGTTCATACGGCACATCGAAGATGATGCGCGGGTCGGCCGGCACGGTCAGCCAGGCGTTGTCGAGCAGTTCCTGT
The DNA here is from genome assembly GCA_049324755.1 of Pseudomonadota bacterium. Lineage (GTDB taxonomy): Bacteria > Pseudomonadota > Gammaproteobacteria > Enterobacterales > Permianibacteraceae > Permianibacter. Next base: position 15,090 of record JBMOMZ010000004.1, read on the forward strand.
TCCAGTTGGCCGGCACCCCAGCCGGCATAACCCAGCGCGATGAACGCGTCGCGTGGACCGACGCCCTGTGCCATCGCCTGCAACACGTCTTTCGAGGTGGTCAGGCTGGCGGCATCGCTGACATTCCAGGTGCTGATCCAGACCGAGCCCGGGCGATGCACGACAAAACCGCGATCGGTTTGGACTGGCCCGCCAACGAGCACCGGTTGCTCGGTGTCGCGGGTGCTGATCGGCAGCGCCAGGTGTTTATACAATTCGCCAAGCGAAACATCGGAAGGACGGTTGATGACGATACCCATTGCGCCGTCGGCGTTGTGTTCGCAAATCCAGGTGACGCTGCGTTCGAAATTCGGATCGGCGAGCGCCGGCATGGCAATCAGAAAATGATTGGCAAATGACTGCGAGGTGGGCGAGTTCATTGCGCACTGAACCCATTACCGGGCTCGAAGCGCCAGGTGCGAATCACTTCCAATATGTCGGTGTTCTTGCGCACTTCCGGTGGCAGCGGTGCAAACGGTGCTGCCAGTCGGACGATACGGATCGCGGCGTCATCGAGCAGGCGATGACCGGACGGTCGCAATACGCGGATATCGCGCACGGTGCCATCAGCATTGATGTCAACTTGTAGAATCAGTTCGCCAAACAGTGACCGGCGGCGCGCCTCGTCTGGATAATTCAGGTTGCCGATCCGTTCGATCTTGCGCCGCCAGGCATCGAGGTAGACCGCGTCTTCGGCGCTGGCAGTGCTCGGCGAGACATGACGGCGTTTCGGTTCCCGTGCTTCCCGTTCGGCGTCAGCAGCAAGTTCTGCTTCCAGCGCGGCAATTTGCAGGCTGCGCTCCACCATGGTCAGCGCGTCAATGGTTTGCTCGGTTGGCTGCACTTCAGCGGTGGCGTCGTGCGCTGCTTGCTGGCGATCGCTCTTGCTGGCGGTGATGGCGCGCTGCTTCGCGGTTTGTGGCACTGCGCCGCCCGGCACCGGTTGCATGGTCGGACGCGGATCCGGCGCCGGCATTTGCGCCTGACTGGTGCTGCGCGGCGGTTTGGCGGTTTTGCTGGTGCCGCCACCTTCCTGGTTGGCCTGGGCGAGGAAGTCGGCTTTCTCGGGTTTTTTCTCGTTGTAGTCGGAAGCGAGGATCACATCGAGCGTGACCGGTTTCTTCGGGTCGAGCAGTTCCGGCGCGACGAAGCCAACGCCGAACAGGATCAGGGCATGGACGGCGGCCGCCAGAAACACCGAAAAGGCCATCCGGTCGGCGGCGCCGGGTTGCGGACTTTCGGCTAGGGAAGGGGCGACAGCGGTGTTCATGGCGATGGCGGTACTCAAAGAATGACCAGCAGAAAACGGTTCACGGGACCAGCCGCCATTTTGCGCGCTCGCTCGGCTCGGCCTCAAGGCGAAGCGCCAGCGCTTCGGTGACTTCGATCACGCCTTGGTCATTGACGACGAGTGCCAGCGGCGTCGCCAGCGCTTCGGCGTAGTGGCGCCAGTCGCGGCCGGCGATCAGCAGCACCTTGCTGGCCACCTGCAGCAGTTCGCCGTCGGTGCCGATGACGGTGGCGGCGCGGTTGCCGCGGGCCGGATTGCCGGTGCGCGGGTCGAGAATATGGTGGGCGCTGCCGCCATCGCCGGTGCTGTGGCGGCGGGCGTAGACGCCGGAACTGAACGCCAGCTCGCCGCTGCGCAGTTCGATGGCGGCAATCACCTGGTCCGGCCCGGCCAAGATGCCGATTTTCCATGGCCGGCCGTGAAAGTCGCCGAGCACACCGATGTCGCCGCCCACATTGATGAAGGCGCTCGGGATGCGGTGGCCGCGCAGATCGGCCAGCAGGGCATTGAGTGCATAGCCCTTGGCGATGCCGCCCAAATCCAGCTGCAGCTGCGGCTCGCTGCTGGCGACCCGGTTGTCGGCAATGGTCAGCGCCTGCATCGACGGCAGGAGTGCAGGGTCGATGGCGGCTGGCGCCGGCCGGGTCGCGGTCGGGTCGGCGCTCTGAAAGCCCCATTCGGCCAGCCGGTGACCGAGCCCCGGGTTGAACAGACCATCGCTGAGCTCGCTGAAGCGCTGGCTGCGCTGCAACAGCCCGGCCAGATCGGCCGCAACCCGGACCGTCTCGCCATTGCCGAGCCCGGCATTGAGGGCGGTCAGTTCGGACGGCTGCCAAGCGTGCCAGCGCCGGTGCCAGTCGGCCAGCGAGGCATCGAGCCGCTGGAAGATCTCCCGGGCCCGGCTTTCGCTGCTATCCGGCAGCTTGATCTCGATCTCGGTGCCGAAATGCTGCAACCGCGTCTGCTGCACCGGCGCCGGTTCGCAACCGACCAGCGTCAGCAGCAGGCAGAGGCTGGCGCTGGAAATGACCCGACGGCGGATCATGACGGCAGCGTCCGCGCTCAATCGAGTCCGAGCCCGGCCAGAAACTCGCTGGCAAGGTCACGGCCGGTAGCAGCGGCAATTTCCCGCAGGCAGGTCGGGCTGGTCACGTTGATTTCGGTCAGATAGTCGCCGATGACATCAATTCCGACGAAGATAAGCCCTTTTTCCCGCAACTTCGGCGCCACTTGTTCGGCGATCCAGCGGTCCTTGGCGCTGATCGGCTGCACCACACCCTTGCCGCCTGCCGCCAGATTGCCGCGGGCCTCGCCGGCCGCCGGGATGCGCGCCAGACAGTGATCGACGACCTGACCATTCAGGATCAGGATGCGCTTGTCGCCGGCGCTGATTTCCGGGATGAAGCGCTGCGCCATGATGGTTTGCTGACCGCGCTGGGTCAGGGTTTCCAGAATCGAGCCGGTGTTCGGGTCGCCCTGGTCGATGCGGAACACGCCGGTGCCGCCCATGCCGTCGAGCGGCTTGACCACGATGCGGCCATGTTCGGCGAGAAAACGGCGTATCCGCGCCATGTCGCGGCTGACCAGGGTCGGCGGGGTACACTGCGGAAACCAGGCGGCGTACAGCTTCTCGTTGGCGTCGCGGATGCTGGCCGGCCGGTTGATGACCAGCAGGCCATCGGCCTCGGCCAGTTCCAGTAAATAGGTGCCGTACAGGTACTCCTGGTCGAACGGCGGGTCCTTGCGCATCAGCAGCAGGTCCAGCTGGGACGCCAATGGCGCTTCCACCGGTTCGCCGAGCTCGTACCAGCGGGCCGGATCGTCACGCACGGTCAATGCCCGACCGCGGCCGCAGGCCTTGCCGTCGACCAGATACAGGTCGGACTGCTCGAAATAAACCAGCGACCAGCCGCGTGCCTGGGCCGCCAGCAGCAGGGCGAAGCTGGTGTCCTTCTTGATATTTATCTGCGTGATCGGGTCCATGACCACGCCAAGTCGCCGGGACATGACTAGACTTTCCTTGGTAAGGGTTGCCGGATTGTAGCCAGAAGCCGGACTTAAGGCTTGTCTGAACTTTATTCGCTAACTCCTTCACTGACCGACCAAATCCGGCTTGGCCGGACCAGGAGCCTATGATAAAAAGCAGAGTAGGGGGCGTGTCCGTCCCGAACCCATTTTGACCGTAGCAGCCAGCCAGGCGGAGAACCGAAGGCGATGGAAGCGGATTTCAGCGGCCTCAAGGCCATGATCATTGATGACAGCAAAACCATCCGGCGTACCGCCGAAACGCTGTTGAAGAAAGTCGGTTGCGAAGTCATCACCGCAGTCGATGGTTTTGATGCGTTGGCCAAGATCGCCGACCACCGACCCGACATCATCTTTGTCGACATCATGATGCCGCGGCTCGACGGTTACCAAACCTGTTCGCTGATCAAGCGCAATCGCACCTTCAAAGAAACGCCGGTGATCATGCTGAGCTCGAAGGACGGTCTGTTCGACAAGGCCAAAGGCCGCATCGTCGGTTCCGATCAGTATCTGACCAAACCGTTTTCACGTGATGAATTGCTTGGCGCCATTCAGCGTCATGTGGTGGACGCACGCGCCACGCATTGATTTTTTTTTGAATTGTTTTTGCGGTAAGACCGCCGATTGTGGCGGCAGCAAATTGGTAAAGGGGTAGTTCCATGGCACAAGTATTGATCGTCGACGATTCGCCGACTGAAACCCATCTGCTGCGCGAGATGCTGGAAAAGAACGGTCACAGCGTCATCACGGCAGAAAATGGCGCGCTCGGCGTCAAGGTGTGCAAAGAAAAGAAGCCGGATCTGGTGCTGATGGACGTGGTGATGCCGGAGCTGAACGGCTTCCAGGCAACCCGCCAGCTCAGCAAGGATCCGGAAACTGCGCATATCCCCATCATCATCGTCACCACCAAGGATCAGGAAACCGACCGGCTCTGGGGCCTGAAGCAAGGTGCCCGTGACTATCTGACCAAGCCGGTTTCGGAAAAAGCGCTGATCACCACGCTCAAATCCCTGCTCGGACAAGGCTGATGAGCACTGCTGTCGACCCGTATCTGGTTCTTGCCGATCTTGACGTTCGCTGTCGTCAGGGCGGTGCGAGCAACGCACCGCGCATGGACGAACAGGGCGACGGCTGGAGCGGTGTCGCGTTCATCCTGAACGGCGTCCGCATGGTGGCGCCGCTCGGTGAAGTGACCGAAATCCTGCACATGCCGACGGTCACCAAGGTGCCGGGGGCGCGTGCATGGCTGCGCGGCGTTGCCAACGTCCGCGGCTCACTGGTGCCGATCGCGGATTTGCCGATGTTCTTCGGTCGCCGCCAGGGCACTGCCGGCAAACGCCAGCGGGTCCTGGTCGTCAACCAGGACCAGCATCAGATCGGCATCATTGTTGACGATGTGCTCGGTCTGCAGCACTTCACGCCGGAACAACGGCATGACTCCCCCGGTGACATTGACGAAGCGCTGCGTCCATTTGTGCTCGGCGCATTCAGCCGGGACGAAAATGTATGGCCGGTATTCAGCCCGCAAACGCTGAGTCGCCACGCCAGTTTCAAACAGATTGCACTTTGATTTAGTACTTGAGGCGCGCGTTGAAGTTTGTGCTTCAGGCGTTGTAAACCACACCAACAAGCAGTCGGGAAAAAGACATGAATGCTCCATTGAAAGGGCCTTTGGGCACTGAGCAGCGCAGCGGCATCGGTGGTCTGGTGACCACCCTGGGCATCGTGCTGGTACTGGGTGGTGCCAACGCATACTGGGGTTTCCGCGAAAGCAACTTCGACGTGACCCGCGTGCAAAGTGCGGAAGAATTGCGGGTGTTGTCGCAGCAGCTGGCGAAGAACTCGTCGGAAGCGGCGCGTGGTAACGAAGCGGCGTTTACCCAGCTCGAGCAGGTGCGTAACCAGTTCGACGGCCTGTTCAATCAACTGGTCAACGGCAACCCGCGTGACGGCTTGCCGGCAGCCGCGCCCGAGATTCAGAAAGCCGAAATCGCCCAGACCAAGGCGCTCTGGGAAGAGGTCAAAACCAACGCCGACACGATTCTGAAAGCCAAGGACACCGTGCTCGATCTGCACGGTGTGGCAGCTGATCTGGCGCAGAACGTGCCGCAGCTGCAGTTTGAATACGAGAAAGTGACCGACATCCTGGTGGAAAACAACGCGCCGCAGGATCAGGTCCGACTCGGTACCCGGCAGATTTGGTACGCCGAACGTATCGTCCGCTCCATCCAGAAAGTGCTGGCCGGTGGTGACGATGCGCCGCTGGCGGCGGAAAACTTCGGTCACGACGTCGACCTGTTCGGCCAGACCCTGAACGGTATGCTCGACGGCGACGTCGTCATGGGCGTGCGTCAGGTCACCAACAAGGAAGCGCGCGACGCCTTGAACGAAATCGCCACCATGTTCACCGGCGTCAAGGACAACGTCTCCTACATCATTCAGTCGACCGGTGAGCTGTTCAAGGTGCACGAAGCCTCGAACAAGATGTTCACCCAAACCACCCAGCTGCTGGACCTGTCGCGTAATCTTTCCAACGCGTTCCGTCAGTCGGGCGACAAGCGCATTCTCGGCAACCCGTTGATTTCTGCCGGCGCCGGTGTCCTGGTCGTTATCCTGCTGGTGCTGTTGTATTTCTCGCAACGCCGCGCCGAGAAGCAGCGGTTCGCACTTGCCGAAGAACAGCGTGAGCAGGAAAAGCAGCAGAACGAACGTAACCAACAGGCGATTATCCGTCTGCTCGACGAGATGGGCGACTTGGCAGACGGTGACCTGACCGTTAACGCGACCGTTACCGAAGACTTCACCGGCGCCATCGCCGACTCGATGAACTTCGCTATCGACCAGCTGCGTACCTTGGTATCGACGGTACAGAACGCGGTGGCGCGAGTGTCGAACGCCACCGACGAAACCCGTCAGGTGGCAACCGAACTGGCGCAGGCCTCGCGCAACCAGGCGCAGGAAATTACCGGTGCCTCGGCCGCTATTAACGAAATGGCGGTGTCGATCGAGCAGGTGTCGGCCAACGCGGTCGAATCGGCCCAGGTGGCGGAACGCTCGGTGCAAATCGCGAAGAACGGTGCCGAGGTCGTGCGCAACACCATCCGCGGCATGGACACGATTCGTGAACAGATTCAGGAAACCTCGAAGCGAATCAAGCGTCTGGGTGAATCGTCACAGGAAATCGGTGACATCGTGTCGCTGATTAACGACATCGCCGACCAAACCAACATTCTGGCGTTGAACGCGGCGATTCAGGCGGCGATGGCCGGTGAATCGGGCCGCGGCTTCGCGGTCGTTGCCGACGAAGTGCAGCGCCTGGCAGAACGTTCCTCGAACGCGACCAAGCGAATCGAGGCGCTAGTGAAAACCATTCAGACCGACACCAACGAAGCGGTTATCTCGATGGAAAGCTCGACCGCAGAAGTGGTGCGCGGGGCCAAGCTGGCGCAGGACGCCGGCGTGGCACTGGAAGAAATCGAGCGCGTGTCCGCCGACTTGGCCGAATTGATTCAAACCATTTCGAACGCCGCGCGCCAGCAGGCCGCGTCGGCCGGCCATGTCTCGAACACGATGCATGTCATTCAGGAAATCACCAACCAGACGCTGCACGGCACCCAGGTGACCGCGCAGCAGATCGGCAAGCTGGTGGAACTGGCTGACGAACTGAAAGGTTCGGTCGCAGGCTTCAAGCTGCCTGGCCGTTAATCGGTGTTGGATCAGGCGTTGCCGGAGACGGCCGCGATGGTTTCAGGAAACCGGTCAATGGGCGAAGCAGTGCTGCGACAGGCTCCCGACATGGGCGCCGCCGAGTTTGCACGTTGGCAGAAACTGATTGAGGTGCGTACCGGCATTCATTTGCCCGAGCACCGCAAACCGTTTCTGATGCTGGCGCTGTCGTCGCGCATGCGCGAAATGGCCGTTGAAGACTACAACGACTATTTCGTCAGCCTGCGCGATGGTCCGCAAGCGGCGTTCGAATGGGCCTGTCTGGTCGATCTGCTGACCGTGCATGAAACCCGTTTCTTCCGTCATCCGGAATCGTTCGATCTGGTCCGCAGTTTCGTTCGCAATCTGCTGGCGCAACACCCGGATTCGCAGAAGCGCAGTGTGCAGGCCTGGAGTGTCGGCTGTTCGACCGGCGAAGAAGTCTACAGTCTGGCCTTGTTGCTGCACGAGCTGCAGGACGAGACCGGGCCGTTCTATTACGGCGTCACCGGCACCGACATCAGCTATCCGGCACTGGCCAGCGCCCGTGAAGGCATTTATCACCTGCGCCGGTTGATCGGCCTGAGTGACGGCCAGCGTGAACGGTTTTTCCAGGCGGTCGGCGACGATTATTACCAGGTGATGCCGGCCGTGCGCCAGCGCACCTGTTTCGTGCAGGGCAACGTGCACGATTTGCGACACGCACCGAACCAGTTGTTCGACGTGATTTATTGCCAGAACCTGCTGATTTATTTCCAGGCCGAACGGCGGCGCGAGTTGTTGAACCAGTTGGTGGAACACTTGCGGCCGGGTGGTTTATTGGTGCTGGCGCCGGGCGAAGTGATCCGTTGGCATCACCCGTCCCTGACCAGAATTCAGAACAAGCAGTGCTTGGCATTCAGCCATCGCGGTAACAACCCGCAAGCGGAGTAGGCATGGCCGACAATTATGATCAGCTCGCCCTCAAATGGGTGCGCGAAGAAGTCAACAAAACGCTGGACCAGGCCCGCCAGGCGCTGGAAGCGTATGCCGAGAACGCCGAAGACAGTACCCAGATCCGGTTCTGCTCCAGTGCCCTGCACCAGGTGCGCGGCACCCTGCAGATGCTGGAGTTTTACGGTGCGGCACTGTTTGCCGAAGAAATGGAATACCTGGCCGAAGCGATTGCCGAAGGCAAGGTAAAGAACCCGCCGCGGGCGCAGGAAGTGCTGATGGGCACCATCCTGCAGCTGCCGACCTATCTGGAGCGGGTGCAGGCTGGCCAGCGCGATCTGCCGGTCGTGTTGTTGCCGCTGCTCAACGATCTGCGCTCGTCGCGCGGTGAAACCCTGCTCAGTGAAAGCGCGATCTTCACCCCGACCTTGCACGGCGTGCAGACGCCGGTACGGCCGGCCTTGCCGGATCAGCCGCACAACAGCGAAGAGTACAAGGAGTTCGCCAAGAAGCTGCGCCACCATTACCAGCGTGGTCTGCTCGGGGTATTGCGCAACCAGGAAGTCAAAGAAAGCCTGCTGCGGCTCGGCAAAGTGGTCGAGCGGCTGGAATACGGCTGCACCAATACCCCGATGGCAACGCTGTGGTGGATCGCCGGCGGCTTCATCGAAGCGATCGCCGAGAACAATGTGTACAAGAACGCCTCGGTCCACGCGCTGCTCGGCCAGATCGACAAATACCTGAAACAGCTCGGCGAAGAAGGCAGCCTGATCCTGAACAACGAGCCGCCGGCCGAGTTGCTCAAGAACCTGCTGTACTACGTCGCCTGTGCGCAGCGCGAGACCGATCGCATCAAGGAACTGCAAGCGGCTTACGATCTGCGCTCGGCATTGCCGACCGCCACCGATCTGGAAGCCGAACGGCAGCGCATGACCGGCTCCGATGCCGGCGCCATTCGCACCGTACTGCAAGCGCTGAACGAAGATTTGGCCGGCGTCAAAGACGGCCTTGATCTGTTCGTGCGCAGCAAGACCCGCAGCCCGCAAGATCTGCTCAATCTGCTGCCGACCCTGCGCCAGATCGCCGACACGCTCGGCATGCTCGGGCTCGGCGTGCCGCGCGATTCGGTACGGCAACAAGTCACTGCGCTGCAAAAGCTCGCTGACTCCGGCCAGGCGCCAACCGATGCCCATGTCATGGACATCGCCGGTGCGCTGCTGTTTGTCGAAGCCAACCTGACTTCGGTGGCTGCCAATGCGGCCGCGATGGCGGCCGAAGATGCCGACGCCACGGCGCCGGCCGAAGCCGGCAATGACGAAGAAATCGCCGCCGAAGCGCAGTTCGATGCCGCGCGCGATGTGCTGATCAACGAATGTCGCGGCAACTTGCAGAAGTGCAAGGACAGCATCATCGATTTCATGGCATCGAGCTGGGATCACCGCCTGCTCGAAGGTGTGCCGAGTCTGCTGGTCGAAGTGCAGGGGGGGCTTGGCATCATCGGTCTGCCGGATGCCGCGCAGATGGTCAGCACCTGCCAGCGCTTCCTCGCCACCCGCGTGCTCGGTTCGCAAGGCGTGCCGAATGCAACCGTGCTCGATGCGCTCGCCGACGTGTTGACGTCGGTCGAATACTTCCTCGAGTCGTTGCAGGAAGCCGGTGGCCAAGGCCTCGAGTCGGTGCTTGCGGCCGCGCGCGAGGCCACCGCCGTCATCGCCGCGGAATTGGCAAAAGCGCCCGCACCGGTCAGCGCAGTTGCCGCGTCAGCACCGGCACCTGCTGCGCCAGTCGCAAAGCCGGCGCCCGCGCCGACCCCGGTGCCATCAATCGAAGCGACCGACAGCGACATGATCGATCAGGAAGTGATCGAGATCTTCATCGAGGAAGCCGGCGAGCAGCTTGCAACCATCATGGAAATGTTGCCGGCCTGGCTTGAAGATGATGAAGACAAAGACTCGCTGATCACCATTCGCCGCGCGTTCCATACGCTGAAAGGTTCGGGCCGCCTGGTCGGTGCCAAATTGCTCGGCGAAATGGCGTGGTCGATCGAGAACATGCTGAACCGCGTGCTCGACAACACCATTCCGGTGACCCGCGACGTGCAGAGCGTGGTGCGGGAAGCGGCGCAAGTCGTCATCCCGGCATTGCGCGAAGCGTTCACGCTGCAAACCGAACCGAAAATTCGCCCTGAGCCGTTGATGGCGCGCGCCGATGCGTTGTCGCGCGGCGAATCGGCTGCTGCCGTGGCGCCGCCGGCCCCCGCCCCGGCACCGGTCGCGCCGGTCGCGCCGAGCGAACCGTCGCATGACGAGATCATCGTCGAGCCGGTTCTCGCGGCGCCGTCGCCAGCCATTTCGGTTCCGGAACTGCCGGCGGTCGCCGCGCCGGAATTTGCCGTACACGAAGAGTGGGCTGACGCGGCACCAACCGAAGCTGCCGTCAGCACGGCCGGCGAGTCGTTTGGTGAGCTGGTCGACAACCTGGAATTTACTGACGTCGCCACGCCGAGTTTCGATGAGCCGCTGCCGGTACTCAGTCTGGATGAACCGGGTGCCACCGAGCTGACTGAGCTTGCCGCTGGCGAGTTTGAACCGATGCTGGAAGAAAGCGGACTCGAAGCGTCGGTTGCAGTTGAGCCGACTTTGCCGGTCGCCAGCGTTGATGAAGAACCGGACAACACCCTGTACGACATTTTCGCCGGCGAGGCGGGCGGTCATCTTGATGCGATTGATCGCTATGTTGCCGACATGGCCCTGTCGCCGTTCTCGCCGAAGGTCAACGACGAGCTGATCCGCGCCTTGCATACGCTGAAGGGCAGCGCCCGAATGGCGCAGCTCGACAGCATCGCTGCCGTCATCACGCCGCTGGAAAAACAGGCGCGCGAACTGCAGAACCGCGACGCCAACGTGCCGAGCGAGTTTCTGGCGTTGTTGGTCGATGCGAAAAAGGCATTGGCCGAAACCTTGCCGGCGTTGCAGGCCGGCCAGATGCCGGATGCGGTACCGCTGCTGGCTTTGGCCGCACGAGCCGAAGCGCTGGAGTTGGTGGAGCCGGCGGCCGCCAGCAAGGCCGGCGAACGCGATCCGGAATTGCTGAGCCTGTTCCTCAGCGAAGCGATGGATCTGGTTTCCGATGCCGATCTGGCGCTGAACGGTTGGCAACGCAATCCGGCCGAAGTTCAGGACAGCAGCAATCTGATCGAGCTGATGTCGGCGCTGAAAAATGCCGCCGATACCGCCCGCTTGCCGCAGGTGGCGCAACTTGCCGAGGAATTGGCGGCGCTGTATCAGCGCGCGGCGGTCAACCCGCAGCGCGACGCTGCGTTCTTCCAGCTGGCTCACCGCGGCCAGTCGTCGCTGTTCGATCAGCTCGATCGCGTCGCCGCCGATCAAAGCGCCCAACTGTCCACCGACCTGCTGGACGCCCTGCGCAACTGGCCGGGCGCCGTCAGTGCACCGGTAGTGCAAGTCGGCGAAGGCTTCAGCCTGCGCGAAGTGCCGCCGGCTGAACCGACGTTCGACCTGCCGGCCGCAACAATTGATGTCGAACGCCAGGAACCGGGTCTGGCAGAAGAAAGCTTGCCGGAACTGACGGTCGAAGAAACATCGTTCGAGCCGCAGGCGCCGATCGTCGAAGCAGAGGCGCTGGTCGAGTCGCCTGTCGCCGAGATCCCCGCGCCGGTTGCTTACGCACCGATTGAAACGGCGGCGCCCGTCGGCGAGTTTTCGGAAGCGGCCTTCGCCGGACCGGCTGACGAAACGTTTACGCCGGGCCTGACGCTGCCGGTGTACGAAGAAGGCGATCATGCCCAGCCGATTGCGGTCGATGAAGACGGCGAGGAAATCCTGCAGATCTTCCTCGAAGAAGCCGACGAGATCCTCGACAGCATCGACGAAACACTCGGTGCCTGGTCGGTCAATCCGGACGACATCAGCTCGGTCGCGATTCTGCAGCGCCATCTGCACACGCTCAAAGGCGGTGCACGCCTGTCCGACTTGAAAGAGCTCGGCGATTTGTCGCATGAACTGGAGAACCTGTTCGAAGCGATCACCGATGGCCGGGTACAGAGCTCGCCGGTGTTCATCCGCGTTGCCCAGGAAGCCCGCGATCGACTGGCTACGCTGGTTGCCGAAGTGCGCAATGATCGCAGCCAGACCCGGCCGAGTGCGTTCTGGCGCCGGCTGCAAGCGGCGATTGCCGGACAGGATCCGTACTCCGGCGCGGCGCTTGCTGCGGCACCGGCCGCCACCAGCAAGCCGGCGCCTGCACCGGTGCGCGAAGGCGAGCCGGCGGTGGCCAAACCGGCTGCCGCACCACAAGCCGAACCGGCGCGCGTGCTGCCGTTCCCGACCAAGGAAAAACCCGCCGTCGAACCGGCCCGTCCGGCCGCGCAGCAAGGCGAGTTTGTCCGGGTGCAGGCCAACGCGCTCGAATCGCTGGTCAACCTCGCCGGCGAAACCTCGATCTTCCGTGGCCGTCTCGAACAGCAGTTTGTCGTGCTGCGGCAGAACTTGCACGAAATGGAACAGACCGTTGCCCGCCTGCGCGAACAGCTGCGGGTCATGGAAATCGAAAACGAGGCGCAGATCCAGCACCGCCGCGAAGCGGTCGGCCAGGAATACGAAGAGTTCGATCCGCTTGAGTTTGACCGCTACACGCGGCAACAGGAACAGACTCGTCTGTTGTCGGAATCCGCCGGCGACTTGCTGAACCTGAAAGAAGCGCTCGACAACCTCGCCTCCGATTCGGAAACGCTGCTGCTGCAACAGGGCCGGGTCAACTCGGAACTGCAGGACGGCCTGATGCGGACCCGAATGGTGCCGTTCTCGTCAGTCGTGCCGCGGCTGAAGCGGATGGTGCGCCAGATCGGCGAAGAGCTCGGCAAAGGCGTTGAATTGTCGATTCACGCCGACGGCGAAATGGATCGCACCGTGCTGGAGCGGCTGATCGCGCCGCTCGAACACATGATCCGTAACGCCATCGACCACGGTATCGAGCGGCCGGAAAAACGCGCTGCTGCCGGCAAACCGGCCACCGGCCGAATCAAGATCCGGCTGCTGCGCGAAGGCGGCGAAGTCGTGGTCGAAATCGCCGACGACGGCGCCGGCATCAACCTCGGCGCGGTCAAGCGCAAGGCGATTGAACGCGGTCTCATCACCGAACATTCGCAGCTGACCGATCACGAATTGATGCTGCTGATTCTCGAAGCCGGTTTCTCGACCGCCGAACAGGTCACCCAGATCTCCGGTCGTGGCGTCGGCATGGACGTGGTCGCGTCGGAAATCAAGGAGCTCGGCGGTCGCATCGACATCGATTCGGAAACCGGCAAGGGCTCGCGCTTCACGGTGCGCCTGCCGTTCACGGTGTCGGTCAACCAGGCATTGATGGTGCAGGTCGGCGAAGACATCTACTCGATTCCGCTCGCCAACATCGAAGGTATCGTCCGGGTCTCGCCGTACGAGCTGCAAACCTATTACGGTGACGAGGCAGTGCGTTACGAATACGCCGGCCAACCGTATCGGATGCGCTATCTCGGCACGCTGATCGATCACAACGTGCAGCCGCGCTTTGAAGGCGTGTTCAAGCCGGTGCCGGTGCTGCTGCTGCACGGCGCCGAACACCCGGTCGCGCTGCAGGTCGACGAACTGCTCGGCTCGCGCGAAGTGGTCGTGAAGTCGGTCGGTTCGCTGTTGTCGACGATTTCCGGGCTGTCCGGCGCCACCATTCTGGGCGACGGTCGGGTCGTGTTGATTCTCGATCTGCCGGCACTGCTGCGCCGTGCCGATGCGGTGCAGCCGATCGAAGAAATCGTCGAAGTGGCGGAAGAAAAGCAGCCGCTGGCGCTGGTCGTCGACGACTCGATCACCGTGCGCAAAGTGACCGCGCGTCTGCTCGAGCGGCACAACTACCGCGTGCTCACCGCCAAAGACGGTGTCGATGCGGTCAACGTGCTGCACGATCACAAACCGGACATCATGCTGCTCGACGTCGAAATGCCGCGCATGGACGGCTTCGAACTCGCCGGTATCGTCCGGCACGATGATCGCCTGAAAGGCGTGCCGATCATCATGATCACCTCGCGTACCGGTGAGAAGCACCGCGCCCGCGCCGAGGAAATCGGCGTCAACCGTTACATGGGCAAACCGTTCAACGAAGTCGAGCTGCTGAACACCATGTCGCAGTTGCTGGGCCGCAGTTGATGTGCGGCCCGGACTGAGTACGCGGTTGTGAAAAGCCAGGCATTGCGGATTGGCCTCATCGGCAGCGGCGATGACAGCAGCAGCAAGCTGCTGCGTCTGCTGACCGAACAGGGCATGCAGATTGTGCATGCCTTGTTGCCGAAAGAGCTGACCGACGCCCACATCGCCGCCAGCGATCTCGATGTCTGGTTGCTCGATCTCGACGACAGCCACTGGCACAGTCAGCTCGATGAGTTGATGGACCGCTCGCCGGTGCCGATCTTCTTCAATGAACACCAGTCCATCGAGGGGCAGCAACATCTCGACTACTGGTGCCGCAATCTGATCAGCCGGATGTTCGAGCTGGTCGCCGATGTGCCGGGCCTGCCGCCCGCCAGTTCGACCGCTGCCGGCGCCAGCGCACGCGCCGGTGAAACCTTGCCGCTGGCCTTTGCGCCGAAAGCCGAAAGCAAACCCTCCGATGATCTGAATGCCGTGCCGACCGCACTCGATCCGGATCTGCTGCAGGAAATGGAGGAGCTCGAGCAACTGTTGCAGCGGCAGTCGGACAGCCACGCCGACGCGCTAAGCGAGCTCGATGCCGAGCTGCCATTGCCCGCCGCCACGACTGTCGCGGCAAGCAAGCCGGCACCGGCCAGCACCGAATCAACGAGCGCGAGCAGCGGCAGCAAATCCAGCCAGGCGCCAGCGCGGCAAGCGGCGGACATCAGCGCCAACGTCGGCAAACCCGAACCGCAAAGCCACACCAGCGCGGTAGAAGCCGCTCCTGCGGCAAGCGCTGGTGCCGGCCGTGAAACCCTGCCGGACGATCCGGTTGCGGCGGCCAAGGCGCGTGCCGCCAAAATCCAGCAGGCGGCGGCTGCCGCGCGTGCCAACGCCGCGGCACCGGGCGGCGAAGCGGCCGCAGCGCAAAAAGCCGCAACGCCACCAGCCGTAGCGTCGCAAGTCGTAGCGTCGCAAGTCGTAACGTCACAAGCCGTAACACCGAAAACCGAGCTGCCCAAAACCGAACCAGTCAGCGCGGGGCCTGCCAGTGCTGGCGCCAGCAAACCGATGCGCGAGGCCGCGCCGGCAGCGTCGGCGCAAACGGCCGCCGCAGCGCCAGTGTCGGCGAGCAGCGCCAGCACGGCGAAGGCCATCGCACCGGCGTCATCGCCGGTGAGCGCGGGCACGGTGACAAAACCGGCAACGCAGGCAGCCTCAACGCAAACCATCGCAACGCAAACAATCGCAGCAACAACCGTAACGACAGCACCAGCAAAAACGTCCGCGGGAACGACGGCGCCGGCAACGCCTGTCGCAAAAGCACCAACCGCCCCGGCGCAGCCCGGTGCAAACGCAGTCACCGGCCCGGTCGGGGCGCCATCAGCCAGCAAGGCGTCTGCGGAAGTCGCTGCCAGCAGCGGTAAACCTGATGCGGTGACGCTGCTTGCCAGCACCACGCCGGTCGTGCCGCCGCCCGAGCGTCACGACTGGCCGCAATTTCCGCCGCCGGTCGAGCCGGTCCCGGCAACACCGGAAGCCGACGCGGCGTTCGCGCCCATGCAGCCGCAACCGGCCGCCGGCCCGATGCGGGAACCGGCCAAGCCGGCACCGGTGCAGCTGGTGCGGGCCGTGCCCGCGAGCAAGCCGGCGCGGCCGGGCGCAAGTGTGGCCACGCCGGAATTGCCGTTCACCGAACCGGTGCCGACCCTGACCCGCGTCAGTGATGACGCGCTGGAATTCGAAACCGTCGAGTTTGAGCCGGCAGGCGGTCATGGCGCGGTCACCGAGGCGGACCATTCCGAACTGGACCACCCGGAACTGGACGTGCCGATGCTGGAAAGCGTCGTCGTCGCCAGCGAATTCGAAGCCGTTGAAGCGCCTGCGCCCGTGCTGCCTTGCGATCTGTGGGTGCTTGGCGCTTCGCTCGGTGGCCCGGCGGCATTGAAGCGGTTTTTCGCCGCACTCAATCAACCACTGCCGATCTGTTTCCTGTTGGCCCAGCACATTGATGCCCATTTCCTGCCGGTGCTGGGCAAGATCCTGGAGCAGGCCAATCCGTTCTATCCGGTGCAAGTGTTGGCGCGACCGGGACTCATCGAGCCCGGCACCTTGTTGCTCGCACCGATCGAAAAGCGCCTGCGTTTTCTCGATGCCGGTCAGATCGTCAACGGCGCGCGCAGCTGGACGCCGCCCTACTCGCCGTGCATCGACGATGTGCTGAGCGATGTCGCGGCCGCGTATCCGGGTCAGGTGCATGCCATCGTGTTCAGTGGCATGGGCGAAGACGGCGTCAACGGCGCCCGCGCGATCGCCGATTGCCGTGGCGAAGTGTGGGTGCAAGACGCCGACAGCTGCGCCAGCAGCGTGATGCCGGATGCAATCGACAAGGCCGGTCTGGCGCGCTTCCGCGCCACGCCGGAAGAATTGGCAGCGCGCCTGATGGCGCGCTATAACCCTGCTGTCAGCGGCCAACATCTGGCTTGAACGGCGGTATGACGCGGCGTTGCCAGCATGCACGTGGCGTGTCCGTGAGGTAATACGATGGAAACCCGTCAGAACGAGATTTATTCCCTGCTGATGCCGGCCGCCGGCGACAGCGTGTTGCTGCCCAACATCGCGGTGGCGGAAGTGGTGCCGTACTTCGGTAACGTCGACAAGCCGTTGCCGGGCGCGCCGCACTGGCTGCTCGGTTATCTGCAATGGCGCGGTCGCCATGTGCCGCTGATGGCGATGGAAGCGATCGGCGGCGGCGAGTTGCCGAACCTGACCCGGCTGTCGCGTCTGGCGATTCTGAACACCGCCAACGGCAGCGCCGATGTGCCGCACGTCGCGATCGTCGTGGGTGGCATTCCGCGCCTGACCCGGGTCATGCCCGGTTTGTTGCAGGCCGTCGAAGGCGGCGGCCCGGTCACCAAGGCGCGCGCGTTCATGGCCGGGCAGACGATCCAGATCCCGGATCTCGACAAGCTGGAAGAACTGGCGCGGGAAACACTGATCTATCGTCCGGAAAAAATGAGCTGACAGACAGTTTGCATTCAGCAGGAGGCCGGCATGATGTCGGCCTCTTTGCTGTTGCCTGGTCCAATTCATGTCGCTGCGATTGCTGGTTCTGCTGTTGGTTGCCATCACAACTGGTTGCGCCGCCACTTCACCACCAACCGGGCCTCGTCTTCGCACCAGTCATGATGCAACGCCGCAGCGCTTGACGACCGGGGAAAAGGTGCTGGTTTGCCTGTCCGGTCTGATGCTGGAGATTGCGGTCGACAATGCGGTCACCGACGATGACGATCACCCCGCCGATTCTGACGAGGATCGTCCGGTAGCCGAGCTTGTCTGCGAATCAGCACAGCTGCCGCACTGAACGAGAGGATCTACAGCGCAGCAAAGTACGCCGGCACCAGCTCGCTCGCCTTGCCGTGCTGCGCTTCAGCAAAACGGCTGCGCTGCTGTGACGGTTCCAGATTCAGTTCCACCGTATGGGCGCCGGCGGCGCGCGCCGCTTCGACAAAACCGGCGGCAGGATAGACATTGCCACTGGTGCCGATGCTGACAAACAGCTCGCAGCGTTCCAGCGCACCATAGATGCGATCCATTGCCAGTGGCATTTCGCCAAACCAGACAATATGCGGCCGCAGCGTGCCGGTCAGGGCGCAGCACGGGCAGCGCCGCTGGCTGTCGATGTCATCGTCTACCGGATACACCTGCTGGCTCATCGTGCAGCGCATTTTGCGCAGTTCGCCGTGCATGTGTATCAGTTGCCGGCTGCCGGCGCGTTCATGCAGGTCGTCGACATTCTGTGTCACCAGCAGAAACTCGCCGGCAAAGCGCTGCTCGAACGAAGCCAGCGCCAGATGCGCCGGATTCGGCTGCACGGCCGGCTCAAGCAGTTTGCGCCGCCGCTCGTTGTAAAAGCGCTGCACCAGCGCCGGATTGCGGGCAAACCCTTCCGGCGAGGCAACGTCTTCGATGCGGTGATCTTCCCAGAGCCCGTCGGCGGCACGAAAGGTCCGGATGCCGGATTCGGCCGAGATGCCGGCACCGGTCAGCACAACGATCGATCGGTATGTCATGGCATGAGGTGCCCCAAGTGCGGAAATGATCAGACGTCGCGGGCTTCACTTTTATACAGGCACCATTGTTGCCAACAATGCTGCGGGTCGAGATCGGTATAGCCATTGAGTTGATCATTCGGAATTGCCAAACCACTCGAGCGATTGCGAATGTCGATCACCTCGGCCTCGGATGCCGGCCGATGGAGCTCAGTTTCCAGCGCGATCACGTTGGAAAGGAGAGAGGGAATGAAAACAAACGTGAAATCTGCATGCAGCGCGGTCCCACGCTGTAACCAATCGTCGTAGGTGCATACCTCGCCAATCAACGGATGCTCTGTCATTGCCACTTTCCCGTGGTTCAACAAAAATCGCCGGCCAATACCTGCAAGCCGGCCAAGGCCGCCATCGCGGCGGTTTCGGTGCGCAGAATGCGCGGACCGAGGCGCAAGCCGGCAAACTTCGCCGCTTGCGCGTATTTCATGTCCATGTCGCCGAGGCCGCCTTCGGGACCGGCGAGCAGCACCACCGGTGCGGTGAGTTTCAGATCGCGCAGGCCTTGCTTGCCTTCCGGGTCGAGCATCAGGCGCAGGCTGCCGGTCTCCAGTTCACTGAGCGCGATATCGAGCTTGCGCACCGGCGCCACCACCGGCACGACATTGCGGCCGCATTGTTCGCAGGCGCTTTCGACCACCCGTTGCCAGTGTTCGCGTTTTTTTTCCCAGCGCTCGGCAGCCACCGACACGCCACAGCGTTCGCTGATCACCGGTTCGATGCGGCTGACGCCGAGTTCAACCGCTTTCTGCACGGTGTAATCCATCCGCTCGCCGCGCGAGATGCCTTGCATCAAGGTGATCTGCAGCGGAGATTCGCGGTTTGCCGGTTCCGCCGCATCAATGCGGGCGCGCACGGCTTTCTTGTCGACCTGCACCAGCTCGGCGGCGTATTGCTGGCCATCGCCGTTGAACAGCTGCAGCGCATCGCCGGCTTTCAGCCGCAACACGCGGGCGACATGGCCGGCGGCCTGTTCGCCAAGGCTGACGGTGACGCCGATGGCCAACGGCTCGGCAACAAAAACACGGATCGTGCGCATGCGGTTCACTATATGACGGTAGAGAAGAAGGGCGGACCGGTGTTTGACCCGGCCGGGCCCGCCCCATAGGATACCGGACGGGCCTGCATTCGCCGAGCGCATGCAACGCCGTCGTTGGCAGGGAAGCTGTCGCCAACGCGGCCCGCCATCGTGGCCCCGCTGTTCTCACGTACTGTCGCGGGCGTTGTGCCGCGCATTAGGGAAAGACAAGTATGAAGATAAGCATTCCCGCCGAAACCCTGCCCGGTGAACACCGGGTTGCTGCCACCCCGGACACCATCAAGAAATACCTGAGCCTGGGTCACAGCGTTGCCGTGCAGAGCGGCGCCGGTGTTGCCGCCGGTGTGCCGGACAGTGCCTACAGCGCCGTTGGCGCCAGCATTGTCGGCAGCGCGGCTGAGGCCTTTGCCGGCGAGCTGGTGCTGAAAGTGCGGGCACCGAGCGAGGCCGAACTGCCGCTGCTCAAAGCCGGCAGCACCGTGCTCGCGCTGTGCAACCCGTACCGCAATGCACTGCTGCCGCAGTACGCCGAAAAAGGCGTCACGCTGTTTGCGATGGAACTGCTGCCGCGCATCACCCGCGCGCAAAGCATGGACGTGCTGTCGTCACAGGCCAATATCGCCGGCTACAAGGCGGTGCTGACCGCCGCGGCGCATTACCCGCGCTATTTCCCGATGCTGATGACCGCCGCCGGCACGGTCAAAGCCGCGCGCGTGCTGATCCTCGGCGCCGGTGTTGCCGGTCTGCAGGCCATTGCCACCGCCAAACGCCTCGGTGCGGTGGTCGAAGCGTTTGATGTCCGCACCGCCGCCAAAGAGCAGGTGGAATCGCTCGGCGCCAAATTTGTTGAAGTGCCGAGTGAAGAGGCCGGCGATGCTGCCGGCGGCTACGCCAAGGAAATGTCGGACGAATACAAGCGCAAGCAAGGCGAACTGGTGCACGAGCGCGCCTGCCAGGCCGACATCGTCATCAGCACCGCGCTCATCCCGGGCAAGCCGGCGCCACGGCTCATCCACGCCCGCACCGTGCAGGCGATGAAGCCGGGTTCGGTGATCGTCGATCTCGCGGCCGAAATGGGCGGCAACGTCGAAGGCACGGTCGCCGATCAGGTGGTCAACCTCAACGGCGTCACCGTCATCGGCTACACCAACCTGCCGTCGCAGGTCGCCGCCGATGCCTCGGCACTGTATGCCCGCAACCTGCTCAACTTCCTGACGCCGATGCTCGGCAAGGACGGCAGCTTCACCGTCAACACCGACGACGAGATCATCAAGGCTTCGCTGATTGTCCGTGATGGCGCGGTGTTGTTTGGCGCGAAATAGCGCGGTCAAGTCCGCGCCAGGCGATAGTAGAAACTGAACATTATTGCTCCCACTCCCCCGCCCTCACTGGGAGGAGAAAGAGCAAGGAGATTGTCACCATGGCAGATCCATTGATTATCAACCTGACCATTTTCGTGCTGGCGATCTTCGTCGGCTACCACGTGGTCTGGAACGTGACGCCGGCACTGCACACGCCGCTGATGTCGGTGACCAACGCGATCTCGTCGATCGTGATCATCGGCGCGATGCTGCAGATCGGTTTCGATGCCTTCGGCGCCGACAGCCTCGTTGGTGCGCTCGCCGTCGGCCTTGCCAGCGTCAATATTTTCGGTGGCTTCCTGGTCACCAAACGCATGCTGGAAATGTTCAAGAAGAAAGAGCGGAAAGCGTAAGTATTGGTGGCTTTTGTTTGTGCGGCTGTTCGCGTAGGCAGCTCACCCTCACCCTAACCCTCTCCCCTCAAGGGAGAGGGAACCGGTTTTCTCCTTCTCCCTTGAGGGGAGAAGGCCGGGATGAGGGTGAACTGTCAGCACGAACCTTGTCGCAGCAATCGCACCGGCCGAACACAGAAAGCCAACCTGCCAGTACCACTTGCCTGCAAAACAACAACGCCAGACCAGAACGCAAGGAAACACCATGGTCAACTACAACCTGATTGCGCTGTCGTATCTGATCTCGTCAGTGCTGTTCATCCTGAGTCTGAAAGGCCTGTCGCATCCGGAAAGCGCCCGCCGCGGCAATGCTTTCGGCATGATCGGCATGGCGCTCGCCATCGTCACCACCTTCTTCCTGATGAAGGAACTCACCTCCGCCAACGGCTATGTGTTGACGCTGGTGATGATCCTCATCGGCGGCGCCATCGGCACCGTGCTCGCCAAGAAAGTGGAGATGACCGCGATGCCGCAACTGGTCGCGGCCATGCACTCGCTGATCGGTCTGGCCGCGGTCTTGATCGCCGTCGCCGCCATTGTGAAGCCGAACAATCACATGGATGGCGTGCACCGGTTCGAGCTGTTCGTCGGTGCCTTTATCGGTGCGATCACATTCACGGCGTCGATTGTTGCGTTCGGCAAACTGTCCGGCCGTTTCTCCAGCAAGGCCATCAAGTTCAGCGGCCAGCATCTGGTCAATCTGGTGCTTGCCATCGTCATGGTTGGCGCCGGCGCCATCTACTTCGTCAATGAATCGCACACCGCGTTCTATGTGATGCTGGCGGTGTCGCTGTTGCTCGGTTACCTGCTGATCATCCCCATCGGCGGTGCCGACATGCCGGTGGTGGTCTCGATGCTGAACAGCTACTCCGGCTGGGCCGCGGCCGGTATCGGTTTCACGCTGAACAACAGTCTGTTGATCGTTGCCGGTTCGCTGGTCGGTTCCAGCGGCGCGATCCTGTCCTACATCATGTGCAAGGCGATGAACCGTTCGCTCATCAACGTGATCTTCGGCGGCATCGGCAGTGACAGCAGCAGCGCCGACGCCGGCGACGGCAAGGAAAAAACCTACCGCAGTGGTTCGCCGGAAGACGCCGTGTTCCTGATGAAAAATGCCGAAAGCGTCGTCATCGTGCCCGGCTACGGTCTCGCCGTCGCCCGCGCCCAGCACGCGCTGCAGGAATTCGCCGAAAAACTGGAACATCACGGCGTGCAAGTCCGCTACGCCATCCACCCGGTCGCCGGCCGCATGCCCGGTCACATGAACGTGCTGCTCGCCGAAGCCGACGTGCCGTATGACCAGGTGCTGGAAATGGAAGAGATCAACAACGACTTCGCCAATACCGATGTCGTGCTGGTCATCGGCGCCAATGACGTGGTCAACCCGGCCGCCAAAGACGACCCGAAATCACCGATCTACGGCATGCCGATTCTGGAAGCGCACAAAGCCAAGACCATCCTCGTGGTCAAACGATCGATGGCGGCAGGTTACGCCGGTCTCGACAATGATCTGTTCTATATGGACAAGACGATGATGGTGTTTGGGGATGCGAAGAAGGTGGTGGAGGAATTGGTGAAGGCGTGCGAATAATATCGCGATCTAGCTATTTAGGAAGTCATGGCTGATTGGCAGAGACGATGTCTCGTTTACTCAGATTAAAAGGTTTATGAAGCGACCACGCTGGCCTATTCCAGTAATGCTTGGGACAGGCGTTCCAGCGGTCATTCTTTTAATCATTGCGGCCGTCAGCGTTTTCTCGCCCGTCGAGTTGTTTCGCAATGTCGGGGTTGGTTTGGCGTTCCCTGTGGCGGCCGCATTCACATCAGCGCTACTGACATACAGCATCAAGATCTACGAAACACGAAACGGAAAACGTCCGAGCAAGGCAAAGGTAAGATGGACTTACTTCGCCGGGGGGCCGATTCTCCTAGCCTTTGCTTGGATTCTTTTTTCTATAGCGCTGGTCCGTGGTGGTGGTCCAATTTGGAATGAGGTGTTTGCGAACCAGCAGCGGCTTGCCACGCATGAGATGAAGGTTATTTATCATTCAGGCAGGCGCAAAGCCTGTAAAAAAAGCCTGAGAACTGACCATTTCATGTTTCCACTCGTTACAGACTTCTGTTTGGATGAAAATAAGAAACTTCACCATATAACTCATTCGGCGTATGTCGAAATCGAGTACTCAGAGTCTTCGCTTGGAATTCTTGTCAAAAGTTGGAAGATCATTTCGGGGAATTAGATCATATAAATCCTATCTGGGATGTGTAACCGAACGCATGTTCACCTCTGAATTCAGCGGCTTCTCATCCTGATGGCAAAAGAACACGCCCCACGCGCCAGAACCGTTTGGTTGCTTCGGAGACTCCGCCCGTCGCTTCGGCATTAGCGGCTACGGGCACGTGCTGATGCGGCGTCCTGCTCCCGGCCTTCGCCGGGACAAGCTTATAGCCCAGCACTACGCCGGCTGTCCCTGCCGGCGTACCCGGCCGCTAACACCGAATCGCCGGCTGGCGCGAATGGGGGCCCCGGGTTCTAGCGGAGTCGGTGGCTTCGGCTTTCCTTTTGATCTTTCCATTTGTCATCCCCGCGAAGGCGGGGACCCAGTGTCGCTCCAAATTTCAAAGTCGCTGGGTTCCCGCCTGCGCGGGAACGACGGTGCTTTGTTTTCTTTGCGCGCAGCGTGCCTTTGACGTTTCCGCCGTCTGACGAGCCGACGACCGAAGGAAGTGCAAAGCTCAACGGAATGGAAGCTGGGTTAACAGCCCG
>JBMOMZ010000005.1:0-38863 GCA_049324755.1 Pseudomonadota bacterium
TTCGAATACATTGACGTGTATTACAATCGCAAACGGCGTCACTCAAAACTTGGCTACCTGAGCCCGGTTGAGTTTGAAGCCAAACGAGTCGCTTAGTCAGCTGTCCGGGAAATCGGGGCAAGATCAAACAGCTTGTCCAGCTCCGGTGGTAAGCCCAATAGCTCCGGTGGTTAGAGTCTTTTCCCTTGTGTTTACCGGTGCACTGCGGCGAGGTGGCTCGCTTTCAGTGAAGGTCGTGGGTATCAAAACCGAACGGCATCATTCGGCGTGATCTTGTGAAGAGCCTCAATGAGCTTGCTCTAGCCAGCCAAGGCTCTGTAATCGGCCCCACGCACTTTCAATATGGCCGAGCGGCATGAGTTGGCGCTTGCGATCATTCCATTGCTGGATCGCCTGAAAAGCACGCTGACTGTCGGTGACTGCAGGTTCATGCATTGCCACCCAATGCACCGTGGCAAGCAACTCCATGCCATAAGGTGACTGGAAGCCATCAATCAACTCAGCCACGCGCTCTACGCGATGTAGCAGCGCCGGGTTTTGTTGCTCCGCGATAAAAGCATCAGCCTCTGCCAGCGCTTCAGGCACGGGCTCGATTTCCGCCTCCACTACGCCATCGCCCAATCCGCGAATAAAGTGCCCCTCCATCCGACTGAGTGCATGGCGAAGCTCTTGGGAATACGGACCGTATTGATGCTTGGCGAAACTCAGGCGCAAATTCTCGCCTGCGATTTGTAAAAAATACGCCAGCTTCTGCACTTCGATCTTAGACAACCCGTAGTTGAGATCTCGATAGGTATCGAGCACTTTCAAAATAGCAGCCCGACCGGCCGTCATTTTGGGACGTTCCGTACTCACCTGCATGGACAACGCCGGAGGCGTTCCCGACGGCTCAAACAACCTTACTGTGACTTCGGGAATCTGAGCAAACGCCTGCTCAATAAGCGGCCGAACATCAGACCAGTCAAGACCGCCATTACCACAACCCAATGGTGGCACCGCAATTGAGCGAATACCCAGACGCTGAATTTGCTCGATTAGATCGACCAATCCATCACGGATGTATTCAATCTTGGATTTTTCACGCCAATGATCTTTGGTTGGAAAGTTGATAATGAAATTGGGCTTGACCAAGCCGCCAGAATCATAAACGAACATCTCTCCAGTCTTCACGCGGCCGACCTTGCAGGCCTGCTCATACGCGCGGAAGTTACCGGGCCATTTGTTCTTGAATTGCAGCGCAATACCTTTGCCCATCACCCCAACACAATTGACCGTGTTGACGATGGCATCGACATCTTCCTGCCGGAGCAAGTCTCCGTGGGTAATCTGAATAGCCATAGACTCCCCCTTAGAAGTACCAGTCTGGCTTGGCTTCGGTCGGCAAGTTTACCCCAGCAGCAGTCAGGATTTGGCGCACCTGGGCTACTTTTGCAGCATTGTAGGCTCCAATGCGGCGAAATACGGCCAAAGGCACCCTGTCTTTGAGCAGAAACTCCGCCTGACGGCGCTCCATACGTCCCGGATATTGGGGCGCGTCATGCCAATATTTGCAATAGCCATCCATCTGGGGCTGGGCCAGTATCCAATCCCAAGCCACTGCAGTATCGAGATGCTGCAGGTCCGTGTACGGCTGGGCATACGCCAACGTTGCGTTGCGGTCGTAGAACACAAATGGAATACCCAACGCAGACACCTGCTCCACTGTGGTTTCCAAATGAACAATATCGTCTTGCCGCCAATTACAGCCTGCGACCCGACCACCATTGATCGCCATGAGCATTGGTGAACGCGGCGCAAAATAGAACGGCACATAATCATGCACGCCGCCCCCCGGCGGATTTGGCACTTGACGTCCTGCTCGTGCGCCCTGTGCGCCTTGGTGAGCGATATTCTGATAGTTAATACCTGCCGCCGCACCCGCATTCTTGGCTAACAATGCTCCGGCCTGACAAATCGCCGCAAGATTGGCAATGGCAGTGATATGGAACAATCGCGTGGGTCGCGGCGCTGGCATGATCAGGCTCCTACAGAATGCGCTTTCTTGCCGCGTTTGGCTTTCGCGGTCGTTGTCGTGTTGTCAGTAGCCAAGCGTTTGAGCAGCTCAGCTGCTGGTTCGTCGTTCGGGTCTTGCGGGACCAGTTCGCCGCGGAAGGCTTTGGCGAGCAAGGCCGGTGTCAGCCGGTCGGTGGATTCGCGGGCGGCGGTGACGCGGGCTTCGAGGCGGTCGGCGAAGGGTGAGGCGGAAATTGGAAATATGCCAGTGGCATATTTCCCCGCCGAACGGCGCGCCACGGATGGCGCGGCTGGAACCCGGCTCCAGGGATGGCTGGCACGCCCCGTACTGACTTTTTTCTTTGCCACGTTCATGCACGTTTTCTGCCGCGCTTCGGTTTGTCTTCGCCGTTTTTGCTGTCGGCCAAACGCTTGAGCAGTTCGGCGGCGGGTTCGTCGTTCGGGTCTTGCGGGACCAGTTCGCCGCGGAAGGCTTTGGCGAGTAAAGCTGGTGTCAGTCGGTCGGCAGATTCACGGGCCGCGATGACGCGGGCTTCGAGGCGGTCGGCGAAGGCAAATAGGGTTTCGACGCGGCGCGCAACCTCCATCTGCTCTGTAATCGGGGGGCAAATCACGTTTAATGAAACCTGGGTGGTGATCGGAACTTGGTCTCTGGTTGTCTGCGCCATCAGAGAAGCCAACTGTTGCTGAAAAAAATAGCTAGAAAAGAACAAACGAAGGTAGCGAGGTGAAACCGCTGCCTCGTTCAGGCGATAGAAGGTTACTGAGGTACCTAGCAATACATCCTCTTCAACATTCTCAAGCAACCCAACTCTTCCTACGGTTGCGTTATGGGTCAAAAGAACATCCCCTGATTTTGCCCACCCTTTGACCAAAGACCGCGACTTCTCGTTACTCAACCTCGGACAGTCGCCGATTGCCACATTCCAATTTTCATCAATCTGGGTAGCCGTGAGGAAAAGTGTACCCTTCCCATCAAAATCCTCTGAACGCGGATAGAGGCTGCCATGGTTCCCGTCCGCAAAGTCAATAATCGCTCCCATTTCATAGAGATCCGCGACCGTAAACAATGTCCAGGAGGCAGGCAGTTCAATAGCAGGGTGATCTACCGGACGCATAACAAACGATTTCTTTTTTAATCGCTTATATCCCGTTGGCAGGCCGAATTTTGCAGTTCTCAGCAAAGGAGAAGCAGAATTTTTCTCCCGCCAGTCGGCGGTGAGTTGGCCGGAGGTGGCGGCGGCGAGGACGGATTGGCGGAAGCGTTTGAGGATGGTGGGGATGCGGTCGAGGCGGTCGCGGCAGGCATCCACGCGCGCCAGCACGGTATCGAGTTTGTCGGCGATGCGTTTTTGTTCGGCTAGGGGGGCAACGGGAACAATATGAGCTCTAACATCTTTTGAGCGAACAGCGGGGTACAGAGCTCCTTGAACAAGTGAACTCATCTCGTCAACAAAACTTGCTGTCCTTACGAGATACGACAACCAACGAGGTTCGACTCCATTAGGTCTAAGGACATCAAACCCGGTAGATGCAACACACCCATCATACTCCTGACCAACTGCAGCAACCGAGTTAAGGTTTGGCCGTGTCATCGATACAAGCGTATCGCCAGTTTTGACAATCTTTCTAGCTCGACTCGGAGAATCCTTCCCAAGCATTTCTTGTGGTGACGAAATTACCTTTCGGTCACGATCAATGGCCGAGATATCGATATATGTAATACGAGCATCAGGTTTAGGAACGGCTTGCTGGCAATCAAGTGAAAGTTCGCCAAGCGATGCAACCGCCCATGTACTAGGCAGATTGCTCATGTACGTACTTCCTCCAGCTCAGAAAGAATCGACCTCAACTCATTCATTGCTGACTCCAACTCAGTCATGGCCTCACGCGCCAACTCCGCCGGCTCCGGCAACTCACTCGCATCTTCCGCGTTATCATCTTTCAGCCAGGAAATATCGAGGCTGTCGCCACGTTCTTTGATCCAGTCACGGCTGAAGACGCGGAAACGGCCGGTTTCGCCTTGGTCGGTGCGGGGGCCGTGAGGGGCTGGCGCTGCAATTGCGGTTTTCTTTTTGGCGGCCCCCTCTTTCGGAGCTTCCCCCTCTCCCCCTGCCCCTCTCCCGCCAGGGGCGAGGGGAGAAAAGGCGGTTTCGAAGTCGGTGAAATGGGCGCGGGTGAATGGGGTGCGTTTGCCGAACTTGGGCATGTTGGCGCGCATGTCGTAGACCCAGACTTCTTTGGTGCTGTTGGTCGCTTCGTCACTGATTTTTTGGAAGAACAGCACGTTGGTTTTGACACCTTGGGCGTAAAAGATGCCGGTGGGCAGGCGCAGGATGGTGTGCAGGTTGCACTTGTTCATCAAGTCGCGGCGGATGTCGGTGCCTTGGCCGGCTTCAAACAGCACGTTGTCCGGCAGCACTACGGCAGCGCGGCCGCCATCTTTGAGATGGCGGTAAATGTGTTGCAGGAAGGCGAGTTGTTTGTTGCTGGTTTGGTAGGTCAAATCATCGCGCGTGGGGCCACCGCCGCCTTTGGCGGTGCCGAATGGCGGGTTGCTCAGGATGATGTCCGCTTTCGGCAGGCTGGCGCCGGCGCTGCCGAGCGTGTTGCCGAGGTGTACCACGCCTTGTTCATCACCTTCCATGCCGTGCAGCAGGCAGTTCATTAACGCGAGACGGCGAGTGCCGGGCACGAGCTCCATGCCGAGGTAGGCGTTTTTGCGTTGGAACTTGCGGGCCTTTTCCGGCAAATCGTAAAGCTGATCGGTTTTGCTTTTGACGTAAGCATCGGCGGCAATCAGGAAGCCGGCGGTGCCGGCGGCCGGATCTTGAATGGTTTCACCGGGCTGCGGCTGAATGAGTTCGATGATGCTGTCGATGAGCGGGCGTGGCGTGAAGTATTGACCGGCGCCGGATTTGGTTTCGCTGGCGTTTTTTTCCAGCAGGCCTTCGTACAGATCACCGAGGCCGTCTTTTTTGGCGCTGAACCAGTCAATGCTATCCAGGTTTTTGATGAGCTGCTCCAAATGGCGTGGTTCACGCAACCGGGTTTGGGCGTCGGCGTAGATGGCGGCGATTAAGGGATCTTCACTCTTTGCCAAATCGAGCAGCATTTGCCGGTAGTCGTTCAGCAGGGTGATGCCGCTCTTGGCGGTGAGCACTGGCCAGCGGGCGTATTCCGGCAGTTTGTGTTCATTGAGTACGCCACTCTGGGCGTTTTCGTATTCCATTTTGATGAACAGCAGCAGCACCAGCTCGGTGACGTAGTCCGAGTAGTTGATGCCGTCATCGCGCAGGATGTCGCAGAGGTTCCAGAGTTTTTGAACGATGTCGTTATTGCTCATTGTGTGCTCTTGTGGTGTTCGCTTGTTTGTTCACTTCCCCACCCCGGCCCGCCCAGCCAAACGCAGCGCGTTTGTCGTTCAGCGGGTCAAACCGTCCACTGGGACGGTTTGTAATTCCCCGCTTCACCCCCTTCACAGGGGAGGGCGTTGGGGTGCTGATCTTTAAGAAGGTGCTCGTTTGTGTAGCTGGCTTTACTGCGTCATTCGTTAACCGCCCCTAGCCCTACCTTAACAAGGCGGGGGATCGTGTTGTTGCTTGCCTAACCGTGGTGATTGACGGTGCCGGGAATGTGGTAACGGGTGCTGCGGCCGCCACCGGGTAGTTTTTCCAGACAACCTTTTTCCAATAGCTCGGCGAGGTGACGGGTGGCGGTGGCTTTGCTGACTTTGGCGACGGCCTGGTACTGCGCGGCAGAAATGCCGTGTTCAAAGTTGCCGTCGCCCCCGTCCAGTAATCGGTTCAGGACTTTGACTTGCATCGGCTGCAGAGCCTTGTCTTGGTGCTGTTGCCAGTAGCGCGTCTTGGTCAGCACACGGTCGATGTGTTGCTGCGCCTGTTGCAAGGCCCGCTGCAGGGTTTCCAGAAACCATTTCAGCCAAACGGTGATGTCCAGCGTGGCTTTCTGGCTTTGCTCCAACACGCGGTAGTAGTCGTTACGGCGCTCCAGAATAGCCGCCGACATGGCGTACAGCCGGATGCTTTGCTGGTCGGCCTGGGCCAAGGCGAGATCCGCAATGGCACGCGCGATACGACCATTGCCGTCTTCAAACGGATGCACGGTGACAAACCAGAAATGGGCGATGCCGGCGCGTAACAGCGGATCGAGCGCGGCATTGTGCCGGCTGGTGTTAAACCAGTGGCAGAACTGCGCCATGAGTTGTTCCAGACCGGCACGCGGTGGTGCCTCAAAATGCACGGTGGGTTTGTCGATACGGCCGGACACAACCTGCATGGGCTCATCGCCGCGCCAATCGCCTACACGCAGGTCGCCCCACTGCTCCTGCCCGCCCTCCGGAAACAGCCAGCGGTGCCATTGGAACAGACGCTCGGGCGTGAGCTCGGCTTGCAGGTTGTTGGTGGCATCGAGCATGAGCTCGGCCAGCCCTTCTGAACGGGCAGAGGTCGCTTTGGGGACTGCCTGCAGAATGCGCAGGCGCTTGGCCAGCGAAGAGCGAACGGACGCGGCGTTGAGCTCTTCGCCCTCGATGGCGGACGACGTGATGATGTTCTGCAGCAGGGTATCGAGGTTGGTGGCGGCATCGGCGATGGCACCGGCCGCTTGGGCGATGCCAAGGAGTTGACCTTGGGCCTGGGTGGTTTGGCGCAAAAGCGGGCTCAACTCCGCCTGTTGCCAGGTGAAGTGGGGCCAATCGGGTTGCAGCCAGATCCAGCGGTCGGTCACGGGCGAAAGGTCTCTTCCAAATGGCTTTGCCGGGGCAATGAGCCGAATAGGTGGTTTATTTGGCTCATTCAATGAGCCGATTGTAAGGGCTATTCGGCTCATCGCCTAGCGTTTTGGTTGGGGCCGGTCAGGCGGACTGATTCCATAGGGATTCCGCCAGACTGGAAAGGACGGTGTCGAGCTTGCCGCCGAGGTGCTTGTTCAGCTGGGCGGCGCCACCATCGCCACGGAAGGCCTCGTTGACGAATGCGGGGTCGATCACGACTTCATGCACCAATTGCTTGGCAAGCCGGTCCAGCCAGCGGCGCTGAACCGGGGTCCAGTTGGCGAGGCTGTATATGCGCTGCATGGCGGTGGCAACCCGTTGCTCGAACGGGATGAGCGCTTCACCGAGCGCGGCCTGACGGATGTAGCCGATGATGCTGGCGGCAATGTCCTGGTTGGTGCGGTTGCGCCACGCACTCTGCAAACCAACAGCTGTAAAACCGGCACCATCAAGCAACAGCTTCACTTCTTTGAGTTGAGCGCGGGTGAGGTCACGCGGTTTGTTGACTACCGCGGCCAACGCCGCCGATTGGTTCAGCTGCTCTTTGATAAAATGGCTGAAGCCATCGAGGTAGTCTTCCGGCCGGCCGAACTTGCCGTAGCTTTGTTCGCGGACTTTCAGTTCGTCTTCGTGCTCGGAGATTACCGGTCGATAGTCTGAGCCCAGGATCTGCTGAACTGCTTCAATCTGTTGCACCAGCTGACGCTGCTGACGGATGAAGTCGGCTGCTGCCTGCGGCCCCATCTGGTGCAAATGCTGGTGCAGCTTGGCCGGTGGCACACCCCAGAGTTGCTCGAGCTCACCGAGCCGTTGTTTGAGTTGCGGGTTCTTTTCGGCGCGGTTGTCGGCCTTGCGCATGACCCGCATGATTTTCTGGCTGAGTTGGGCCAGCACATCATCGGCATGGGTTGTGGTTTTGCTCTCGCCGGGCACGGTGTAACTGGCAGGGTTCAGCAGCTCACCACATAGTTGGTCAATACCGATATCCGGGTTCTTGACCAGCGGCTTCATGGTGTTGACGTCTTCAAGCGCGGCGTAGATATCCACCGGGTCGTAGATCTTGAATACGGTCTTACCAATGTCGTCGCAACGGCGGGTGGCACGACCGATCATTTGCTCGTACAGGATGCGAGAGCGAACCCGGCGCATAAAAACCAGATGGCAAATGGCCGGCACGTCGATACCGGTGGTCAACAGATCGACGGTAATGCCGATACTTGGCAGATGCTCGTTTTTGAAGCGTTTGATCAGCTGATCGACCTTGTCGGACGCGCCGGTGATCTTGCGAACCGCCGCTTCATTGTACTGGTCGCCGTATTTTTCTGCGAAGGCTTCATCCAACAGGCGCTTGACCATGTCGGCATGCAGATCGGTCGCGCAGAAGATCAGCGTTTTCTCTTTGCCGAACGGGTCAAGCTCATCTGCCAGTGCTTTGCAGATGACGCGGTTGAAGTTTTCGTTGATGACGCGCCGGTTGAATGATTCGACTTCGAAACTCAGCTCATCTTCCAGCTCCGCCGTTTCGACTTCACCGGTCGCAGTATTGATGGCTTGAACTTTCTCGCCTTTTTCAAACGTGATGCCGTTCTGACTCAGTAACGTCTGGTACCGGATGGGCGGCTCGTGGTCGATGAGCCAGTCATCCGCCACCGCTTCGCGATAGGAATAGGTGTATACCGGTTTGCCGAAAATCTCGCTGGTATGTTTGGCTGGCGTGGCAGTGAGGCCGATTTTGATGGCGTCAAAATAATCCAGCACGCGCCGGTAGGCCGACAAGTATTGCGCCTGATCGCGCAGAGCCAATTCACCCTCGGTCATTTCCTGATCGAGCGTATAGCCCCGGTGCGCTTCATCGACGATGATGCAGTCGTACTCATCGACAGGGAACGGCCGGTCCGACTGGAACACTCGGCGGACCATCGCTTGCACGGTCGCGACTTGGATACGCGTTTCTGCTTCGGCCGCCATGTCGCCCATTTCTGCGACGTTGTAGAGCTTGGACAACGGCAGGTTTTGTTCCAAGGTGACTTCAGCGAATTTATCCGTGGCTTGCGTGCCCAACGCAGAACGATCCACCAGGAACAAAATGCGCCGGAAACGTTCGGCTTTCAGAAAACGGTACATCAGACCGATGATGGTCTGGGTTTTACCGGTACCGGTTGCCATGGCCAACAGGCAGCGGCTCTGGTTTTGGGCCAGTGCGTTTTCCACAGCCAGGATGGCTTTGATTTGATAGTCACGCAGACGCAGGTAGCCAAAGCTTTCCTGCTTGAGTTTGGCTTCAGCCAACTCCTTGCTGCGCTTCAACTGATCAAGCAGACCTGTTGGCGAGTGAAAATCCATCAAGGCCCGCTTGGTGTTGGCCGGCGAACGCACGTCGCGGAACCAGGTGCCGCTGCTTTCGGCCAGTTGCTGCACGAACGGCCGCCCATTGCAGGAATAGACAAACGGCACCTGAAAATAACCACCCTGCCCGTCTGGCCACGGCCCGGATTGACCAGCCATGGTCCAGGCCGGCGACAGCTCGTCGGATATTTTCAGGCCACGGGAATAGCGTTCGGCTTGGTCGATCTTGCCGGCGACATTGACGTTCTCACGCTTGGCTTCCACGACCCCAATGGGTGTCAGCCCTGCAAACAACACATAGTCTGCTTTCTGCGCGCCTTGTGAGGGCCATTCGGCAATGGCGCGATTCTTCCCTTTCTCCGGCCGACTGCCCTTTTGATAATCCAGTTTCTGGGTATCCGCTTCCCAGCCAGCATCCACCAACTGCTGGTCGATGAGAATGCGAGTGAGCTCTTCATCCAGAACCAGTTGGGAGCTCGCTTGTTGGGTACGGCTACGCGTTTGCTGGCGCTCGGCTTCATCCAGGCGCTGCTGAAGCGCCTTCAAGCGCTCGTCAAATTCCTGCCGAGCCAGTTCCAGAGCTGACTCGTTCTGCTTCGCCTGCGATTTGAAAATGCGCGCTTCGGCATCCATCTGCTCAGCAAGAACGGCGAACTGCTCTTTTTCGTTGGCGACCAGATCGGCCAGTTCCTGACTTGATTGCAATGCTTGCTGGGTGTTACCCAGTTCTGCTTTCAGTCGCTCAATCTGCTGTTGCAGCTGTTGCAACTGCTCACTGGGGTCTTCGGGCGGCAAAAATGGCCCAGCTTTGAACGAAGCGCCCTGCTTACCGAATGACTGGTGATACCAAACCGCCAAGGCACGCGCGACTTTCAGGCCGTCCATTGCCTCCTTGTGGCGCGTTTGAAACTGGTGGGTCGCACGATTGCCCTCGACTCGTAAGGTATGGAACAAACTGCGAATGGTCGGATCCAGACGAAGCTCTCGATCCAAACGAGATAGCAACTCCAGCTGGTTGGTTTGCTCGGTCACCTCAATACCAGCGCGCGCTGCCAAATCTTGCGCCAACGCTTCGCCAAGCTGGCGCAGCTTGATCAGCGTGGTATTGGGATCGCTGGCAAACACTTGCTCGGCAGTGGCCGCCAACTGAAAGAACACCGGGTCGTGTTCCTTCAAGAATGCGAAGTTACTCGCGTGCGTCATGGTTCCCTCATGGAACTTCTGGCGGGCAGCGATTACATCCGTTGCTGCAAGCCGACAACCTGTTCTGTTCCCGCGTTGGCGATGCAGTGCAGCAAGCCAATCTGCGGCGCGCGGATTGTTTTGGAGAATAAGGGACCGAGATCGGTTTGGCTACCCGCAGGCGCCCGTGTGCTTTGAGACGTCTGCATTTTGTTCACGCGAAAGCTTCGCTGCTGCAATGCAGAATGATTCGCGCAACATCGTCAAAGTGGTTGCGCGGAAATCAGGAAGGTGACGCCGAGGATACTAACAGCGCAGGGGAAAACAACGGTCGCTCGCACGCACTGGTGAAAATTTCCACCGCTTGCGCCGACCGTACCGCAAACCGTACCGCAAATGAAAAAGCCGACTAGTCGTCGGCCCTTTGTTCTTCTAAGTTATTGATTTAATTGGTCGGGGTGGCGGGATTCGAACCCACGACCACTTGCACCCCATGCAAGTGCGCTACCAGGCTGCGCTACACCCCGAATCGCCGTTACGCCCGGAGGGCGCAAAAGCGGACGCGCATGATAGCGGATTTGTTGGGCGGGGTCAGCTTGGGATTACGGTGCGTTTCGAACACTCTTCGACAGGCTCGGAGCCTGTCCCGAGCTTGATAGGGGAGCGGACGGTGAATTTTTGAGCGGTGAATTGCGAAAAACGGTGACGGAACGAATGGTGAGAAGCCGTGCGGGCGGAGAGTTCCCCCTCACCCTAGCCCTCTCCCTCCGGGGGAGAGGGAACACAGGTTGCCCTCCGGAGGGAGGGGATTTGCAGGTTATTTTTTCAGGATGATCAGCAGCTGTTCGAGATCTTCGATCAGGCGCTGGATGGTGTCGGCTTCGGATTTGTCGTCGCCGGTTTTTTCATTGGTCAGTTGCTGGCGGGCGCCGCCGATGGTGTAGCCCTGCTCGTACAGCAGCGAACGGATCTGGCGGATGAGCACCACGTCTTCGCGCTGGTAGTAGCGGCGGTTGCCGCGGCGCTTGACTGGGCTGAGCTGCGGGAATTCCTGCTCCCAGTAGCGCAGCACATGCGGCTTGACCAGGCACAGCTCAGCGACCTCACCGATGGTGAAGTAGCGCTTGGCCGGGATGGGCAGGAATTCGTTATTGTTGCTCGCTTCCAGCATACGCTTCTACTCGGGCCTTGAGCTTCTGCCCAGGCCGAAACGTCACAACCCGGCGGGCGCTGATGGGAATTTCCCGACCGGTTTTGGGGTTGCGCCCCGGCCGCTGGTTTTTGTCGCGCAATTCAAAGTTGCCGAAGCCGGAGAGCTTGACCTGCTCGCCGCGCTCAAGCGCCCCCCGGAGCTCTTCGAAGAAGGCTTCGACGAGCTCTTTGGCTTCGCGTTTATTGAGGCCGAGCTCTTCATACAAACGCTCGGCCATCTCGGCCTTGGTGAGAGCCATGGGGCTGGATTCACTCCCGCAACTGGGCGCCGCAACGTGCCTTGAGGTTGGCGAGGATGGAATCCATCAACGCGGCGACATCGGTATCGGTAAGAGTGCGCGAAGGGTGCCGGAAGATCAAGCCCAACGCGACAGATTTTCTACCTAAATCAATACCTTTGCCGCGATAGATGTCAAACACCCTTAGCTCTTCGAGGCTCTCCCCTGCCTGCTCGCGTACAACCGCCAGCAAGGCCTCGACCGGCGTGCTCTCCTCGACCACCAAGGCGAGGTCACGGCCAACACCGGGGAAGCGCGACAGCTCACGATAGCGCGGCACGACGCCGTCACACAGTGACTCAAGTGCCAGTTCGAACACAAAGACGTCGCTCGGCAGGTCCAGCGCCTTGACCTTCTCGGGATGCAGGGCGCCGAACAGGCCGATGGCCTTGCCATTGACCAGCACCTCGGCGGTCTGGCCCGGATGCAGCGCCGGATGGCTGCCGACCCGGAATTCGACGGTGCGTTCGCCACCGAGCGCCAGCAAGGCTTCGATGTCGCCCTTCAGGTCATAGAAATCGAAAGCGTCTTTGCCGTGGTTCCACTGCAGCGGCTCGCGGGCGCCGGTGATGAGGCCGGCGATGACTTTCTCCTGATTCAGGCCATCCGCCTGCGGCACAAAACGCAGACCCAGCTCGAACAGCGCCAAGCGGTTGATCTGCCGGTTCAGGTTGTACTGGGCGGCATTGACGAGGCCGGCCCAGAGGTTGGTGCGCATCACCGCCAGTTCCGGCGTGATCGGGTTCAGCAGTGCCAGCGGTTCCAGCCGCGGTTCCAGCGTCTTCATCAGCTTCGGTTCGACGAAGGTGAAGGTCACCACTTCCTGATAGCCGCGGTCGGCCAGCAGATCGCGCAGGCGGTTTTCCAGCACGCGCTGTTCCGGCAGCCGGACCATTTTCGAATCGGCGTGCGGCACGCGCGCTTCCAGTTTGTCGTAGCCATGCACACGGACCAGCTCTTCAATCAGATCCGCTTCGATGCTGATATCAAAACGGTGCAGTGGCGCGACGCAGCTCCAGCCGTCCGCGACTTTCGTCAGCTGCAGACCGAGGCGGGTGAGAATGCCTTCGACCTGCGCATCCGGCAGCGTGAAACCCAGCAGGCGGGCGATGCGATCGCGGCGCAGATGAATCGTTGCCGGCTTGGGCAGATGCGCCTCGCTCCTGGCATCGACCACCGGGCCAGCCTGACCGCCGCCGAGTTCAAGCAGCAGTTGCGTGGCGCGCTCGATGGCAAGCCGTTGCAGGGTGGGATCGACACCGCGCTCGTAACGATGCGAGGCATCGGTATGCAAGCCGTATTTGCGGGCCCGGCCGGCAATGCTGATCGGATTGAAGTAAGCGCTTTCGAGCAACACATCGCTGCTGCCATCGGCAATGCCGGAATGCTCACCGCCCATGATGCCGGCGAGCGCAATCGGCCGCTCGTGGTCGGCGATCAACAGCGTATCCGGGGTCAGTTCCACTTCGCGGCCGTCGAGCAGTGTCAGTTTTTCGCCGGCACCGGCCATGCGCACGCGGATGCCGCCTTTGATTTCTTTCAGATCAAACGCATGCATCGGGTGACCGAGCTCAAGCATCACGTAGTTGGTGACGTCGACGGCGAGGCTGATCGAACGCACGCCCGAGCGGCGCAGTTTTTCCTGCAGCCACAACGGTGTCGCGGCCTTGGTGTTCAGGCCCTTGATGATGCGCCCGCAGTAACGCGGGCAGGCTTCCGGTGCCAGCAATTCAATCGACGGCTTGTCCGTGATGGTAGCCGGCACCTCGGCAATCGTCGGCGGGTTGAACGCCACTTCGTTCAGCACCGCGATCTCGCGGGCGATGCCACGCGCGCCGAGGCAGTCGCCGCGGTTCGGCGTCAGGTTGATTTCGAGCACCGCATCATCGAGCTGCAGGTAATCGACAATCGGTGTGCCGACCGGCGCATCAAGCGGCAGTTCCAGCAGGCCGCTCGACTCTTCCGCCAAACCGAGCTCTTTGGCCGAGCACAGCATGCCGCTGGAATCGACGCCGCGCAGTTTTGCGTTCTTGATTTCCAGACCGCCGGGCAACTTGGCACCGACGAGCGCGGCCGGGATCTTGATGCCCGGTCGACAGTTCGCGGCACCGCAAACGATCTGCAGCGTTTCCTTGCCGACATTGACGGTGGCCACACGCAGCTTGTCAGCATTCGGATGCTGCTCGGCGGTCAGCACTTCACCGACGACAATATGATCGATGCCGGCATTCAGCACTTCGACGCCTTCGATTTCGAGGCCAGCCATGGTCAGCTGCTTGATCAGCTCATCGCGACTGACCGCCGGGTTCACCATCTCACGCAACCAGCGTTCGGAGATTTTCATGTTTTTTATCCCTTCACCGTCATTCCCGCGCAGGCGGGAATCCAGAATTTCTTTGAGTCCTGCGCAAAGCAGGCTACTCATATGAAAACCGCCTCCCCTTTCACGGAGGAGGATTGAGGTGAGGGTGATCTTTCAGCTCGCGCCAATAGTGGGCTACGGCGTGAGCGCGAGGTTCACCCTCTCCCCGGCCCTCCCCCATCAAGGGGTAGGGAGAACTGCATCAGGCAAACTGCTTCAGGAACCGCAAATCGTTCTCGAAGAACAAGCGCAGATCGTTGACGCCATAACGCAGCATGGTCAGCCGCTCGACGCCCATGCCGAAGGCAAAGCCGGTGTAACGCTCGCTGTCGATGCCACAGGCTTTCAGCACGTTCGGGTGCACCATGCCGCAGCCGAGAATTTCCAGCCAGCCGGTTTGCTTGCAGACGCGGCAACCTTTGGCGTTGCAGATCACACAGCCGATGTCCACTTCCGCGCTCGGTTCAGTGAACGGGAAGTAGGACGGCCGAAACCGGGTCGGCAAATCGGCTTCAAAGAAATTGCGCAGGAACTCATCGAGAATGCCGCGCAAATCCTGGAAGGTGGTGTTCTCGTCGATCAGCAAGCCTTCGACCTGATGGAACATCGGCGAATGGGTCACGTCGTAATCGCAGCGATAGACACGGCCCGGCGCGATGATCCGGATTGGCGGCTGCTGGCTTTCCATGACCCGCACCTGCACCGGCGAGGTGTGGGTGCGCAGCAGGCGGGTGGCATCGAAATAGAACGTATCGTGCATCGCCCGGGCCGGGTGATGATCCGGAATATTCAGCGCGCCGAAGTTGTGCCAATCGTCTTCCACTTCCGGACCTTCGGCGACGCCGAAGCCGATCTGCGAGAAGTAGGTTTCGATGCGGCGCATCGTGCGCGTCACCGGATGCAAACCGCCTTGCTGATTGCGCCGACCCGGTGCGGTCACGTCGACCGTTTCACGGGCGAGCTTGTCGGCAATCGCCTTTTCGGTGATTTCCGTGCGCTTGGCGTCGAGTGCTTCCTCGATACCGGTTTTGACGACGTTGATCTTGGCACCGAATGCTTTCTTCTCATCCGGCGACAGCGCCCCCATCTGTTTGAACGCCGCCGTCAGCGAGCCGTTCTTGCCAAGAAATTGCGCTTTGACCTGCTCAAGCGTCGGCAAATCGGTGACCGCGGCAATTGCCGCCTGGCCTTGCGCCAAAATCTGTTCCAGTTCCATAGCAACCCCTCGGGTTGGTTGTTCAGTGTGTTCTTGATGTGGGAGCGGCTTTGGCCGCGATACTCGGCCGTCGTGCCCGCGCAAAATCATCGCGGTTAAAGCCGCTCCCACAGGGAATTTGTCTTGTCTAAACGCCAGTCATCATTGTGCCGGGAACACATCCGCAGCGAGCAATGACTTTTCATTTCCGCCGAAGCAGGAAAACAAAAAGGGGAAGAGCTTGCGCCCTTCCCCTTCCGACAAACGAAATCGCTTGTCACTGCACCACAGAAGCAAAACGCTTCGGGTCAGTCTCAGGCGGCGCGGGCGGCTTTGGCTTTTTCGGCCAGAGCAGCAAACGCAACCTTGTCAAACATCGCCAGATCGGCCAGCACACGGCGGTCGATGACGATGTTGGCTTTCTTCAAACCATCGATCAGACGGCTGTAGGACATGCCGCACTCACGCGAAGCCGCGTTGATACGGACGATCCACAGCGCGCGGAACTGACGCTTCTTCTGACGACGGTCACGGTAAGCGTACTGAGCCGCTTTGATGACCGCTTGCTTGGCGACGCGGTAAGTCCGCGAACGGGCACCGTAGTAACCCTTGGCCAGCTTCAGAACCTTCTTGTGACGCGCGCGGGCGGTCACACCACGTTTAACTCGTGCCATGACTCAACTCCTTACACGTACGGAAGCAAGCGCTTCAATTCTGGCGCGTCCTGCTCGGACACCATCTTCAAACCACGCAGTTTACGAACGGTTTTGCCGCTCTTGTGCGTGGACAGGTGACGCATACCAGCTTGTTTGTGCTTGTAGCCACCCGAACCCGTTTTCTTGAAGCGCTTGGCAGCGCCCCGGTGGGTCTTCATCTTGGGCATGTTACTGCTCCTGATTTATCCGGTCTGGCCACGGCACCACGCCGTAGTTGACGCCAGATTCGGACTTTTATTCCCGTTGCCGGGAATTTGGTTTGCAACAACGCAATTGCGTCATTGCTGAGTTCGCTTGTTACCGGGAAAACAAGGCCCGGGACAGAGACCGGGCTTTATTTGCCTGGATCCCCGCCTGCGACCCACATGGATGTGGGGAGTGTCGGGCGCCGTAGGGAACGGCGCTGACCGCGGGGATGACAGTCAACGCGTTGCGCTGACTGTCACTTCGTTTTCTTCTTCGGCGCCAGAATCATCGTCATCATCTTGCCTTCCATCTTCGGGGCAAATTCGACGACAGCATGTTCTGCGGTGTCTACCTGCAGGCGCTCCATCATCTGCATGCCGAGTTCCTGGTGCGCCATCTCGCGGCCGCGGAAGCGGACCGTGATCTTGGCTTTGTCACCATCCTCGAAAAACCGCAGGATGTTGCGCAGCTTGACCTGGTAATCACCGACGTCCGTACCCGGCCGGAATTTGATTTCCTTGACCTGGATCTGGACCTGCTTCTTCTTGGCCTCAGCCTGCTGCTTGGACTTGGTGTACAGGTACTTGCCATAGTCCATGATTTTGCAGACCGGCGGCACGGCATCTGGCGAAATCTCGACCAGATCCAGCCCGGCTTCTTCGGCCGTCGCGAGCGCTTCGCGGAACGGCACCACACCTATCTGCTGCCCTTCCTCACCGATCAAACGCACTTCACGCGCGGTGATTTCGTCGTTGATCCGGTTTTCCCGTTGGGGATTGGTGCGCGCTTCACGGGAGATCCGCGGCCTCGGCGGCGGCTTCGGTCCCGTCCTGATTGGTGGTTTTATTGCTCATTCCTCCAAAATAGAACGGCCGCGCGAGGACACGTCACTGGCCAGAAGCTCGGTAAAGGCGGCAACCGCCATGACCCCGAGGTCCTTACCATCGCGCCGACGCACGGCCACTGTATTCGTCTCGACCTCACGATCGCCGACGACCAGCAGATATGGCACACGGTTAAGCGTGTGCTCGCGGATCTTATAGCTGATCTTCTCGTTTCTCAAGTCGGAATCGGCCCGGAAGCCCTGATTGTTCAAGGCTTTGGCCAGATTGGCGACGTACTCGTGCTGGCGGTCGGTGATGCTGAGAACCGAGACCTGCTGCGGCGCCAGCCAGGTCGGGAACAGGCCGGCATGATGCTCGATCAGGATGCCGATGAACCGTTC
The DNA here is from genome assembly GCA_049324755.1 of Pseudomonadota bacterium. Taxonomy (GTDB): domain Bacteria; phylum Pseudomonadota; class Gammaproteobacteria; order Enterobacterales; family Permianibacteraceae; genus Permianibacter. Next base: position 17,511 of record JBMOMZ010000005.1, read on the forward strand.
CAGCGAGCCCAGGATGGCGCGGTGCAACATGACCGGCGTGCGTTTGGTGCTGCTTTCGTCGATATATTCGGCGCCCAGCCGCTCCGGCATGTTGTAGTCGACCTGCATGGTACCGCATTGCCAGTTACGGCCCAAACTGTCGCGCAGGGTGAACTCGATCTTCGGTCCGTAGAAGGCGCCTTCGCCCGGCTGGTACTCAAATGCCAGATTTTTGGCCTTGAGCGCATCAGCCAGGGCGGCTTCGGCCTGATCCCACATGGCATCGGAGCCAATCCGGTTTTCCGGCCGGGTCGACAGCTTGATGATGACGTCGGTGAAGCCGAAGTCCTCATAGACCGAGTACAGCAGGTCGACGAACGAGATGATCTCGTCGCGCATCTGCTCTTCGGTGCAGAAAATATGGGCGTCGTCCTGGGTGAAACCGCGTACCCGCATGATGCCGTGCAGAGCACCCGACGGCTCGTTACGGTGGCAGGAGCCGAACTCGGCCATGCGCAGCGGCAGATCGCGGTAGCTGTGCAGCGTGGTGTTGAAAATCTGCACGTGGCACGGGCAGTTCATCGGCTTGATGGCGTATTTGCGGTTCTCCGACTCGGTCGTGAACATGTTCGGCGAGTACTTGCCCCAGTGGCCGGAACGCTCCCACAGGCTGAGATCAATTACCTGCGGCGTGCGCACTTCCTGGTAACCGGCCTTGCGCAGGCGGTTGCGGATGTAATTCTCGATTTCCTTGTAGATGATCCAGCCGTTGTTGTGCCAGAACACCATGCCCGGACCTTCTTCCTGCAGGTGGAAAAGATCCAGCGCCTTGCCGATTTTCCGGTGATCGCGCTTCTCGGCTTCTTCCAGCCGGTGCAGATAGGCATCCAGATCTTTCTTGTTCGCCCAGGCCGTACCGTAGACGCGCTGCAGCTGGGCATTCTTGGTGTCGCCACGCCAGTAGGCACCGGACACCCGCATCAGCTTGAACACTTTCAGCTTGCCGGTGTTGGGCACGTGCGGACCGCGGCAGAGATCTTCGAAATCGCCCTGCCGATACAGCGAAATGTCTTCGTTGCTCGGAATCGAGGCAATGATCTCGGCCTTGTAATGCTCGCCGAGCGACTTGAAGTACTCCACCGCTTCGTCACGCGGCAACAAGCGGCGCGAGACCGGAATTTCCTGCGCGGCGAGCTCGGCCATGCGCTTCTCGATCTTCTCCAGATCTTCCGGCGTGAACGGCTTCGGGCTGGCAAAGTCGTAATAAAAGCCGTCCTCGATCACCGGGCCGATGGTGACCTGAACCTCCGGGAACAGCTGCTTGACCGCCTGCGCCAACAGGTGCGCCGTCGAGTGCCGGATCACCTCCAGCCCTTCCGGGCTCTTGTCGGTGATGATGGCGAGCTCGCAGTCTTCGGTGATGGTGTAGCTGGTATCGACCTCACGGCCATTGACCTTGCCGGCCAGGGCAGCCTTGGCGAGACCGGCGCCGATGCTCTCGGCGACCTGCATTACCGTGACCGGCCCTTCGAACCGGCGCTCACTACCATCGGGAAGACGTACGACAGGCATGTTCCTGTGCTCTTTATGGGTCAAAACAACGAAAAAGGGAGGGGATTATAGGGGCCAGAGGCCCCGCGTCACAATCGAGGGCTAACGCGGATTGGTCAAGGCTTGAGCACTTGTAGCGATTGCCGGAAGCCACCTGAGCGCAGGAGTTCATCGCTGGGCGCCTGCCCCTGCCAAAGAAAAACCTCACGAGCACCGGCGCCGTAACAAAGCTCCAGCAAGGCGCGCCGTTCGATCTGGCTCAACCCTGCCTCCCAATCATCCAATGACTGCACCACCACGACCGGGCTAGGACGCATGAAGGATTGCTCGAACAACTCCCGCAGCGCAGCCTGCAGCAGCTTTTCCGCCAGCTGAAAATCGGCAATCACAATCCGCGGATGATCGAACGGCCAATGCACCTGCGACGGTGATTGTTTTGTTGCGTTGGCACCGACAGCAATGATCGTCTTGCCCTCCGGATCCAGGGCAATGGCCGCCGGCAAGCGCACGGCCTTGCCGGTGCGACTGTCACGAATCAACAACTCGCGCCGACGGACCGCCACGTACACGGTGGCACTGAACAGCTTGGATAGCAGGGTTAACATCGGCGTTTTTCCGCTAGCGACAGTGACTCAAGTCTTCGGCAGCGTCACACCGGTCTGGCCCTGATACTTGCCGCCGCGATCCTTGTACGACGTGTCGCAGACTTCATCCGACTGGAAGAACAGCATCTGGGCGACGCCTTCATTGGCGTAGATCTTGGCCGGCAGCGGCGTGGTGTTGGAGAACTCCAGCGTCACATGACCTTCCCATTCCGGCTCCAGCGGCGTCACGTTGACGATGATGCCGCAGCGGGCATAGGTCGATTTGCCGAGGCAGACAGTCAGCACGTCGCGCGGAATGCGGAAGTACTCGACCGTGCGGGCCAGCGCAAACGAGTTCGGCGGGATGATGCAGACATCGCCGACAAAATCGACGAAATTGCCGTCCGAGAAAGCTTTCGGGTCGATGATTGTCGAGTTGATGTTGGTGAAGATCTTGAATTCACGGGCGCAGCGGACATCGTAGCCATAGCTCGAGGTGCCGTAGGACACGATCTTGTGGCCGTCCTGCGCATAACGAACCTGCTCCGGCGCAAACGGCTCGATCATGCCGTGCTGCTCGGCCATCCGGCGGATCCACTTGTCTGATTTGATGCTCATGTAGCGCCTCATTCTTTGTCCCCTCCCCTGCCCGAGGGGAGGGTTAGGGTGGGGAGGGAGCGAGTTCGCTCCACCAGTTTAGATATTCCAAAACCATCAAATCCGCTACGCGAATTTGAGCCGGGTTACGCTTCGTTAACCCAGGCTACGAAAACTTAATTATTCCCGCATCCGTCCACACTGATTTTCGGGACAAGCAAACGAGCCACTCCAGCCAATACGCTATCGGTTCGATATGAGAGGGCCGCAAAGTACTTGCCGGCAACCGCAGCCTCAAAAATAACAAACTGACCGTCTGTCCGAGCACCACCGCGATTATCAAAAGTCTTCAGCTCGTAAACTTTGTCTCGAATCAGTATTTCACGTAGCTCGTTTACCGAGCATTCATCCATCGAAAAGGGAAACTTCGCCTGACTAACGGGCTTCCAGCGAAATTGTTCCTTTATATATTCTTCATCATAAACATAAGCGTACCCACTAGCCCGGCCCTGCTCAACACTGAACTGAACCACGCACTGCTTTGTTTTGAACCCATAAAGGTAGAGTCGATACGTATCAATTTTTTCATTTGCAATAGAACGCAGCCCAAGCTCGGCATACGACTCCGGCATCAGACTGACAGCATCTGGCATTCTCCCTCTCGGTACATCTGCACTTAACTCTTGTTCCTGATAGTAAGAAAACCCAAAACTCGTAAATGCCGCCAACAGAGCAACAACTATCAGTACAGACACCCCGTTCAAAAGAGCAGATAGATCCACGCCCTTTAGACCTTTCGAATTAAAGCGTGGCAGACCGTTCATGTATTGCTGATCGTGATGACCGGCGCCATCACTGCGTAATTCTTCGCTTCCAGCGACAGCTTGGCGCCGATGCGGCGGGCGATGTCGCGGTACATTGCAGCAATTTCGCCGTTGGGCTCGGCCGCAACGCTCGGTTTGCCGCCATCGGTCTGTTCGCGGATGCGGATATCGAGCGGCAGGCTGCCGAGCATCTCTACACCATATTGCGCGGCCAATTTCTCGCCGCCGCCGGCGCCGAATACATGCTCTTTGTGGCCGCAGTTCGAGCAGATGTGCATGGCCATGTTCTCGACGATGCCGAGCACCGGCACGTTCACTTTCTGGAACATCGCGATGCCCTTGATCGCATCGGCGAGCGCAATGTCCTGCGGCGTGGTGACGATGATCGCGGCAGTGACCGGCACTTTCTGCGCCAGCGTCAGTTGAATGTCGCCGGTGCCCGGCGGCAGATCGACGATCAGGTAATCGACATGGTCCCAGCGGGTGTCGTTGAGCAGTTGCTGCAGCGCGCTGGAGACCATCGGCCCACGCCAGACCATGGCCTGCTCGGGCTCGACGAGGTAGCCAATCGACATCGACTGGATGCCGTGGCTGACGATGGGTTCGATCGATTTCTGATCGGTCGATTCCGGGTGCTCGCCGGCTTTGCCGAGCATGATCGGCTGCGACGGGCCGTAGATGTCGGCATCCAAGATGCCGACCCGGGCGCCTTCGGCGGCCAGCGCCAGCGCCAGGTTCACTGCGGTGGTCGATTTGCCAACCCCACCTTTGCCGGAGGCGACGGCCAGGATGTTCTTGACGCCCGGAATCGGCTTGGCGCCAGTCTTGACCGCATGCGGGGCGACTGCGCTTTCGATGCGCAAACTCAGGTTGGGGCAGACCGGCGCCAGAAGCGCCTTCAGTTTCTGCTCCAGCTCGGCCTTGTAGCCGGCCAGCGGAAAGCCGAATTGCAGGGTCAGTGCCACCCGGTCCCCGGTCACCTCGCAGGCCCGGACGGCGCCATGCGCGACCATGTCTTCGCTGATGTAGCGGTCACGGTACTGGCTGAGCAGGGCTTCAATCGACGGGCGGCTGACGGTCATGGTCTACGACGGGTCCGGGGGCTGAAAAAAGGCGGCCAATGCTAACAAAAGCCGGGCCGACTGGGGCGGGGTCGGGATCAATCAGATGCTTTGAGCTCCCCTCCTTGGCAAAGATGGGGGTGGGGATGGTTCAGCTCGGCACACTCCAGAGATTGCCAAGGCTCCGGCGCATTTCCGTCTTCCGCAACCACCCTTGGCCCCCTCCCAAAAGGAGGGGATTCCCCCTTGGTTCCCGGTTTTGGCCATCCAAAGCTGAATCCCCGCGGTAAAACCGGTATCCTTGCCGGTCTTTCCAGAGCTGATCGAATCCCGTCCATGACTCCGAAGCGCCGCATCCTCGTCACCAGCGCCCTGCCCTACGCCAACGGCTCCATCCACATGGGCCATCTGGTCGAATACATCCAGACCGATATCTGGGTGCGCTTCCAGAAAATGCGCGGCAATGAATGCTGGTACGTCTGCGCCGACGACACCCATGGCACCCCGGTCATGCTCAAGGCCCAGAGCCTCGGCCTGCAACCGGAGGAGATGATCGCCCGGATGCGCGAAGAGCATCTGGCCGACTTCAGCGCCTTCCATGTCGCGTTCGACAACTATTACAGCACCCACAGCGACGAGAACCGCGAGTTCTGCTACGGCATTTACAAGGCCTTGCGCGCCAACGGCCATATCGCCACCCGCACCATCTCGCAGCTGTTCGATCCGGAAAAGCAGATGTTCCTGCCGGATCGTTTCGTCAAAGGCGAGTGCCCGAAATGCGGCGCCAAAGATCAGTACGGTGACTCCTGCGATGCCTGCGGCGCCACCTACGCACCGACCGAGCTGAAGAATCCGAAATCGGCGGTCAGCGGCGCCACCCCGGTGCTGAAAGAGTCCGAGCACTATTTCTTCAAGCTGCCGGATTTTGAAGCGTTTCTGAAACACTGGACCCGCAGCGGCCATGTCCATGCCTCGATTGCCAACAAGCTCGATGAGTGGTTCGAAGCGGGTTTGAGCGAGTGGGATATTTCCCGCGACGCGCCTTACTTCGGGTTCGAAATTCCGGATGCGCCGGGCAAATATTTCTACGTCTGGCTCGATGCGCCGGTCGGCTACATGGCCAGCTTCAAGAACCTGTGCGCACAAAAAGATCTGAATTTCGACGATTTCTGGAAAGCCGATTCCAGCGCCGAGGTTTATCACTTCATCGGCAAGGACATCGTCTACTTCCATACCCTGTTCTGGCCGGCGATGCTGAAAGGCTCGGGCTACCGGACGCCGACGTCCGTGTACGCGCACGGTTTCCTGACCGTCAACGGCACCAAGATGTCGAAATCGAAAGGGACGTTCGTCACCGCGCGTACCTATCTCGATCACCTGAATCCGGAATGGCTGCGTTATTACTTCGCTGCAAAACTCGGCGCCGGCATCGATGACATCGATTTGAACCTGGAAGATTTCGTCAACCGGGTCAATTCCGATCTGGTCGGCAAAGTGGTCAATATCGCCTCGCGCTGCGCCGGCTTCATTCACAAGCAATTCGGCGGCCTGCTGTCTTCGCACAATGCCGAGCCGGCCTTGCTGAAAGAGCTGCAGGATGCGGCCGAGGGCCTCGCCAAAGCCTATGAAGAGCGCGAATACGGCAAGGCCATGCGCGACATCATGGCGCTGGCCGACAAGGTCAACGAGTACATCGCCGCCAAAGCGCCGTGGACGCTGGCCAAAAACCCGGACACCGCAAGAGAGGCACACGACGTCTGCACCGTCGGCCTCAACGCCTTCCGTTTGCTGGCGCTGTACCTGAAGCCGGTATTACCGAAACTGGCCGAACAAGCCGAAGCGTTCCTGAACGTCGATTCACTGCTGTGGATGGATGCGCAGATGCTGCTGCTGAATCACAAGATCAACGAATTCCAGCCGATGATGACTCGCATCGAAGGCGCCAAAGTGACGGCGATGATCGAAGCCTCGAAAGAGAACCTGAAACCGGCGGAAGCGCCGGCTGCGCCAGCGACTGAAACCGCAGCGGCACCGGCATCGGCATTGCTCACCCACGAACCGTTCAAGCCGGTAATTGGCATCGAAGACTTTGATCGCATCGATCTGCGCATCGCGCGCATTGAAAACGCCGAGCATGTCGAAGGCGCCGAGAAGCTGCTGAAGTTGACCCTGAATGTCGGCAGCGAAACCCGTACCGTATTCGCCGGTATCAAGAGCGCTTACGCGCCGGAAAGCCTGATCGGCAAACACACGGTCATGGTTGCCAACCTGGCGCCGCGCAAAATGAAATTCGGCATGTCCGAAGGCATGGTGCTGGCTGCCGGCCCCGGCGGCAAGGATTTGTGGATTCTGGAACCGCATTCCGGTGCCCAGGCAGGCATGCGGGTAAAATAAACCAAACAGATTTTTGGTAGGTTGGGTAGAGCGTGCAACGCGAAACCCAACAATCGGCCCGAAAGACCGAGATCGCGTTGGGTTTCGCTAACGCTCTACCCAACCTACGAACTACGAATACTGCGACAACCCAGACCAGAACGCCCATGACCACTCCGATTCAAGCCCCTGTCGATAGCGTCGAGACTACCCAAGCGGTGGTCGAGCAGCCGGTTCCCGCGGACCGCGTCGTGCACGATTACGGCGGCACCTGGACGCTGTATATCCTGATCGCCTGTGTGTTTCTGCTGGTGCTGTACCGGCTGATTCGCAAGTGGCCGAAGTGGCTGCTGGTGCCGGTCTGGTCGCTGTTTGCCGCCGGCGCGCTGACGCCGGCCAATTCCACGCCGGATGGCCCGTGGCTGGCACCGGCCGCGATCGTCGGCATTCTCGGCGCCGAGCAGGACGGCATCGCCGGCCTGATGCGCGGCGTGACACCAATTGCCATCAACTTCCTGATCATCAGCATCGTGCTCGGCCTGCTGTTCTTCGTGCTGTCGCGCCGACCAAAACCGGCGGCCGGCAGCGAAACCACCGAAACGGCAGCTGCGGTCAATTCCGATTCAGACGCCGAAACCAACGCCGAAGCCGGACCGGAGCGGCAAGAGCCCAAGCTCTGAGTCGAGCCCAGGTTTTCTGTAGGAGCGGCTTCAGCCGCGAAGAGCTCCTCACGAAACGAATTTATCGCGGCGAAAGCCGCTCCCACAAACCCTCTCACGCACGAACCCACCGCGGCTTTGGCGCAATCGCCCGCGCTGACGCATAATTGCCAGGCCTCTTTCCCGCTGGCCGCTCCGCGCCATGACCGATCTGCTGCTGCTGTTTGTCGCGACCGCCCTGGTCAACAACGTCGTGCTGGTCAAGTTTCTTGGCCTGTGCCCGTTCATGGGCGTGTCAAACCAGCAGGAGACCGCGCTCAGCATGGCGGCTGCCACCAGTTTCGTGCTGACGCTGGCTTCGGGCCTGTCCTATCTGGTCAACAGCTGGATTTTGCTCCCGCTTGACATCGCTTACCTGCGTACACTGAGTTTCATTCTTGTCATCGCGGTCGTGGTCCAGTTCACCGAAATGGTGATGGCCAAAACCAGTCCGCTGCTGCACCGTTTGCTCGGCATTTACCTGCCGCTTATCACCACCAACTGCGCCGTGCTCGGCGTTGCCCTGCTCAATACCCAGGCGGCCCACAGCTTCGTCGCGTCACTGGTGTTCGGCTTTGCCGCGGCAGTGGGTTTCTCGCTGGTGCTGTTCCTGTTTGCCGGCATTCGCGAACGCATCAACGCGGCTGATGTCCCGCTGCCGTTTCGCGGCGCCGCCATTGGCCTTATCACCGCCGGTCTGATGTCGCTCGCCTTCATGGGCTTTGCGGGGCTGGTCAAATGAAACGGCTCTGGTTGGCACTGCTGCTCGTGTTCTCGCTGCTGCTGGTCGCGGACGGCCTCTTTTCGGCGGCGGCATGGTGGACGGAGCGCGGCTGCGCGAAACGTCAGCAAGCGTTCGACGTCTCACGACAGGCCTGCGCTGACGAACCGGCCTCACCGATGCTGCAAACCTGGCAGCAGCAGGTGGTTGCCGTGCGCAGCGCGCGTGCATTTGCCTTCGCCGGTTTCTTCACGCTCAGCGTCGTGCTGATCCGGCGCAACCGGGTGGTGACATGAGCGGACTGATTGCACTGGTCGTACTCGGCGTGTTGTTCGGCGCCCTGCTCGGCTATGCCGCGCGGCGTTTTCGGGTTGAAGGCAATCCGCTGGTCGAACAGATCAATGCCGTGCTGCCGCAGACGCAATGCGGCCAGTGCGGTTATCCCGGTTGCAAACCGTATGCAGAGGCGATTGCCAACGGCGATGCCATCAACAAATGCCCGCCCGGTGGCGAGGCCGGGGTAAAAGCGCTGGCGCAACTGCTGGGCAAGGACGTCGTGCCGCTGGCCGATGCAAGCGCGGTCAAACCGAAACTGCTGGCGTTTATCCGCGAAGACGAATGCATCGGCTGCACCAAATGCATCCAGGCCTGTCCGGTCGATGCCATTGTCGGCGCGCCGAAGCTGATGCACACCGTCATCGCCGCCGAATGCACCGGCTGCGAGCTGTGCCTGCCGCCCTGCCCGGTCGATTGCATCGATCTGATTCCGGCGCCACCGCCGGCCTGGCAATGGCCGAAACCGGCGGACACGGTCCGCATTCCGATCCGGTTGGTGCAATGATGGCCCGGCAACTGTTCGGATTTCCCGGTGGCCTTGTGCTCGACGATCGCAAAGAGCCGAGCCTGCAATCACCGATCGCCACACTGGCACTGCCACCGCTGCTGGTATTGCCGCTGAAACAGCATCTCGGCGTGCCGGCGCTTCCCGTGGTGCAGGAAGGCCAGCGCGTGCATTACGGCCAGTTGCTGGCCCGCGCGGCCGACGGTATCAGTGCGTCGGTGCATGCCCCGGCCGACGGCGAAATCAGTTTTATCGGCCTGCATCCGGTACCGGATGACAGCGGCCTGCCACAGCCCTGCATCGGCCTCTGTACCGATGAAACCAGCGCCTACGAAGAGGAAGAGTTTGTCGATGACATCAGCCTGACCGATGCCGATCTGCGCGAGCGCATTGGCCAGGCGGGCATCGTCGGCTTGGGCGGTGCGGGATTCCCGTCGGCGCAGAAGCTGACCGAGACACCGGTCAAATGGCTGATCATCAACGGCGCCGAATGCGAGCCCTACATCAGCTGCGACGACGCGCTGATGCGCGAACGCGCCAGCGCCATCATTGAAGGCGCGCAGATCCTCGCGCGCCTGCTGCGACCGGAGCAGGTGTTGTTCGCCATCGAGGACAACAAGCCGGAGGCGATCAAGGCGATCGCCAACGCCTGCGATGAAACCGCCATCGAAGTCGTGGTGATCCCGACCAAGTATCCGAGCGGCGCCCAGAAACAGCTCATCCAGAATCTGCTCGGCTTCGAGATCCCGCGCGGCAAGCATTCGGTTGATCTCGGCGTCGTGATGTACAACGTCGGCACCTGCCATGCCATCGCCCGCGCCATCGCCCACTCCGAGCCGCTGGTGCGCCGCATCGTCACCGTCACTGGCGATGCCATCGAGCGGCCGGGCAATTACGAGATCGCCATCGGCACGCCGATCGACTACGTGTTGCAACAGGCAGGGCTGAAACCGGAACGGTTGCGCCGCGTCATCATGGGCGGACCGATCATGGGCATCGCACTGTCCGATCTGTCGGCGCCCATCAGCAAACTCAGCAACTGTTTGATCGCAGCCGGTCCCGATGAGCTTGACGAGTCGCTGTGTCCTCGGCCCTGCATCCGCTGCGGCGATTGCGTCGAGGTCTGCCCGGCCGGGCTGCTGCCGCAGGAATTGCACTGGCATATCCGCAGCGAGCAATACGCCCGCGCCGAAGCGCTCGATTTGCAGGCCTGTATCGAATGCGGCGCCTGCGCGTACGTCTGTCCGAGTCAAATCCCGTTGGTACAGTACTATCGTCATGGCAAGGCCGTTTTGGCTGAACAGGCAGCGGCACGTGCTGCCGCCGGGCACGCCAAGGCGCGTTTCGATGCACGCGAAGCCCGACTGGCACGCGCACGCACGCTGCACCAGCAGCGCAAAGCCGCGCAGGAACGGAAAGCGGTACAGGAAGCCCCGCTGCGCCAAGCCGATGTCAATGTGCAGACGAGTGTGATCGATACGACGCCGCTTGCCGGTACCGCGAGCGCCCCCCACAGCACGGTGATGGCAACGACGACCGAAATCGCTGCCGACAAGCCGGCGATCGCCCAGCACAATGATCGGCTCGCTGACGTGCTGGCGGCCGCGCGGCGCGCCAAGGAAAAGAAGCAGTCGCAATCGACCGGCACAGACGCGCCAACCGCCACCGCTTCGAAGACCGATCCGGCAGCCGAAGCTGACCCCACGGACAGGAGCCCATCGTCATGACGCTTGCGATTTCATCGCCGCATCGCACCCGTGGCGAACGCGTCAGCCAGGTCATGCGCATGGTGTTGTACGCCACCGTGCCGGGCATGGCGGCACTGATGGCGTTTTTTGGCTGGGGCACGATGATTCAGGTCTGGTCCTGCATCTGGTTTTGCCTCGCTGGCGAAGCGCTGGTGCTCAGCTTGCGCGGACGCGATCCGCTGCGCGAACTGCAGGACTGGAGCGCGGTGGTGACCGGTGTCTTGCTCGGCTTGTGCCTGCCGCCGTACGCACCGTGGTGGATTGCGGTCAGCGGCAGTTTGTTTGCCATCATTGTCGGCAAACAGTTGTACGGCGGCCTCGGCATGAACCCGTTCAATCCCGCCATGGTCGGTTATGTGTTTCTGCTGATCTCGTTTCCGGTGTCGATGACAGCGTGGACGCCACCGATGACGCTCGCCGCCAATCCACCGGGCCTCATCGACAGCTTTCTGCTGGTATTCGCCGGCGAAACCTGGGACGGTCGCAGCCTGCAGGCGCTACGCACCGGGTTGGATGGTTTCACCATGGCAACACCGCTGGATCACCTGCGCAACGATGTCGCCGGTGGCCAGATGATTTCGGAAGTGTTGTCACAGCCGGTGTTCGGCGCCTTTGCCGGCTACGGCTGGGAATGGGTGAACGTCGCCTTTCTGCTCGGCGGCGGCGTGCTGTTGCAGCAGAAAATCATCAGCTGGCAGATCCCGACTGGCGTGCTCACTGGCCTCTTTGGCAGCGCACTGATTTTCTATGTCTGGAATCCGGATGCGTTTGCCTCGCCGGTGTTTCATCTGTTCAGCGGCGGCACCATGCTGGCCGCGTTTTTCATCGCGACCGATCCGGTATCGGCCTGCACGACACCGCGCGGTCGGCTGTGGTACGGACTCGGCATTGGCGTGCTGGTGTATCTGATTCGCACCTTCGGCGGTTACCCGGACGCGTTTGCGTTTGCGATCCTGCTGTTCAATCTGGCCGCGCCGAGCATTGATCGCTACACCCGACCACGCGCCTACGGCACGCAGGTCGAACCGCCACGGGAGCCGACTCCATGAGCATGGCACGGCACGCCGCCATCCTCGGCGGCTTTACCCTGGTGTGCACCGCCGCGATCGTGCTGGTGCAACAGCTGACGGCACCGCGCATCCAGGCGGAGCAGGACGCCGCATTCGCTCGCCTGCTTGGAGAGGTGTTGCCACTGTCGGCATACAACAACAACATCGCCCGCGACTGCACCTTGGTGGAAGCGGCCGATGTATTCGGCCGCAGCAGCGCAGTCACCGTATACCGTGCCCGCCAGGACGGTGCACCAGCGGCGCTGGTGTTCAGTGCGACAGCACCGGATGGTTACAGCGGTGACATCGATCTGCTGATCGCGCTGTATCCGGATCAGCGCATCGCCGGCGTCCGGGTGACCGCGCACCAGGAAACGCCGGGGCTCGGCGACAAGATTGAACGGCGCAAGGACGACTGGATTGATCAATTCCGCGGCCTGTCGCTCAGTCAACCCGCAGAAGCCAAATGGACCGTGCGCAAGGACGGCGGCGACTTCGATGGTTTCACCGGCGCCACCATCACGCCGCGCGCGGTCATTCACGCGCTGCGCCGGGTGCAGCAATATCATCTGGCGCAGCGCGATGCGCTGTACGCCGCCCCCAATCATTGCGCGGAGGCCGGCGCACCATGACCCCCATCACGACCGCATCCTGGTGGACCGAACGCTGGCACGCCGGTTTGTGGACCGGCAATCCGGCGCTGGTGCAATTGCTCGGGCTGTGCCCGCTGCTCGCCATCAGCAACAGCGCCATCAACGGCCTCGGTCTCGGGCTTGCGACGCTGCTGGTGCTGACCGCGTCAAACACGCTGGTGTCGCTGGTGCGCCGGCTCATTCCGACAGCGATCCGCATTCCGGTTTATGTGCTGCTGATCGGCTCGCTGGTCACCTGCATCGAACTGCTGATGCACGCCTACACCTACACGCTGTATCAGACACTCGGCATTTTCATTCCGCTGATTGTCACCAACTGCGTGATCATCGGCCGCGCCGAAAGTTTCGCCGCGCGCCAACCGGTGCTGCCGGCGCTGGTCGACGGACTCGCCCACGGCGCCGGCTTTGCGTCCGTTCTGTTTGTGCTCGGCAGTGTCCGGGAACTGCTGGGCAGCGGCCGCTGGCTGCACGGCGCCGAGCAACTGTTTGGTCCGGCGGCCGCACACTGGTCGGTGACTGTGACGACACCGGAACAACCGTTGTTGCTGGCGCTGTTGCCGCCCGGTGCGTTTCTGGCACTGGGCGGGCTCATCGCCGCCAAAAATGCCATTGACCAGCGCCGTCAGACCCGGCACGCTGCCGCCGCTCCCGCTGCCCCGCTGGTCAGCGACAAACCGGTCCCCCGCTCGCCATGAATTCGCGCCCGTCATGAACCCGGAAAAACGTCAGCAAATCTTCGCCCGCTTGCGCGCCGAAAACCCCGAGCCCACCACCGAGCTGCACTACAGCACGCCATTTGAGCTGCTGATCGCGGTGATGCTGTCGGCGCAGGCCACCGATGTCAGTGTCAACAAAGCCACCGCCAAACTGTTTCCGGTCGCCAACTCGCCGGAAAAAATGCTCGCGCTCGGCGTCGACGGCGTGAAGGACTACATCAAGACCATTGGCCTGTTCAATGCCAAAGCCGAAAACGTCATCAAGACCTGCCGCATCCTGATTGAACAACACGGCAGCGAGGTCCCGCGTGATCGGGCGGCACTGGAAGCACTACCCGGCGTCGGCCGCAAGACCGCCAATGTCGTGCTCAACACCGCGTTTGGCGAACCGACCATTGCCGTCGATACTCACATCTTCCGGCTCGGCAACCGGCTCAATCTGGCGCCCGGCAAAACTCCGCTGGCAGTCGAACAAAAACTGCTGAAAGTCGTACCGGACGAATTCAAGAAGGACGCCCATCACTGGCTGATCCTGCACGGCCGCTATATCTGCACGGCGCGCAATCCCAAGTGCAGCATCTGCGTGATCAACGATTTGTGCGAGTACAAGCAGAAAACCAAGCTGGCCGAGGAGGCACCAGCGAAACCAACAACAAGGAAGAAAAAAGCATGAAAGCCGTTTTGACACTGATCGCCGGTTTTGTCCTCGGAGCCGCCAGCATGTATCTCTGGCGAAGTGCCACGGTAACCACTGCGCCGGTTGCAGGCATCGCTCTGCCCGCAACACCGGCGAATTCAGACCGGGCCTTCCAGCGGGAAACGACGGTCGGTGCCGCCGACACAAACTCTGGCTCGTCGCCTACCGTGGCTCCAGATGCAACAACTGATGAGACACCTGCCGGTGCGCAGTTCAATCCCGTCCCACGCCCGCGACAAGGCTATGGCAGCAGCGCCATGGATGAAATGATGCAGCTGCACGATAGCCGGCAGGCGGATTGGCAAATGCCCTATTGGACCCTCCCCCGAGACGAGAGCGATGCCCGGCTCGCCGAGGACAAGCTGCAGTATCGTCTATTCAACAACGCTGTCGCTCAGGCCCATCCACCAAAGGCGATGAGCTGTCGCAGTGAACTGTGCCGGATCGAGTTTGCTTTCGCTGACTTCAGCGCCATGCAGCAGTTTCATCGTCGCTGGGATGGCAGCGCCCTGGATGGTTCACATTCCATCTGGTCATCCGGCATCGGTGACGACAACGGTGGCGCCGTCTTCATCATTTACGCTGTCCGCAACGAAACTTTCCCGTAGCCGTTACTCTAACCGCCTCGGTTATTGCAGAAGGATAAGCAAGATATGCGCTATGGCGGTTTCATCGCAGGATGCCTCACCGGCATTGCTGTGACATTGCTCAGTCAAACGCTGTATTTTCGCCAAGCGACACACGCAAAAGACGTCACTGCGAAGGAACCTTCAGCGCCTAGCAAGCGAAAAATTGAGGGCCAGCAGCCGAATCCGCCAACATTGAGCTTGGCGCCCGAAGCTGAAATTTCGACATCCAGCATACCCCGCCATGCCGAGGCGCTGATACCCGATACCGACGCACCGCATCCGATTTTCGGCTATTACAGCGGCAAGCCCGGCAATTTCTCGGAATGGAATGAAAAACTGGCGCAGGAATTGGTCGATTACTACTGGCAGCCACAGCTACAGCAGCGCATCGCACAAGAGCTGGCCGCAGATCCGGTCTTGAAAGAGGCACTATTGACGGAGGTCAACTGCCGACAAAGCGCGTGCCGTGTCGTGTTGGGTTTCAAACGGACCGGCGAGGGTGACGACGCCGTACATCAGCGCAGCATGCAAGTGTTGCACGCACTCATGGAGCAGTCGTGGGCACACGCTGCAGCCGGAACGGGGACCGATTGCCGGCAGCAGGATGCGTGTGAAGCAATTGTCTATCTCCCACGCGATCCCGATAATGACCCAACCATGGAGCACATTCCCTGGCGACGCGGCGGTCACGCCCCAACGAGGTAGCAAATGCTTTTCGGTTCCGATCGCAACAACCTGCGCAAACTCTGGTTTGAAGTCTATCGCAAGGCGCAGGCCGGCGAGCCACTGACCGCATTGGAAGAACAGATCAAGGCGGTGATTGCGCTGCACCCGGAATACCACAAAGCGCTGGCACAACCGGAGCGCTATGCGATGCAGGATTACCTGCCGGAATTCGGTGAGGTGAATCCGTTTCTGCACATGGGTCTGCACATGGGCCTGCGCGAACAGCTCAGCACCGATCGTCCGGCCGGCATTGCTGCACTGTATGCCCAAGCCTGCCTGCGTTTCGGCGACAAACATGTCGCCGAGCACATGCTGATGGACGGTTTGGCCGAAGCATTGTGGCAAGCACAGCGCAGCGGCACGATGCCAGATGAGCAGCGGTATCTGCAGTCAATCCGGTCCCGATTGGAGCATGGCGGCGGTACGTGAGCGCTGGCCCCAAGCAAGCACCGCCAGACACGCCGTGTGCTCGGCAAAACGCCGATTTACTGCCATGCCGGCACAGGATAATCCCGTCCCAAAACAAAGCCCGGCGTACCGGGCTTTGTTTTGGGGCAAGGTTTTCACTCAGGCTTTTCGCCCAAGCACTGCATTTTCAGGCACCGCACTCATGCAGTCTGGCGAGACCGGCGCCGAAGGCAGGCAAAACCGAGCAACCCGGCGCCCACCAACGCCAAGGTCACCGGCTCGGGCACAACCACATCACTCTCTTCAATCCGGAATACGTAGTTGATGCAGGAAAAACCGCCATTCCAATCCGGGTTGCACCAGTCCTGAACCCAGGCCGAGCTTTCGCCTGGCGTGTTGTAAAAGCCGTCACTGTCCAAGTCGATGATATCGCCTTGACCAATGACCGCCGGGCCACCGCCCCACAATGAAACCCAACTGCTGAAGTCGATCAGATTGGGATCGACACCAATGGTGGAGATGACATAGTCCGACGGGTCGCCGCCGAACAACATCGCTGCCACATCCAGTCCACTCATTTGGGCAGGAACGTCACCCCAATACGGCCCTCCGTTTACGTCAAACGTCCCCACATAGTCATAGAAAATGTCCGCACGTACGGCACCTGCCAACCCGAACACCAACAACAACGACGCGATCAAGCGTTTCATGACGGCGACTCCCTTTTGCTACCACCGTGTGGCGCCACGATACCGGCATGCATTGCTCATTCCATGACCAATTTGTCCAAAAAATCAGCGGCCTGGCGCATGATGCCATAGTGAGCTGTAAAATTGATTGACACTTTTACAGTGCTATAGCCAACGACGCGGAATGCGACGACTATGCTAGACAGACCGTAATCAACAGGGTTGGCGCGCCCGCTTGCCATCGCATCTTCGCCCGCCGCTGTACGCGGCCCTGACCGGACTCGGCGCGCTGCTGTTTGCCGCGTTTGCCGAAGTTGAGCTGGCGCCGCAATTGCTGGAGCGCATGCAGGCGCAGTTTGGCGCCGGCGCCCGTACTCGCCTGCTTGACTGGCAGCAACTGCTGACCAAGCCCAACACCGATGTCCGCAGCACGCTGACTGCGGTCAATCTCTTCTTCAATCGCATTGAATTCATCCCGGATAGCGAACACTGGGCACAGCATGATTACTGGGCAACCCCGGTGGAACTGTTGGCCAGCAACGGTGGCGACTGCGAAGATTTTTCCATTGCCAAATACATGACGCTGATTGCGCTCGGCATTCCGGAATCACAACTGCGCATCACCTACGTCAAGGCAGTGGAGCTGAACCAGGCTCACATGGTGCTGACCTGGTATGAAAAACCCGACGCCGAACCGCTGGTGCTGGACAATCTGATCAACGAGATCAAACCGGCCTCACAGCGGCCGGATCTGATCCCGGTTTACAGCTTTAATGGCGCCGATCTGTGGCTCGCCAAGGAGCGCGGCAGCGGCCAGTTGATCGGCCGCAGTGAGCGGATTTCGCCGTGGCGCGAACTGCTCAGCCGCATGGCCCGCGATTTTCGCAAAGCGCCGTTCCTGAACGCGCCCGCTGCGACGCCGTGAACGGCGCAGGCAAGAAGGATGACACCATGTCATTGACCCGACGATTGCAATGGCTGCTCGCCGCCCTGCTGATGCTGGCGCTGGCTGCCAACCTGCTGCTGCAGGTGCAGCGCACCCGCGAATTCCTGCGCGTGCAATTGCAGACCCATGCCCAGGACACGGCCACCAGCCTGGCCTTGTCGCTGACACCGGCGCTGGCTGCCAAGGATGTGGTCACGGCCGAACGGATGATCGATGCAATCTTCGACCGTGGTTATTTTCGCGCGCTGCGCTGGCGCGACGTCAATGACGTGGTCGTGCTGCAACGGGAAAGTGCTGCGGCACCGGTGCAGGTGCCGGCGTGGTTTGCCAAGGCGCTGCCGATTGCCGCGCCGCAGGCCGAAGCATTGCTCAGCGGCGGCTGGACGCAACACGGCAAGCTCGAACTGGAAAGTCACACCGGTTACGCCTTGCTGGCGTTGTGGCGCAGTTTTGTCGATCTGCTGCTGGGTTCGCTTGCCGCGCTTCTGGCCCTGGGTCTGCTGGTGTTCGTGACGGTGCAGCGCTCGCTGTCGCCGCTGCACCGCATGGCCGATGCCGCGCACCAGTTTGTCAGCCGGCGGGCACCGATGCAGTTGCCACAAGCGGTGGTCAGCGAGCTGCAACCGCTGGCACAGGCATTGAGCCAGATGAGCGAGCAAGTCGCCGCCCAGTTCGCCGCGCAGGCGGCGCAGGTGCAGGCCCTGCAACAGCAATTGCAATGCGATGCCGTCACCGGGTTGCCCAACCGCGCCGCGCTGCTCGATGCGCTGAGCGCACTGGAACAGCAGACGACACCGACCACCGTGCTCGCGGTGCGCCTGAGCAATCTGGCCGGCATCAATGCCGAGCAAGGCTTTGCTGCCACCAACACGCTGCTGCAGGAGTTGACCACGCGCTGGCGTCAGCAAAGCGGCTGGCGTTGGTTCCGGCTGTCGGGCGGCGATTGGCTGGCGCTGGCGCAGCAAGCAACGGCGGCGATCGATGTCGCCGCCGTCACGCCGGCAGCGCCGTGGCAGAGTCAGATCGTGCAACTGACGCTGACCAGTGCGCACAGTGCGCTGGACCATGTCGCGCGCATCGAGGCGGCATTGCAGGAAGCCGGACAGCGGCAATTGTCATGGTGGCAGGTGCCGGCGGGCGAAATGCTGTCGGCCGAGGAATGGCGCAACAGCTTGCAACGCGCCATTGGAGAACAACGCTTCCGTTTGCTGCCGGCGACCATCGAAAGCTTCGGCAAACGGCTCGGCCCGGCGGTCGAGTGGCTGGCGCGCTTGCCGCTTGCCGATGGCCGCGACTGCAGCGCCGGTCAGCTGCTGGCACACAGCCGGCAACTGGGCCTGGCACGCGATGTGGAAACGGCATTGCTGCAGCGCCTGCAAACCATGCCGCGCGATGATCACCATTGGCATCTGAATGTCAGCGCCGGCGCCGTGTCTGATCCGGCGTGGCAGCAACAGCTGCTGCAACTGGCGCGGCAGCAGCAGCTCAGCATCGAACTGACCGAAGCCGATGCCCTGAGCCTGCCGGATCTGGTCGCCGGTTTGCAGCCGCTGCGCGCGGCCGGCATCGGCGTCGGTCTGGATCAGGTGGCGCTGTCGGCCGGTTTGCTGGCCGCACTGCCGCGCTGGCGGCCGGATTACCTGAAGCTGGGCCTGGGCCTTGCCAGCGCCGGTCCAGGCTCACCGCTGCTGACCCAACTGACCCGGCTCGCACAGGCGCTCGACATCGCCGTGCTGGTGCCGGTGGCCGCCAACGACGCCGCGGCACCGTGGCAACAGGCCGGTGTCGATGGCGTCATACGGCCGCCGGCATAACCGGGGTTGTGCACAGAACAGTTGGACGAAACTGGGACTATTCACCAGAACATCGCCATCTGGCTTTTGTGCACCGTCCTAGACTGGGTTCAGGTCATTCCCCGACCCGTCTCAGGAGGAGGCTCGCCATGTCGTCTCGTCGTCTCGTATGGTTCCTGCTGGCCAGTATCACCATCCCGCTCGGCGCCAGCGCCGAAGACCGTTACCAACGCTATTTTGAAAACGCCTACCGAGCCTGTTCCGATCAGTTCCCGCCCGACACCGTCAGTGCCAGCATCGATTACACCGCGGCCCGCGAAGACTGCTATGCCGGCAAGGTGCAGCAGGCATTGGCGGCGCTGCCGCCTGATAGTCCGCAACTGTTCGAAGGCGCGCTGCACGCGGTGCCCGATTACGCCCACATCGCGTTCGACGCGGCCCTGAATGCCGGTTTCGATCCGTACTACGCCGTGACCGCCGCAACCCGCGTGATGCCGGCCTTTGCTGACACCTTTGCCAGTCGCGCCATCCGTTACGGCGCCGATCCGAGCAAGGTCACCGAAGCCACGGCCGCCGGCTACCGGCGCGAATACGAACGCGAAGACGAGCGCGAGCGTGAACGGGAGGAACAGCGGAAATAACCCTGACACCTGTCCCGGTTTGCCAAAGCCGCCGATCGCGGCATAGACTCGGCGTGGCCTCGGGATTGGTCAGATGTTGACCAGCGCCGGTCAACGGCGAATCCCAAGCCGTGCCGCTCGCGCGCGGCGCGGCGGTCGGCACGCTGGCGATGACCAATCGACCGGCGGTTGAACAATCCACTACACGTTAAGGAGATAACACCATGAAGCAAGGTCTTTCCGTTGTCGTCGCTTGCTGCAGTTTGTGGTGTGGCGCGGCCATGGCGGGTGAAAACCCGGCCCAGTACTTTGCCGAAGCGCACAAGGAATGCGACAAGCTCTATCAGGCCGATCAGGCCAACCCGGCAGCCACCGGCCAGTTCTCCCGCGAGGCCTGTTACACCTGGCAAACCCGGCTGGCATTCGCCGATCACGCCGAGCAGCGCGATGCCTACTTCGCCGCCGCACTGAAAGCGGCGCCGGAGTACGTTGCCCAGACCTTTGATGCCGCGCTCGATGCTGGTTTCGATCAGTACGAAGCCGTCACGCTCGCCACCGCGGCCTACCCGAAAGCCGAAGGCACCTATGCCCAGCGCGCAATTTCCTACGGCGCTGACCCGGCATTGGTCACACAGGCGACTGCAGCCGGCTACAAGAAAAAGTGAGCAATCCTTTTTAAATCAAGGAGCTCGGAACGCTATAGCGCCCTTCTTCCAGAAGGGCGCTATTTTTTTGACAGATTGGTGTTTTTTTTTCTCTGGCTATACTTTGCAGCACGGCAGTACGTGAGCATGAACCCCGCGCCTTGCTCCACGTCGAAACGTCACTGCCGGCTGCACAACCAATGAGGCCAACAATGAAAAAACTCCTGCTGCTTGCCCTGCTTCCTCTGCTGTCGGCTCCCGCCAGCACTGTCCTGGCAGCGGACGATGAATACACTCGCCTGGCCGCTACCCTTTGCGACTATGCCAAGGCCAATGACCGCACCCTGTTCCGCAAAAAGCTCAAAGACGCCGACCTGCAACTGCGCCGCATCTACGGCGGCGTGCTGTGTGCAAAGGATGGCGCCTTTGCCGGTGGCACGCTGCTGCGCACTGCCATCGCCAACAACGCCACCGATGTTGCCGATTTCATCCTGAGCCAGGTCGGCAATTCGGCGGTGTCGAACCCCGAGCACGATGGCAAGACCATTCTGCAGTGGACCGAGGAACAGGCCGCGGCAGACGCCAGCAAGAAAGCCTTCATCGATTTGCTGAAAGCCACCAACTGATCCCGGGTTGGTGTCGCGAAACGAGAAAGCCCGCAATGCGGGCTTTTTTGTTGACCTGATTAGCGTCGATCCACATCATTGAATCGAAGCTGATTTTCCGTCATCGGCGTACCAGCGACACAAGCCACCAGCAATCGCGGCACCATCGCCTGCAAATCAAACCGACGATTGAACCGATAC
>JBMOMZ010000006.1:0-34125 GCA_049324755.1 Pseudomonadota bacterium
GCCTGGTTACATAACTTTCGCCGGCTTGTGGTGCGATATGAGCGCCATGCCGATAATTTCCTCGGCTTTGTTCGCCTTGGCTGTTTGGTGATTTTGCTTAGGAATTATTTTTGAGATGGCTTCTACACATTTGAGGGTTACTGCAATGCAAGTTATGGAATCACATGAGATTCATTTGGTTTCGGGTGGCATGACGTCAAACCAATGTGAAGGTGCTTGGATGCTCGGTGGAGCTGTCGTTGGAGGCATCTTTGGCGGATGGGGTGGGGCTGCCTTGGGCGGTCTGGTTGGTGGCATCATCGGCGATCGCCTCTGCTGAAGATTTTGTATGTACCGCGAAGAGGAACTGCGGTTCCTCTTTGAATCGTCCCTATGTCAGATTTTCGGTTGGCAAGCAAATGAAGACTTTGAAGCGTTGTTTGAAGATTCTCGGTTTTTGGGGCGGTACGTGCCTATTTTTTATTGGATTTCAGTATCTTTTTGACGGCAAAATTGAGAAGGGAATATCAGATCTGGCGATTCCGACTCTAGTGATGGCCTTACTATGGGGGTTTGGTATGGAATTCATCTATGACGACGGAATCTTCCGTAAGATGTTAAAAAAAAAGTAAAGGCATGGGGAATAAATCTAGGGACTTGGGGATAAATGAGTTCGTACTCGACTAACCGCTCTTCCGGATTGTTCACAACAGATTCAAACTGGTTAGGGCATGCTGGGATCTGGAAGCTCGCCGTTGATTAAGCTGCGCAACTATTATTCATGTCTACTCTTTTCCGTCCCGAATCCCTTGACGCCAAACGCGACCGCCTGAGCGGTTCCGTTTCCTTGCGTCAGCCTGTCCGCTACAGCGTGTTTGCGGTTATCAGTATCACCGTTGTAGTGGCGTTGATACTGTTTCTGGTGTTCGGTGAGTACGCCCGTCGCCAGACCGCGCCTGGCCATATCGTTCCGACCGCTGGCGTCGTCAAACTCTACCCACGCCAGACCGGTATTCTGGATGAGTTGGCAGTGGTAGAGGGTGCGCAGGTTGAGGTGGGTCAAGTGCTGGCACGAGTCAGCAACCGGCGCGAACAGACCGGCGAAAGCGATACCGATGCCCAGTTGGCGCAGCAGTTGCGCACATCGGTGGCGCAATTGGAGAGCAAGATTGAGGACGAAATCCAGTTGGCGGAATTGGATGCCAATCGCCTGACGCAGCAGATAGCGACGACTCGTGCCGATGTCGCGCGGTTGCGAACCCAGCGGACGACCGAGACCGAACGCTTCGCGCTTGCTGAAACCCGCAAGAACGATTTCGAGCGCCTGCGCAAGCAGGGCTTCGTGTCCGAATCACAGTACAAAGATCAATACCAGGCATGGCTCGATGCCAAGCTGCGGCGTGAAGAAACCGACCGCTCACTCGCTTCCCAAGAAGCGCAGCTGGCCGATCTGCTGTTGCAACAGCAGCAGCTACCCGGCAAGCGGACATCGCGGCTGGCCGATCTGCGCAATCAATTATCGGAATTGCAGCAGCGGTTGATCGAGGTGGCAAGCCGGCGTGAGTTTGCTGTGGTGGCGCCAATTGCCGGCAAGGTGACGGCGATTCAGGCCAAACCAGGACAAACCTTGACGCCGCAGCTGTCGCTGCTGACCATCATTCCGGCGGATGCTGAGTTCGAGGCGGAGTTGTTCTTGCCTACCCGTGCCGTTGGTTTTGTTCAGCCGGGTCAGCAAGTTTATCTGCGCTATCAGGCGTTTCCATACCAGCGCTATGGTCTGTATGAAGGCAAGGTCAAACATGTGGCCACTGCCATCCTCGCACCGCAGGAGATTCCGGCCCCGGTACCAGTCGGTAGTGAACCTGTGTACCGGGTGACGATTACGCTCACCCAGCAGGATGTTGCTGCCTATGGCAAACGGTTTCCGTTGCAGGCCGGCATGTTGCTGGATGCCGATATCGTGTTGGATCGGCGACCGATCTGGCAGTGGCTGTTGGAGCCGTTGCTCAGTTTACAGGGCCGGATTTGAACGATAAAGAAGCAAGCTCGCGTTGGCGAGCCTCTTCTCAAAAAAGTCGCGGCTGAAGCCGCTCCAACGGCGGCTATCGCGGGCAAGCCTGCTCCTACAGAAAATCCTCCTATTGGTTTTGTCATGAAAAATCCGGTCGAATTATTGAATTTCACCACTAGGCGCAGGTTGCCGGTGGTGTTGCAGAACGAGGTCGCCGAGTGCGGCCTGGCCTGCATTGCGATGGTGGCCGGTTTCCACGGCCACAAGCTCGATATCAACACACTGCGCCGGCGCTTTCCGATCACACTGAAAGGCGCGACGCTGGCACAACTGATGCAGATTGCGCACGGCCTGAATTTCACGACCCGGCCGCTGCGCCTCGATCTGGCCGAGATGAAGGAGCTGAGGACGCCGTGCATCCTGCACTGGGAGTTGAGCCATTTTGTTGTGCTCAAAGCGGTCGGGCGTAACGGCATCGTCATTCATGATCCGGCTCGTGGCCGGCGCGATGTCGGTTGGGACGAGGTCAGCAAGTCGTTCACCGGGGTGGCGTTGGAAATGACGCCGAGTCAGGGCTTCGAACGCAAGAACGAGGAAACGCATCTCAAGTTCAGCCAACTCTGGTCGCACATCGACGGCTTGGGCAAAGGCCTGGCGCTGATTCTGCTGCTGTCGCTGGCGCTGCAGGTGTTCGGCATCTTGTCGCCGCTGTACATGCAGATGGTGGTCGATGAAGTGGTTGTCAGCCACGACGAAAACCTGATGCTCGTGCTGGCGCTCGGTTTTCTGTTGCTGATGCTGATTCAGACCGGCGTGTCGGCACTACGCTCGCTTGTGATCCTGTTTTTGTCCAATCAGCTGAGCATCCAGATTGCCGCCAATCTGTTCAAGCATCTGCTGAAGCTGCCGCTGGCTTTCTTTGAGCGCCGTCATATCGGCGATATCGTCTCTCGCTTTGGTTCACTGGAGCAGGTGCGCCAGCAGATGACCACCGGCATTGTCGAGGCGGTGGTCGATGGCATCATGATGATTG
The DNA here is from genome assembly GCA_049324755.1 of Pseudomonadota bacterium. GTDB lineage: Bacteria > Pseudomonadota > Gammaproteobacteria > Enterobacterales > Permianibacteraceae > Permianibacter. The sequence continues at coordinate 3,024 of JBMOMZ010000006.1, forward strand.
GCACGCTCGTCATGATGCTGCTTTACAGCCCGGCACTGACCGGAGTCGTGGTCGGGGCTTTGGTGCTGTATTGCTTGTTCCGTTGGGCGTTGTATCTCCCGATCAAAGCGGCGACGGAAGAGCAGATCGTCGCAACCGCGAAAAAAGACTCCAACTTCATGGAAACCGTGCGGGCGGTGCAGGGGATCAAGTTGTTTGGTCGTGAAGCACAGCGTGAGGCGCTTTGGCACAATCATTTTGCCGAGAGTTTGAACGCTGGCATTCGTTTAGGCCGTTTGGGTGTGGGCTATAACACGGCGAATCAGTTCATCTTCGGGCTGGAAAACATCATTGTCATCTATCTCGGTGCCATGGCGGTGATCGAAAGCAGCCTGACCGTCGGCATGCTGTTTGCGTTTGTCTCTTACAAGACGCAGTTTGCGCAAAAAGCCGCTGCGTTGATCGACAAGTGGCTGCAGTTTCGAATGGTTCGCCTGCATCTGGATCGGGTGGCCGATGTCGCCTTGGCGGAAGCCGAGAGCGATGGTGGCGAGGTCGGCGAGCTTGCCCAATCCATTTCGGGGGGCATCGAGCTGCGCAATCTCGGCTTCCGGTACGCGGATACCGAACCGTTTGTCTTCAAAGGGGTCAACGCCAAAATTGAACCCGGCCAATCGGTGGCCATCATCGGTGGTTCCGGTTGCGGCAAAACGACGTTGATGAAAGTCATGTTGGGTTTGCTAAGCCCCAGTGAGGGCGAGATTCTGATTGATGGGATGGATGTGAAACGGTTGGGCAAGCGCGCCTTTCGGCAGCAAGTGGCGGCCGTGATGCAGGACGATGCGCTGCTGTCAGGCTCGATTGCTGACAACATTACCTATTTTGCCGAAAGTCATGATCAGGACCGGATCGAGCTCTGCGCCAAGATGGCGGCGTTGCATGACGACATCGGCCGCATGCCGATGGGCTACAACACGTTGATCGGTGACATGGGCAATTCGCTTTCCGGTGGCCAGCGTCAGCGCCTGTTATTGGCACGTGCTTTGTATCGGCAACCGCGGATCCTGTTCCTGGACGAAGCGACGTCCCATTTGGATGTGCAGTTGGAGTCTATTGTCAACCATGCCGTCAAGTCGCTGAACGTTACGCGCATCATCATTGCCCATCGTCCGGAAACGATCCGGTCGGTCGACCGGATCCTGGTGATGGGTAATGGCCAGCTGCAGGAGCTGACCAAGGAAATGATTGCCGCAGCACAACCCGCGGCGGCAGCGGCTGGCTAACGGGAGGTCACGCCGCGTCAGCCAAGGACGGCAGTGAGAACGGTTCAAGCTCGCCGCTGCGCTGTCGCTGCAACGGTCGGAACAGCAAGCGGATTTCGCCGTCTACGTCTTCGACCAGTGCGCTGCAGGTTTCAACCCAGTCGCCATTGTTGCGGTAGGCGATGCCGGCCAGTGACTTGCTGGCGGCGACGTGGATATGGCCGCAGATCACACCGTCAAAACCGCGGCGGGCGGTTTCGGTTGCCACCGCTGTCTCGTAGCGCTCGATATAGGCGCGGGCCTTGCCGATGCGCTGCTTGATGTAGCCGGCCAGGGAGAAGTAGGGCAGACCGAGGCGCAGCCGCAGGCGATTCAGATGCCGGTTCAGGCGCACCAGCCAGTCATTGCTTTTGTCGCCGATCAGTTCCAGCAGACGGTTGCAACGGACGTGGACGTCAAACTCATCGCCGTGGACCAGCCAGTAGCGTTTGCCGCTCGCTGTCACGTGCACGCTGTCGCGCTGCAAGGCGATATTGCCGAAGACCTGTTTGACGTGATGGCGCAGCGGCCGATCGTGGTTGCCGGGAATGTAGACGATGCGGGTGCCGCGGCGGGCCTTTGACAAGATCGCCCGGACGACATCGGAATGCGTTTGTGGCCAGTGCGCGAGTTTCGACATCGCCCACAGGTCGACAATATCGCCGAGCAGATACAGCGTGTCGCAGCGCACCGATTTGAGGAAGGCGAGCAGGGCGTCGGCCTGACAGTCCTTGGTGCCGAGATGCAGATCGGAGAGAAACAGCGCCCGGTAATGCGGCTTGTTGCGGCGTGGGAGTGCGACCTTCGTTTTGGCCTGCGGAAGTTCGGTTTGGTCCTGACTCGCGGCAGAAGCTGCGGCACTGGAAGCAGACATGGCATCGCCACCCGGTTGCGCATTTATCGCAGTGTGGCGAGGCCAGATAACGTGTGGATAACGAAAATTTTACCGATCGATGACTGCGCCGCTGGTGCCGACCGCGCGGGTGAAACGGCGTGGCGAAAATCAGTGGAACGGAAACCAGCCCGGGACGAACCGATCCAGCGCAATGAACAGCCAGATGGCGCCGCAGGCGATCAATGCGCACAGCACCGCCGCCGAGCCCATGTCCTTGGCGCGACCGGCCAGCTCGTGAATTTCCGGCGTGGTTTTGTCGACGATGGCTTCGATGGCGCTGTTCAACAGTTCGGTCACCAGCACCAGCATGACGCCGCCGATCAGCAGCGCCAGTTCCAGCCCGGTGCGGGCGAGAAAAAACGACGCCGGCAGCAACACGATTGCCAGCAGTGCTTCCTGACGGAATGCCGCTTCGTTTTGCCAGGCGGCCTGGAAGCCCTTCATCGAATAGCCAAAGGCATCCAACAGGCGGATCAGCCCGGTTTTTCCCGGCTTCGGCATGACAGCAGCACTCCAAGACAAGACCCGCGACCAGCGGGCAAATTCGGCGCGCCTTTATAGCGTTTTCGCCTGCGCGCTGCCACCTCAGCCCCGGTCGGCGGCCGGTGACTGTCACAATCTGGTCAGAAAACAGCCATTCGGCTGACACGGGCGGCCGGCAGTATTCAGGCTGCCATGATCAAGACGACTCTGATTCTGCATAAACTGCACCGCGCCGATACCAGCGCCTTCTGCTGGTGCGCGGCGCGCAAGCACCGGGACCAGCTGGCGGCGATTTCGCGCTGGATCTCGCGCACCGGTGACGGTCCCTGGTATGCGCTGATCGGCCTGCTGTTCGCGGCGTTCGGTGGCGAAACCGGCTGGCAGTTCTGCCTGGCTGCTCTCGTCGCCTACGGCCTCGATGTGCCGCTGTACGTGCTGCTGAAAAAGCGCTGCAAGCGGCAGCGGCCGTTTGTCCGGCTTGGCTCGACGCCCTATCTGATGCCCAGCGACGAGTTCAGCTTCCCGTCCGGCCATACCGCCGCGGCAACGGTCTGGGCGACGCTGATCACCGCGTTCGTTCCGCTGCTGGCGCCGTTTGCCTGGCTCTGGGCCCTGGCGGTCGGCAGCTCGCGGGTGCTGCTCGGCGTGCATTACCCGGGCGACATTCTGGCCGGCATGGTGCTGGGCGCATCCTGCGCCGCGCTGGCGCTGGGCGCGGTCGGCTGATGGCGCGGGCGCCCGGCATGCCGCCTTGCGCTCGTGCGGTTTCCCTGTCTCCCGTCCTTTCGCTTTTGCCACCGGCCAACGCAGCGCCGGTTTGGCGGAGTCGTGTCCGATGAAAATCCTGTACGGCGTCCAAGGCACCGGCAACGGCCACATCACCCGGGCCCGGGCCCTGCTGCCGGCGCTGCAAAGCGCGGGCTGCAAAGTCGATGTGCTGATCTCGGGGCGCAGGCGTGACGAGCTGTTCGGCGTTGAGCTGTTCGGCGATTTCCAGCTGAAGCAAGGACTTACCTTCGCGATGCGGCACGGCCACATCGACCCGCTGCGGACCGTGCTGCAAGCCAAGCCGCTGACCCTGTTGCGCGACATCCGTTCGCTCCGCCTCGGCGGCTACGATCTGGTCGTCAGTGACTTCGAACCGGTCACGGCCTGGGCGGCGCGCCGGCAACGGGTCGCCAGCATCGGGGTCGGTCACCAATATGCGTTTCGTTACCCGGTACCGAAGCGCGGCATCAATATTCCGTCGCGGTTGGTGCTGAAGTACATGGCACCGGTCGATCTGGCCATCGGCCTGCACTGGCACGGCTTTGGCCAGCCGCTGTTGCCGCCGATTCTGGAGCCGTTGCCGGCACTGGTACCGCCGCAGCAGGACAAGGTGCTGGTCTACCTGCCGTTCGAAGACACCGACGATCTGGTGCGGCTGTTCACGCCATTTCGTGACCATCGCTTCCACCTCTACTGTGCCGTGCCGGAGCCGGTCGCGCTGGGTCACATCCGGCTCTGTCCGTTCTCGCGCGCGAGCTTCAAAGCAGATTTGGCCGACTGCGCGGCCATCGTCACCGGCGCCGGATTCGAGTTGCCGTCGGAAGCGCTGGCGCTGGGGAAAAAGCTGTTGGTGCGACCACTGGCAGGGCAGTTCGAACAGGAAAGCAACGCCAAGGCGCTGGCCGCGCTGGGCCGGGCACAGGTCATGACCCGGCTGGCGCCCGCCGCCGTTGCCGACCTGCTGGCGGCACCGTCGCCGGCGCCGGTGCAATACCCGGACGTCGCCAGTGCACTGGCCGGCTGGTTGGTGGCCGGCCAGCCAGGCGGTGTGGCGGCGCTTGCCGACAGCTTGTGGCAGCAAACCCGCGGCTTGCCGGCGTGGCCGGCGACGCTGCAGCGACCGGCCAATCAGCCGTCTGATATTCCGCTTGTGTAGTCGGGACCTGCTGCCTATAATGCCCGCCCTCAGACGCGGGGTGGAGCAGTCTGGTAGCTCGTCGGGCTCATAACCCGAAGGTCGTAGGTTCAAATCCTGCCCCCGCAACCAGGTTTCTGTGTGCTGCGTGTAATGATGTTCTTGCACCGCGTGTAACACAGCGTAAAGAAGCCCCGAGTACCGGGGCTTTTTTGCTGGTACAGGCTGCGATTGCGCAAATTTCAAGCTAAGCTTGGTCGCGCAATTCCAGCACAACGCATCGCCGCGAGGCGGATGCGGAACGCGAGCAGGACGTGAGCCGCTCGCCGAAGTGCCCGGTGACAGGACGCACAAGCTTGTCACCCCGAACACGCGCCGCCGCTTGGTCGCCATGTGCCTGAAGCGCGGTACCGGTTCGAAATCAGAAATGGGCCCTTGTGCCCATTTTTTTTTGCGCGGAATTTGCCGCGCACGGAGTGATGAATGGCCGACAAAGCCTCATTGGAAGCCTTGGTGAAACCGGCGGTGGAAGCTGCCGGCATGCAGCTGTGGGGTCTGGAATACCAGGTGCTCAACCGGCGCGCGTTGCTGCGCATTTATATCGACAGCCCGAACGGCGTCACCGTTGATGATTGCGCCCTGGTCAGTCATCAGGTGTCCGGTGTCCTCGATGTCGCAGACCCGATCAGCAGCGATTACCGGCTCGAAGTGTCATCGCCGGGCTGGGATCGGCCGCTGTTTACTGCCGCCCATTTTATCCAGTTCGTCGGCCAGACCGTGAAAGTGAAAACGGTGTTGCCGGTTGCCGGTCGGCGCAATTTCACCGGTCAGCTGGTAGCAGCGGATCAGGAGCAGATCACGCTGCAGATCGAACCGGAGAAAACGGTCCGCATTTTGGTGGAACAGATCGACAAGGCGCATATCGTGCCGGATGTCGAAGCCGAACTGCAGAAAGCCAAGAACGATTCCAAGCAAGAAAGCCAACAAGATTCCTGAGAAAAGAGGTGTGCCATGAATAAAGAAATTCTCATGGTGGTTGAGACCGTTTCGAACGAAAAGGACGTCAACCCGGAAACCATTTTCGAGGCGTTGGAAGCAGCCATTGCGACCGCGACCAAGAAAAAGAACCATCTGGACATCGATGTCCGGGTCAAGATTGATCGCAAGAGCGGTGACTACGAAACCTTCCGTCGCTGGGAAGTGGTCGCTGACGATCAGCCGATGGAATTCCCGCTGCGTCAGATCACCCTGTCGGCCGCAGCCGAAATGGAGCCGGGTATCGGCATCGGCGGTTTCATTGAAGAACAGGTCGATTCGATCGAGTTCGGCCGCATCGCGGCCCAGACCGCCAAGCAGGTGATCGTGCAGAAAGTGCGCGAAGCCGAGCGCGCGAAAGTGCTGGCGGCGTTCTATCACCGCGTTGGCGAACTGATCACCGGCGTGGTCAAGAAGTCAACCCGTGACGGCACCATTCTCGATCTCGGCAACAACGCCGAGGCGATCATCCTGCGCGAAGACATGATGGCGCGGGAAAGCTTCCGCCCGGGTGATCGCGTACGCGCCTACCTGTATGCCGCCAAGCCGGATGCCCGTGGCCCGCAACTGTTCATGAGCCGGACCAAGCCGGAGATGCTGATTGAGCTGTTCCGCATCGAGGTGCCGGAAATCGCCGAAGGTGTCATTGAGATCAAAGGCGCCGCCCGGGATCCGGGTTCGCGTGCCAAGATCGCGGTTCGCACCAAGGACAAACGCATCGACGCCCAAGGCGCCTGTATCGGCATGCGCGGTTCGCGCGTGCAGGCGGTCTCGAACGAACTCGGTGGCGAGAAAATCGACATCGTGCTGTTTGATGACAACCCGGCGCAGTACGTCATCAACGCGATGCAGCCGGCCGACATCGCGTCGATTGTCGTGGATGAAGATTCGCACAGCATGGATCTGGCCGTGGCCGACGACAAACTGGCGATGGCCATCGGTGCCCGCGGCCAGAACGTCCGGCTGGCGTCGCAGCTGACTGGCTGGACCTTGAACGTGATGACGGCCGCCGAAGCGGAAGCCAAGCACGCCGCTGAAACCGAAAACGTCCAGGACGTGTTCGTCAATGAACTCGGCGTCGATGAAGATCTGGCCCAGCTGCTGATCAACGAAGGTTTCTCAAGCCTCGAAGAAGTGGCTTACGTGCCGCTGGCAGAAATGCTGCAAATCGAAGGCTTTGATGAAGATCTGGTCAACGAGCTGCGCAAGCGCGCCAAAGACGCGCTGCTGACCCGCGCCATTGCCAACGAAGAGAAGCTCAGCAAGAACGAACCGGCTGACGATCTGCTGAATATGGACGGCATGGACAAGCATCTGGCGTTCGTGCTGGCTGCCAAAGGTATTTGCACCATGGATGACCTTGCTGAGCAGTCGGTCGATGATTTGGTTGGCATTGACGGCATGACGGAAGAGCGTGCCGCCAAGCTGATCATGACGGCACGTGCTCCATGGTTTGCAGGTGACAATTAAGTTGCGGAAAACCTTGAACATCACAGACAAGAACAACCGCAACCGGAGAACCAGACATGGCTGAACTGACTGTCGCCAAACTTGCCGAATCGGTCGGCACGCCGGTGGAAAAGCTGCTTGAGCAGCTGAAAGACGCCGGCATCGCCGTCAAAGGCGAGACCAGCACCATTACCGAACAACAGAGGCAGGATCTGCTGGCTTATCTGCGCAAGAGCCACGGTGAAGACACCTCGGGTCCGCAGCGCATTACCTTGCAGCGCAAATCGCTGTCGACGCTGAAGGTAGCCACCACGACCGGTACCACCAAACAAGTGCAGGTGGAAGTCCGCAAGAAGCGCACCTTCGTCAAGCGCACGCCGGAAGAATTGGCGGCGCTGGAAGCCGCGGCAAGCGCTGCCGCGACCCCGGCGGCGCCAGCCGAAAAGCCGGCTGAGCTGAAAGAAGAACCGCGTCCGGTCGAGCTGGAAGAGCGTCGCCGTCAGGAAGAAGAAGCGCGCCGGCAGGCTGAACTTGAAGCGCGCAAGCGCGCCGAAGAAGAAGCGGCTCGCCGTGCCGAAGAGGATTTGAAGCGTCGCGCTGCCGAAGCTGACGCCAAGCGCCCGGCTGACGCCAATCGCGGTGCGCCGGCGGCAGCCAAGCCGGCCGCAAAGCCGGGGGCACCGGCCAAGCCGACGGTCGCCAAACGTGATGACGATGACAAGCGCGGCCACAAGTCAGCCGGGCACACCCATAAAGACGGTGTCAAGAAGCGCAACGATACTGTGGCGGTCAATGAGCATGTGCTCAAGCGCAGCCGCGTGCAGGATTTGATCGGCGAAGCCGGTGACGAATTTGCCGGTGGTCGCGGCGGCGGTGGCCGTCGCAAAGGCAAACGTGTGCCGCAATCGCTGCAACAGAACTTCTCCAAACCAACGGCCCCTGTCGTGCGTGAAATTGCCATTCCGGAAACCATTACCGTGGGCGAACTCGCCCAGAAAATGGCAGTGAAAGTCGCCGACCTCATCAAGTCACTGATGAAGATGGGCATCATGGCCACCATCAACCAGGTGCTCGATCAAGAGACCGCGGTGTTGGTGGTCGAAGAGTTGGGCCACACGCCGAAGCCGATGAGCGAAAACGCGCTCGAAGCCGAACTGCTGAAACAGAGCAAAGGCGGTGAACTGGAACAGATCAGCCGGGCGCCGGTCGTGACCATCATGGGGCACGTCGACCACGGCAAGACCTCGCTGCTCGACTACATCCGTCGTACCAAGGTGGCGGCCGGCGAAGCCGGTGGCATCACCCAGCATATCGGCGCTTACCACGTCGAGACGCCGCGCGGCGTCATCACCTTCCTCGACACCCCCGGTCACGCTGCGTTCACCGCGATGCGCGCCCGTGGTGCCAAGGCCACCGACATCGTCGTGCTGGTCGTCGCGGCCGACGACAGCGTGATGCCGCAAACGATCGAAGCCATTCAGCACGCGCGTGCGGCGAACGTGCCGATCGTGGTTGCGGTCACCAAGATCGACAAACCGACCGCCGATCGCGAGAAGGTGCGCAGCGATCTGTCGCAGCACAACGTGCTGTCGGAAGATTGGGGCGGTGATGTCCAGTTCGCCTACGTTTCGGCCAAGTCGGGCGAAGGCGTCGATACGCTGCTGGAGAAAATCCTGTTGCAGGCCGAAGTGCTGGAACTGAAAGCGCCGATCGAAGGCCCGGCTTACGGCGTCGTCATCGAAGCGCGTCTGGACAAGGGCCGCGGCACCGTCGCGACCGTGCTGGTGCAAGGCGGTACGCTGCGCAAAGGTGATATTCTGCTGGCCGGTACCCAGTTCGGTCGTGTCCGTCAGCTCAATGACGAAGCCGGTCGTCCGGTCAACGAAGCCGGCCCGTCGATTCCGGTCGAGGTGCTCGGTCTGGATGGCGTGCCGATGGCCGGTGACGAAGCGACCGTCGTCGCTGACGAGCGCAAGGCGCGTGAAGTGGCGCTGTTCCGTCAGGGCAAGATCCGCGATGTCAAACTGTCGAAGCAGAAAACGAAACTGGAAGACTTGTTCGCCAACCTGCAGGAGGGCGCCAGCAACGTCCTCAACGTCATCGTCAAGGCCGATGTCAACGGTTCGGTCGAAGCGCTCAGCGAATCGCTGGCCAAGTTGTCGACCAACGAAGTGCAGGTCAAGGTCATTGCCCAGGGCGTTGGCGGTATCACCGAGTCGGACGCCAACCTGGCGGCCGCTTCGAATGCGATTGTGTTCGGTTTCAACGTCCGTGCCGACGCTTCGGCCAAGAAAGTGCTGGAAGCACACAGCGTCGATGTTCGTTACCACAGCATCATTTACGACGTCATCGACGAAGTGAAAGCGGCGATGTCCGGCATGCTGTCGCCGGAGAAGAAGCAGAACATCATTGGTCTGGCGCAGGTGCGCGAAGTCTTCAAGCATCCGAAGTTCGGCAGCATTGCTGGTTGTATGGTCACCGAAGGCATCGTCAAGCGCTCGAACCCGATTCGCGTGCTGCGCGACAACGTCGTCATCTTCGAAGGCGAGCTGGACAGCCTGCGTCGGTTCAAGGACGACGTCCAGGAAGTGCGTGCTGGTATGGAATGCGGTATGGGCGTCAAGAACTACAATGACGTTCGTGCCGGCGACCAGATCGAAGTGTTCGAGATCGTCGAAGTCGCTCGTACGATCTGAGTACAGACGGGCAAGCAGTAACGGTAGGGCGGACCACAGCGCGTAGCGCCGGGGTCCGCCTTACGTCTTTTGGTTCCGGTTAAGTAGAGGGCCTCGTCTCATGGCCAGAGAATTCAAGCGCACCGACCGGGTCGGTGATGAAATCCAGCGCGAACTGGCGCTGCTGCTGCAGCGCGAAGTGAAAGATCCGCGCGTGCCGATGACCACCGTGTCCGGCGTCAAGGTCTCGCGTGACCTGCTGAATGCGAACGTTTACGTGACCTTCCTCGGCCGTGACAACGCTGATCAGATCAACGATGCGGTCAAGGTGCTCAACCACATGAGCGGATTCCTGCGCAGCATGCTGGCGCAGCGCATCCGCATGCGGCAGTTGCCGCGGCTGATGTTCCATTACGACGACAGTCTGGCCCGTGGCCGTCATCTGTCGAATCTGATCGATTCGGCCATCGCCGCCGACCAGGCGCGTGCGCATCTCAGCGAAGACCGTCCGCATTCGGACGAGGAAGAGTAGGCGCAAACCCAGATAACGGCGGCTGATGCGATGAGTGTTGGGGTGTCGGCATGTCTTTTGGGTTGGCAACGAGCCGTGAGTTCTCCGTTTGCTACGCAAACCCGGATTACGGCGCTGCGCGCCTAATCCAGGCTACGCGATATCTACGGCGTCACGTGATATCGGTCTTTTGTTCGGATTACAGCTATGCAACAACAACAGCGCTTGCCGAAACGTCATGTCAGCGGCGTGTTTCTGCTCGACAAGATCACCGGGGTCAGTTCGAACGCGGCACTGCAGCGGATCAAGCGGATCTATCAGGCCGACAAGGCCGGTCATACCGGCAGTCTTGATCCGCTCGCGTCCGGCCTGCTGCCGATCTGCCTCGGCGAAGCGACCAAGTTCTCGCAGTTCCTGCTCGACGCCGACAAGCGTTACACCGTCACTGCCAAGCTCGGCGAGCGTACCGATACCTTTGATGCCGAAGGCAAGGTCATTGCCAGCGCGCCAGTTGCCGTCGGCGAAGCGCAACTGCACGACGTCATCAAAACCTTTCTCGGCAAGCAGCAGCAATTGCCGCCGATGTATTCGGCGCTGAAGAAAGACGGCAAGCCGTTGTACGAGCTGGCGCGGCAAGGCATCGAAGTCGAACGCGAATGGCGGGAGATCGAGATTTTCAGCTGCCAGCTGCTGGCCTTCGACGGTGCCAGCTTCACGCTCGATGTTCACTGCAGCAAGGGCACTTACATCCGCACGCTGGTCGATGATATCGGCGCCGCGCTCGGCTGTTACGCCCACGTCACCGTGCTGCGCCGCACCGCGGCCGGACCGTTCCGGGCCGGGCAGATGCTGAACTCGGATGCAACGGCCGAACTGAAAGACGCACAAGGCCTCGACGCCATTGATGCCCTGCTGCTGCCGGTCGATTGCCTGGTGCAGTCACTGCCGAAGGTGGTGATGCCACTGGCGCTGGCGCATTTCATCAATCACGGCCAAGCCGTGCTGCTGAAAAGCGCACCGCGTGAGGGTCAGCTGGCGCTGTACGACGAGCAGAATCGTTTCCTCGGCGTCGGTGAAATCAACCAGGACGGTTACGTCGCGCCGAAGCGCCTGCTGCGTAATGAATAGGGTTGGGTTGCAAACGGAAAACAGAAAAGGCCCGCGATGCGGGCCTTTTTGTTGGCAGAAAATTTCAGATGCCGAGACTGTCACGCAGTTGGTAATACCACGCCCCGAAAGCTGTGAACGGCACCCGGAACAGCCGGCCGCCGGGGAACGGCAGGTGCGGCAGTCTGGCAAAGGCATCGAAACGTTCAGCTTGACCGCGGATCGCTTCGCTGAGCAGGCGGCCGGCGAGATGGGTCATGGTGATGCCGTGGCCGCTGCAGCCTTGGGCGTAATAAATGTTGCTGTTCAGCCGACCGAACTGCGGCAGGCGCGACAGCGTCAGCAAGAAGTTGCCGGTCCAGCCGTAATCGATTTTGACGTCCTTCAATTGCGGGAAGGTCTTCAGCATTTTCGGCCGGATGATCCGCTCAACATGAGCCGGATCGCGGGCGCCGTAAATGACGCCGCCGCCGTAAATCAGCCGCTTGTCGGCCGAGAGCCGGTAATAGTCGAGCAGGAAATTGGTGTCTTCGACGCAGTAATCGCTCGGGATCAGTTGATCGGCGAGCGCGCCGAGCGGTTCGGTGGCAATGACTTGCGTGCCGCACGGCATCGACTTGGCCGCGAGTTCCGGGACGAGATTGCCGAGATAGGCGTTGCCGGCGACGATGACATAGCGCGCGGTAACCTGGCCTTGCTCGGTATACACCACCGGTGACGCCAGCCGGTCGATGCGGGTGACCTTGCTGCCTTCGTAAATGGCGCCGCCGCGTGACTCGACCGCTGCGGCTTCACCGAGCGCCAGATTGAGCGGATGAAAGTGGCCGCCGGTCGGGTCGACCAGCACGGCGCTGTAGCGCTCGGAGTTGACGATGGCTTTCGCCGCTGCGCCTTCGAGATATTGCAGGCCAGGATGCCCCCAGCGCTGCCAGAGTTCGCGGTGGTGATGCAGGCCTTCGGCTTTCTTCGGCGTGATCGCAGCGTAGACGCCGCCGTTCTTCAGATCGCACGCGATGCTGTAGTCACGGACCCGGCTGCGCAGGATGTCGGCGCCTTCGAAAATCATGCTGCCGAGCGCGCGGGCGGTATCGAGCCCGTACTTGGCTTCGATGACATCGACATCGCGCGAATAGGAATGGACGATCTGGCCACCGTTGCGCCCGGACGCGCCCCAGCCGACCTTGTTCGCTTCCAGCACGACGACCTTGAAGCCGGCTTCGGCCAGATGCAACGCCGCCGACAGGCCGGTATAGCCGGCACCGATGATGCAAACATCAGTATTTACTGAACCCTGCAGCGGTGGTCGCACCGGGGCCGGATTGGCGGAGGCGGCGTAATAGGACGGAGCGTGCGGAGTCGGGCTGTACGGCATGATGGTGTCCGGAATCGTTAAGCGATGTGTCTAATATATTGAACGCTCCGGATACTACCCCAGCGGCAGCGGGCTGGGTAGCCCCGTCGACGGCAGGTCGGTTGAGCGGCGGTCAGCGCAGTCGCCGGCAGCGGAAAAACGATTCGCCACTATGCGAAAAGGCCGCCCGGAGGCGGCCTTTTGCGGAGCTTGCTACGACAGCGGGTACTTACTGCCGTTCGCGGGCAATCGCCCGCCAGCCGATGTCCTGCCGGCAGAACATGCCCTGCCAGCTGACCCGGTTGGCCAGCAGGTAGGCGCGCTGCTGTGCTTCGGCCACGGTATCGCCCAGTGCGGTTGCGCACAGCACGCGGCCGCCGTTGGTGACGATGGCGCCGTCCTTCTCGGCCGTGCCGGCGTGGAACAGCTTGGCGTCGGCAACGGTGGCGTCGAGGCCGTCGATGACATCGCCCTTGCGCGGATCATCCGGGTAACCGGCCGCCGCGAGCACCACCCCCACCGCGGCGCGGTGATCCCATTCGGCGTGAACGCTGTTCAGGCGGCCTTCGGCGCCGGCTTCGCACAGCGTCACCAGATCCGACTTCAAACGCATCATGATCGGCTGGGTTTCCGGGTCGCCAAAGCGGCAGTTGAACTCGATGACTTTCGGCTCGCCTTGGTCATTGATCATCAGGCCGGCATAGAGAAAGCCGACATAGGGGTGACCATCGGCGATCATGCCGCGCACGGTCGGGTAAATGATCTCCTTCATCACCCGGTCGTGGACGTCCGGCGTCACCACCGGCGCCGGCGAATAAGCGCCCATGCCGCCGGTATTCGGGCCGCGATCGCCATCATCACGGCGCTTGTGATCCTGCGATGTTGCCATCGGAATCACATGCTCGCCATCGACCATGACGATGAAGCTCGCTTCTTCGCCGGCGAGAAATTCTTCAATGACCACGCGCGAACCGGCACTGCCGAATTTGTTGCCGGACAGCATGTCGTCGATCGCGGCGAACGCTTCGTCCTTGCTCATCGCGACGATCACGCCTTTACCGGCAGCAAGGCCATCGGCCTTGATGACAATCGGCGCGCCCATCTGCTCAACGTAAGCTTTGGCGGCCGCGATTTCGGTAAAGGTCTGGTACTGCGCGGTCGGAATCTGGTGCCGCCAGAGAAACTCTTTGGCAAACGCTTTCGAACTTTCCAGCTGGGCGGCGTGCTTGTGCGGGCCAAAGATTTTCACGCCGGCCTTGCGGAACGCGTCGACCACGCCGGCGGCAAGCGGTGCTTCCGGACCGACAATGGTCAAATCGATTTTCTCGCTTTGGGCAAAGGCCAGCAATTTCTCGACATCGGTCGCGCCAATCGCGACGTTCTGGATTTTCGGTTCCCGTGCCGTGCCCGGATTGCCCGGGGCAACGAACACCTGCGAGACCCGGCCGCTTTGTGCCACTTTCCACGACAGCGCGTGTTCGCGACCGCCGTTGCCGATTACCAGAATTTTCATGGTCGATTCCCGTCATGCCAGTCGCATCAGCGACTGGCGGTTAGGTTAAAACATCCAGACAAAATTGGCTGAATACAGATCGACATCACGCTTGCCATAGAAGGCACGTTCGCCGTCGATCTGGTTCCAGTGCTGCCATTGCACGCGGCCGCGTATGTCTCCGCCAAACTTCACTTCGACACCGAGCGTACCGCTGGCGGCGAGACCGACATCGGATTCGTATTCGCTGTCGCCGGCATCACTGTCCCAGTCGTCATCATCCCAGTCATCGTCCCAATCCTTGCGGCGGGTATCGTCACCGTCATCGATCGAGACATCGGTACTGACGACGCTGGCGCCGACACCGCCGCCGCCATAAAGCCAGACCCGATCCGATACCGGAATGAACAGCAAGGCGTTGATGCTGAGTGCCAGCATGTCGGTGTCGCCATCGAGGCCGCGGGCGCGGGCGCCCGGCGCCTCCAGACCGACCAGCGCATCGAGGCTGGCTTCGAGGGCAAAATAATTGCTGAACCGGAAGCCGCCGAAGCCGCGCAACACACCGCCTTCTTCTTCACAGAAGACTCGGTTTTCTGTCGTGCAGAAATCCTGTACTTCGCCAAAACCGGCTCCACCGCCAAGGTAAGCGGTCACGGCGTGGGCCGCCGGTGAAACGACTGTGGCGAGCAGCAAGGCCGACGCCAGTTTCTTGCTAACCATTACCAAACTTTTCCATCAAAGGCCTCCAAAGAGGCGAACCGGTTTTGTGCAGCCCGGCGTTTCCTGTCCCGGAAACTTGCTATGTCTGGCCAGCGACGCCGCACGCCACTGGCCTGTTTTTCTATCAGCGAATCAGTGCCGGAAATGGCGCATGCCGGTGAACACCATCGCCATGCCATGTTCGTCGGCCGCGGCAATGACTTCGGCGTCGCGCATCGAACCGCCCGGCTGGATCACGCAGGCGATGCCGTTCTTGGCGGCGTTGTCGATGCCGTCGCGGAACGGGAAGAAGGCGTCCGAGGCCATCACGGCGCCTTTGACTTCCAGGCCAGCGTGTTCGGCCTTGATCGCAGCGATGCGGGCCGAGTTGACGCGTGACATCTGGCCGGCGCCGACGCCGATGGTCTGGCGGTTCTTGGCATAGACAATCGCGTTCGATTTGACGAACTTGGCCACTTTCCAGGCGAAGATCAGATCGTGCATCTCGGCTTCGGTCGGCACCCGCTTGGTCACGACTTTCAGATCGGCTTCGCTGATCATGCCGTTGTCGCGGTCCTGCACCAGCAGGCCGCCGTTGACGCGCTTGTAATCCCAGCCTGGTGCACGATCCTGCGACCATTCGCCGCTTTCGAGCAGGCGCACGTTCTGCTTGGCGGCAACGACGGCACGCGCGGCGTCCGACACTTTCGGCGCGATGATCACTTCGACGAATTGACGCTCGACAATCGCCTTCGCAGTGTCGGCATCGAGCTCGCGGTTGAAGGCGATGATGCCGCCGAACGCGCTTTCCGGGTCGGTGGCATAGGCCAGATCGTAGGCGGCGCGGATGCCATCGAGCGACACCGCGACGCCGCACGGGTTGGCGTGCTTGACGATGACGCAGGCCGGTTTGACAAACGATTTGACGCACTCGAGCGCGGCGTCGGTGTCAGCAACGTTGTTGAAGCTCAGCTCTTTGCCCTGCAGCTGGATGGCGGTGGCAACGCTCGCTTCGGCCGGCTTGCTTTCGACATAAAACGCCGCGTTCTGGTGCGGGTTTTCGCCGTAGCGCATGTCCTGCTTCTTGATGAACTGGCTGTTGAATGTGCGCGGGAACCGATCCGGCGCGGCGTGTTTGGCGGCGACATCGTCGCTGCCAACGCGCATACCGAGGTAATTGGCGATCATGCCGTCGTAAGCGGCGGTGTGTTCAAAGGCTTTGACGGCCAAATCAAAACGCAGCGCATAGCTCGTGCCGCCGGTTTTCAGCGCGTCGATGACGCGGCTGTAATCGCTGGCGTTGACAACGATGGTGGTGTCTTTGTGGTTCTTCGCGGTCGAGCGAACCATAGTCGGGCCGCCGATATCGATGTTCTCGATCGCGTCTTCCAGCGTACAGCCCGGTTTGGCGACCGTGGCGGCGAACGGATACAGGTTCACCACGACCAGATCGATCGGCTCGATGCCGTGCTGCGCCATTACTGCGTCATCGGTGCCGCGGCGACCCAAAATGCCGCCGTGCACTTTCGGGTGCAGGGTTTTCACCCGGCCGTCCATCATTTCCGGAAAGCCGGTGTATTCCGACACTTCCTTGACGGCGATACCGTTGTCTTTCAGCAGCTTGTAGGTGCCGCCGGTGGACAGCAATTCGACGCCGTGGCCGCTGAGCGCCTTGGCGAAATCAACGATACCGGTTTTGTCGGAAACGCTCAGCAAGGCGCGACGGATGGGACGCAAATCGGAGGAGGAAGCAGCGGACATGGTGGGGTCACGTATTCAACTGGAAGTGGAACAAATAAGGGAGCGGATCAGCTGGCGATTACGTCGTTTCAGCGCCAACAGCGGCAGCTACGTCATCGCGGCCGAGGCCGCTCCCACAGGAACATTGCCGGGCCGTGTGCTCGGCCCGACGAGTGCTTACAGATCGTACTGCTTCAGTTTCTTGCGCAGCGTGCCGCGGTTCAGGCCCAGCACTTGCGACGCTTTGGTCTGGTTGTTGCGCACCTGCTTCATGACCACTTCGAGCAGCGGCGCTTCGACTTCGGCGAGCACGAGGTCATACAGATTGCTCGGCAGCTCACCTTCGAGATGGGCGAAGTAATTCTGCACCGCGGTCTGCACGCATTCGCGCAGGGTCGGTTGCGGGGTGGTGGTTGCGTTGGCGGCGTTGCCGACCAGACCTTTTTCCACGAGGAACTGTTCCATTACTAAGCTGCCTGTTGTTGGGCTTCGGAGACCGAAGCGGATTGCCTGTTGTTAGTCGTCAGCAAGAACTCGGCGAGCGCCTTGCGTTGCTCGGCCGCGTTCTCGATGCCGTTGAAGCGGGCACGGAACGCCTCGCCACCCGGGCGCTCGTCCACATACCAGCCCACATGCTTGCGCGCGATGCGCAGGCCCATGTACTCGCCATAAAAAGCGTGCAGCTGGGCCAGATGTCGATCCATGACCTCATGCACTTCCTCGGGCGTCGGCGCTGCCAGCAACTCGCCGTGCTCGAGGTAGTGCTGAATCTCGCGAAAAATCCAGGGATTGCCCTGGGCGGCGCGGCCGATCATCACGGCATCGACGCCAGTCTGATCGAACACCTGTTTCGCTTTCGCCGGCGAATCGATGTCGCCATTGGCGATCACCGGAATCGACAGCGCTTTTTTTACCGCCGCGACCGTCTCGTATTCGGCCGCGCCCTTATAAAACTGATCGCGGGTGCGACCGTGAATGGTCACCGCCGCGACGCCGGCGTCCTGGGCAATCAACGCCAGCTCAACCGCGTTGCGGACTTCGGCGCACGGGCCGGCGCGCATCTTCACTGTCACCGGCACCGGGTTCGGCAGGGCCTGCACCGCCGCCACCGTCGCTTCGATGATGGCCTTGGCGGTCGGCAGGTCGGCCATCAGCGCCGAGCCGGCGTACTTGTTGAATACCTTCTTGGCCGGGCAGCCCATGTTGATGTCGATGAGCTGGGCGCCGCGCTCGACATTGAAGCGGGCCGCTTCCGCGAGCCAGGCCGGTTCGGCGCCGGCGATCTGTACTGCCCGGATGCCGGACTCACCGCTGTGGTCCATCCGGCGCAGCGACTTTTCGGTGTCGCGCAGCTGCGGGTTGGCCGACATCATTTCCGAGACCGCCTGACCGGCCCCGAGCTCCCGGCACAGCTGCCGGAACGGCCGATCGGTCACGCCTGCCATCGGCGCCAGCCAGAGCCGGTTGGGCAGGGTGTAAGGGCCGAGTTGCATCAGGGAGGGCACAGCCGATTGTGGAAAAGGGCGCGCATTATAGCGGCTGCTGGTTGAAAAATAAGCAGTTGACAAGGGTCTTTTTCACCGTCCCGGGGCGGTTTTTTTTTTGCCCCTTGCGGGGGTGGTGGCGATGGCGCGGGGCGGGAACCGCAACCGACGTGCCGGTCTGCGGCCGGACGCCGGTTACTGCGGTGGCAGGAAATTGAATTCGTAGCCGGTGATATTGCCGTCCGGGGCTTTGACGCTGAACGCGATGTGCACCGGCACGCCGACCGGCATCTCGGCGCTGTCGGGCTGCTCGCGCAGGTATTCACTCGGTTTGAACCGACGCTCGGCAACCAGCTCGCCTTCGATATTGGTGAAGCGCAGGTTGATGTCCGGATAGGGCTGGGCAAATGCCGCCTTGTTGGCGATCAGCAGGTCAATCTGCAGCTTGCGCGGATCGTCACGATCTTTCAGCACGCTGCGTTGCTGCAACTCGATTTTGCCCAGATCGGTGCGCGGCGGCAGATTGCATTCGATGTAGCCGCACAGCTGCTCGACCCACGGCCCCCATTGCGGATCTGCGCGCAGCGCGGCGCGCTGCGGCCACAACAGCTGGGTCACCAGCACGCTGAGCAAGGCCAGGGCGGCGATCGTGCCGAGCAGGCCGCGCCAGGGGAACCGGCGTTTGGGCTCGGCGTAGAGCTCGCTTTCGTAATCGTGAGGCGGCTCGGTCGCCGTCAGCGTCCAGTCACTGCCATCGTCAAGGGTATCGGCCGGGGCATAGATGCGGTCGGCCGGATCGGCAGTAAAGGCATTCTGATCGAACGGTTCCGGTTCGAGCCTGGCCGAACGGGCCATGCGTTTGGGTGTTGCCGTGCCGGTGTCGGCGCTCTGGATGGCCGTCGGTGGCTGGTCCCAATCGCTGCTGATCTCGCCCAGATCCGGATCGCCAGCCTGGGTGCGGGGTTTGCCAGCTGCGCGCTCGGTCGCAACCGCTGCCGGGGCCGGCGCGCTGGTCGGCGGCGTTGCGCTGGCTTTGCGCACCGGGATCAGCTGGTCATGCTCGGCTGCCGGTTTGACGGTATCGCTCTGGTCCGGTTGCCAGTCGCCGAACACCTGTGGTTCGGCCGCCGCCGCCTCGATGGCATCCAAATGCCATTCGAACTCGTCGTCGTGCTGCCCCGGCGCTCTTGCTTCCGTTGCTGCAGACCGTTTGATGCCGGCGCTGCTGGCCGTATTGGTCGTGATGTGCGGCGTGATGGTCGGCGCGCGTGGTTCTGGCGCCGCCGGCGCGACTGCAGGCCCGGGTTCGGACAACTTGTCCGCGACCAAGGTGGTTGGCGGTTTTGCTGCCGCTGCGCGCGTCGCGGACGCGGGTGGCATTTCGGCCGGGACGCGGTGGTCGTGCAGCGCGTCAACCGGCAAGGCGTCTTTCCGCCGCGCTTCATCTTCAGGCAATTCATCGTCACGCAACCAGGCCAGGCTGTCGCGTTCGCTGGTTTCGCGTGGGCGGCGCGCGGTCGGCGGTATGTGGCTGCGGTTCGCGGTCAGCGCATCGAGCTCGCCATCCAGCAAACCGTTGTCGTCGTCGAACACCGGTTCCGTGCGCGCCTTCGGCTTCAGGCTTGCCCAGTCATCCGGCAACTCCAGTGCCAGCGCGGCCTCATCCGGCGCGCTGTTTTCCTGCGGCGTGAGCGGCTCATCCAGCCGGTGCGGGTCATGGCGCTTGCTGTCGCGCGCCGCCGATTGGGCCGGCCTGGGTTCAGCAGCTGCCGCTGGCGCCGCGACGGCTTTGCCGGCGGCGGCGGCGGTCGGCTTCGGCTCGACCGGCGCCTCGCCATAGGCGCTGTCGTCCACCTCGTCGTGGTCGAGCGGCAGGCTGTCGATCAAACCAAAATCGGCATCGATGGCGGCTGGTTCGGCAGCAATCGCCGGGATGGGTTCGGCCGCCGGCGCGGACGTGGTCACCGCCCGGTCATCACTGTCGGCGACAGCAGGCGCGTCGATGTCGGCGGATGCTGACGGGGCGGTGGTTTCCGCGTAGGTCGCCGCCAGCGGCGCGCTCAACGGACCGATCTCGGTCAGTGCGGCGCTCAGCAGGGAAAAATCCGGCGCATCCGGCTGGCCGACCGGAGTCGGTGCCGCCGGCGTGGTACTGGCCGGCGTTGGCGCTGTCGGCATGGCTGCGAGCGTGGTCGTTACCGGTGCCGGTTCCGGCTCGTTGCGCGGTGCCGGTGCGGCTGGCGGCGGCGTAAAGAACGCGTCGAAATTGAGCTCGGGCGCGGTCGGGGCCGCCGGTTTGGCCGGCGCCGGGATTGCGCCAGGTGTTGGCTTCGTGACGGCGGGGCTGGCAGGACGTGCCACGCTGCCGGCTGGCTGGGCTGCAGTGGCAGCCGCGGCCGTTTTCGGTCGCACCAATGAATTGCGGGCCGGGAACACGCGCAGGCAGGCGCCGCAACGGACGCGGCCGCCGGCGGCGTCGAGTTGCTCGGCAGCGAGTCGGAAAACGGTTTGGCAGTGCGGGCAGCGAGTGTACAGGTCCATTGCGCTCAGGCAGGTTCGTGGTTGCGCACGCCGTCCAGACGGATCCAGTCCTCGTGCTGCGTGATGACAAGGTTATCAAACCAGCGTGCGTAACGCTGCTGTAACTCTGCCCCCTGTTGGGCGAGCAGGCCGGACAGCACCAGCTTGCCGCCTGCCGGCAGCCACTGCGCAAATGCTGGCGCCAGCTGGCGCAGCGGTTCGGCCAGGATGTTGGCGACGATGACATCGCAGCGAAAGTCATGGCCGAGCGGCGGCAGCGCGACGGTCAGCATCGCCGGATCGATCTGATTGCGTTCGGCATTTTCGCGGGTTGCGAGCAGCGCCTGCGGATCGTTGTCGATGGCGGTCAGCTTGCCGGCGCCGAGCTTGCCGGCGGCGATGGCCAGAATGCCGGAGCCGCAGCCGTAATCGAGCACGTGCTTGCCAGCGAGATCGGCGCCGTCCAGCCATTGCAGGCAGAGCCGGGTCGTCGGGTGGCTGCCGGTACCGAAGGCAAGGCCCGGATCGAGCAGCAGCGGCACCGTGGCTTCGGCCGGCACCGGGTGCCAGCTCGGGCAGACCCACAGCCGTTTGCCGAAGGCTTCCGGCTTGAACCGGTCCATCCAGGCCCGGACCCAGTCCTGATCGGCCACCGGCTGAAAGCGGGCGAGGCCGCCGGCCGGCCAGAGCGGACTGCTTTGCAGGCTGGCCAGCGTCACTTCGGTGTCGATGTCGCCATCGAACAGCGCGGTCAGCACAATCTGCTGCCACAGCGGCGTTTCCCCGGGGCCGGGCTCGAGAATCGGATGATCTTCGGCGTCCTCATAGGTCACCGCGAGCGCGCCGTGGTCGAGCAGCAGCTCATCGAGGGCATCGGCGACGTCTTTTTCAATCTGCAGTTTCAGTTCGACGAAGGCCATTGCCATCTCCTGCCAGCGTTCCGGGGCCGCGAAAAGCGCGTCACCCTACCGGGAGTTGCCATTGTGCGCAATCGTGACCCCGTACACAAAGCTACAGAACGATACGCAAATGCGATTGAATGGCGCCGAGCGGATCGCTGTAATGAGCCCCGACAGCCAGTCTCACTCTTGCATGGTGTCGGCCAGCGGAGGGTCGCGCTCGGGAAAGCATTATTGAGACTGGCTGTCCCTGACTCCTTGAGTCAGGCTGTGTGCAGCTCTCCACTCGCTCGCAAGGCGGGTGTTCAAAATACCTCGCAGTCTGCAGGGGGCAAATCGCTAGCGTGATTTGCCCTTTTTCTTTTTAACTCTGCGCGGGTAAAAGCCAAAAAAAAAGCGCCAGCAATGCTGGCGCTTTTTCTGATTCGTCAATCGGCTCAACGGCAGATGCCTTCCAGCTGTCCTGCCTGCAACGAGCTGTTATTGCACTGTGCGTACATGCCATTGCCGTTTTCCTCATAACCGACGGTCAGGCGCACGTAATGGTAGTCGCCGGTATTGGAGTCAATCGCATTGAGTGTGGCAAGCATCGCCGTGTCGGTAAACTCGAGCATAACAATACCGAGTTCCTGCAATTCGGTTTCGGTCATGTTCATCAGCGCCAGATTGACGGTCTGGGTCGGGTTGCTCTGATACGCATTGACGTAGGCCGCTGACACGACTTTCATTCCGGTCAGCGCGGTGGCGAGTGCAGTTTCGTCTTCGATGGCGCCGGTTTCCGTCGCCGCGTCATATTCGCCGCCGTATTCACCGCTGTCATAGCTGGCGCTGTCGTCAGTCAGGCCCTGCTGCGAATCGGCGTAGTCCTGATAGGCGGCTTCCAGCTGCGCCTCTTCGGCTTCCATTGCGGCGCGTTGCTGGTAGTCCTTGTAGGCCGGGATCGCCACGGCCGCCAAAATCGCGATGATGGCGATCATGATCAGCGGACCCGCAGGGCCCATGCCGGTGCGCGGCACCAGCAAAGCAAACAGGTAAGCGAAGGCGTTGCGGTTTGGCACTTCCCCATCACCTCCCCTGCTGGCACCGACCAGACGCACGGCACGCTTCGACAGCCACGGATAATCGCTGCACAGTTCGTGGAAGCTCATCCAGAAACCGCTGGTTTCATCGACCTGCCGGTTGTAGGCAGTGAATTTGACGTCGGCCCATTTGCGTTCACCGGCAGCCAGCACCGCCATCGCATAGCAGGCATCTTCGCTGCTGTCGGCGCAGGCGAGACCGTGCCGATCGCAGCTGTATTCGCGGGCGCGCGAATAGGCGGCGCCAAACAGCGGCAGCCACAGCACCGGGAACAGCAGCGGCGCCCAGGTCAGGTGCTTGCGGGTCAAATGACCGAGCTCATGGCCGATGTAAAACTTGACCAGACTCGGTTTGCGCTCCAGGGCATCGACCGTGTTGGAGAACAGCACCACGTATTCGGTGCGCAGGAATTTGGTCGCCAGCGCATTCAGCATGCCTTCGCCGTTCATCAGGAACAGCCGTGGCCGCTTGTCGACGCCCAGCGTGCTGCAGCACTGGTCAAAGTGCTGGTAGATATCCGGAAACTGATCCGGGGTCACCTCGACGCCATTGCCCTTGATCCAGGCGATAAAGCCGGACTGGATGAACAGGTAGAACAACCAGGCAAACAGCACATAGATGAGTACCAGGCCCATGGTGAAGTACAACAGGGTGAGCCAGAAAATCGCCGCCAGCACGGCGGCAATGGCAAACAGCGGTTTTTCGTTCTTATAAACCAAGTCCTGCACGATATCGCTCCCACTTCACGACAGCACTTTGCCATCGGGAGCTGCCAGCCTAATCAAGTGGCGTCTGTCTGACAATCGGCTCGTGCTCATGGTTGCTGGCGCTGTCGATATGCACCGGCAGCCGCCGACTGCCCCAGCAGCCGACCGGGCCGGCAAACAGTCCGGCCACGGTGTAGCCGCAGTGGCGGCAATGGCCGTCATCGGTGAGGGCGTAAACGCCAAGCTCATACCAATCGCGCTCGATCAGCAGCTGTCGGCACTGCGGGCACCAGGTGCTGCTGCCGTCACGGTCGTGGACATTGCCGGTATAGACGTAATGCAAACCGTGTTCGAGCGCAATGCCGCGCGCGCGGGTCAAGCTTGCTGCCGGCGTCGGCGGGATATCGAGCATCTTGTAATCCGGATGGAACGCAGTGAAATGCAGCGGCACATCGGGACCAAGTTCATCGGCGATCCAGCGGCACTCCTGCGTCAGTTCGGCATCGCTGTCGTTCTGGCCGGGGATCAGCAAAGTGGTGATTTCAAACCAGACACGGGTTTCGTGTTTGAGGTAAAGCAGGGTATCGAGCACCGCGCTGAGTTCGGCACCACAAATTTTTCGGTAGAAGGTTTCCGAGAAGGCTTTCAAATCGACATTGGCGGCATCCATGTGGGCATAGAATTCCTGCCGCGCCGCCGGCTTGATATAACCGGCGGTGACCGCAACCGGATGAATGCCGAGGGCGCGCGCGGCATCGGCGCAGTCAACGGCGTATTCGAGGAAAATGACCGGGTCATTGTAGGTGAAGGCAATGCTGCGACAACCGTATCGCCGAGCTGTCCGTGCCAGTTGTTCGGGACTGGCCGCCGCCGCCAGCGTATCGGTTTCACGCGCTTTGGAAATGTCCCAGTTTTGACAGAACTTACAGGCCAGATTGCAGCCCGCCGTGCCGAAGCTCAGGACGCTGGAGCCCGGCAGAAAATGATTCAGCGGCTTCTTTTCAATCGGGTCGATGCAGAAACCGCTGGAGCGGCCATAGCTGTACAACCAGATCTGGTCCTGTTCACGGCCCCGGACAAAACACAAGCCCCGCTGACCTTCATGCAGCTTGCATTCGCGTGGGCAAACATCGCATTGCAGTCGTCCGTCAGGCAGCATCTGCCAGTACCGGCCTGGTACCGTAAATTGATCCACGTTCGCCTCCACCAGCGCTGCTGACCAAACCTCGGTGTTCTGGCAACAAACGCCTAAACTGAGTGTCAGTGTAAGGCGCGCATCCGTGCGTGACGTAGCGGGCAGTGCTGAAATGCAATGGTTGTTAGAACGTTTGGTGCCAACACCGTTGCTCGCAGAGTGAGGTGCATCATGAACACGCGTCCGGCGGCGGTCGCCGGCACTTTTTACCCGGCCGAAGCCGATGATTTGCGGCAGACGCTGCAGGCGTTGTTGCCCGCCCCTTGCGCCGATCGTGACAAGCCGCGGGCGTTGATCGTGCCGCATGCCGGGTATCGGTACTCGGGGGCCGTGGCCGCCGCGGCGTACGCGCAACTGCGCACCGGTGATTATGCAAACGTGTTGCTGCTTGGCCCGGCGCACCGGCTGTGGCTGCGCGGCATGGCGCTGCCAACCGCACAAGGCTTTCAGACGCCGCTGGGTGACGTTGCCATTGCGACCGATGCGGTGGCCAGATTGGCGGCGTTTGCCGCGGTTCAATACAGTGATGCCGCGCATGCTGACGAACACGCACTGGAAGTGCAGCTGCCGTTCCTGCAAATCCAGTTGGGGGAATTCGCGCTGGTTCCGCTGCTGGTCGGCGAGTGTCCGCCAACCCTGGTGGCCGAGGTAATCGACACCTTGCTCGATGAGCAGACACTGCTGGTGGTCAGCACGGATCTCAGCCACTTTCACCCGTACCGGGAAGCGCAGGCGCTGGATGCGCGGACGATCGCCCAGATCCTGGCGCGAACGCCAACGCTGCGGCCGGAGCAGGCCTGCGGCGCCATGCCACTGAACGGTTTTTTGTTGTGGCTGCAACAGCATGGCGGTGAATTGCAGTTGCTTGCCCATGACAATTCGGGCGACCACGGTGGCCCCGCTGATCGGGTGGTCGGTTATGCCAGCTTCCGATTGGATTGAGTTCGACTCCGCCCGCCAAACCGTGCTGCTGCAATTGGCACGCACCAGCATCACGCACGGCCTGCAATTTCAGCAGCCGGCACCGCTGCCGGCGCCGGCTGATGAGGTGCTGCAGCAGCCGCGCGCCAGCTTCGTCACCTTGTACCGGGAGACGGCGTTGCGTGGCTGTATTGGCAGCTTATGGCCGCGACGCAGCCTGCTGGTTGACGTCAATGAAAATGCTTTTGCCGCCGCGTTTCGCGACCCGCGCTTTACCGCGGTCGGCGCCGAGGAGCTGCACTTGCTGCAGATTGAGCTGACCGTACTGTCAGCGATACAGCCGCTGTCGGCGGTGACCGATGAAGCGGCCTTGCTGGCGCAGCTACGGCCCGGCATTGACGGCGTCATCATCGAGCAAGCCGGACGTCGCAGCACGTATTTGCCAAAAGTCTGGCAGCATTTTGCCGATGCCGAGCAGTTCCTGCAGAGCCTGCGCCAGAAGGCGGGTCTGCCAGGCCAGTTCGATGCGGCGGCACATTACAGCGTCTATCAGGCCCAGTCGTTTGCGCAGCCTTGGCTGTCGTCGTAGCCAGACGGGATAGATCGGGCAAAAAAAAGCGCAGCAGTCGCTGCGCTTTTCTGACCGGATAACCCGGCACGCTCAGATGACGCCGCGGCGTTCCTGATCTTTTTCGATCGAGCGGAACAGTGCGCCGAAATTGCCTTCGCCGAAGCCGAGCTCGTTCTTGCGCTGGATGATCTCGATGAAGATCGGGCCAATCAGGTTGCGGGTGAAAATCTGCAGCAGATAGCCGTGCTCGCCGCCGTCAACCAGCACCTGATGCTTGCGGATGCGCTCGTGATCTTCAATGACGTTCGGCACCCGGTCGAACACCTCGGCGTAGTACTCGTCGTCGATGTCCAGCGTTTCGATGCTGGTGCCGACCATCTTGTCGAGCGAATCGAGAATGTCGTAGGTGCCGAAGGCAAGGTGCTGCACGCCCGGGCCGTCGTATTCGCGCAGGTACTCGGCGATCTGGTCTTTGTCGTTCTTGTTCTCGTTGATCGGAATGCAGAAGCTGCCGTCCGGCGAGCGCAGCGCATATGAGGTCAACCCGGTTTTGACGCCGTTGATGTCGAAGTAGCGCACTTCGTAGAAGCCGAACACGTTTTTGTAAAAGTCGGACCATTGCGCCATCGTGCCTTTGTGCACGTTGTTGGTCAGGTGGTCGACAAACTGGAAGCCCTTATCGGCCTGCACCAGCGGCTGATCGAGCGCGACGAATTCGCGGTCGTAAATGCTGCCTTTGTCGCCAAACGTATCGATGAAATAAATCAGGCTGTCGCCGATGCCGTAGATGGCCGGATACGGCAGATCTTTGGCGCTGGCATTGGCGCTGCGGGCACCGCGGCGGACCGCTTCATCGTGGGCGAACTGGGCGTCATCGACGCGCCAGCCCATCGAGCAGATCGCCGGACCGTGTTTCTTGGCAAAGCCGGCCGAGAAGCCGCCCTTGTCGTGGTTGATCAGAAAGTGAATGTCGTTCTGGCGGTAATAGACGATGTCTTTCTGTTTGTGCTTTCTCAGTTTCGAGAAGCCGAACTCCCAGAACAGCTTGTCGAGATTGGTGCTGCTGCCATCGGGCGCGCAGAACTCGGTGAATTCGATGCCGCGCAGGTTCAGCGGATTGTTGACGGCGCTGGCATTGGCGGTGACCGGGGTGGCGGTGCTCACGGGGCTTTCCTCTGACCGGGGGGCGGCCGCGACAGACGGCCTTTTGCAGGGCGCCAGACTAGGCAGGCAAAGTCCTCAAAAAAAGAATAATATTTGGGCCATCTTCATCCAATAAATCGATGACCGGCCGATTCTCGGGCCGGTTCGAGAACCGCACAGGGCAGGGCGAGCCGATGAGTCTGGACTTGGAATCCTTGAAAGTACTGGACACCGTGGTCCGCGAAGGCGGCTTTGCCAAGGCCGCCGAGCGTCTGCACAAGGCCCAGTCGGCGATCAGCTATCACGTCCGCAAGCTGGAGCAGTCGCTCGGGCTGGAATTGCTGACCCGCGACGGCTACCGGGCCAAGCTGACCCCGGCCGGCGAGGCGGTACTGAGCGAAGGCCGCCGGCTGCTGGTGCAGGCCAGCCAGGTCGAGGCGCTGGCGCGTGAATTCGCCCAGGGCTGGGAGCCGAAGCTGACCGTCATCATCGACGGCATTCTCGATCTGGAACCGATTCTGGCCGCGCTCAAGCAGCTCGCCGATGCCCATATCCCGACCCGCATCCAGGTCAAAGTCGAATACCTCTATGGCGTGCAGTACCGGTTCGACAAGGAAAACGCCGACATCATGCTGGTCAAGGACTACCAGCCGCAGCCGAACCTGCAGGCGGTCGAATTGCCGGAAGTCGAGTGCGTGCTGGTGGCGTCGGCGCAGCATCCGCTGACGCTGCTGCCGTCGGTGACACTCAATGATCTGCAACAGGAAATCGAGCTGTCGGTACAGGATTCGAGCGAACGCGGCGATGATCGCCACATGTTCGGCGGCGAGCGGGTGTTCTTTCTCGCCGGCTTCAACACCAAGAAGCAAGCTCTCTTGATGGGGCTCGGTTTCGGCTGGATGCCGCGCTATCTGATCGAGCAGGAGCTGGCGAGCGGGGCGCTGAAAGAGGTGGCCTATGTCGGCGGTGCCCGCTACCGGTTCACTCCGGCGCTGGTGCATCGGCGCGATCAACCGCTCGGCCGGGCCGGGCAGGAATTGAGCCGACTGCTGCGTGAAAGGTAATGCGCCGCCGCTGTGAACCAGCCGGCAGATCTCCCCAGTTCCGCCATTGCTGCACTGCAACTTGCCAGCGGGTCGTTGGATGCGATATGACAGCGCTGTCAGTATATGGCAGCGCCGACTCCCGCAAGGCGCTCAAGGACGAACGATTGGAACGCCTTCCGCCGAGCTGTTGACCGGTGCTGCAGGCGAGCCAGTGCCGACTGTCGTCTGGATAGAGCGCTGTTGCCGTATGCCTCTGTTGTGTCCAGTTCATCAGCCTTTTGAGGAACTTCGACATGCACGCCGATCGAACCGGGCAGCCGTTGCGGCGCCCAGCATCAGCAACGGGAGCCCAATCATGAGGGCGCGACTGCTGAGCAAACCCCAGTACAAGCAGGTGCTGCCGGATCCGCATTGCTCCTGGCGCTACAGCATGGCCAGCTACAGCGAGATCCCGCTGCATTGGCACTATCACCACGCTTACGAACTGGCGCTGACCCAATACAGCCAAGGCTTGCGCTATGTCGGTGACAGCATTGAACCCTATGCGGATGTCGATCTGGTGCTCACAGGCCCCCGGTTGGCGCACAGCTGGTGTTCGGATGCCGCGATGACAGGGCAGCAACAAATCGTGCAGGTGTTGCAATTGCCCGCCGGTTGGTTGGAGCAACTCGCCGATACCCTGCCTGAGCTGCAACCGGTGCGATCGCTGTTGCAGGCGGCAACGCGCGGCATTCACTTCAGCGCTGACACCACCAGCGCGATCACCTCGCTGTTCAGCCAACTGCAAGCCGCTGACCCGTTTGATCAGTTTGTGACGGTGGTGCAAGTGTTGCGTTGTCTAAAAGCGGACCGCGATGCTCGCCTGCTCGCCAGCGCCGCGTCAGCACTGCCGAAACTACGGGATGCCGGTGTTGGCCGGCTGGAGAAGGTGTTGGAGTACATCCATAACCATTACACTGATGATTTGCGTGCTGAGCAGCTGGCTCGGCTCGCTCATATGAGCACCAATCACTTTCATCGCTTCATCAAGCAGCGCACGGACAAGACCTTTAATGAGTTGGTCACGGAGTTGCGGATCAGCAAAGCATGCCAACTGCTCTTGAACAGCAGCATGCAGATAGCCAGCATCTGCAATCAATGCGGCTTCAATGACCTGTCCAATTTCAATCGCCGCTTCATGCAGCTGAAACAGTGTACGCCGAGCGAATTTCGTCGGGCCGCACAGCAACCCGGCGCGAGTGTGCGGTCCGGCGTCAAGCTGGCATCGTATCCGCCCGTTCCGACGCGCGGAGCGAGCATCGCTGCCGGTTGAACGGGCAGGTGATTTGGCTGAAGCCGTGGTTGTTCCTGGTTTTTCGTTGGCAACAAGAAAAGGCGCGATCGCGTGATCGCGCCTTTTCTTATGACAAGACTACACTTACTGCCTCACCTCGTAGGTCGTGTTGAGCAAAGTACCTTGGGCATCGTCGCCATCGAGCGACCAGCTGAACACGCCGCCGAGGTTCTGCGCTTTGACGTAGTTGACCTTGGTGCGGATCACGGTCGGATCGTCATAGCTCCAGAACTCGTTACCATCGTACGACCACAGCTGCTTGGTGATCGGGTGATAGCGACGGGTGCCGGCCTTGTTCTTCAGCACTTTGTAATCTTCGATACCGGCTTCGTAAGTGCCTTGGCCGGCGCCGCCCGCGGCTTGATACAGGCCGTCACCACTCGGGCCGGCTTGCACGCCGCGCCAGCCGCGACCGTAGAAGCCGATACCGACCAGCAATTTCGAGCGTGGCACGCCTTGCTGCACCAGATTATTGATCGCGCCATCAATGGTGTAACTGGCGCGATCACCGGTGACACCGGATTGCGCATCGAAATAGAGATGTGAGTGGAAATTGGTCGGCCCCGCCGCATCCCAGGCGCCGAAGAAGTCATAGGTCATGACGTTGATCCAGTCGAGATACTGGGCGTACGCCGCCGGCTCGGTGTTGCGGATTTTGTCGATTCCGGAACCGACCGCGGCGGTCAGCAGATAGCGCTTGCCGGTACTTTGACCGACCACATCGAGCTGTCGACGGAACTCAGCCATCAACAGGGTGAAGTTGCGCTTGTCGTTCGGATCGACGTAGTTGTACGGCAGACCGCCACCGCCCGGGTATTCCCAGTCAATGTCGATACCATCAAACACGCCTGCGGCAGCGCCGGGACCGCCCGCGCCATCCTGTACCGGCAAATTGCCTTTGATGTACAGATCGATGCAGGACGAGACCAAGGTCTGGCGACCTGCTTCGGTGGCGGCAAAGCGGCCGAATTGTTTCGACCAGGTCCAACCGCCGAGCGAGATGAACACCTTGACGTTCGGATTCAGGGCTTTCATTTCTTTCAGCTGATTGAAATTGCCGCGCAGTGGTTGACTCCAGGTATCGGCGATACCATCGACCGATTCAGCGGCACTGAATGATTTCTGGTAATCGGCAAACGCATCGCCACCGTCACCGTTGCCACTTTCCGGACGGGTGACCATGCCGCATTTGCCATCGTCATAGACGTTGCCAAACGCGTAGTTCAGGAAGGTCAGTTTGTTGTGGCCGCCGCTGTCGACCAGATTCTTGATCCGGTAATTGCGGCCATAAATGCTCCACTGGGTGAAATACGAACCGACCTGCTTGCCGGTGGGGGTCGGCGTCGGTGTGGGAGTGGGCGTTGGCGTGGGTGTAGGAGTCGGCGTCGGTGTGGGAGTGGGCGTTGGCGTGGGTGTAGGAGTCGGCGTCGGAGTTGGGGTTGGTGTAGGAGTAGGCGTAGGCGTCGGCGTGCAGTTCTCAATCCGCTTCCAGACACCCCACTCACCCGATTGCGCCGGATTGTCGCCTTGCGTCCACCACCGCGCCTCGTAAATCACGCCCTGATACGACACACGCTGACCAC
>JBMOMZ010000007.1:0-33747 GCA_049324755.1 Pseudomonadota bacterium
TGCCTGGTTACATAACTTTCGCCGGCTTGTGGTGCGATATGAGCGCCATGCCGATAATTTCCTCGGCTTTGTTCGCCTTGGCTGTTTGGTGATTTTGCTTAGGAATTATTTTTGAGATGGCTTCTAGCGAGTTGATCGGTGCGTTCGGCGATGCGCCGATCCAGATCGGCATTCAGCGCGTCTTTTTGCGCAATGGCCCAGTCCGATTCCAGTCGGTTCTTGGCGATACGTATCATCATGCCATTGATGCTGCGAACCAGATCGGTGATTTCGGTCAAGCCGGAGCGGATATCCAGCGGCTGTTGCCGGTGCACATCGGCGGGATTGAGTTGCTGCAGATGGCGGTGCAGATCCAGCAGCGGTTTCAGCAGGCGCTGACCGTAGTGTCGTGCCCGTTCACGTGCCAGCAGAATCAGACATAACAGCACCAGCAAAGTGATAAAACTGCCGCGCGCCAGATGGAGGGCGTTGGCGCTGGCGTCGAAGACCAGCATCATGCCACCACCGAGCGGGCTGCGTGAATGTTGCAGTAGCTTGCCTCGCCACAGCAGCGGCCGGAGGTCATCGCCCATGCCGATCGAAGCGGGCAGTCGGGCATGCTCGGCGTGGGCAAGCAGGCTGTGGTCGGTCAACGGCGTCAACGCGGGCAGCGATAGCGACGCCGAGCTGTACAGCACTTGCTGCTTGCGGTCGTACAAAACGGCAGCAAGCCGCTGATCATTTTCCGCGGTGAGAAATATCGCTTGCAGCCGTCTTAGTGGCAAGTTGCCGAGGATCAGGCCTTGGAACTGGTTGTTGCTGTCCAGGATCGGTGCCACCAGTGACAGTAGTGGCTCCGGATTCATGCGCCGGCCGACAATGCCATAGGACACCACCGGTTGATGGTTCTGTTTGGCCTCAATGAAGTAATCGCGGTCACCGTAGTATTGCCGGGCATCTGCCACTCGCACGCCATCCGGAAACACCGCGGGCGCGCCGGCCACGGCATAACCGTCGGCGTCAATGATGAGGATGGTGAATACCTCGGCCAGATTGCCCAGCACCCGGTTCAACAACAGCTCGTGCCGTGACAGTGCGATCGGTGTTTCGCTGGCGATGACGGTGCTGAGTGTTTGTAATCCTCGCAGATTGCGTTCGACCAGCAGTTGATAGCGTTCCTGCGCGATGCGTTCGGCATGGGCGAGCAGGCGCAGTTCTTCATTCAATACCGCACGGTTGAACAGCGGGCTGGCTAAAACGTGATAGGCCAATACCGGCAAGGCGGCGAACACCACCAGCAAATGGCTCAGTCCGCTGCTGATGGCCTGGTCGTCGTGAGTGCGGTGTCGCGGGAACAGCGCCTGGGTGTGCTGGGTCAGCGCCATCAGCACAGTGCCGCTGAGCGGCGGGGTGACGGTGCAGAGCAGATACATCGTCACATCCCAGTCCATCATCTGCCAGTTGGCGATGGCGCTGAGCAGCAAGCCTGCGCTGCTCCAGTACAGCAGCGCGGCGCGCATGCCGGACCAATGCCGGCGCCGAATCAGCCAGGCCAGGGCGATCAGTTCCGGCCCGGCCAACCAGAACGCGGTGGTGCTGAGCAGTGGCAGCTGACACAGGCTCGCGCACAGCAGGCTGTAGCCGAGTCCATAGCGGAGCAGGATCGGCAGGTAGAACAGGCCGCCGAGGTACAACATCGGCGCCGGCAGCGGCGAAAGCAGCAGGTAATTGGCGCCGGCACCGAGCAGGCCGAGTGCCAGTGTCACACTGAGCGGATGCAGGAGACGTTGTCGGAGGTGGGCGCTGGTCACTACCGTGGCAGAACGTTGCGAGCCAGTGGATGGCGCGAAGCTTAGCGCATTTCTCGATAATGCCAGCTTGACAGGCTGCACACTGCGGCGTATTCCCTCTGTTGTTGTCGGCCTGGAGGTCAGGGATGCGGCGTCTGCCGACAGCACGCTCATCCCCTTGGCGCATGCGTTTGCGTGCGCGCTGTCCTGTCGTTGTCCTGTTGTCCGGTCTTGTTCAGCAGCGTGTCTTCATTTTGTACGGGCCTGTCTGCGTCGGCAGCACCGACGGTGTCCGGACTCGTCCGTGCGAATGGAGTGAACCGGTTTGCTTGCCAGCAACAGGGAGTGATCATGGCCCGTGTCACAGAAGAGTCGATTCGTCGCGATTCCATGGATTTTCGCGATCTGATTTACCAGCCGGCCTTGCTGCCGCTGGCCGAACAGCGATTGCCGAAATGGGACTGGCTGACGGTGCTGGACCAGCAGCAAGAGGGGGCCTGCACCGGTTTTGGTTTGGCGGCCGTCATCAATTACCTGCTCGCCGAGCGCGGCAAGAACGAGCGCGTCAGTGAACGCATGCTGTTTGAAATGGCCAAGCGCTACGATCAATGGCCCGGCGAAAAATACGACTACAGCAGTACCCGTGGCGCGCTGAAAGGCTGGCACAAGAATGGCGTGTGCCGGGAGAGCTTGTGGAAGTACCGGCCGGACAAACCCGGCAACCTGTCCGAAACGGCAAAACAAGATGCTTTGCTGCGGCCGTTGGGCGCTTATTACCGCGTGCTGCCGCGCATTTCCGATGTCCATGCCGCGCTCAATGAAGTCGGCATTCTCTATTGCAGTGCCGGTGTGCACGACGGCTGGGACGAGCCGAAAAAAGGCATCATCACCCCGGCCAAGGGCAATCGTGGTGGTCATGCTTTTGCACTGGTCGGCTACAACGAAGACGGGTTCCTGCTGCAAAACAGCTGGGGGTCGGAATGGGGCGGTTACAAGATCGCCGGCGGTAAACGGCACGGCATTGCGCTCTGGCCGTATGAAGATTTCGAACAAAACATCTGGGATATCTGGGTGGCCCGTTTGGCTCTGCCACAAGCCTGGCGCGGGCAGGAACGCAGCCGCTATACCGCCAGCAATGCCGGCATTCGCGTGTCCGATTCCGGCCCGGCCGCGCATGTGATCGATCATCATTATCTGCATATCGACGACGGCCAGTTTGATCCGCGCGGCGATTACCCGAGCTCCACCGAACAACTCAAACGCATTCTCGCCGCGCTGAAGGAGCAGCAGCCGGAACATGTGCTGCTGTATGCGCATGGCGGGCTCAACAGCGTCAAGGATGCCGCGTTGCGAGTGGGCAAGTGGCGACCGTGTTTTCAGCGTCACGGCGTGTTCGAGATCCATTTTCTTTGGGAAACCGGGTTTCTGGCCGAGTTGAAGGACATCCTGATCGGCAAGGACAAATTTGCCCAGGAGCGCGCCGGGGCGGGCAGTTCCTGGTGGGACAACTGGATCGAGCGGCTGGCGCAGCGCCCGGGTCATGCGCTGTGGAAGGAGATGAAAGCGGATGCGGCGCGCGCGTTCGCGAGCAAGAGCAGCGCCGGCACGGTGTTTCTGAAAGCGCTGAACGATACGCTCGCAACGATGAACCAAGCGCCCAGGCTGCACCTGGTTGGCCACAGCGCGGGCAGCATCTGGCATGGTCATCTGTTGCAGCAGTGGCAAGCACTGAAGCTGCCGGCGGTGACCAGCATGAGCCTGTTTGCGCCGGCCTGTACGCTGGATCTGTTCCGCAGTCATTACCAGCCGTTGTTGGGTTCGCTGTTGCCGAACTTGCAGTTGTTCCTGCTCAGTGATGCCGACGAGCAGCAGGACAATGTCGGGCAGATCTATCGCAAGTCGCTGCTGTATCTGGTGTCGCGCGCGTTCGAGTCGCGGCATGAGCAGGTGGCCATCCTTGGCATGGCCAGGTACCTCGATGAGCTGGGCAAGCCGATGCCGAAGGCGGTGCAGGTCTGGCTGAGTGAGCGCGACAAAAAAATGACCACGGCATCGAGCCATGGCGGCTTCGACAACGACAAGACCACGATGGACGCCCTGTTCGATGTGGTGTTGCAGAAGCCGCGACCGAAAGACGGTTGGTTCCGCGCGGAAGAGCTGCGTGGGTTCTGACAGACCAGCAAACAGGGAGGTGCGATCATGGCAGACAACGCCGCGGGTACAACTAGCAGCTCGGCCGCAAACAACAGCAATCAGACACTGCTGATTCTGGTGCCGGTCATGACCACGCTGATCAGTGTCGTTGGCTCGTTCGGTACCGCCTGGTTGACCACCGGCGCCAGGTTCGAACGTGAGCTCGCCAGCAAGGGCGAGCAGATTGCGGCGCTGGAGCAGGCGCAGCAACAGTCAACGCAGTTGCTCAGCGAAGCGCGCGCTGACCTGGCCGCGCTGGAGCAGAAGCTCGCCGAGTTGGCGGAACGCCGGCAGACATTGAGCGGCAGCCTGACCGATGTCGACAAGCGCTTGACCGAGGTGGATCAGCGTTTTGTTGCGATTCGCGAACAGAACCTGACGCTGAACCAGCAGCTGGAAGCCAGTGAGCTGAAGCTGCAGACGCTGAAGCGCAGTGGACTCATCAAGGAGCAGGGTCTCGTCCGACCGTGAGCGTTGTCGGGTATCACGCCCGGCCGCCGTCCGAGGTGACGCCCGTCGCGGCCGGGCCGATAATGCCGGCCTTTGATGCCGACAAAGGCGGCTGAGGCCATGACCGACGTTTTACCGGTGCTCTACTGCGATGAACACCTGGTTGCCGTGCACAAACCGGCCGGGCTGCTGGTGCACCGAACCGGTATTGATCGCAATGAAACCCGGTTTGCCGTGCAGATGCTGCGCGACCAGCTGGGCCAGCACGTGTATCCGGTGCACCGTCTCGACAAGGGCACCTCCGGCGTGCTGCTGTTTGCCCGTCATCCGGAAATGGCGCGGCAGCTGGTGCAGCAGTTTGCCGAACAGAAAATCGACAAATGCTATTGGGCGGTGGTGCGTGGCCACCCGCCGGAACAGGGCCGGATTGATCACCCGCTGGACCGCATTCAGGATGACTACGACAAGCAAACGCGCGCCGATGCCCCGGCTCAGCCAGCGGTCACCGATTACCGGCGCCTGGCCTGCGTCGAGCTGCCGGTCGCTGTCGACCGCTATCCGGTGTCCCGTTACGCTTTGCTGGCGCTGTCGCCGCTGACCGGTCGTCGGCATCAGCTGCGCCGCCATCTCAAACATATCGCGCATCCCATCATCGGTGATGTCCGTTACGGCAAGGGCAGCCACAATCGTTATTTCCGCGAGCATCTGGCCG
The DNA here is from genome assembly GCA_049324755.1 of Pseudomonadota bacterium. Taxonomy (GTDB): domain Bacteria; phylum Pseudomonadota; class Gammaproteobacteria; order Enterobacterales; family Permianibacteraceae; genus Permianibacter. The sequence goes on from JBMOMZ010000007.1 coordinate 5,125, forward strand.
CACCGCGGATGCTGCTGGCCTGCGTCCGCATGCGACTGGCGCATCCGGTCACCGGTGCGACGCTGGTGCTCGAACAACCGGTTGATGGTTGCTTTCAGGCCTTGCTGCAGCGTTGGCAATGGCCAACGGATGTGAACAATGCATAAGTGGCGCGCGTCAGCGCCATCGCACTCGCATGCTAAACTTCGACCACTTTTTGTCCGGGAGCCGGTTCGATGCGCCGTGGTCGTAAACAGGTCGTCCGTTGGGGATTGGGGCTGAGTCTGCTGTTGCCGCTCACCGTCGGACTCACTGCTATTGCGACTGCGGAAACGAGGGCAACGGACAGCAAGCCGGTTGTCGCATCGGCACCCACCAGCAGCACCGACGCGCTGCGCCAGCAACTTGACGAGGCCGAGTTGGCCAAGCGCAGCAATTCCGCCAAGGCGTTGCGGATCACTGCCGAAGTGCTGGCTGTGCTGACCAAGCAACCGGATCGCGAGCTTGAGCTGCGCGCCCGTTTTCTCCGCTGCGATGAACTCATCGAAAGTGCGCCGGAAATGGCCGCGGAAGACATCACCCGGGGCCTGCAGCTGGCCGAGCAATCGATGCGCGACGGCTGGCGGGCTGGCTTTCTCAGCTGTCGCGGCAATTTGCTGGAATCGCAAGGCAAGAACAGCGAAGCCGAAGCGGTTTATGACGAGGCGGTCGCCATCGCGGAAGTGGCGCAGGATTTCTACATGCTGGCGCATTCGCTGTACCAGCGTGGCTATATCCGTGGTGTTGGTGGCAACTACAGCGGTGGCCTGGCCGATCTGCAGCGCGCGCATGGTCTGTATGAAAAGCTGGCGATGCCGGTCTACGCGCGCACCGTGCTCAACAGCATTGCCACGCTCTATAACCGCATGGGCGACTACGCCCAGGCGCGCATTTATTACGAGCGCTCGGTGCGCTTGCTGGAGCAGGAGAACGAGCCCAGCGATCTTGGCATCGCGCTGCACAACCTCGGCCGGGCGCTGGAAAATCTGGCCCAGTATGCCGAAGCGAAAACCGCATACGAGCGGGCGCTGACGGCCCATCAGGGTATTGGTTTTGATCGCGGTGTCGCCTATGCCAAGCGCGGCCTTGGCAGTGTTCTGAACGCGCAACTGCAACCCGGGCAGGCATTGACCGAGTTGGATCAGGCGATGGTGATCGCGCAGACCGTCAATGACAACCGCCTGCAGGCGCAGATCCAGCTGCAACGTGGCATTGCACTGCGCCAGCTCAAGCGTTACCGCGAGGCGCGCAGCAGCCTGGAGACGGCGCTTGCTACCTTCAAGCAGAATCGCGCCCAACACGAGCTGCGCGATACCTATGCAGCCCTGGCCGCCTTGAATGCCGAGTTGGAGAACTGGCGCGCCGCGTACGACAACCATGTCTCATTGAAGCAGATCGCCGATCAGCTGGCGGCCAGCCAGCGCGACCAGCAGTTTGCATTGATGAAAGTGCAGTTCGATACCCGGTATCAGGAACAGCAGAACATCGCTTTGCAAAAGGAAAATGCGGCGGTCGAGCAGGCGCTGCGACAGGAACAGCGCGCCACCCGCTTGCAGGTGGCGGTGATTGTGCTGGGTGCGGTGGTGGTGGTGATGCTGGTCTGGACCTTGTGGCGCCAGCGCCGGGCCAGCCAAAAACTGCATGCGATGGCGATGACCGATGAGTTGACCGGACTCGCCAATCGGCGCCGGGTGCTGGCTGAGCTCGATATTCTGCGGCAATCGCACCGGGCAACCGAAAACCATGTCAGCGTGCTGATTGCCGATCTCGATCATTTCAAACGGCTCAACGATACCTACGGCCATCTCGCCGGTGACAAGGTATTGAAGCGCGTTGCCGCGGCGTTTCGTACCGTGGTCCGTGATGCCGATGTGCTCGGCCGACTCGGTGGCGAGGAGTTTTTGCTGTTGCTGCCGGCGACCGACAAGGGCATGGCGCTGCAAGTCGCCGAACGGATCCGCGCGGCCGTGGCCGCCATCGAGCTCACGGACATCGAACCCAGCCTGAGACTGACCATCAGCCTCGGTGGTACCGCCTGTCAGGGCGGTGACGAGCCGATCGGGCAGGTGCTGCGCCGGGCCGATGAGGCGCTTTACGCTGCCAAGGATGCCGGCCGCAACCGGGTCTGCTGGCAAGACTGACGGCCAGTTCCGCCGCTGATATCGTTTGCCGTCATATCGCAAGCGCCTCGGCGCGCGGTAGTCTGATGCGTCGAACGCTGACAGATATTCCTGTCGACAACCTTTGAAGCCATAACCCCTATCAGTACGGCCTTTATCACGACAACGGGGATTCGTTGTGTCCAGTCATATCCTGCTGGTGGATTGCCCCGACCAACGGGGTTTGGTCCATGCCATTACCGGCGTGCTGCTGCGGCACGGCTGCAACGTGCTCAGCAACCATGAGTTCGTCGATCACGAGCAAGCGCGGTTTTTCATGCGCACCGAGTTTGACGGTGCCATCGAACCGGCCGCGGTCGAGGCCGAGCTGGCCGCGGTGTTGCCGGTCGGCACGACGGTCAAGCTCTGTGATCGTTCGCGGCCGCGCATTGTTGTGCTCGCCACCAAAGAGCATCATTGCCTTGGCGAGCTGCTCATCCGCCATGCCTTTGCCGAGCTCGGCGCCGATCTGGTCGCGGTGGTCAGCAACTACGAACAGCTGGCCGATCTGACCGGCAAGTTCGCGGTGCCGTATCATCATGTCAGCCACGAAGGCGTCAGCCGCGAACAGCATGAAGCCGCGTTGTTCGAGCAGGTCGATCGCTATCAGCCGGATTTCATCGTGCTGGCCAAATACATGCGCGTGCTGACACCGGCGGCCGTGGCGCGCTATCCGTTCCGGCTCATCAACATCCACCATTCGTTTTTGCCGGCCTTTGTCGGGGCGAGTCCGTACCGGCAGGCGTGGCAGCGTGGCGTCAAGATCATCGGCGCGACCGCCCATTTCGTTACCAATGATCTCGATGAAGGTCCGATCATCGCGCAGAACGTGATCCCGGTTGATCACTCGCACAGTCCGGAAGACATGGCGCAGGCCGGTCGTGATGTCGAGAAGATCGTGCTGGCAAAAGCGCTCAAGCTGGTGTTTGAGCGGCGTGTGCTGCTGAGTGGCAACCGCACCATCATTTTCGAGTGATGGCTGGTCGCCGGCCGCAGCGGCACGTAGAATCCGGCCCGTTCGTGGTGTAGCGCGAGTGGCAGGGATGACAGTTCAAGTGAAGCAGGGCAGCGCCGGTCGGATTGTCGGTTACGTGGCAGCAGCGTGGGCGCTGCTGGTGCTGGCAACGCCCGCGGTTGCCCACAACATCAATCCGGTGGAACGGCCGGATGTCGGCAGCTGGGCCACGCGTTATCTCGCCAGTAAAATCTCCGAGCCGGTGCATGAAACCATGACCATGCTCGCCTATGACTGTCATGCAAGGCCGCAGGAGTGTCAGGGCAGTCCGGAGCAGTTCGATCGCATCCGCGATGGCAAGCGTCTGGCCTTTCTGGTCACCGGTGTCGAGTGGAACGACGACCCGTCATTGATGCTGCTCGGTGATGTCGCCGATATTGCCAAGTGGCGCAAATGGATGCTCGACGCCGAAGACAAGGCCAAATGTCAGGACCGCTACGCGCCGGCACCCTGTGTCGGTGTCGAAGTCAGCGATGACCTGCTGTACCGCAGCCATTACGGCGATCTGCAGTTTCTTCATGCCATGGCGTCCAGTGAGACCGAATCGGCACAGGAAACCCGGCGCAAGATGCTGGCCTGGGCCAAGTTCACCTATCAGGTCGCCGTCCGCCAAATCGACCCGAAAACCACGCTGGCACAGCTGCCGGATATCGATGCCCTGATCCAGCGACCAGGCTGGAACGTGCACTATCTGTTTGCCCGCAACGTCGATCGCAGTGCCAGCATCCGCAAGATTGCCATCGGATCTTTGCTGCACCTGATTCAGGATTCCTATTCCGATGCCCACGCTGCCCGCATCAATGGTTGCGAAGCGCTGTCGCATGACAAGGGCGCCATCCTGAATTTCCGGCTGTACAAATTTCAGAATCCGGACGAGCACAAGGAAGCCGATATCCGGCCAACCTGGCTCGACAAGGGTGATCTGTCCGATCGCAATCCGGTCTGGGCTTCGGCGCGCGTGCTCAATCACTGGATCGATGGTGATGATTGGGACACCGTGGTCGAACCGTTCCTGCGCAACGAGATCTGGCCGTTGGCCAATGAGTTTGCCATCGCCGATGCAGGCGATATCGAATGCTTTGCCGGCTGAGCCGCAAACCGGGCTGGTGCTGACGGCGCCGGTGAAACGGACTGTTTCCTTGTCCGTACCGACCCCTGCCAGCAGGATTCTTGGCGCGGGCGTATGATGCCGGCTCACGCCATTTCTTCTCACGCCATCCCTTCCAGGAGTCTCACCATGTCACTGTCCATGTATCAAGCGTCGGTACCGGTACTGACCCGTGCCCTGACCAATCTGATTGCTGTGCTGGAAAAAGGCGCGGCCTATGCCGAAGCCAAAAAGATTGATCCGTCAGTGTTGCTGAACTATCGGTTGGCCGCCGACATGTTCCCGCTGACCCGGCAAGTGCAAATTGCTACTGACATGAGCAAGGGCTGTGTGGCCCGTCTGGCCGGGGTCGAGATCCCGAAATACGACGACACCGAAGCCAGTTTTCCGGAGTTGATTGCCCGGCTGCGCAAGACTATCGATTTCGTCAACAGCTTCAGTGCTGCCCAGATCGATGGCAGCGAAGACAAAACCATCACCCTGCAGCGCAAAGATGGTGAGGTGACATACAAAGGCCAACCTTACTTGCTGTTCTACGTGCATCCGCACGTCTATTTCCACTGCACCACGGCGTACGCGATTCTGCGCCACATAGGCGTGGACATTGGCAAGAAAGACTTTATCGGTCAGCTGTAAGCGCGATTGGTTTTGCTGCGGCGCGCCGGTAGTTACGGTGGCAAAAAAATGAGGGAGACAGCGGATGGCTGTCTCCCTTTTTGTTTCAGAGCGTTAGCGCAAACGGTGGCAGGATGTTTGAGCTTATGACGCCTTGCTACGGTCCGCTTGGCTGGCTGAGCGCGCTGCAATCAGCTGGGCGATGACAAGCGTCCAATGCAGTGTGGTTGTCAGATAGCCCATCGCCATCTGATCCGCTGCCGCGAACAGCGGCCAAAACGCCAGATTGGCGCTGCCGAGCAAGGCGTGCACGGCGACCGCCGTCAGATGCCAAGAGCGTTCGCTGCTGGCGCGCCACAGCAGCACGGCAAAGATGAACGCCAGACCGTGCGCCTCGGTAAAACCGATACCGGCATGTGGTGGCTGACCGATGATGCTGGCAAAAGGTCCTTTGCCGAAAAACGAACCGGCGATATCCGCCACGAAGCCCCCGAATGAAGCAAGACCGAGAAAGGCGGCGTCTGTGCGCAGAATGAAGGTGCGGGTCGCGAGCTTCATGGCAACTCCTGGTTGGTCGGACGATAGCTGACCGCTTGATAAGCAACAGGACTGACCGTGGACTCTTGCCCGATCAGAACGGAATTGATGGCATCCAGATCATCGGCGCTCAGTTCACCCGTGGCTGCTGCCAACCGTAACCGGCCGTTCAAATATCCATGCTGTGCCTGCGCCAGATCGAACTGACTGATGTACAACTGTTGCTGGGCATTCAGTACATCCTGAGTGGTTTTGACACCGACCTGCTTGCCGAGCAGGGCAGCATCCAATGCGGTTTGGCTCGCCTGCGTTGCCTGCTTCAGTGCCTGCACCCGAGCGGCGCCGCTGTTGACCGCAAGGTAGGCATCCTGCACCTGCAAGCGGGCATCGCGTTTGGCAGCTTCCAACAGCTGTGTTGCCTCGCGGTGTTTGGCTTCGGCCTCGCGCGCTTGCGATCGAATGCTGCCACCAGCGTAGAGCGGTACGGTCAGTTGCAGACCGACGACGGTGTTGCTGGCTTGTTCGGGTGAGACAAACGGCGACAGATCACCGCTGCTGCGACTGTCGCTGTAGCTGGCAACCAGATCCAGCGTCGGTTTGCTGGCCAGTGCTGTCTTGCTGACATCGGCGCCGGCAATCACCAGTTGATGCTGGCGTTGCTGCACCTGCAGATTGCCGTCTTGCGCGCGTTGCTGCCAACTCGCCAAGCTGAGCGGTTCCGGCGGCGTTGGGATAAAGTCAGCACGAAGCGTTTGCAGATCATTGGCTGCAAGACCGGTTAGCGCTTCAAACTGACTGCGCCGGAGCAGTTGCTCGCTTTCAGCAGCAATCAATGAAGCCTGCACATTGGCATGGCGCGCTTCGGCATCACGGACATCGGTGATCTTGGCGCGGCCGGCGGTGAAGCGGGCATTGGCATCGGCAAGTTGTTCGGTGATGGCTGCCAACTGGGCGTGTAGCAACTGCACATGCTGATCGGCCAGCAGCACGGCGAAGTAGGCCGACGCAACGCGCAGCATCTGACCCTGCTCGGCGTTTCGCAGTTGTAACGTTGCCAGCTCGGCTTGCTGGTCCAGCTGCTTGCTGGTCGCCCAGTTGTCGGCGCGGTACAGCGGCTGGCTGAAACTGATTTTGTAACCGGTTTCGCTGCCGCTGCTTTCCGACGGCATCAAACCGGCCACGTTCACCGGCAAGTTCACGTCGCTTTCCGTTTCTATGCGATTGCTGTAGCCGGTCACGCTCAGCTTTGGCTTGTATAGCGCGCTGGCTTGCACGGCTTTTTCCTGACCGGCGGCATTGGCTTCCTGCGCGGCGAGATAGGCCGGATCGGTTTGTAGCGAATGTTGCCAGGCTGTTTTCAGATCCACGGCCTGCACGCCGGTGGCGAACAGGGCGCCACTACTTAACAGCAACAGGCTTGTGGCAATTCCAGACAGTTTCATGATCGGTATCCGGTTGAGTTAGGCGGCAGGTTTCTGCACGCGGTACCAAGCGGCATAGAGCGCCGGCAGGAACAACAAGGTCAGCAACGTGGCGACGAACAAACCGCCCATGATTGCCCAGGCCATCGGGCCCCAGAAGGTCGAACGGGTCAGCGGGATCATTGCCAAGATGGCGGCCAGCGCGGTCAGCATGATGGGTCGGAAACGACGCACAGCGGACTCAATGATGGCGTTCCATAGCGAGCTGCCGTTCTCGACATCGTGATCGATCTGGACGACCAGAATCACCGAGTTGCGGATGATCATCCCGGCCAATGCAATCACACCGAGTGTCGCGACAAAGCCAAACGGGATCTGAAAGCTCGCCAGCACCAGTGACACACCAATCAAACCGAGTGGTGCGGTCAGCAGCACCAGCAGCATCTTTTGAATGTCCTGCAGCTGCATCATCAACAGCACCAGCACAATCAGAACGGCGAGTGGCATGACAGCACCGATAGATTCCTGGGCAATCGCGCTGGATTCAAACGCGCCACCGAACTGAATCTTGTAGCCCAGCGGCAGCTTGGCCTGCAGTTCGGCAATCGCCGGTTGCAAGGCAATGGTCACGTCCGGACCTTCGGCGCCAACCACATCGCTGCGTACGGTAATTGTCGGCAGGCGTTTGCGACGCCACAGTTCACTTGGTTCGGTGGTCAGCTCCAGCTTGGCAATCTGCGACAACGGAACAAAGGCGCCTTGCCGCAGATAGATCTTGGCGTCTTTCAAGTTGTTCAGATCGGTACGCTCGTTCTCGACCACACGGGCGACCACATCAATATCCTTGTCACCCTCCAGATAGCGGGTGATGGTCAGGCCGGATTGCGTGGTTTGCAGCGCGTCGGCGATCTGCTTGGAGGTGATGCCCAGGGCGCGCGCCTTGTCCTGATCGATGTTGATGCGCAGCGCCTTCTGCGGATCGCCCCAGTCCTGGTTGATGCGGCGGACATTCGGATGCGCACGCAACAGACCCGCAACCTCGGTTGCGATTTCCTGCACTTTCCTGGTATCCGGGCCGGACACCCGCAATTGAACCGGATAGCCGACCGGCGGACCGTTCTCAAGACGATTGACGCGCGCGCGAACGGACGGAAAATCGTTCTCAAAGGCTTCCTGCAGCTGACTCAACACCCGCTCACGCGCTTCTTCATCTGGTGTCACCAGCATGACCTGGGCCAGACGCAGGTTCGGTGTTTGCAGATCCAGCGGCAGATAGAAGCGCGGGCTGCCACCGCCGACATAGCTGGTGATTGACAACACATCCGGGTTGCCGAGGAATTTCTGTTCCAGGCTTTTGGCTTGCGCTTCGGTGGCAGCGAACGTCGATGGCTCCGGCAACCACATATCGACCATGAGTTCCAAGCGGTTGGATGCCGGGAAAAATTGCTGTGGCACAAGTTTGAACAGCAACACCGACCCCACGAACAGCAGCAAGGTAACCGCTACCACGGTCTTGCGGTAATGCAGGCACTGTTCGACCAGGTTGCGGAACAGCTTATAGAACCGCCCTTGATAAACGGCATCTTCATCGGCGTGAGCGTGGTGATGCTCTGGCAACAACTTATAGCCAAGCCACGGCGTGAACAGCACTGCAACAATCCAGGACAGGATCAGCGAAATTCCAACCACCTGGAAGATCGAACCGGTGTATTCACCGGCACCGGATTTGGCCAAACCGACTGGCATAAAACCCGCGGCCGTGATCAGGGTGCCAGTCAGCATCGGGAAGGCAGTCGCGGTGTAGGCGTAGGTGGCCGCGCGGACGCGGTCCCAACCTTGTTCCAGCTTCAGCATCATCATTTCGACCGCGATGATGGCGTCATCAACCAGCAATCCCAGCGCGATGATCAAGGCACCCAACGAGATCCGTTGCAGATCGATGCCCAGGGCATACATCACCATGAAGGTTGCAGCGAGCACCAAAGGAATCGACAGCGCGACGACCAATCCAGTGCGCATGCCCAGTGAAACGAAGCTGACGGCCAAGACAATGGCGATGGCTTCAACCAGACTATGGGTGAACTCGCTGATCGAGGCCGAGACCACTTTCGGTTGATCGGACACCGCATGCACTTGCACGCCAACCGGCAGAGACGACTCAACATGCTTGATGACGGCGTCGAGTTGCTGGCCCAAGCGGATCACGTCACCACCGGCACGCATGCTGACGGCAAGGCCGATCGCTTCCTGGCCGTTGTAGCGCATTTTGAACGTCGGTGGATCGACAACACCGCGGCGGATGTCGGCAATGTCGCTCAAGCGAAACGTGCGATCGCCGGCCTGAAGGCCGATGGCGCCAATGCTTTCAACCGAATCGAACTCACCGGTCACCTGCAGACGGATGCGTTCGGCGCCGCTTTCGACCACGCCAGCCGACGAGACCACATTGGTCTGGTTCAGTGTGTTGGCAATCAGCTTGGGGTCGAGGCCCAGCGAAGCCATTTTGGCATTCGACACCTCGACGTAGATCTTCTCGGCCTGCTCACCGACATAGAGCACTTTCTTGACATCTGCCAGTTGCAACAGCTCATTGCGAGCGGCGTCGGCAAATTCCTTGAGTGCTGGATAGCCGAAGCCGTCGCCGGTGATGGCCAGCAAATTGCCGTAGGTGTCGCCAAATTCATCGTTGAACACCGGGCCACGAACGCCATCTGGCAGCGTATGCTTGATATCGCCAATTTTTTTGCGGACCTGATACCAGACGTCCGGCACGACTTCACTGCGCACCTCTTCGCGCAGGCTGATTGTGATCTGGGTTTCACCGGGTTTGACGTAGCTCTTGGTGTAGTCAATCTCGGCGATTTCCTGCAGCGCCTTTTCCAGTTTGTCCGTCACTTGATCTGACATCTGGCTGACACCGGCGCCCGGCCAGTAGGCTTGCACGACCATGGCCTTGATGGTGAATTCCGGATCCTCTTTGCGGCCGAGCTTGTTGTAGGCATACAGGCCAGCGAACGAGGTCAGCAGAATCAGAAACAAAATCATCTGCTGATGCTTGAGTGCCCATTCGGATAGATTCATGCGGGTCATGTCGGTCTTCCTCAGAGGCTGGCACTGGCAACGACTTTGACCAGCTGGCCGTCATGCAACAGGTTGGCGCCGGCGGTTACCACGCGCTCACCTTGGCTCAGGCCGCTATGGATCAGAATCTGATCGTTCTGTACCGCGCCGAGTTGCACGGCGCGGGTCTTGACGCGCAACTGCACGGGGTCGATGACCCAGACCTGTGCTTGATCGTTGCGGGTGATCACCGCCGTCAAGGGCAGCCGAATTGCCGTGGCGCCCTCGATATTCGGTACGTGCAACGACGCAGTCATGCCGAGTCGAATGGCAGCATCCGGATTTTCAATGCGGATACGGGCGGCGTAGGTGCGGGTGAGTTCATCGGTGGCTGGTGCCAGTTCGCGCAGGCTGGCCTGGTAACGTTTGTCCGGATTGGCCCATAGCGTGATGCTCATCTGCTTGGCATTGCGCAACTCATCGACCCGCGATTCCGGAATGCTGATGGCCATTTCGCGTTCACCGTCAGCGGCGACAACCAGCACGGTTTGGCCGGCGGCAATCACTTGGCCGGCTTCGGCCGTAATGCTGGTGATGACACCGGCGCGGTCGGCTTTCAGTTCGGTGTATTGCTGATGGTGTTCCGCCAATTGCAATTGCGATTGCGCAGAATCGAACTGCGCTTGCGCTTGGCGCACGGACAAGCGGGTTTGATCAAGCTCGGCTTGCGAGATGAAGTGCTGACCGAACAACTCTTCGGCGCGCGTCAGGTCCGCTACTTCCTTGGCCAGTTTTGCCTGCGCGGCATCGGCTTGGGCGCGGGCGCTGCTGACGTTCAGTGCGGCGTCGTCGGCCAGCAGACGCATCATCACCTGACCGGCGCGCACCGTGCTGCCGACATCGACCAGCCGCGCCGCAATTTTGCCGCCAACGCGAAAACCGAGTTTGCTCTCAACGCGAGCGCGAATGTCACCGGAATAAACGGCGTCGACGCTGCCGGCTTGTTCGCCGACCACGGTGCTCCAGACGGGGCGCACTTCTTCTGCGGCCGGTTCTGCCTGGGAACCGCAACCTGCGAGCGCGAGCAGCGTCAGTGAGGCGACGACGGGTGTGGCAAAGTTCATCATGATCTCCATGCATGGCTAGACGAAACGGGGGAAGCTCGCTCGGTGGCAGGGCGTGGGGCGGTGACCATGACGCCTGAGTCCGGCGTAGCGACTGGCGGCGCTGTTTCGGCAGTCGGATTGGCGGCAGATGGCGACGTGCCTAACCGATGGGCGGCCATCACGAGGTCAAGGACCACGCTGAGCGGAACGGGATAGGTCATGGTCAGTCGAGCTCCGGCGGTATGCCGTCTGGTCGACGGCGCTTGATCGGCGGCAATACCCGGGTCAGTGCGGCCCAGAGTTCGCCGAGCGAATGAAACGGCACCGAGCGGCCGGACTCGACGTCTTCCACCACGCCGGCGATGCCTTCGAGGTCGAGCCGGTACATCCGGACAATGAAACTGCGGGGTTCTTGCATGCGGGGTCGGGGTGCCTGAACGAATGGGCACAGGCTAAGGGGCGACCCGGCACGGATGACTTACGGATTCGCAAATTGCCGGCCGGCAGCGTTTAAACTGCTCACAGTTACTGCGGTTTCTCCGGATGATGTATGAGCGGGCTTGCCAAGCTGACCCGTCCCAAGCTGTACAAAGTGCTGCCGCGCGAACGCCTGTTTGCCCGGCTGGATGAGGGCTGCGCGCAAGGTGCGGTCTGGGTCGCCGGACCACCCGGTGCCGGCAAGACCGCGCTGGTGGCCAGTTACTTGGGCGAGCGCCGGGTCGGCGGCGTCTGGCTGCATGTCGACAGCGGCGACAATGACCCAGCCAGCTTCTTCTATTACCTGGCGCAGACCGTGCCCGTCTCGGCCAGCAAAGCCAAAACCGCGCCCAGCCTGCCGGTGCTGACGCCCGAATTCGCCCGCAACCTCGACGTCTACGCGCGTTTGTTCTTCCGCGCGCTGTATGCACGGATGAAGCAGCCAGCCGCTCTGGTGCTCGACAACTACCACGAGCTGGCCGCCGATTCGCCGATGCATGGCGTGCTGACCATCGCCCGGCAAGAAATGCCCAGCGGCATCAGCCTGGTGGTGATCAGCCGACAGGCTCCACCGCCGATCTGGTTGCATCAATCGTTTGCCTGGCTCGACTGGGAAGAGCTGCGCCTGACTGGCGACGAAATGCGTGCGATCGCCGGTCTGCGTGGTGATTACCCCGAGGCGACGCTGGCCGCGCTGCAGAATCAAACCGATGGCTGGGCAGCGGGCTTGACGCTGGCGTTGGAGCAGGCGCGCCGTCCTGGTGTTTCGATGCAGCATTTGCAACTCAACACGCAGGAGTTGCTGTTCCAGTTTTTTGCCGGCCAGGTGTTCACCCAAGCCAATGTCGCCATCCAGCAGTGCCTGATTCGCTGCGCGCTGTTTCCACGTTTCACAGCGGCAATGGCGGCGCAGATCACGGCCAATGCCGATGCCGAGAAGATTGTCGAGGAGTGTTATCGCCGCCGATTGTTTGTCGAGCGTCGTGGCGAGCACTATCAGTTTCATGATTTGTTCCGGGCATTTTTGCTGGAGCAACTGCGTCAACTGCCTGCTGAGCAGACGGGGCCGCTACAGCAACACGCCAGCCAGTTGTTGCAACAGGCAGGTGAATTGGATGCAGCGGCGCAGCTGCTGATCCAGTTGGCCGATTGGCCGGCGCTGGCTGCGCTGATCCACCGTGGCGGTCAACAGATGCTGGAAGCAGGGCGCTGGTTGCCGTTGCGAAAGCTGCTCACGCACTTGCCTGAGCAATTGATTGCCGCCCAGCCGCGGTTGTTGCTCTGGTTTGGTTTGTGCGATGTACCAGTGCAACCGGTTCGGGCCCGGGTTCCGTTGCAGCAGGCCATTGACCAGTTTGTTGAACGCCAAGATCCGATTGAGTTGGCCGTTGCTTTGACCGGCATGGTCACAACCTATCAGTTCGAGTTCTCCGATTTGCGACCGCTCGATGGTTTGCTGGCACAGCTCGATATGTTGCTGCAAGCGGACGGTGACAAACTGCCTCCGCTGGTGGAGTTGCGCGTGCGCTCGACCCTGCTGTATGCGCTGAGTTTCCGGCAACCGGATGCGATCCGAACCCAGGATTGTGTCCAACGAGTCCTGCAACTGTTGGCGGAGCCGATTCCGATCAATCATCGGCTCAATGCCAGCTGTCATTTGATGCTGCATGCCTGGCACAGCGCCGACCTCGATCTGGGGCGTCGCGTCGAGGCGCTGTCCACGCCGATGCTGAACCATCCGGACGTCAATACGCTGAATCATGCACTGTGGTGGAAAGAGCTAGGTAATTTTGAGTTGATGTGTGGTGACACCGGCAAAGCCACACAGGCCTTTCTCAAGGCACGGGCGCTTTGGGAAAGTCAGGGCATTTCCTTGCCGACGCTGCACTTCACCACGAATGCCGGCTTATGCGTTGCGGCAATGGTCAGCCACGATCTCGAAGCCGCCGAACGTTACCGCGCCGACAATGCGAGCTATATGCAGAGCGCCAGCTTGATGGATCAGTCGGTCGATGTCTGGTTGCGAGCCATGCTGGCCGCCCGACAGGAAAACTGGCTGGCTGCGCGTGACTTTGCTGAAAAGGCTTATCGCCTGAATCGGCAAACCGGTGTGCTGCTACAGCATTTTCACTGCAGCATGCAGCTGGCAATCGCCCAGATTGATACGGGCCAGTTTCAACAAGTCGAGGCACTGACTGAAGAAGCACGTGCGGTAATCACCTCAACTGCGTTTGCCCACTACGCCTATCTAACGGATTGGATACTGGCTTATGCCGCACACCGCCGCGGCAACGAGACAGCTTGTCATGATTACCTGCGCAGAGCTCTGCTGACCAGCCGGCATGATCAAGGCAAATTGTTCCTGCGCCTGCAAGCGCATATGGCGGCAACGCTGTGCAATGAAGCGCTACGCCATAACATTGAAAGCGATACAGTGGTTCGGATGATTCGTCGCTGCGACTTGCTACCGCCGGAAGCGGCAGTCGCGAACTGGCCCTGGCCGCTGGCGATCCGCACATTCGGCAATTTTGAATTGTCCTGTGATGGTGAAGTGCTGACCTACGGTCGCAAGGCGCCGAAGAAAACCTTGGCTTTGCTCAAGGCGCTGCTGGCTTACGGTGGTCAGCAGGTCGCCGAGCAGCAGGTGATCGATGCGCTATGGCCGGACGAGGAGGGTGATGCTGGTGCCAGGGCGCTGACGGCGGCCTTGCATCGCCTGCGCACTTTGCTGAGTGACAACGAGGTGATTATTCAGCAGGCTGGCACGCTGTCACTGAACCGCGAGCGAGTCTGGTGTGATGTCTGGGAATTTGAACGCCTGCTCGCAACCGGTGGCGCGCGGCGTGCCGAGGCCATTGCGTTGTACCATGGAAGCTTCCTTGCTGAAGACACGGCCGAAATGTGGTCAGTGCCAATGCGCGAGCGCTTGCGCAGCAAGTTTGTTCACGTGCTGGCCGAGCATGCCGATGCATTGGAGAAAAATGGCCAGCATGAGCAGGCGATTGCCATGTATCTGCGCGGGCTCGATGCGGACAATGCCATCGAACCCTTCTATCAGGGCTTGATGCGTTGCTATGCCAAGCTCGGTCGGGTGCCAGAAGCAATGAATACGTTTCACAAATTGAAACGGATTCTGGCCGTTACGCTCGGCATCGCGCCGTCGGCTGACTCCGAGCGTTTATTCCAGCAGCTCAAGGCGTGAGCGCTGTGCTTAAGCGCTGACCGCGCCAATTCGCTCACGCCGGCGCTTTTCGATGATCGGTGCCAACACTTCTCTGGCGTTGTGCAGCATGGTTTCGGTGGTGGCCCAGTCGACGCAGGCATCGGTGACGGAACAGCCGTAACGCAGCTGGCTGCGATCTTTCGGGATCGGTTGGTTGCCGGCTTCAATGAAGCTTTCGATCATCATGCCGACTATCGAACTGTTGCCATCGCGGATCTGGTTGACGACATTGTTCAGCACCAGCGACTGCAGTTCTGGCTTTTTACCCGAGTTGGCGTGCGAGCAGTCGATGATGATGTTCGGCGCCAGTTTGGCTTTCAGCAGTGCCTGCTCGGTCATCGAGACCGACACGTTGTCGTAATTCGGCCGGTCGCCGCCGCGCAGCACGACATGACCGTAGGCATTGCCACGGGTGCGGATGATCGCCGCGGCGCCGTTGTCGTTGATGCCGAGGAAACTGTGCGGATGCGAGGCCGAGATGATGCCGTTGATGGCGGCGTCGAGCGAGCCGTCGGTGCCGTTCTTGAAACCGACCGGCGTCGACAGGCCCGAGGCCATCTCGCGGTGGGTCTGCGATTCCGAGGTGCGGGCGCCGATGGCGGTCCAGCTGATCAGATCGCCGTAGTATTGCGGCGAAATCGGATCGAGCGCCTCGGTGGCGGCCGGCAGCCCGAGGGCGGTCACATCCGACAGGAATTGCCGGCCCAGTTGCATGCCTTCTTCGATATGGAAAGAGTCATCCATGTGCGGATCGTTGATGAAACCTTTCCAGCCGGTGGTGGTGCGCGGCTTTTCAAAATACACGCGCATGACGACATACAGGCTGTCGCTGACCGCATCGGCCAGCGTTTTCAGCCGCTGGGCGTAATCGAGGCCGGCGATCGGATCGTGGATGGAGCAGGGCCCGACCACAATCACGGGACGCGGGTCCTGGCGGTCGAGAATGCGGGTCAGCGTCTGCCGACCCTGAATAACGGTGGCCGCGCTTTTTTCCGTCAGCGGCACCCGCTGCTTGATTTCCTGCGGTGAGGGCATGTGGTCCAGTCCGACCACATTGAGGTTTTCAGTACGGCGAATCATGGTGACGCGACTCCGGTGAATGCTCCGGAGTGTCGCGCTTCAGTGCCGGCTTGGCTAACTGCCGTTGGTTATTTACCGCCGCTGCACCGTTATTGCGCAGCTTGCATGGCCCAGCCAAAGCGGTGCTTCATCTCCCAGCCGTGCAGTTGCGCCGCCGCTTCGGTTTTCAGGCGCTCGATTTCCTTGTTGGCCTCTTGCAGTGCGGTCGGCGACAGGTTGCGCTCGGCCCGTTTTTGCAACTGCTCTAACTCCTTGCGACGGTTTTCGCTCATTTGCCGGCTGCCGGCGGCGAGGGCCGTGCCGGCATGAATATAGGCGCGGCTGAAATCCTGCGGCTTGCCGAGCCCCTGGGCATAGGCCGCGGCGAGCAGGGCATGGCCGCCGGCATCGCCTGCGGCAGCGGCCTGGCTGGCATATTCGGCGCCCTTGGCGAAGTCCTTTGTGGCCAGCGCGCCAGACACATGGGCCGAGGCCAGCAGCCGGGCCGCGCTGACGTCATCGTAGTTTTTCAGCTTGTCGGCGCAGGCGAGAAAATCGCTGCCGTAGTCGGTTTCCTGATCCTTGATGCCGAGGTAGAGCAGGGCTTCACACAAGCGCAGCAGCCCGGCTTCCGGATGCTGGTTCGCCACGTCTTTCAGCGTTTGCAGCCGCAGCGCCAGCTGTTCACCCTGGGCGGCGGTCACTTGCAGCGCGGCCAGCGCGGCCTGGCCTTGCGGCAGACCGCGGCTGGCCGCGGACATGTAAAGGTTCAGCGCCCGATCGAGATCGGCTTTGACACCATCACCGCGTTCATACATCTGGGCGAGAAAATAATTGGCAACCGGATCATTGCGCGGAACCCGTTGCTGCAGCACGTTGCGGGCTTCCTGAAATTTGCCTTCGCTGTAGAGCCGCACACCTTCCGCCGTGGTCGGCCCGTTGCAAGCCGCCAGCAGCGACAGGCCGATTGCCACCGTCACGATGCGCCCCAACCATTGCAGCGGATACATCAAACGGTTCGCGTATTGCTCGGCTCTCATGCGACGACTCCTGGACCTGTTGCGCGTGTTGGCGTGGGCTGCGTTGGTGCAGCGCAGCCAATATCTGGCCACAGTGTAGTAAAAACTGGCACGGCAGGGCAGCTGGCAGGCGGTTGGGAGCGGTAGGCGAAGCAGCGGTCGTGGCGATGCGCTGGGATGCTGAGCTTCAACGGTGAAACGGCGTGGGCTGCGCCAAGGCAGCCCACGCACAGCGGTGATGCTATTTGACGACGCCGATGCCGGCGAAATACTGCTGGAAGGCGTTGGCTTCGATGGCGAAGGTGCCGTCCGGATTGGCGAGATCGATCGGCCGCCACCAACTGACGTCATACATCCAGACCGTGCTGTTGAGTGAGCTGACTGTCGCTTCGGTCTGGCCCCAGGGATTGCGCAGCACCAGGTATTTCTTGCCGCAGTGGTAATCCCAGCCGAGCACGGTGTAACAGTGCGAGCCGACGATATTGGCATCGGAATAACTGAGGCCTTCCGGCGCCGTGCCATAGGTCCAGCAGGTCATCGGGTTGATGGTGCGCCGGCTCAGACTGTTGGCGCGGACCAAATCCCACAGCTGGTTGCCGGTCAGATCACTGTTGCCGTAGTAATGTCGCTGTTTGCCGGTCAGCTGCGCGGTCGCGAGCACGCAATCGCCCCAACCGGTGGCGAGGATGTCGGGATGATCGGTCGTGGTGCCGGTGACGAACTTGGCAAACGCTTTCTCCATGATCGCCGGCCAGGTTTCGCCGAGCTCGCTGGAGCGGCAATACAGGAAATTGCCGGTGGCGTTGTGCGCCGGCACGCTGTCGGTGACCTCAATGGTTTTGTCGATCTGACCGTTGCTGTCCGGTTTGAAGAAGGTGATCTGATTGGTGAAGCTCTGCTGATTCTGACCGGTGGCGCGGGTCAGGTGGGCGATGCGGTACGGCGAGGTCCAGGCGACCGCTGACAAGGCGGCGATGTAATAGCAGTTGGCGACCGCGCCCTGTACCGGGTCGAAGAACTCGGCCGCTTCGTTGAAGAAGGTGCCTTTGTCGACCCAGGAGGCATTGGGTGGCGTCCAATCCTGATTGCTGTTGCCCTTGGCTTCCGGATCGAAGGCCACGGTGCGCACCAGATCTTTTGGAAACGCGCGGGCCAGTTGTTGCAGCCGGTCTTTGGCCGGCAGCTTCAGTGTCAATTCAATCTGGAACGGGTTGCAGAAGCGGATCTGGTGAATGGCAAGGTTGGCGACATCGCTGACTTCAAAACGGCGGCTCAGATCGCCGAGCACTTTGACGTCCGTCATCAGCTGCTCAATCGGCACTTCCAGATCGCTGGTGTCGAGCCTGACCTGCACATCCAGCAACGGCGAATGGAACGGCTCCAGCCGCTTGTTCTTGTTCAGGCGCAAGCCCATGTAGATCGGGCTGTCATATTTGGGATCAAACAGCTCTTCATACGGCGTCTGCAACAGCTCTTCGAGCATGCGTGGTGCGTCCACTTCATGCCAGGCAATGCGACGGCCGGCGACCAGCTCGGCGAGCGCATAGGGATTGATGACGCCGTTCTTTTGGGCGGCCTCCGGGCGGCTTTGCAGTTTGGTTACGTCCATGGTTTCGACTCCTTCTGGTAGAGGCGAAACCCGTGTCAACCAGCGGTCACCAACCGTGACTGGCAATGGCTGGCAACGCACCTTACAACCGTGGAACAACAGATGCCTTTGTCATCTGCCCTGCTGGCGACCGCATCCTGTGCTGCCCCGCCTGGCAACCACTGACAGTGGCATAACGACTCCGCGACAAACACCAGCGCTGATTGCGGGCTTCGCGGGCGAGAGACACAACGGCCGAATCCGTTGATTCAGCGTTACCTGTATAGCCCTGATACCGTTACCGTTCAATGAAACTGCGACAGCCGGCGGTAGCTGGGCCAACGGTCCTCGGCGCCGGCAATAAGCGGTGCCGGGGTAATGACGAGAGCAACTAAGCGGGGTCTGGCGAGGAAGGTACTGACGAGAACGTTGAGGCTTTTGAACGCGTGGATACGGCACAGCGCCACGGCGGTGATGCTGCCGTGGCGCTGTGCCGCAGGCGCGGTTACAACACTTCCAGCTGATTGCTGCTGTTGACCCGGAACCGGGTCTCGACCATGTCTGCCAACACGGTTGCGGCATTCTGGTAGCGGTTCACCGTGGCAGTGTCTTCATCCAGCTCGAAATAGCTGACCCGCATTTCATCGCTGCTGGCTTCGACAATCGAGACGCCGTGGCTGTTGCTGCGGGCGTAGCGGATCTGGCCATTGGCAGCGCGCATCAGCACATCCACATTCTCGATCAGCTGCTGAATGCCCGGCACCTGCGACAGGGTCGGATCGTTCGCGGCGGAGCGGCGCAACAGCTCACGGAAGCTGCCGGATGAAACCGAGGTGCCGGTGAAACCGACCACGCCGCCGCCGTGATCGGCTGCATACGAAGAGTGGATATCGCCGGCGATGATCACGGTGCCCGGGTTATTGCGCATCATCTGCAACAGGCCTTGCTGCTGCTGCGGGAAGCCATCCCAGTGATCGAGGTTCAGATAGAAGCGCTGATTGAACGGCGCCGGCACACCGAGCGCCGGATTGGTCAGATCGAGCACCAGCGAGGTGTACGAAACCGAGCTGCCGAGCACTTTCCAGCGGGCAGTCGAACCGAGCAGGGTGTTCTGCAGCCACAGTGTTTGCGCGTTGCCGTAGGCGTTCTGGGTCTGTGACGACTCCATCAGATAACGGTAGGCGGCGTACAGATCAAAGCTGTCCTTGACCACGAAATAGCGTGAGCCGAGTTCACCATACAGCGCCGTTTTGCCCATCGTGACGTAGGCGAGGCCGGTGTCGAGTGTGGCGGCGGTGGCGTTATCGATCAGCGGCACTCGGAAGTTTGCCGGTACGGCGTCATTGAAATTCGACAGGACGCTGTTGATCACCATGACCGCGATATTTCCGCGCGTCACGTCCCGTGCTTTCGCTTCGGCTTCGTAAGCAGACATGCCTTCGGCAGCGTAGGCTGCACCAAGGGCTGCGATCAGTGCCGGCCGGTAAGTGCTCCACGGCGCAGCGTCCAGATTCACATACGGCGAGAACCGTGATCTGACGTCGTCGTAGTTGATGCCCTGGCCGGCGAGAAATGCCGTCAGGGTGGCGCGGTCCAGCACCACTTCACCCGGGAACGCGTCCTCCGGAATCAGGTGGTCCGGGCGGTAGCTGCGGAAATCCGTCATGACCAGATGCAGATTCGCGCCAAAGCGGAAATCGCGGTACATCTGAATGTTCGGATACAGCGCTGCGGTGTCCACCTCCACCGCGCCAGCGACATTGCCGCCTTGCCGGTCGACCGGCATGAACTCGAACCAGGCCTGCTCGGCATTGCGCTTGCGCGTTTCCGATTGCTCATCGCGGCGGCCGTTGAACGAGGTGGCCGTCGCGCCCCAGCTGTCATCGGAAAATTCATGGTCATCCCAGATGCAGACAAACGGAAAGCGTTCATGCATCTGTTGCAGAACGGGGTCACTGCGATAGGTTTTGTACAGATCGCGGTAATTGCTCAGGCTGTTGGCCGACTGATACGCCTCGGCGCCACTGCCAATGGTGAGAGCGCTGGCGGCATCGCTGAATACCACTTTCCGTGGGCTGTCACTTTGCTGGAAGGCCGGATCACCGGTGGTCTCGTACACGTAGTCCCCGAGGTGCACGACAAAATCCAGATCCTGATCCAGCAGCTTCAGGTAGGGGTTGTAATAGCGGCCGATGTAATCCTGGCAGCTGACAAAGGCAAACTTGACCGTGCGCGTGCTGTTGGCCGCCGGCGCGGTTTTGGTGCGACCGTCGCGCGAGCGCAGCTCGTCGTCGTTACGCAGATAGATGAAGCGGTAGTAGTAGGTGGTGTCCGGCGTCAGATCGATCACGCGGATTTTCAGGCAGTGATCATTGCTGGCTTTGGCGCTGAACACTTCATCGACCAGCAGTGAGGTAAAGCCGCTGTCGCTGGCCACCTGCAGTTTCACCTTGGCATCACCGCTGCCGCCATTGAGCCGCGTCCACAGCACTACGCTGCTGGCGGTCGGGTCACCCGAGGCGATCGACTGCGGAAAGTATTCCGGTGCCACGCGGCGTTCTTTTTTGTCATCGTCGTCGAACGGGCAACCGGCCAAGGCGGTGGCGCTGGCGCTGACCACCAGTACCTCCAGAAACTTGCGACGGGTGAATTGCGGCATGTAATTCTCCTGATTAAACAGCGGCGCCTGTTGTGGTTGTCCGCGCCTGAGCGGCGAACATACCGCAAATTGATGACAATTCCAGCCGTTGACGCGACTTCTTTTTCAGCGGATTACTCATTGAATTGCAAGGAAAATGTCCGTTGTCATCTTCGCGCAAACAGGTGGCGTTATTGGACAAGTCGCCGGTCAGATTTTGCTCGCGGCCGAGCAGGCGACAAGTCGGCAGCCAGCGCTTCGCTGCAGTGCAGCATTGAGCCCGTCAATCGAATTCATAGGCCATAAGAAATACCGCTGTCGCCGTTCGAGGCGCACTATTTTCGGCGCTGTATTTCCAATCACTTTGACGGAGAAAACGCTATGCAAGTCAAAGCACTTCCTCTTGTTGTGGCACTTGCCGTTGCCGTGTCGCCGGCGTTTGCGACCAGCCCAGTGCAAATGGATTACCCGAAACCGATGACCAATCAGGACTGGTGGCCGAATCGTCTCGATCTGTCGCCGCTGCGCCTGCATGACCCGGCCTCCAACCCGCTCGGTGCCAACTTCAACTACGCCGAAGCTTTCGCCAAACTCGATCTCGAAGCGGTAAAGAAAGACATCAACGATCTGATGACCACCTCGCAGGACTGGTGGCCGGCGGATTACGGCCACTACGGCCCGTTCTTTATCCGCATGGCCTGGCACAGCGCCGGCACCTATCGCATTTTTGACGGCCGCGGTGGCGCCGGTGGCGGTCAGCAGCGGTTCGAGCCGCTGAACAGCTGGCCGGATAACGTCAACCTCGATCGCGCCCGCCGTTTGCTGTGGCCGATCAAACAGAAGTACGGCGCCAGCCTGTCCTGGGCCGATCTGATGGTGCTCACCGGCAACGTTGCGCTGGAATCGATGGGCTTCAAGACCTTTGGTTTTGCCGGCGGCCGTGCCGATGACTGGGAGGCCGACAACACCTACTGGGGCCCGGAGAAAAACTGGCTCGAAGACAAGCGTTACCAAGGTGAGCGCAAGCTCGAGAAACCGCTCGCGGCAGTTCAGATGGGTCTCATCTACGTGAATCCGGAAGGCCCGAATGGCGTGCCGGATCCGCTGCTCGCCGCCAACGACATTCGCGACACCTTCGGCCGCATGGCCATGAACGATGAAGAAACCGTCGCGCTGATCGCCGGTGGCCATACCTTCGGCAAGGCACACGGTGCGCGTAAGCCAGAAGGCTGCCTCGGCGCTGACCCGGCCGGTGCATCGGTGGAAGAGCAGGGCCTTGGCTGGACCAACAAATGCGGTAAAGGCAACGCCGAAGACACCATCACCAGCGGCCTTGAAGGCGCCTGGTCGGTGAATCCGATCGCGTGGACCACGCAATACCTCGACAACCTGTTCATGTTCGACTGGGTGCAAACCAAGAGCCCCGCCGGCGCCATCCAATGGATTCCAGCCAACGGCCAAGCTGCGAATCTGGTGCCGGATGCGCACGACAAAACCAGGCGTCACGCGCCGGTCATGTTCACCACCGATCTGGCGCTGAAAATGGATCCGGCATACCGCAAGATCGCCGAGCGTTTCCGTGCCAATCCGAAAGAGTTCGAGCTGGCCTTTGCCAAAGCCTGGTTCAAGCTGACCCACCGCGACATGGGGCCGCGGCATCGCTACATCGGCAACGATGTGCCGCAGGAACTGCTGCTCTGGCAAGACCCGCTGCCGATCGTGGATCACCCGCTGATCGACAGCAGCGATATCGCCAACCTGAAAGACAAGATCCTGAGCTCGGGTCTGACCGTACCGGAATTGGTGCGCACCGCCTGGGCCTCGGCGGCGTCGTTCCGCGGCACCGATGCGCGCGGCGGTGCCAACGGCGCCCGTGTGCGTTTGGCGCCGCAAAAAGACTGGGACGCCAACAATCCGAAAGAACTTGCCAAAGTGTTGAAGAAACTGGAAAGCATCCAGAAAGATTTCAACAAAAAGGCAACCGGTGGCAAGCAAGTGTCGTTGGCGGATGTGATCGTGCTGGGTGGTGTTGCGGCGGTAGAAAAAGCCGCCAAAGACGCCGGCCACAACGTGACCGTGCCGTTCAAGCCGGGCCGCGCCGACGCCACGCAAGCGCAGACCGATGCGAGCTCGTTTGCGGTGCTCGAACCGACTGCCGATGGCTTCCGCAACTACTTCAGCAAGAACAGCCCGCACGCTCCGGCACAAGCGCTGGTTGAAAAGGCCTATCAGCTGAACCTGAGCGTGCCGGAAATGACCGTGCTGATCGGCGGCCTGCGTACGCTCAACGCCAACACCGGTGGCGTTGCGCACGGTGTGTTCACGGCCAAGCCGGGTACGCTGAGCAATGACTTCTTCGTCAACCTGCTCGACATGTCCACCAAGTGGAGCAAGTCGGCGAAAGACGAAGGGCTGTACGAAGGTGTCGATCGCCAGACCGGCAAAGCCAAGTGGACCGCCACGCCGGTGGATCTGGTGTTCGGTTCCAACTCGGAGCTGCGCGCCGTCGCCGAGGTGTACGCTGCCAACGATGCGAAAGAGAAGTTCGTGCAGGACTTCGTCGCCGCCTGGAACAAGGTGATGGAGCTGGATCGCAGCTGAGCGCAATCGGCCGCACCCAGGAAAGGGGCCACCGCGCGGTGGCCCTTTTTTTTGCCACATGGCACCGCGCCACATCCGGGTTGCCGCGCCAGCAGAAAAAGCGGCAATGGTGCAGCAGGCCCGGCAACATCGCGGTCACGCCAATTCGCGCTACATTTCGAGTTCTCAACGGATGACAGACACGCCACGGAGGCAAAAGACGGCCACCGCATTCCCCGAACCGCTTGTTCCGGTTGGTTGTGCTGAATGCCGCCGTTCCGAAGCGCTCGGCTTCACCTTCACCATGGCATTTCAACCGATTGTCGATGTCGACACCGGCCGGCCATGGGCATATGAGGCATTGGTGCGCGGCAGCAATGGCGAAGGAGCAGGCGAGGTGCTCGCCAAGGTCACAGATCAAAACCGTTACCGGTTTGATCAGGTCTGCCGGGTCGAGGCAATTGAGCTGGCTGCCAAGCTCGGTCTGCACCGGCTCAACGACTACCGGCTCTGCATCAATTTGCTGCCCAATGCCGTGTACCGGCCGGGAACCTGCATCCGCTCTACACTGGAGGCCTGTGCCCTGCACAGTTTCCCGTCCGACCGGCGGATGTCTGAAGTGACCGAAAGCGAGCCGGTGCGCGACGCCAGCCACCTCATCGGCATTTTCAATGATTACCGCAAGCGCGGTTTCGCCACCGCCATCGACGATTTTGGCGCCGGTTATGCCGGCCTGAACCTGCTCACCATGGTCCAGCCGCAAGCGATCAAGCTGGAAATGGAACTGACCCGCAGCATCGACACCCATCCACCGCGTGAAGCCATTGTCGCCGGCATCATTCTGACTGCGGAAAAGCTCGGCATCACGCTGATCGCCGAAGGTGTGGAAACCGCCGCCGAGCGTGATCAGCTGCGCACCATGGGCATCAAACTGCAACAGGATTACCGGTTCGCCCGTCCGCAAGTGGAAGCACTACCGCTCAAACCGTAAGTCGGAATGTTGTAGGGAGCGCCGCGCGCACCGATCCCGCGAGCCAGAAACGTAGGGTGCGCTTTAACGCCCCCATTCTTCATGTCGATAACCATTCGGTGCGTCAAGACGCACCCTACGCAAACTGCCAGGTTCGCTCCAGCATGCTTACGCCGGCTTGAGCCAACGCGCCGCGCGGACCACCATGTAAACAAAACCGGAATCGCTCGGCGTGCGGTACGCGCCGATGGCGCCCAGCTGCTTTGCCATGACCGCGGTCATCTCCCAGAAATGTAGGGTGCGTTTTAACGCCCCCATTCTTCATGTCGATAACCATTCGGTGCGTCAAGACGCACCCTACGCAAACTGCCAGGTTCGCTCCAGCATGCTTACGCCGGCTTGAGCCAACGCGCCGCGCGCACCACCATGTAAACAAAACCGGAATCGCTCGGCGTGCGGTAAGCGCCGATGGCGCCAATCTGCTTTGCCATCACGGCAGTCATCTCCCAGCCGTCTTCCTGTCCGGCAGGCCAGATCGCGGCGGCGAGCGGCAGGTAATCGTTGGCATCGCCAAGCGCGCGGATCTCGCGTGAACGAGCCTTGATGCCGTCCAGGAATGAGGTGTTCGCCCAGGCCCACATCCAGGTGTCCGAACTTGTGGACAGGCTGCCGACAAAATCGATATCCGCCTCTACGGTCGGCACACCGTTATTGGAGAAAACGAGCTTGCCGGTTTCCTGATACCAGTCCCAGCGCTCGTGCTTGCCGACATCGAACTCGTTCATGAAGCGCTCTTGCGCTGCCTGCAGGTAAGCAAAGCTCTCATCGATGAGGTCGTTCAGCGCATCGAAACCCAGCGTCCAGTTGCGCTCCCGGATATCGGCGTAGCAACCTGAACACACTAGCTTGATGTCGGCGTAAGCCTCGGCGGCATCGTTCCACTCGCCTTCTTTTTCCAGTACGGCGTCGCAGGCATCGCACCAGGCATCGGGGTAGAGCGCATCCGGCTCGTCTTCCGAATAACCAACGTGAAAGCCCAGACCTTCACCCTGCGCCAGATGCTGGCAAACGAAGGCGGCCTCGCAAGAACCGTGTTCGGCGCATTCCACTTTGTTGCTTGTCTCACTCATGGTTGGGCCATCCGTAGAATCAAAATCCCGCGTCGCGTAGGGTGCGCCATGCGCACCGGAAAAACAGGCAGGTTGCATCGCGCACCTGTCGAACGCCCACCAACATAGCAAAATCGGTGCGCACGGCGCACCCTACAAATAAGCTTTGCTGCGTGACCAACATGGGCGTTTACCCGCCAGCCGATCAGCGGCGTGTCAGCGGCTGGCGGCCCAGCTGTTCAGCATGCGGCGATAGTCGTCTTCGCTTTGCAGTGATGCGCGGGCCAGTGTTGCCTGGTCGGCTGGGGAGAGCAGGCCGGCTTCATGCAGTTTGCCGAGTGGAGTGTCGATCTGGCGCGGGAGCGCGGTCAGCCAGGTAACCAGATGCGCTCTGGCTGTGTCGGATTGCCCGAGCTTGGCGTGCAGCAGGGCAAGGTGGAAGTGCTGGCCGTTGCGCTCCATGTAATCCATCACGCCGGCATCGGTGTCGAATTGCGCGAACCACGGCGCGGCAATGGTTGTGAGCCAGGTTTTCACGGCGGTTTCGAACCGGGTGATGTCATCCGCCGAATGGATCGGCCAGGTGCTTTCCGCCGGCGTTTTCTGCAAACCGAGTTGGAAGTGATGGAACGGCACGGCGTAGTCCGGTGCCGCCAGCGATTGTGCCTGGCCGCAAAGCGCGAGCTGTACCTTGGGCACCAGGCAGAACAGTTCACCGTGCAGCGTGCCACCGTCTTTTGTCCACCATTTGTCCTTGAAGAACAGCAGCTGGCACTGCGCGCGGTCCGTCTCATGGTAATAGTTGCGGATATCGGCACCGGCGGCTTTCAGTTTGGCAAACGCCGCAAAGCGCGGCGTGGTTTCGAAGGCCCGGTCCAGCACCGCGCCCAGCGCTTTGGTCAATGACATCAGCTCAGGTCCCTGGCAGGTAGGGTGCGCCACGCGCACCGATTCCGCGAACCGCAAACGTAGGGGCATTTTAACGCCCCGATTTTGTAGGTCGATATGCATCCGGTGCGTCATGACGCACCCTACGCCATACTTTGGTATCGGCCTACGGTTACAAGGCTCTCGTTCGCCGGCACGACTGAATGTGCTGCTACTGATTGCCGCGATCATGACGTTCGCCATCTACCTGTGTAGATTGCGGGCCACGACAACCGGTGATGCACGCGGCTATCAGGCCAACACTAGCATGGGAAAGGTGTTATCGCTGTTCAGTATTGGCCGCCAGTGGCTACGGCGATCAGCATCACTGTCCAGTCAGACTTGGCGAGCCTTGGAGAACAGATTGATCGCATGAATTTGTGGGGATCGCTCAGACCTTACGCGCGCTTTCGCGTTTTGCAGTCTAAACTCCGCGATGGCATAAATATCACGGAGCTACGCTGATGACGGTGCACAAGGATGTGTAATGAGAGGTATCCTTATTCTTCAGTGCCTGCATTACCTTTTTGACAGTGTTCTGCGCATTCGCGATGAAGTTCGGCTGTTGAAGTGCACGATTTAATCCTTGCAAGTGAGATGCATCGTCAGAAAATTTCTGAATTTCCGTTTGTTCGACAATCGTGTCAAATAGCAAGTCGAGCTTATCAGACCATTTTGAAACGCAGGGTTTCTTAAAGCCGAGATAGACCTCGAGGAACTTGCGAAGTAAATTTGGGGATGTATAAGCCTCGTGAGGAGTTGGGTTTTTTGATGATGCAAATTTGTGTAACTGGTCAAAAATAAACTGGTATTCCGACTTGTATTTTCGAATTAGAACGGGAGTATCTTCCAGTGTTGAGCTCCATTGCTGAGTCTGGTCAATGAATCGACGCGTGTAGTAGGAGGATGCATCGCGACGGTTGGAAAATTGGTTTCTAGATTCGAACCAGGAGTCTTTAAGTAAAGTATAAAGTTCACTGTTATGGGTGGAGACAAAAATCTGTAGGCAATGGTCAAGTCGCTTAGTGATAAGCGCGTAAATGGCATAGATATGATTCGAATCAAGACTTGAGATAGGGTCGTCGATAAATACAATTGTTTGACTAGGTGACGCGCCTCCATCTTCAATGTTTGCTAAAAAGTAGGCAAAGCATATTGCGGTTTTTTCACCTTCACTCAAGTTTTTAGCGGCGACTCCGTCGCGTCGAAATTCAAATAGTCGCCCAGAGATTTCTGTTACGGAAATGTTGTTGTCCGGTAGAAGAAACTGTATTGTCTCTTCAATCTTTTGCACGGCAATAGACTGTTGTTGTATCTGCGCTTCAATTACGCCTTTCTTGCGTTTAATGCCTGTCAATGTGGAATCTGCTTCGGCGACCCTTTTCATTGCCGACTGTATAGCTGTCTCTTTCGCTAAAATATCATTGCTTTGGTAGTGGCTTGCTGCATGGTGTTTCTCGATAGCTGTCTTCGCAGTGCTTTTTTCCTGTTCTATTCTTAAGCATTTTTCGTTGTGTTCGATGACAAGTGCGTTGATTTCGCTAACGATTTGAGTGAATTCAGACGATCTGCTTGTATCTACATTGCAGTCGATTTGTGCTTCAATGGATAAGTGCTTTTGTTTGGCGAGTGCCGCGAGACTTTCTACGGTGCTATTGGCCCAATTTAGCCATGCATTTGCCTTTTCTTTTAAGGCGATAAACCGCTCCCTGAGATCTGGTATGAAGTCGCGTTCATCGGGTAGTGATTTAGTAAAATTAGTTCCTTCTAGTATATTTTTCTGCATCACCACTTCGATGTTTAATTCTTCATAGGCCTTTGAGAAATGCCTTTGCAGGGCCGTCAGCCGGTCATCTGGTATGGTTGATTGATCTTGCCCCGATTTCCCGGACAGCTGACTAAGCGACTCGTTTGGCTTCAAACTCAACCGGGCTCAGGTAGCCAAGTTTTGAGTGACGCCGTTTGCGATTGTAATACACGTCAATGTATTCGAA
>JBMOMZ010000008.1:0-9831 GCA_049324755.1 Pseudomonadota bacterium
TAATGCCGATCAGATAAGCAACGTAATCCTTGATTTATCTGAAAAAAAGATCAAAGTCCGGTGATCGTGAGATCACCGGACTTTTTTCATGTTTCTAAGCCAAGCACTGGACCGGCTGCAGGCGTTCAGCCCCGAACAGTTCAGCGCTCTCGCCGATGTCCTGTCGCCGGAGCTGATCGAGGAATGCCTGCAAGAGACGGGCGCGGTCACCCTGCGCAAACGGCGGTTGCCGCTGGAACTGATGGTCTGGAGCGTGGTGGGCATGGCGTTGTTTCGCCATCTGCCAATGGGCCAGCTGGTCAATCAGCTGGACATCCTGCTCCCCGGAAAGCGCCCCTTCGTTGCGCCCAGTGCCGTCGTCCAAGCACGGCAGCGTCTGGGAGATGACGCTGTTCGCCGCGTCTTCGAGCAAACCAAGGCGCTGTGGCACCGCGCCACGCCGCATCCGCATTGGCAGGGTTTGCGCCTGCTCGGCGTCGATGGCGTGGTCTGGCGAACACCGGATACGGCGGAAAACCAAACCGCCTTTGCCCGCACCGCCAATGCGCAGAGCGAATCAAGTTATCCGCAAGTCCGCATGGTTTGTCAGATGGAGTTGACCAGCCACCTGCTGACGGCCGCCGTGTTTGACAGTGTTGCGGTGAATGAAATGCGATTAGCCAGACAATTAATTGAGAAAACACCGGATGCGTCCCTGACGGTATTCAACAAAGGCTTCTACTCGCTGGGATTACTGCACGAATGGCAACGCACCGGCACCGAGCGGCACTGGCTGTTACCGCTGAAGAAAGGCAGCCAATACCGCCTCATTGAACGGCGGTCCGATGGCGACGCCATAGTCGAACTGACCCCCTCTGCGCCAGCCCGGGCGAAATGGCCGGCGCTACCGGCAACGATACCGGCTCGCCTGCTGAGTAAAACCATCAAGGGCAAGCGCGTGCAGCTCCTCACCTCGCTGCTGGATGGAACCCGCTACCCGGGAGCGGAAATCGTTGACTTATACAGCCATCGTTGGGAAATCGAACTGGGATATCGGGAAATGAAACAATATCTGCTGCAGAATCGGTTGCCCCTGCGCAGCAAGAAACCCGAGATGGTGCGACAAGAGCTGTGGGGCGTACTACTCGCCTACAACCTGGTGCGCTTCCAAATGACGCAGATGGCCTACTCCCTGAAAGGCGTAGAGCCGAATGAGTTGAGCTTTACTGGCGCCATGGCCTACATCGTCAAGGAGCTGACCATCATGCCCGCGGTCGCTGCCGGACGCATTCCGGAGGTCCTCCGCAGCATGACGGCGATGGCCGAGGCGTTCATCTTACCGACCCGTCGCGAGCGGCAATATCCACGGGTGGTCAAGCGACGGTTGCAAAAATACCCTTTGGCGGACTGCGCCAAAAAAAATGCCCGTCAGGCTTAACTGACTGGCATTAGGGCATGCCCCGGCTTTTCCACTTACTGCCCGTGCTTACGGCGCCAGCACAATGCCGGCAATCGTATCGGCGAGGCTGTTCAGATCCTGCATGACATGGCGGCGGCGGTTCGACTGGATGGCAACCACCAGACCATCATCGCGATAGACGCGCAACCAGGTCCGCGAACCGTCCCAGCTGCCGTTCCATTCGGCGATGCGCTGACCGGCGACCGAATTGCCCACCGACCAGCCGAGGCCATGCGTGCGGTTCGGGTTGACCCGGGTCCACAGCCGGTTGTCGCGGGTGTCGGCATCGACGATTTCGGCGTTCAGCACTTTCCAACCAAACTTGGCCAGATCGAGGGTGTTGGTCTCGATACCGCCGCCGAGGATCTTCCAGCTCGAATTGGTGTAGCTGCTTTCGATGTTCGGGTTGTTGACCGGATGCGGCGGATCAAAACCCGGCTGGCCCTGCGTGCCGATGGTGTCGCGCTCGCGATACGGCGTCGCGCGCAGGCTGTTGCTCGGCAGATTGCTGCTGTCATACATCACGCGCGTGCTGCTGAGCCCGTATGGTGTGAACAGTTCATCGCGCAGCAATTGGTTGACCGTGCGGCCACTGACCTGCTCCAGCACCGCGCCGGCAAAGGTGAAGGCGTGGGTCGAATAACTCCAGGTGTTGCCCGGTGTGCAATTGCTGACGACGCCACCATTCCAGATGCTCTGCACCGCCGCCATCGCGCTGCTGTAGTGCGTGGTCTGATCGCCAATGCTCGGGTTGGTGTTGTAGTGCGGCACACAGCCGAGATGCGCCAGCGTTTCGGCGACCGTGTGCTGATGCGCGGCCGGCATGTTGTTCAGGTAACTCGAGGTCTGATCGTCCAGATCCAGATCCATCAGCAGCGGCGTGCCGTTGTGCCGGGCCTGGTTCTGTTCGAGCTTGGCGGCCAGCGTGCCGCCATACACTTTGGCAACCGACGCCGCGTTGTACACGGTAGCGGCATGCGCGGTCTTGTTGTCGTTGACATCGGCGAAGCCGAAACCGCGGCGATAGATGGTGCTGCCATTCTGCATCACCACCACCGAGATGCCCGGCAGATTGTTCAACGTCCGATAGGACGTGATCGCGTTGTCGATCGCAGTCTTGTCGGCATTGCGGAAGCGGCTGTCGTTCTCCTGCCAGACCCCGGCGTAGCGAACCCCGGCATCGGTGTTGTAGCGTTCGAAATCGACCAGCCGGTAACCCTGATCGCTGTAGTCATACCAATAATTCAGGAAAGTCTGCTGATCGCGATCGGTGCGGACGGCGTGGGCGAGGTTGCCGTGCTTTTCCCAAATCGCGGCGTAACGCTGACCGTTCGGCGTGTCATAGGATTCGAAATCGACCACGTGATAACCGGCATCACTGCGGTTGTCGACTTCGGTCTGATAACTTTCGCGGCTCATGTCGCGCAGCGCCGCCCAGCCGCGACCGTCGCTGTTGTGCTGCCAGATGCTGTTGTAGCGCAGGCCGTCGCTGGTGTTGTAGACATCGAGCTCCACCGGTCGCCAACCGGCGTTCTTTTTGCTGGTGAACAAACTGGCGTACTCACTCGCGGTCAGGCCGCGGTGTGACGACCAGTTATAGCCTTCCTGGTTCTGCACCCAGATGCCGGCCCAGCGGATCTGGCCGTTGAGCGGGTAGGCTTCGACATCGACCAGCCGCATGCCCTGGCTGGTGTACTGATTCCAATAGGTGCTGAAATCGGCGCTGGTCAAATCGCGGCGCACGGCCCAGCCGCGGCCGTCATTCTTGCGCCAGACCATCGAATACAGCGTGCTGCTGCCGCTCGGGTAGGCGTCGATATCGGTGAGCAGATAACCGGCGTCGTTGTACTTGCTGAATTCGCTGCTGAACTGCGCGCTGGTCAGGTTGTACTTGAATTGCCAGCCGAGGTTTTTCTTGTCCTCGACCAGCGCCGCTTGCGCGGCGCTGCTGACCAGTGTCAGCGCGACGACCAGTCGACCCAGTTGCTTCAATGACTGCCGTGCCGGACGGTAAAGGCTGGCCGGCACCGCGCCGGTGCGCGGTGTTTCTTCCCTGAACATATCCCTCTCCTGTGTTCGGTTTGCCGCCGGCAGGCGGCAACAATGGGCCGATCACGATGGCCCAGTACCAGCCTAAAGGTCGGGCCGCCATCGGGGAATTTCGAAGATCTGAACAGGGCTTCAGAAAAACTGAACCGGCTTACTCGAGCAGCTGGTAATGCCAGGCACAGGGATTTTGCTGCAGCCAGTACCGGCATTCGTTGATCAGCGCGTCGCGCACCGCGCGCAGCGGCGCCGGGTAATAATCGCGGTGGGCAAACTGCAACAGCACCGGCGTTGCCCAGGCCTTGTCGTAACCCGGCACCAAGCGTAAACCCAGCTCTGGTGTCAGCATATGCACCGGCACCACGCCGCGGCCGAGGCCAAGCCGGGCGGCATCAATGATGCCGTAGATGTCGTCGCAGAACCGGCGCCGGATCAAGGCGGGTGCACGCTCATCGTGCCGCTGCAGAAACCGCTCGGTGAAATCATCGGCCTGGTTGTGGTCGAGATAGATGTCGTGCTGACGCGGCGGTTCGCTGCGCTCAACCAGCACGTTGTGTTCGTGACCGAGCAGGACATGCTCATAACCCGAACGCGGGATCCGATCCTGCGACACCATCAGATCAACCTGACCACGCGCGATCAGCTCCGGCAATTCATACATGTGCGCGACCCGGAAATGCACGTTCAATTCCGGGTGCGCGAGTTGCAAGGCCTGCAGCGCCGGCATCAACACCGAACGGGTCACCGAGGAAAAGCCGGCAATGGTCAGCGACCCGGCCAGGTGGTGCTGGCTCAGCAAATCGCCGAGCAGTTCTTCTTGCAGCGCCTCCATCTGCTGGCCATAGCGCAGCAGCCGCTCACCGGTGTCGGTCAGCGTCACGCTGTTGTTGCTGCGCTCGAACAAGCGGGTTTCGAGCTGGCTTTCGAGCGCAGCTATGCGCTGCGACAGCGCCGACGGCGTGATGCACAGCTGCTCGGCGGCTTTGCCAAAATGCAGCGCCTTGGCGACGGCAACAAAGGCTTCCAGATTGCGTGAGTGCAGTTCGACTTTCATGTCGGCGTGATTCCTGTCCCTGTTTCCGTTTGGTATCGAATGCGGTGTGGCAGCGGGCGACGACGCTCGCCGCCAGCATTACGCCCAAGCCACGTCAACCGCATCGCACAGGGTATGCATGAACTCTTCGGCGGCGCGGTAACGGCTCAGACAGAACTTGCCGAAGCCGGGCTTCAGCGCTTCGGCACGATCAAACCCATGTACGGCAATGAAGTCCTTGCGTTTCAGATCCTCGGCGTGCGGGTGATCGTCTGCGAAGCCGCGCGGCATCCGCTGCAGGCTGTCGCCAGCGAGCTGGAAATAGGTCTTGAAAGCGCGCTGCGATTTCGCCCGCTGCCAGGCATTCGGGTTGTCGGCGATGTAATGGCGGATTTGCTTCAGCGCCTCCGGCTCCGGATGCCAGAGGCCGGCGGCGAGAAAACACTCGTCCGGACTCAGGTGCAGATAAAAGCCGGGCGCGTGCACATCCTTGCCGCTGACGTGGCGAAACTGGATGCCGATATTGGTTTTGTACGGCGTCTTGTCATGGCTGAACCGGGTATCGCGATACACCCGCATCAGCGAGCCGCCGAGCTTCTTGGCACTGACCAGAAACTGCGGCGACAGGCTGGCCATCGGCGCCTGCATGCTGGCGATGAAGGCCAGCGCCGGTTCGCGCACATGCTGCTCGTAATCGGCTTTGTGGGCGTCAAACCAGTCGCGCTGGTTGTTGCGCGTCAGCTGGCTCAGAAAACGAAAGGTTTCGGTGCTGAAGGCCATGCGCCACTCGGGTTGCCACCGCAGAGCGGCCAGCATAACCGAGCAGCGTGGCTTTGGCTTGCCGCCGCGTTGCTGGTGCCAAACTGAGACCGGTCAGGGTTGCGGCGCGGGCGGGCACACCGGGTTGCCGCGATCAAACACAATCCGCCAGACACCGGGCGCCTGTTGCTGCCAAATCGATGTGAACCGCGCCACCAGTTTGCCGCTCGGGTCGTACACCGGCCCGGTGCTGAGCGCCAGCTGGCCGCCGGCTTGTACCTCGACCTGATCCGGCTGCCACGAGAACGGCGCCTGCGCGCCAGAGAAATACGCGAACCAGCCGTCGGCGACCGCGGCCTTGCCGCGCAACGCACCTTGTGGCGACAGGAAGATCGCGTCGTCGGCCAGGAACGCGCGGAACGCCGCGTGATCGCGCGCCGCCATGGTGGCCGCGAAGGCACGCTCGGCTGCCAGCACTTGTGCCTGCAAGCGCGCGTTGTCGGCGTCGAGCGCATTGATGACCGGAGCCTCGACCGCGCCATCTTCAACCGTCGGTCGCTGGGCACAAGCGCTCAGCAGCGCAGTGGTGAAGAGCACAATCAATCTGGACGCAGTACGGCGCATGGCTAGCCCTCGCGAACGAAACGGTGCCGATTACAACCGGATTGGATGCCTGCAGCCAGCGCACTAATACCGCCGCGCGCGTGCGCAAATTACCGGAGCGCTGACTGGCCGCCAGAGCGTTTCGGTGGCAGCCGTATCTCGAAGGATGCGGACCGCGGCTATTCCGCCAACTGCCGCGAGGGCGTTACGTCCTTGCCGAGCTGGCCGGCCCAGAACGCCGAGGTGATCTCATTGATGGCGCTGGATTCGGCATTGAGCAGCACCACCAGTCCGGTGCCGCGCTGCTTCGAATACGCCACTTCGGCGACGTAGCCTTTGACCCAGCCGGCGTGCAGATAAATCTCTTCGTTGCCGACTTCATAGATGCGCCAGCCGAGTCCGTAGTGCGCATCGGTCAGGTGTTCGCGCCAGCCTTTGCGGCGCATATCGCGAACGGTGCGCACCCGCTTCTCGGTCAGCTGCGCGACCACATCCGGCGGCACCACATCCGGGTTGTAACCCATCTGCGCGATCAGCCATTTGCCGAGATCGTCGGCGCTGGCGTTGACGCCGGCCGCTGGCGGCACTTCGTAATAACCGCTCTGGACCTTGGTCGGGATCCAGACACCTTTCTTCTTGATGTGCGGTTCGGCGCGATTGGCCGTGGCAAGAAAGGCATCGAGGCCGATCGAGGCCTGCTGCATGTTCAGCGGCTGGAACAAGCGCTGCTGCACCAACTGTGGATACGGCTGCTTGGTGACACGTTCGACGGCTGGCTCGATCAGGCTGAACAGAATGTTCTGGTAGCTGTAGCACTGCCCTGGTTTGCACAGCGGTTTCAGCTCGCGAAAACGCGGCAGGATTTTCGGCAGCGGCACATTGGCATCGAGCAGGTTGTCGTAGGCATTGGCGACAAAACCGGTGCTCTGGCTGAGCAGGTGCTGAATCTGCAAACCTTGCTGATGCGCTGTCGATTTCAGTTGCAGCTGCGGCACAAAGGCGCTGACCTTGTCGTCCCAGCGCAGCTTGCCTTCCTTGACCAGCAGTGCGGTCAGTTCGGCGGCAAAGGTTTTTGACACCGAGGCAATCCGGAACACCGTGGTGTCGGTGACCGGTTCGTTGCCGCCGATGGTGCGCACGCCGTGGCCGGCGGCACGCACGATCTGGCCGTCGCGGACAATCGCATAGGCGCCGCCCGGCAATTGATTGCTGTCCAGCACCTGCCGGAAATGGCGGTCAAACGCCTCGCTGTCGAACAGCACCGGTTCGGCGCCGAGCGAAGGCGAAAACAAGGCGCACAGCAAAGGCAGGGCAAGCAGTGATTTCAGCATGGTCTCGGCCCGCCCGCAGGAGCGGGCAGGGTCGTGGCACTCGGGATGGTCCGGATTGTACGGGCTTCAGCCCGGTTGTCCACTCACCGACAAAATGCCAGCGTTGTCATTGGCTGATTGCGAAGCGCATCGTTGCAAGGACCAGCGTGGCAGGCGGTCATCAACAGCAGGCGGGATCGCGTTCACGATCGTTGCCTGCCGCCGGTGCCGCTTTCGCGGCAAACCGTGGCGGGTAATCACCCTGCGCGATCGCGATGCGGATTTTCGGCAGGATGTTGTCATTCATCACCGCGTAGATCTGCGCGAAGTCGTCGATGACGTAGTACAGCGGTTGCATGATGTCGATGCGATAGGGCGTGCGCAGCGCATCTTCGACCGTGAACGGCAGCCGCTCCGGCAGCGCGCTGTCGAGCGCGTACTCGGTTTCGCCTTTCGACGACAGGATGCCGGCGCCGTAGATGCGCAAGCCGGCCGGCTCGCGAATCAGGCCGAACTCCACCGTCAGCCAGAACAGGCGGGCCAGATAGACCCGTTCCTGCTTGCTGGCAGCAAGGCCGAGCTTGCCGTACTCGTGCACGAAGTTGGCGAACACCGGCTCGGTCAGCAGCGGGCAGTGGCCGAAAATCTCGTGGAAGATGTCCGGCTCCTGCAGGTAGTCGATGTGTTCGCGCCGGCGGATGAAAGTCGCGGCCGGAAATTTCCGGTTCGCCAGCAATTCAAAGAAGGTCCCGAACGGGATTAGCGCCGGCACCGCCTCGACCTGCCAGCCGGTCGCCGCCTTCAGTGGCGCATTGACCTCGGCCAGCTGCGGCACCCGGTTGCTCGGCAAGTTGAGCACCGACAACCCGTGCAGAAAGGCCTGGCTGGCCCGGTGCTGGATCAGCGCCATCTGGCGCTGGTACAGAAACGCCCAGACGCTGTTTTCCTCGGCGCTGTAGGCGACATGGCCGTTGGCATCGGGCTGGTGGGCAACGTAGGACGAGCTTTTCATCGGCGGACCAACAAGGGCAGGGAAGCTAACCGGGCATGCTGGGCAGCGTCGCCGGGCCTGACTTTGACCTCGGTCAAAAGACCATGAGAAAAACAGGCTTTTGCACCAAAAAATATCAAACTCATCACAAACATCTATTTATGTGATTATTCATCGCAAAAACTTATTCTTTTATTTGCCGACAAGACCTCATTGAATACCGGGGATTAACTTGCTTGCGTGGTCGTCTGCCAGACGCCGCGCCGGCCACACCGGTTCAGGAGGACAGCATGACCGCGGTATCCACAAGCAACCCCATTGGCCTGCGCGGCATCGAATTCACCGAGTTCTGTGGCGACGGCGCGGTCAACCTCGACCGACTGCTCCTTGCCTTCGGCTTCTCGCGGCTGCGTCGGCATCCGCGCAAAGACGTGACTTACTACCGCCAGAACGACATCCACTTTCTGATCAACCGCGAGGCGCAGGGCTTCTCGGCCCGCTTTGCCGCCGCCCATGGCCCGAGCATCTGCTCGATGGGCTGGCGGGTCGACAACGCCGAGCAGGCGCTGGCGGTTGCGGTCAGCCGCGGCGCCGTCGCTGCCCGCGCCGACGACAAGACCTATCCGTACCCGGCCATTTACGGCATCGGCGACAGCCTGATTTATTTCATCGACCGCTTTGCCGAAACCAAGAACAGCGAACAGGACAGCATCTGGCAGCGCGACTTCATCGCACTCGATCAACCGCTGCTGCAGCCCGACAAGGGCTTCCTGACCGTCGATCACCTGACCAACAACGTGCCGCCCGGCGAGCAGCAAAAGTGGGCGAGCTTCTACAAAGACATTTTCGGCTTCACCGAAGTGCGCTACTTCGATATCCAGGGCGTCAAGACCGGGCTCACCAGTTACGCGCTGCGTTCGCCGGACGGCAGCTTCTGCATTCCGATCAACCAGCCGAAAGACGACAAGGATCAGATCGCCGAATACCTGCGCGAATACCGCGGCCCCGGCGTTCAGCATCTGGCCTTCCTGACCCGCGACATTCTCGCTTCGCTCGATCAGCTCGACAAAACCGCCATCGAAACGCTCGATATCGATCGCGATTACTACCGCGATGTGTTCGACCGGGTGCCGAACGTGAAAGAAGACCACCAGCGTATCGAACAACATCAGGTACTGGTTGACGGTGACGAGCAGGGCTATCTGCTGCAGATCTTCACCAAGAACCTGATCGGCCCGATCTTTATCGAGATCATCCAGCGCGAAAACAACCTGAGCTTCGGCGAAGGCAATTTCGGCGCACTGTTTCGCTCACTGGAAAAAGATCAGGAACGCCGCGGCGTGATCTGAACGGCAAAAAAATGGCTTCCGGCTTGCGCCGGAATGACGCGCGAACAACACCATTTTGATTTGGGCCTACGAGCTTCTGCCAGCGCCCGAACACTCCCTCCCACCTCGCGGGGGAGGGCCGGGGAGAGGGGGCGCCGCCCGCGCCTCGCCTGCCAATGCGGTGCACTGTTCCACGCACTGGAAAAAGATCAGGAACGCCGCGGCGTGATCTGAACGGCAAAAAAATGGCTTCCGGCTTGCGCCGGAATGACGAAAAGCCCGCGTTCATCTGGCTAATCGCAGCTGCCATAACGCAAAACGAA
>JBMOMZ010000008.1:9931-32812 GCA_049324755.1 Pseudomonadota bacterium
CACTGGAAAAAGATCAGGAACGCCGCGGCGTGATCTGAACGGCAAAAAAATGGCTTCCGGCTTGCGCCGGAATGACGAAAAGCCCGCGTTCATCTGGCTAATCGCAGCTGCCATAACGCAAAACGAACCCCTCTCCCCCGAGTCAGAGGGGCAGGGGTGAGGGGGCGCTACACGAGCGGCACCCCACCACGGCACATTCCAACGGAGTCACCATGACCATCAACACCGCGCTGCAAGGCATCCACCACGTTGCGTATCGCTGCCGCGACGCCAGGGAAACCGTCGAGTTCTACCGCAACACGCTCGGCATGGATTTCATTCTGGCGATCTCGGAAGACCGGGTGCCCTCGACCAAGGAACCGGACCCCTACATGCACCTGTTCCTCGATGCCGGCAACGGCAACGTGCTGGCGTTCTTCGAGTTGCCGAACTCGCCCGAGATGGGCCGCGATCCGAACACGCCAGTCTGGGTCCAGCACATCGCGTTCAAGGTCGACAGCATGGCCGCGCTGCTGACCATCAAGGAACGCCTGCAGACACTCGGCATCGACGTGCTCGGGCCAACCAACCACGAACTGTTCCAGTCGATCTACTTCTTCGACCCGAACGGCCACCGCATCGAAGTGGCCGCCAACACCGCCAAACCGGAAACCCTGGCCAAGATGCGCGCGCTGGCGCCGGAAATGCTCGAAGCCTGGACCGCCAGCAAGAAAACGCTCAAACATGCCGCGTTTCTGCACGAGAAAGAGTTTGCCGAATCCTGATTGGAGCGGGCAGGTTCGCGTTCCTGTGCCATGCTGACCATTGTGCCAAGCGAGAACAGCGGCACGGCACCGGAGCGCCCGCATGCAACTGCAACAACTGATCGACCAGTCCATCGCCTTTGTTCACCGAGCCGGCCTGCAAGTGCTCGACTGTGGTCCCGGCTTCGCCGAATGCCGGATGCCGCTCGCCGGCAACGAAAACCATGTCGGCACCATGTATGCCGGTGCCCAGTTCACGCTGGCCGATATCACCGGTGGCGTGCTGATGCTGGCGAGCTTCGATCGCCAGCATTATTACCCCACCCTGAAAAACCTGACGCTGGATTTCCTGAGTCCGGCCACCAGCGATCTGACCCTGCGCTGCACGCTGAGTGCCGATGCGCTGGCAGCGTTGCAGCAGCAGCTCGCCGGCCACGGCAAAGCGGCGTTTACCCTGACCGGTGAACTGACCGATACGCGCGGTGCCGTCGTCACCCGCAGCCGCGGCGAGTTTCAGGTGCGGGCGCTGGCCCGTTGACTGCCTTGCTCACCGGGAGTGCAACAGCAATCATGCCGGTTGCTGTAACAATCGCTGCGCGCCGGTTTCCAACCGGCACGTCCAATGCCGATGAGCGCCACCACAATGCACCTTCTCTCTTTCCCAACACTGTTGCTGCTGCTCGCGCTGCTGTTAAGCCCACTCAGCCGTGCCGCCGAGCTGAAACTGCCGGAGCTGCCAGACGCTGGCGCGCTGATCGCGCCAACCGAAACGCAACTCGGGACGCTGCCGGCCGGCATCGGTCTGCCGGTCGGCAGCAGCTTGCCGGCATTTCGCATCACCCATCACGACGGCAAACCGGTCAGCAGCGCCGACCTGCTCAAACAGGTTTCGCCTGATGGCAATTTGCTGATCGTGTTCTACCGCGGCGGCTGGTGCCCGTACTGCAATCTGCAGATTCGGCAACTGACCGATGCCTGGCCGCAGTTCCAGCAACGCAAGGTACTGCCGGTGCTGATCAGTGCCGACCGCGTGGACGCCAGTGCGCTCAGCCAGCGCCAGTACACGATCCCGTTTCCGGTGCTGTCGGATCCGGATCTGCGCGCGCACGACGCCTTCAAGGTCAGCATGCAACTCGATGACAAAACCTATCTGCTGTACAAGACCTATGGCATCGATGTTGAACAATGGTCGGATCGCGAGCATCACAAATTCGCGGTCGCATCCGTGTTTCTGCTCGGTGCCGACGGGCGTATTCGCTGGGCGCATGCGGCGCTCGATTACACACAGCGGCCGAGCGTTTCGCAATTGCTGATGGTGATTGATCAGCAAGCGCGATGAGGCGTCGCCAGCATGGCCTGAACATGCGCAAGCGCGAATAAATAAACTGATGCAACGCAGCAGGCTTATGACGCTGCGTTATCAGCGTTGACAGCCATGGACAGCAGGTCTAGTTTCCGCAGTGACGTGCATAATCATGCCCGTCATCACAAAGGTACGGGGTCATGCTGAAGAAAGCGCACAACCTGGGCGCCTATCGCTATACCCCCTACTACCTCAGCGAGTGGTTCAATAATTAGCCACGGACCCGCGCAGGCGTGCGGGTCCGGGTGACCACAGCAAGACGGTAGCGGGGCACGCCACCAATGCATTGTCGCAATGCGTTGCTGGTCGTTGTCTGCCACGTTTCCACCGCATCGTTGTGACTGCCTTGCCGCAGCAGCCGTTGCCAAGTGGCGATTGCTGCCTGCTGTCGTTCATTCGCCCCGTTTGCCTGCGATTCGCCGCGTGTTGGCGCGGCGCCGCTCGCTTGCCGAAAGCTGTCCGTTGTCGCGTCTCGTGAGTCCGGTGCCGGTATCGCCATCGCGCCGTCCCGAACTTACGGAGGCAACAACATGAAAATATCGGCAGTCAAAACACTGGCGCTGGCACTGGCATCCGCCGCCGGCAGCGCCCATGCGGTCCAGTTCTACACCACCGGCAACACCGCCGACGTCAGTCGCAGCAGCAGCCTGGGCGTTTGTCTCGCCGGTGGCGGCAGCGACGATGCCTGGGCCGGTGGCTGGAAATTCCTGCTGAACAAAAGCGGCGGTGGTGATGTCGTGATCGTGCGCGCCGATGGCGTCCGCGGCGGCTACGAATCGTTTGTCTATCACGATGACGGTGGCCACGGTTTCCCGCTGGTGGATTCGGTCACCACCATCGTCATTGAAAGCGCGAGCGATGCCAATCGCAGCGATGTCGAAACGGCCATACGCAATGCCGAGCTGGTGTTCTTTGCCGGCGGCGATCAATGGCGCTACATCAACTGGTTCAACGGCAGCCGGCTCGAAAGCGCGGTCGAATACCTGATGCTGACCAAGAAAGCACCGGTCGGTGGCACCAGCGCCGGCATGGCCCTGCTCGGTGGTATCGACTTCACCGCCCGTTACGATTCGCCGGATCCGAACAAGGATCTGGTCGACAGTGACGACGTGATGCTCGACCCGACCGGCTACTTCGTCGACCTCAATCGCACGGTGGTCAATCCGCCGTTCATGACCAACGTCATCACCGACACCCACTTCAGCGAGCGCGACCGTTTCGGCCGCATCGTCGGCTTCATGGCACGCGCCGATTACAACTAGAGCGATGTCAGCTACAGCAACATCAAGGCCATCGCCGCCGACGAAGGCACCGCCGCCTGTTACGACAGCAGCGGCACCACCAAAGTCTATGGCAGCGGCCATGTCTTCTTCCTGAAAGGCAACAAGCCGATTGAGCGCATT
This sequence comes from Pseudomonadota bacterium, assembly GCA_049324755.1. Classification (GTDB taxonomy): domain Bacteria; phylum Pseudomonadota; class Gammaproteobacteria; order Enterobacterales; family Permianibacteraceae; genus Permianibacter. The sequence continues at coordinate 13,441 of JBMOMZ010000008.1, forward strand.
CGCTACGACTATTCACTCGACTGGTGGGGTTCCCGCCAAGCCGTCAAAGCGTATGCCGTGCGTGGCAGCGCCGCCGGTGCCGGCAGTTTCAACTTGAGCACGTGGACCGGCAGTGGTGGCAGCACCGAGTACTGGTATGTCGACGGTGAAGACGAGGCCTATCCGTTCTTCGGCCGCAACTGAGCCCGGGTTGTGCGGGCCAGTAGCCCATGCTGCGCAGCGAGTCGACCCGGCCCGGCGGCTGTCGTCGCTGCCACGTTTTGCAAGATGAAACGGAGAGAATCTAATGAAAACCATTGCAACGCTAAGTTTGATAGTTAGTCTCGGTTTGCTTGGTAATGCCGCCGACGCGGCGAGTTACAGCGTCGCCTGCGGCAACGCCAACAACAGTGTCAGCACCACGCCGGCGACGCTGCTGATCGGTGGCGCCGAAGCGGGCGCCGCCGGCGAGGTGGAAGCCACGCAATGGCTGCTCGACCGCGCCCGTGGTGGTGATTACCTGGTGCTGCGCGTCGGCGGCACCGGCGGGCAGGCTGCTTGGGTCTGCGACACCTTTGCCAGCAGCATTGGCTCGGCGGCCGAGCAGTCCATCGACAGCCGCACCGATGCCAACAACGCCACGATCGCGCAGCGCATCCGCAACGCCGAGATCATTTTCATCGCCGGCGGCGACCAGAACAAATACGAGGACTACTGGAAAGACACCGAAGTGGAAAAAGCGCTGAATGATCACATCAGCGTCGCGCGCAAACCTATCGCCGGCACCAGCGCCGGGCTCGCCATTCTCGGCCAGTCCTATTACGCACCGGCGTCCACCGGTGTGCTGTCCAAGGAGATCCTCGACAACCCGTATCACAACTACAGCCGCGACATTAACCATGGCGACTTCCTGCTGCATCCGCTGCTTGCCAACGTGATCACCGACAGCCACCTGAACCGGCTGACTGGCAGCGGCCGCAAAGCCGAAACCCGTCATGGCCGCGTGCTCGGTTTTCTCGCCCGCAGTGTTGCCGATCGCAATACGCTCAATGTTCGCGCCATTGGCGTAGACGAAGGCACGCTGGTCGCGGTCGATGGCAGCGGCAATGCCAAGGTGTTTGGCGAAGGCAAAGCCTATTTCCTGCAGCCGAACACCTACCCGGAACGCATCCAGAGCGGCAGCACGCTGATCTGGAACAACGGCGGCCAGGCGGTCAGTGTCTATGCGATTGCTGGTTCGCGCACCGGCGCCGGCAGCTTCAATCTCGGCAGCTGGAGTGGCAGCGGCGGCACCGCCCGTGCGTGGTACACCAGTGGCGGCTACAGCGGTTTCAACTGCCAACGCGGTTGCTGACCGCCAACGCAATCAGGCCACGCTGGCGTGGCCTGATTGCCATTCGCGACGACTGCTGACAACAGGGCAGTGTGATGGTGCGGTATCAGCGCAACTCAAACGGCAATTCCGTTGGCGCACTTAACTGTTTGCTCTCATCAATCGGCGAACTGACGGCACATTGCGAGTTCGGCTGCCGTTCCAACGTCACGTTGGCGGTGTACTGGGTAAACCCGAAGTTGCCGTCCTCGCGCCACATCGTCCAGTGTCCGGCGGCGATATCGCGGTTGCTCTCGGTGGTCAGATCCAGCAACCAGGCATCGTGAAAGCTGGCGTTGCCCTGGACGGTGTAATCGCCATGCATGACAAAGTGATCACCCTCCTGGCTGGCAATGCCTTTGAACGCCGGATACGTCAACGACTGCCAGGCATAGCGGGTGTGCGTGCCGACATTGCCGATCAAGCGAAAACAGATCTCTTCGCGAAAAATCTGTTTGTGCTGCGGATGGGTGTCATCGTAAGCATTCATCAACCACAGATTGCCACCGTCGACCAGGTTCGGTTGATGCGGAGGCACCGCTGTTGCCAGCGGCGCCATCAAGGCGAGCGTGAAGATTACGGTATTGCGTTTCAGATCCATCGTCCTTCTCCTTTACTTGCGTCATCCAGACTTCCTGTGCTCGCCATACCGCCAACGAGCCGAGTCAGTATCGGCTCGCTGTCAGCAATCGTAAAAGCACAATGGGTAACGCTGTGGTGAAGGTTTTATGGCGAAAGCGGCTATCAGACACGAACTGTAAAGCAATTTCTGCGTATCAAAATGTAGTGACAGCGGTGTAAAACATTAGCGATCGCAGTGTCTGATCGATTGACGCGCAATGCTGTTCCGACGCGCCAACCAACCGTGCACTTGTGTCCACAAGAGCCATCCAGTCGTGCCGACAGTAAATCGCTCACAGCGTGAGCCGAAAGCCAAATACCGGCAGCTCGCCTTGCAGAAAATCCAGATCCGGCGAGCGGGCAAAACCCAGTTTCTCGTACATGGCCCATGCCACCTGCATGGCCTTGGTTGTGTGCAACACCACTTCAGCGCGCTGTTGCTGCCGCGCCAAATCGATGCAAGCGGCGGTCAAGGCTTTGCCCACGCCAAGCCCGCGCGTCTGTGGATCCACCGCCAACAGGCGAATGCCGGCGGCATTCGGCACCGAGGTTGCAGTGCCGCCGGAGCCGTACTGTGCCATGTCGCCGAAATACACCACGCCACCGACCAGCTTGTCGTCATGCAAGGCCACCAGAACTTGTGTCAGTGGTCGGGTGGTGAACTGGCCGATATTCGCCAGCATCGTGTAATAACCGGGCTGCTCGGCCGGGCTCGGAAAGCCCGGCAATTGGCTATACACCTGCACCAGCAACTGGCCGAGCGTCTCGGCTTCATTGGCTTGCAGATCGCGGATTTGTATCGTGTTTTCCAGAGCAGCGCGCATAGAAGAAATTCCGTTCAATGACCCAGCACTCGCCTTGCCGGCACCAGCAGGCAGCCGATACAGTGCCACAACCCCGGCTTTTCTGCCGATGTGCCAATTCCTGCCATGCGCCGAACCCTGTTACTGCTGCTTGCGAGCCTGACCGCGATGCCCTTGTTCAGTGAAACCATCAAACCTGACGAACAAGTGCAATTCGTCCGTGGTCTTGCTTATTTCACTGACGAGGGTGTGGTCGAGGCGGAGATAACGGCCTGGGTGCATGAGCACGAACAGCGGCCGGGCGCGAAAGCGCTGTTTGCCAAACTGACCGGCATCGATCTGGCCAGCCTGAGTGCCGAAGAAGCAGAGCGTTATGAGCAACGCACGCAGCTGTTTCGTTACGACTCCGAACGCGGCAAACGCTTGCGGCTGTTGCTGGCCGATCAGCAAAGCCGGGTGTTGCCCGTTACCGACAGTGATGGCATCAGCCGCGACCGGGTCCGGTTTGGCGCCGTCGATCAGCTGCCGCTCACGCACAGCGACGGCGCGCCGCCGGTGCTGCGCTTTCAGGTTGCGCTGGAGCAGGACGACCCGCGCCAGTTCAGCGGCGAACTGGTGCTGATGCCGCCGCACGGCCTGTCCATCGTGTCCGACATCGACGACACCATCAAAAGCAGTCAGGTCCGTGATCGCGCCGAGCTCGTCCGCAATACGTTCTTGCGTGAGTTCAAACCGGTGCCAGGCATGGCGGCCTGGTATCAGGCGCATGCTGATGCGGCCGAAAGCACCCGCTTTCACTACCTGTCGAGCAGTCCGCATCAACTGTGGCCGGCGCTTGATGCGTTCCTGCGTGCCAGCGCGTTCCCCATCGGCAGCGTGCATCTGCGCCACATCAAGCTGTTTGAGGAATTGTTCGGCAACGGCGACAGCTCGCGTCGGCACAAGCTGGGTACACTGCACCAGTTGCTGCAGCAGTTCCCGCAGCGGCAGTTCATTCTGGTCGGTGATTCCGGCGAAGCCGACCCGGAAATCTATGCCGAGATCGCGCGCGCGTATCCGAGCCAAGTCACCGCCATCTTTATCCGCGACGTGACCGGTGAAGCGGCAGATGCCCCGCGCTATCAACAGACCTTTGCCGGCGTCGATGCCCGCTGGCAGATCTTTACCAGTCCCGCTGAACTTGCTTTACCCAACCAGCCATAACGCAGGCCTGCCGGTTCAATGTGCGGATGCAGGGCTGATGGCAAACAAGCTACGCACCGCGTCCAGCACCGCCGGGTGATAAATCGTGCCGTGGTTTTCTTGCGGCATGGGCCGGTACTGCCACTGCAAGCTCTTGGGTGCTTCGGCTTTCAAGGCATTGACCAGCGCGTTCATGCCGTCCTGCATGGTGCCGCCTTCATCGGCAATGCTGAGATACAAACGCTTGTTGCGGTAATCAAAACGTTTGCTGAATCCCGGCGCGGTCAGCGCCAGTGATTGCTGGTTCCACCACAGCGACGGACTGATCGCAACATAGCCCTGGAACAGCTCCGGCTGCTGCAGAAACGTTTCCAGCACAAACAAGCCCGCGGCCGACTCGCCCATCAGCACGCTTTCGTCGGTGACGCGAAAATGCTGGCGCACATAGGGCAGCAGCTCGGTGGCGAGAAACTGGCGGAACTTCTGCGAACCGCCGGCGGTCGGCAGTCGCTCTCGTTCCAGCGGTACGGTGCTCGGGTGCACCAGCTCGTGATAGCGGTCCAGCGTCTCCACGCCAACGACAATGAACTCACGGATGTTGCGGTAATCCGCGGCCAGTGATGCCACGCCTGCCACATGCAGAAAATCCTGCGCAATGCCGCCATCGAGCAGGTACAGCACCGGGTAACGCTGCTTGCCGTCGGCATAGCTCGGTGGAAGGTACACATGCAAAGGCCGTTGCTGCTGCAACAGCGCGGATTCCAGCGTGTAGCTCGTGCCCATCGTCACCGGCGTGCCGGCCGGCAGCTCCGCGTGTGCCGGAGTGAGCCAAGCCAGCAATGTCATCAGCAGGCTGGTCGCGATCCCCTTCATTTGAGTATTTCTCCGTCAACGGTAGGTCTGCAAACGCCGGGCAGAATGCGCCCCTGCCGGGTGGCTCCAGCAAAACCCGCCGAAGTGGTTCCACAATCCGTCGCACAGCATGATTAGCATGCTGCTGGCGGTAAATCGCATTATTACCATGCCCGGATACCGTACAGCGATTACAGTATCCGCAGGCATCCGTTCGGGAGTTCGACATGGCACAGTACAGCGCCGAGATCATCTGGCAACGCGGCGAACAAGCGTTTCTCGACAACCGTTACAGTCGCAATCATCTCATGCGCTTTGATGGCGGTGTCGAACTGCCCGGTTCCGCCTCGCCCCACGTCGTACCGCTGCCGTATTCCGATGCCGCCGCCGTCGACCCGGAAGAGCTGTTCGTCGCTGCGCTCAGCAGCTGCCACATGCTGTGGTTTCTCTCCATCGCCGCCAAGCAGGGCTTTCGCGTTGACCGCTACCACGACAATGCCGCCGGCGTCATGACCAAGAATGGCGACGGCAAACTGGCCATGACCACCGTCACGTTACGGCCACAGGTCCAGTTCTCTGGCGACAAGACACCAAGCCGTGCCGAACTCGAAGCGCTTCATCATCAAGCGCATGAAGAATGCTTTATCGCCAACTCGGTGCGGAGTGCGGTAGTGCTGGAGCCGGTGTTTGGCTGAGAACCTTGCAGGCGCGAAACCTCCCGCTTTCATTGACGCGAGGCCGGCCGTCAGAAGAAATCAGCTACCCGCGTAATGCATTGCCGCTCAACATTCGGCGTGTCGCCACCAGTTGTTTCCACAGGCATGCACAAGCGTCCCAAGCGGGCTGAACTATACTGTGGTCAGCGCAGTCCGGGCCGGAGGAGTTCCGCATGCAAAGCTTGCGTGGTTCAAGGCTGATTTGGCTGCATCTCTATCCCGGACTGATTTTGGTCGCGCTGTTTGCCGCGCTGGCGCCATTGGCACAGTTGGCAGGCATACCCACATTCGGTGTGTTACTGCTGCTGGAAGTGTTTGTGCTGGCGCCGTTCGTCTGGTTCAAGCTGCGCCGTGTTGCCCGGCAGGAGGGGCAGCCCGCACGCGTCACGGCCGCACTTGGGTTCGCGCCGCCAGCGAACTGGCGCAGTTATCTCTGGTTGGTTCCGCTCGGTCTGATTCTGGCGATCTTGTCGTTCGAGCTGCTGCGTCCGATCGACGACATGCTGCGTGCAGCCATGCGCGATGTGCTGCCAGGCTGGCATTACAGCGTCGATATGGAACGGCACCCACGCGAACTGCTGCTGGCATTTTTCCTGTTCGCAATCCTTGCCGACGGCTTGATCGGTCCGGCCGCCGAAGAGCTGTACTTTCGTGGCTATCTGTTGCCGAGGATGGCGCATCTGGGCCGGCTGGCACCGCTCATCAATGGCCTCTTGTTTGCCATCTACCACTTCTGGCAGCCAATGAACTACCCCAGCCTGTGGGCAGCGAGCTGTGTATTTGCCTACTTTGCCTGGCTGCGTGGCGATTACCGCGTTGCGCTCGGCATCCACATTGCGATGAACACGTTGGGGCATGTGCTGGGCGTGATCGGTTTGCTTGCAGTCGAGTAAACGTCAACAGAGAGTCTCAAGCAAAGACTGACGAAAACAGCCCGCGCCACGTCAACACCGCAAGCGAAGCCGCTATGCGGATTTGCAGCAATGAGATCTGCTGGTGAAAGCGTCGGCGGTCACGCCCTATGAATCAATCCGAACAGACCAGTGGGTAGCCCGGAACAAGCGAAGCGGGTTCCGGGAATTCGGGTCGGCGGGTCTTGATGAAGAAATCCCGGGTCATGCTGCGCACGACCCGGGCTACGCTTGCTGACGGAAATGACCGGCTATGCGCGCAATCGTCGCTTTCGTTACGGGCCTTACATCGACCTATTCAGCGATGAGGATTTAAGGGCTCTGACACCCCAATAAACCTGGTGTGAATGTTGCGGCTTCGGTTCAGCGGGGCGCTGCGTTTGACAAGGAAGTCATTCCACGCGCCATTATCAAGTTAGCCGCCGGTAGCAAGCCATACATCGCCGTTACGGCCGATTGTCTCGTCCTTACCTGAGTTGTCATCTTTGCCGATGTAGCGCAGTACGTTGTTCTCCTGCTCGCTCAGTTGGTGTTTCAGCACGAGATTTCCCTACTGAGCGCAGACACACGAACCTTCAGTCATTAGAACCATAATTTTTATAGCAAATATTCAGCATTGGATGCTGCATTGCACCAAACGTGACTGACTTCGCCTCAGCCTTCCACGGGGTACCAGCAGACTCTCGTCCGAGCTCGGACCATGTATGGATGTACCAGTCTCCGGCTCCAGAAAACCGGATTGCGAATCGCAGTTCAGGCGGGTTTCGCCAGTGCAGCCACGCTGCCATTGACATGCCGTACCCATCGCAGCTTGAGTCGTCTGCCCACTTCGCAGCAGTTCCTCTTTCTCATTTTTCAAACAAACCAACGGGGGGGAATGAAGTGAAATCACCATTCTTGCGTTTCGGCGTCATCGGCATCCTTGCATTGATATCGACGTGGTTTCCTGCATCAACAGCGAACGCCGCAACACGGCAAAACGATCACGCCATCGTGCTCGTGCACGGCTTCATGGGCTGGGGACGCGATGAATTACTCGGCTACAAATATTGGGGCGGATTGTTTGACCTGCAGCAGTACCTGACCGACAGTGGCTACCCCACTTATACCGTCGCGGTTGGGCCGTTCTCCAGCAATTGGGACCGCGCTTGTGAAATGTATGCCTATCTGAAAGGCGGTCGGGTCGATTATGGCGAAGCACACAGTCGTGCCCATGGCCATGCCCGCTACGGCCGTACGCTGCCGGGCATTTATCGCGACTGGGGCACCTTGGACAGTATGGGCCGACTGCGTAAAGCGCATTTCATTGCGCACAGCCAGGGCGGCCAGACCTCACGGGTATTGCTCGAACTGCTGCGCAGCGGCTCCGCCGCCGAGCGCGCCGCCGCGTCTGCTGCCGGGCAAGCCGTCCATCCGCTGTTCGCGGGCGGTAAAAACTGGGTCCGCAGCATTACTAGCATCGCGACGCCGCATGACGGCACCACGCTAGCCGAAGGCGGGGAAATGATCCCACTCATTCGCCAGTTCGTCGGTGCGATGGCCGTTGCCGCCGGCGCAACCGGAACGTCCGACGTTTACGACTTCAAGCTGGAGCACTGGGGCCTGCAACGGCGCAGCGGCGAGAGGCTGGATGATTATCTGAGCCGTATGTTCAATCATCCGCTGTGGCAGACGCGCGACATTAGTGCGTATGACTTGAAACCGGAAGGCGCCGCCGCACTCAACGGCTGGGTGAAAGCAAAATCGGATGTGTATTACTTCTCCTGGGAAACGGAAGCCACCTATAACCTGTTCGGCATCGAAGCGCCGGAAATCACGATGCTGGCACCGCTGCAACCCGGCGCGTGGTTCATGGGCGCCTATACCCGCAGCGGGATCGACAGTTCCTGGTTTAAGAACGACGGCGTCGTCAATACCCGTTCGATGAAAGGGCCGACGCTGAACAGCAACGATCCGATCATCGATTACAGCGGTACAGCACAACCCGGGCGCTGGCAAAAAATGGGGCTGAAATCCTCTTGGGACCACGCCGATATCATCGGCCACACGCTATGGCCCATCAGCGGCTACTACCGTGATATGGCGGCGTTACTGGGTAGTCTTCCGCGCTGAAACCGCATCGGAGGCGGGCGCGTCAATCGGTGGCGAAATTGTTCTTCGCCACCGCTGGCTTCACCTGCAAAACCCAAGGTGAACCACGCTGACAAAAATGGCAGCTTTGGCTGCCATTTTTTCCAACGAACAGGTTCGCTGAAACCCATGATACAAAAGGCGGCGCGATGTTTATGTGTGCCGGTCTAGATCTGACCCGACGGAAGCCCGCCGAAGCGCGGGTAACCGTCAGCTCAAGTCGCGACGTGTACACATCAGGAAAACCAAACCAGGTCCACACCGGTAAAGCCCATCATCGGCAGCGCCGCAGCTGAATTGGGGCTAGGTTATGGGTGGCATTACACTGGCTTCCGCCAAAACGCCTTCCTTGCCGCGTCAAAACTGCTGCAGGAGCGAACTTCACATTACACTGGGTTGCAAGGAAATTTCGTGAGGATCTCTCGGACTCTGGCCCCTTAAATTCCGGTTGCGCGCAGGCGGTTGCAGCCTGCGCAGCCGAACCCGCTCGATCCGTACGCCGGTCACTATGCCGGGACCAGCGCGCGCAACCTGAACGGGTTGGTCGCTCTGCAGGCGCTGTACAGTGCGCGCCGACGCGGTCGATCGCTTGCACGCGCATGGCGCGCGCGAGCGCTGGCAGAGCAAATTCAAGCAGGCGCTCGGCGAACCGGTTTGTACGCTGCTGCGCGCGTCAGTACGCGTCCGGTGTCGGCAAGCATGAACAAGGTTTCCGCTACACCGTCAAATGGCGCCGGGATTCGAGCAATTTCGAGATCCGCTATTAGCTCCGAGGCGCCGGCTCAGCGCCGCTGCGCCAATTGCTCCAGCAGAAAATCGACGAAGGCATGTACGCGCCGCGAGGCGTGCCGGCCGTGCGGATACAGCAGCGAGAACGGTCGCGAGCGGCCGCCGTACGCGGCCAGCACTTCGACCAGCTTGCCGTTGCGCAGATCGTCGGCAACGATGAACCGGTAGGCCTGAAACAGCCCGGCACCGCTGCGCGCCAACGTGACGCCGCCGAGAATGTCTTCCGAACAGCAGTAGCCACCGCTGGTCAGCACCTCCCGATCGGTGCCGTCATCGCGAAACAGCCAGCTGACCGTTTTGCCGCTGCTCGGCAGCACGAACTGGATGCAATCGTGTTCGGCCAGCGCGGCGAGGGTGGTCGGGGTGCCGCGCCGTTCGAGATAGTGCGGCGCGGCAACGACCACCAGTTCGGCATCTTCCAGCTTGCGGGCGGTCAGCGTCGAATCGACCGGCGTGCGCGCGCGCACCGCCAGATCGTAACCCTCGTCGGCAAAATCGATATTGCGATTGCTTAAGTGCACCTCGACCTGGACGGCCGGGTAGCGGGCGCGAAACGCCGGCAGCAACGGCAGCACGCGATAGTGGCCGTAGGTCGTCGGCAGGCTGATCCGCAGCGTGCCGGCCGGCACCTGCTGTTCGCCGCTGACTTCGCGCTCGGCTTCCCGCAATTGGGCCAGCGCCTGCCGGCATTGCTCGAAATAGACGCGACCGCCGTCGGTCAGCCGGATCTGCCGGGTCGTGCGGAGGAATAGCCGGACGCCGAGCCGGGCCTCCAGCCGGGCGACCGACCGGCTGACGGCCGCCGGCGTGACGCCGGCCGCGGTCGCAGCCGCGGTAAAGCTGCCGAGTTCGGCCGCCAGACAGAACAGCTCGATGCTGCCGAGCATCAGCTCGCCAAACTGTCTCATTCATTACACCGTGTATCGAGAGAAGTGATTCGGCCGCCATTTACCGCGGCTTGGGTTGTAAATAGCCTAGCGCAGCCGGCGGCAACTCCCCAACGACTTCGATAGGACTCTCGATTATGAAACTCTATTACTCCCCGGGCCTGTGCTCGCTGGCGCCGCACATCGTGGCGCGCGAGGCCGGGCTGCCGATCACGCTGGTGCGGGTCGACATCAACCGCCACCAGACCGAGCACGGCGACGACTTCTACCGCATCAACCCAAAAGGTGCGGTGCCGGTGCTGGAGCTCGACAACGGCGAGCGGCTGACCGAAGGCGCCATCATCGCCCAGTACCTGGCCGACCAGGCCGGCGACCGCACGCTGATGCCGGCGGCCGGCACGCTGGCCCGCTACCGGGTCATGGAGTGGCAGAACTACATCGCGACCGAGCTGCACAAGGCGTTCTTTCCGTTGCTGCACGCCGAGCTGAACGCCAACGCGAAAGCGCAGCTGGTCGGTTTCCTGCGCAAGAAATTCGAATGGGTTTCCGAACAGCTCGGCACCAAGCTGTTCCTGACCGGCGAGCAATTCACCGCGGCCGATGCCTATCTGTTTGTCGTCGCCGGCTGGGTCGGTTACATCAACCTCGATCTCAGCGATCTCGATGCGCTGCAAACCTTCCTGCATCGGATCCGTTCCCGCCCGGCTGTGCGCGCCGCGCTGCAGGCGGAAGGTTTGTCGAGCTGATCCGGTAGATTTCGTTCGCCGCGTTTCTTCGTCACCGGCGTGGCGTAGAACCGCGGCGCAGGAGCACGAGGCCATCATGTGGAAAAACACTGCAGTGACCCGCCGGCTGGGTCTGTTGTTACCGATCATTCAGGGACCGTTCGGCGGCGGTTTGTCGTCGGTCGATCTGGCCGTTGCCGTCAGCGAAGCCGGCGGCCTGGGTTCGTTCGGCGTGCACCATCTGGCGCCCGAACACATTCTGGCCACCGCGGCAGCCATTCGCCAACGCACGCAACGGCCATTTGCGCTGAACCTGTGGTTGCCGTATCAGGACAGCGAAAACCCACAACTCAGTGATCAGCAATTCGCCGAGCATATCGGCATGTTGAAGCCGTATTTCACCGAGCTCGGTCTGCCGCTGCCAAAAAAACCCGAGCAATTCTGGCCGCGTTACGACGATCAAATCGAAGCGCTGCTGGCGGCGCGGCCAGCAGTATTCAGCTTCGTTTACGGGGTGCCGTCAGCGGAGGTGCTGCGTCGCTGCAAAGAGCTGGACATCGTGACGCTCGGCGCCGCGACCACGCCGGATGAAGCGCTGGCGCTGGAACAAGCCGGCGTCGACATGGTCGTCGCCAGCGGTTTCGAGGCCGGCGGTCATCGGGTGTCATTCCTGCGTCCGGCCGAGGATTCGCTGACCGGCACGTTTGCCTTGCTGCCACAAGTCGTCGATGCCGTGAGTATTCCGGTGATCGCCGCCGGCGGAATCGCCGATGCCCGCGGCGTGGCCGCGGCCTTGATGCTGGGCGCCGATGCCGTGCAGATCGGCACCGCGTTTCTGGCCTGCGCCGAATCATCGGCAACCGAGCTGCACCGGAACCTGTTGTTCAGTCCGGCCGCGAAGTACACCGCGCTGACCAAAGTGTTCAGCGGCCGGCTCGCGCGCGGTATTGCCAACCGTCTGATGAGTGAGCTGAAAGCGCACGAGCACGAGCTGCCGCGCTACCCGATCCAATACTGGCTCGCCGGCACGCTGAAGGCCGCCGCGCAGGCGCAAGGCCGCAGCGATCTGCTGGCGCTGTGGTCGGGTCAGGCAGCGCCGCTGTTGAAACATCGCCATGCCAGCGAATTGATGCAGGCGCTGGAGCGGGAAACGACGGCGCTGCTGGCGCGTGGAGGTTCGTCAGTCAGATAACGACGCAGCAAAGGAGCGTGGGTGCCAGTCAAGTATGCAGTCGCGCGATCGCTCCCCTCCTTGTCAAGGAGGGGCTGGGGGTGGTTCAGCTCAGCACGCACTGTGGCACAGTATTCGATTTGGAAAGTTCAGTGAAAACGAGTCCCGTAGAAAATTAAGACTTCCACCTTGATCTCATCCGGAGCTCAACCACCCCTAACCCCTCCTTGAAAAGGAGGGGGGATCGAAAGCATTCCCATTTGTGCTCAACAGGCTAGCGAATTACAGCGCCAATGCCGCTTCGGCTTTCGCCAGGTTCTTGCGATAACCCTGCAAGGCGCGGCTATCAGCCGCCATGCCTTGGGCCAAACCGAGCGCAACGGCCTGTTCAAACTGCTGCTTGGCCGCGGCAGCCTGGTTCAACGTCAGCAGGCTCTCGCCGTAGCTGTCGAAAGCATTGGCCGATAGTGGATAGTTCAGCGTATTGGTTTTCAACAGCAGCGAACCGATCGCCGGCAGTTGGCGTTTGCCCAAGAATTCGTAACCGAGCGCATTGATCGCCGTCTCGTCGAATTGACTGGCTTTTACGGCGGCCAACACCTGCTTCTCAGCCGCGGCCGTTTTACCGGCCGACAGCAGATCATTCGCCATATCCAATTGCTGCACCAGCTGATCCTGGCGGCGTCGCCAGGCCAGGCGCTCGGCTTGCGCGGTGGCGCTGCTGATGACCTGATCGATCGCGCCGATCACCAAGCCCGGTTCCTGCTGGTGGATATTGTGGCCGCTGTTCGCCGTCACCAGATGGTTGCCATTGCTGAACTGCCGGAAGAATTGCTCATGCAGCAGCCGGTGCAGCGCAATGCCTTGCGGCGAATGCGCAAAGAACTCGGGGTATTCCGCCTGCACGGACGTCAGCAAGGCCACCGGCACATTCGGCAGCGGGCCAAACGCCGGCAGTTTTCCGGTCGCCATGATGCGGGTGTTCAGCAGCTCGTAATCGGCCAGCAACTGCGGTGGCTGAAACGATTTGACCAACGCTTCGTCATTGGCGGCGCGTACCGGGTCCAGTTCACGCAATGCCAGCACCTGCTTTTCATCGGCCGGATCCACGAACACCAAACCGGCAATCTGATTCGGATGCGTCGCCGCGTAACCGCGAATGACGAAGCCACCGTAAGAATGACCGACCAGGATATACGGCGGTTTCGCGCCGGCTTGTTGTAATAGCTCACCGAGCTCGGTGACGCTCTGCTCCAGCGTGTGCGGCGTTTTCCCCGGTGCGGATTTGCCGGCGCCGGCGCGGGAATAGGCGAGCACTTTTGCGCGCTTGCTGATTTCGGGGGCGACTTTGCGCCAGCTATTCAAACTGGCGCCGAAGCCGGATTCGAAGACGACGGTGTACTGGCCTTCACCAGCCGTCATCACGTGCAAGGCATGATCGTCAACGGTAATCATGCGCTCTTCGTCTGCCTGCGCAGACGCGGAAACAGAAAGACCCAACAGCAAAGCACGGCTCAACTTTGCAACAGCGGGCAGCGATTTCTTCATGGCGTCCTTCCCGAGACAGTGTGTTATTACGCCAACACACCTTAACAAACCACTCCCGTTTCGGCTTGCACCGGGTTGTTGCAAAGTATTACCTGTTGCCGTTGTGCGAATTCTGCGCAGCAGTTTGGGCGAGTGGCGGCAAACGCACACCGCTCGGCAATCGCGGTGACGACAGCAGTTCGATAAACGCCGCCCAGCGCGCGTCGCTTTGTTCTGCTGTGGCTGTCGCTTGACTGCGCCGCTGCAGGTAATCGGCGACCAGATCTTTACCGAGCGTGCAATTGATCACGTAGCCGCGGTTGGCGTCGAACAATTGCGTTCGTTGCGGCGCTTTCTCGGCCGGAAACAGGCCGACGTGGATGAGCCAGTCGATCGCCTGCTCGCGACTGAACTTACCGTCCAGATAGGCGCGCGCCGCGTCATTGTCGGCGTAGCTTAATTGGCTCAGCCGTTTGCGCAATTCGTGGTAGGCCTCGGCTTTGCCGGCATCGCGACCGGCCAGCGGATACCGCCGCGCGCGTTCGACTTGCAACCGCTCGGCGTCCGGAAACGCCAGCTCGACGCCGTAATTGGCGCCGCCTTCGGCGACCAGCGATTGCGGCGGATACAGCGGGTAGCCCGGAACAAGCGCAGCGGGTTCCGGGGAAAAGATCCCGGGTCATGCTGCGCACGACCCAGGCTACGCTTGCTAGGTTGGCTAAATCGCGGCCCGCAGCAGCTGCTTGATCTGGTTTTCGCTCGGCTGAATCTTGTTTGTCCAATAGTACGTGTCCAGTGTGATGCAGGCGGCCTTGGTGCCTGATTTGGCGCACATGGCTTTTGTCGCCGGGTCATGAAAACCCTCAACCCCAACATCTGCAACAGGCGCGGCACCGTTTCGGACCAAGGTGTCGCGCGTAGCCTGAAAGCGCGCCAGGCTGGCGAATTCATGGACGAACAGCATCACCTCGCCATTCGCATCGTGATATTCCCAATCCAGCGTGCCATGCCGCTTCATTTTTGCATCAACGCTGCGGCTGACACCTTCAAGACCCAGGACGGCATCAACCACTTTTGCATTCAAGCCGGCAGCCATGGCTGGGGGCGTTAGCGAAAAGAGTAGTGCCGTTACCGCAATGCATTTCCTGGTGAACATAATCTTTCCTTATTGAGCAGTCCGATTGTCCGGGACGAGTGCAGCAAGTTTGCAGGCCGGATTTGGAGCGCTGCGACAGCCCACCACTCCTGGTTTCGGATATACATCGCGGATGAAATGGTGGATTGCTTCGCGAATCCCCCTACGCGACCTGCCGCTCGCCTTTGCTGCGTTATCTGCCTCGTCACCTATTCCTGGTCGGTACTACCAAGTGACAACACGATCTTTTCTTTCATTTGCTGGCACAGCAGGACTTTGAATTGCGGTTCATTGACGCTGTCGTAGTAGCGATTGGCCTCATCGAAGCCGATCTGGAACTCCGCATCAATATCGAGATCACGGTACAAGCGCTCACTTTCGCGCTTGGTTTCTCTCTCGTACTTTGCCTTGTAGGCCTTCAGCAGCTTCTCGTCGGTGCCGCAGCGCGCGCTGAACTGATGCGCCATGCCGGTTGCGCGGGCGTTGGTCATGAGCATTGCTTGGTGGCCGGGTGACGGTGAAGCGGAGAAAGCGATCGGCGCAAACGATAATGTGAGTAATGGGACAAGCGCGTGCAGGGCGTGTTTCATCGGATTCAAACCTCCATGTAAGTCGTTAAATCAGCATTCGCAGGGTGGATTATGAGCTGCCGCATGAGAGTGTCGATAGGACGCATGCGGCAGAAACGCTTTGCGGTTCCGCCCTACGAGTTACTGTCCTATTCAACCAGCACCAAGTGTGCGGCCCACAAATTCTGATGTCCAGCGGACTGAGCATGAGTTGCAATGTGGATTGGTTAGCCAGTCTCACGCGGTACGTTTATCGAACGGCGGTTCAAAAATCAACGTTCGGTAGAGCGAAACACCCGTGGAGTTCTCCGCCGCATGTGAGTGTCGATAGGAAACATTCGGCGGAAACGCTTTGCGGTTCCGTCCCTACGAGATCTTCCTTTCAATACACATCGTTCGTATCCGACAAAACAATATGTGGGGGTAGCAGTAACCAGCCAATTACATACCCTGCGAACAGGCCACCGAAGTGAGCGGCATTGTCTACGTTGCCGAGCAAGCCGGTGAGTCCCAACAGTAGCGTTGCGGCCGTGATGCCACCAAAAACGGTCCAGACCTGTTGGCGCAATTCCGGTACCAGCTGTTCCGTGCTTGCGAGCGCGAAGAGATAGCCAACCAGCGCAAAAATCGCGCCTGATGCGCCGACGCTGGCGCCTTCGGCGTTCCACGTCATGCTCGCCAGCCCGCTGAAGATGCCACCGGCGATAAAGCAAGCCAGAAAGCGCCAGCTCCCTACCAAGGGTTCGAGCGCAAAACCGGCCAACAGCAATATGCCGACGTTCATCACGATATGCATGAGGCCGCCATGCAACGCCATTGCGGTGAGCAGGCGCCACCACTCACCAGCGCGGGTCAAGCCGGCAACGTTCGCGCCGAGATCTGCCAAGACATTACCGGGAATAAAAACCGGGTTCCCGGTGATTGCAACCGTGTAGAGATACACGCTGACGAACACCACCGCGAGCACCTTGCTGACGCGCGCCTGCGGCGCCCCAACCCAGGCGAGCGCATTCTGAATGAGCCGCGCTGACGCCTTGCGGCCATGGCGGTACTCGGTGAGGCGACCATGCTCGATGCGAACAAAAGCGAGAAAGATCGCATGGATAGCCACGAAGAGCGTCATGCCGATGCCGAGGCCCCACAGATGCGGGTGAAGGCGATTGGCAAACGGCTCGTACTTCGGTTGCAGGATAACGATGTTTTCGGGCGCGGCTGCGGATACCTGCTGCATGGCTTTGACGAAGCCATCACGCAGGGCACTCGGCTGCTCCCGTTCAAAGTAGCTTGCCTGCGAGAAATCCCGCTTCTGGAATTCCTTCAGTGTGCGGCGGTATAACTCGCCGTACACCGCGTGTCGGTCGGCCTCACTGTCACGGGTAGACAGCGAGTCGGCGCCAAAAGAGGTCAGCCAAACACCGCTCCGCGTCTTGGTGTGAGCGTTATCGCGCAAGGGCGTCACAAAAAAGAGGCGAAAGGTCAGCTTGTCGCCCGCCCGCCCGGAAATCGTGCTGTCCGCGAACTGGCCGGAAGCCGGCTTGTCGGCATAGAGCTGATCAATCTGGAAAAAATCGGCATCCGGATGCGCCAATACCTCGCTTGGCACACGCACATGCACCAACGAGCTGGTCATGCTCAGGGTGAGCGTCGTTGCGAACATGGTCATGAACACCGTGAATGCCCAGGCCAGCACCAGCAAAGGAAAGCCTGGCTCGTTGCCATTCTTCAGCGGCGCGAGGGTTTTGGTGCGTGGCCGCAGGGCTATCAGCAGCGGTAGCAAACAGAGAATCGCTGGCAACCAGTAGCTCAGCCAGTCATCACCGGGCCTTGGTAGCCGTAGCACCTGAAACAACAACCACGCCAGCAGGCTGTAACCCACTGCAGTTCCGACCGCGATGGCAACTGCTGGCAACAACAGGAAACGCAGGCGCGCCGAGTAAGACATCATCCATTTTCTCCAACGCGGCGCCATGCGGCTAAGGTACCGGGCATCATCTTGCGGTTGTGCTGGCTATTCTTGTAAGAATCCGCAGGGCGGATTCATGATCCGCCATTTTCATCATCCGACAAAACGGTGCGTCATGACGCACCCTACGCTTACTCATCGGTGCCGCAGCGCGTGCTGAATTGATGCGCCATGCCGGTGGCGCGGGCATTGGCCACGAGCATTTCTTGGTGACCGGGAGACGGCGAAGCAGAGAAAACCAGCGGGGCAAACGATAGCGTGAGCAAAGGCACCAGCGCGTGCAGGACATGCTTCATAGGATTCATACCTCCATGTAGGTCGTAAGATCAGCACCCGTAGGGCGGATCATGATCCGCCATTTTCATTTACCGGACAAAACGGTGCGTCGTGACGCACCCTATGCTTGCTATTTTGCAGCTGCCGGAACGATCTTATAATCGACATAGATCATGGCGCCGTATTTCACTTCATCGAAGGTGCGGGGTAGTGAGGGCGGTGGGGTGTATTCCTCGCGCTCCGCGCCGTACTTGATACGCGATCCCGTTACCTCAATACGCTGCTCGGAATCTTGGGATTGACCGGGCCAAACTTGAAACTCGCGAAAACTAACCGGTACAAGCTTTACTCCCAAATTTTCTTCATACATTGCGCGTTGTTTTTGCAAGTCCTGCATGGCCTTGGCTTTCACCTGCTCCTCGTAATCAGCTTTAAGCGAGTGCTCATAGATGGTGCCGGCCAGTTCCACTTCTTTCTTGTATTGGTCGACAAGTAGGCCAACCGCGCGCAATTGCGCTTCGGTGTTGACAACAACGGATATCCGGTTAATCACTTCATAGCTGTCTGGTGTTTTGCCGAACCAGCCAAACTGAGGTGAAGTGGCAAACTTGGAGGTATTAATGTCTGACTCTGCAACGCCGGCCGCAGTTAGCGCGGCCGTAATCGCTGCACGGAGTTTGGCATTACGATCCAGCGACTTTGCGAGCTGACCCTCGGTGGTGGAAACCACCAAGCTGATTACAGCGCGATCAGTAAAGGCTTTTTGCTCGGCCTGCCCCTTCAAGGTCACCGTGCGCTCGGTCGGCACCAGCAAGGCCCTGACTTCATCGGCGGTGCCTTTGATTTCTGCAGCAGCGAAGGCGAATGTAGAAGTAAAACCGAAAACGGCAATAATCATAGGCTTAAGCACGTAAAACTCCATTCTGTTTAATCCATTCAAGTTGCATACGTACGAAGCCGCTGCGCGGATTCGTACCTACGAGATCTACGGGGCGAGCAGTCGGTTCAATAATTTTCAGCCAAATGCGCGATCAGGCATCACGAGAACGTGGTGCCGGGTCCGGACAATCCATTCTGCAATCAGCAAATTGGGGACCCAACATAGCCACGCAATAGCGGGGTACGCCACCGTCATCGACAAGCCCGCGATTTGACTGGTCGGCAGATACAAGCGCAGTGTCACGGCCGCTAACGTAAGGGCATAACTGCGGATCATCCAGCTTCTGTGTGCGCTCACATTACCCTGTCTGATGTGGCGATAGGCATTCAGCGTACAAGCCAACCAGCAGACTCTCAGCAACCCGAAGCCGAGATTTGCAACCCAACCACCAAATGACTGTAACGCCAGCACAAACCCCGCAATGCAGCCGATAACCACCGCCATCACATACAGCCGCCCCAACCAACGATGCGTGCTGATAAAGCGAGTCCGGAACCAGGCATTGACCTGAAGCGCGCCGCTGATCAGCGCAATAGCGCCTCCAAGAAAATGGGCAAAAGCTGTGATGGGTTGCTGCACAAACAGTTGCTGAATATGCGCGGGGCGAAGCTCAGGAGAAAGCAACATTGCGGAGGCATAACCCGCGACGCCAAGTGCAAGCAGTGCCATCAGCAACCAAGCAAGTGTTCTTATTGTCGGCGGATTCAAATCGGAAGTGCAACACCCTTTGATGCTGCTGCCGCCAGCATAACCTGCTTTGGTGTCTTCCAGCCCAGGCATTTGCGTGGTCGGTCATTCAGCTTGTCAACGTAAGACTGTAGCTC
>JBMOMZ010000009.1:0-186305 GCA_049324755.1 Pseudomonadota bacterium
TGGACAGTATATGATCATGAACTTGATGCGTTGTCGATCCACCAACGCAACACACAATTACTTGATCGTCGAAAAGCGATCCTGAATCAATAGCTTAGCTAAACCTGTTTTTTGAGATGGCTTCTAGCAAAGCCGCGGAGCTTGAACAGCTCGCCATCACCGACGCCTTGACCGGCCTGTACAACCGCCGGCACCTGACAGCCGAACTCGAGCAGGAATGGTCCCGCCATGTTCGCAACGGCACCCGGTTTGCGGTGCTGCTGTTCGATGCCGATCATTTCAAATCGGTCAATGATCGCTACGGTCATCCGGTTGGCGACGAAGTATTGCGGCAGATTGGCCACTGTCTGCGGGAAAAAATCCGGGGCATCGATCTGGCGGCGCGCTACGGTGGCGAGGAGTTCGCCGTGCTGTTGCCCGGCATTGATGCCAGCCACGCCCTGGTTGTCGCCGAACGGATTCGCCTTGGCCTCGCGGCGTTGACCATCGACACCACGCAGGGCCCGCTGCATTTCACGGTCAGCATCGGCATCAGCGACAGTGATACGCCGGGCCTGCATGATGCCGACGGCTTGCTGCAACGGGCCGATCAAGCGCTCTATCAAGCCAAGCAGAGCGGCCGCAACCGCTGCATCATTTGGCAGCCCGTCAGCAGCGGCACGGAACCACCTGCACCGGCTTGATCCCAATCAGCGTGGCGGCAATTGGCCGTGGCATAATGGTCGCCTTTGCCGTCTACTTCCCCTTCCCTGACCATGACCCGGCCGACTCTTTTTGGCAGCTTGACTGCTGAACAATTCCTGCGTGACTACTGGCAAAAAAAACCATTGCTGATCAAAGGCGCGTTTCCTGCCGATCTGGCCGCGATCAGCCCGGAAGAACTGGCCGGGCTTGCCATGGAAGAAGAAGTCGAATCGCGCCTGGTTCAGCATGACCCGGCCAGCGGCCAATGGCAGCTGCAGCATGGCCCGTTCAAAGCCAGCACATTCAAGAAATTGCCGAAAGAAAACTACACGCTGCTGGTGCAGGCGGTCGATCACTGGGTGCCGGAAGTGGCGGCGATTCGCCATGCCTACGATTGCTTCCCGCAATGGCGGTTTGATGATGTCATGGTCAGCTATGCGGTCAAAGGTGGCGGCGTCGGTCCCCACACCGATCAATACGATGTTTTTCTGGTGCAGGGACTCGGCCGCCGGCGCTGGCAGGTGGCGGAGGCCGGCATCACCGTGATCCCGAATCCGGCGGTCAAGGCGTTGCGGCAGGTGGAGCCGTTCGAAGCCAGCATCGATGTCATCGTCGAACCCGGCGATGTCATGTACGTACCGCCGGGTGCGCCGCACTGGGGTACCGCCATTGAACCCTGCCTGACCTATTCGGTCGGCTTTCGGGTGCAGTCACAGGCCGACATCCTGACCCGACTGGCGGAGTGGATGGTCGAGAACCATATCGACGGCAAGCGCTTTGCCGATCCGGATTTGCTCCCGGCCACCGACACCGCGCTGATTCCGGCTGTGACGCAACAAAAAGTGCGCGACATGATGCTGGAACTGGTGCAGCAACCGGCGCTGGTCGAGCGGGCATTCGCCTGCCTGGTCAGCCAGACTCGTGTACCACTCGAATGGCCGGAGGAAGAACTGACCGAGAGCAAGCTGAAAGCATTGCTCGGCAAGAAAAAAGTACTGCAAAAGCATGATGATGCCCGTTTTGCCTGGTTCGCTGGCGGCGATGGTCGCGTGCATGTGTTTGCCAATGGCGAAGAACTGGAAGTGGGTAACCTGCGGTCGGAATCGGCGGCATTCTTGTGCAACGCCCGGGCAATCGACGGTAGCGCATTGACCCAGTTCGCCGATGATTTGGCCTTTTTGCCGACACTGACTATGCTGGTCAATAGAGGGGCTTTCCTCCTCTAGCTTCTGTTGTGTCCGGAATGGCGAACTGAACCAACGTTGTCGGACAGCTGTCACAAAGCTTGCGGGTTATCGGCGATCAGTTCAGGAGAACGGATGGAGCCGCGCTTTCGCATCTTGCGTTGCAGCTGGCGTGATCACGGCGCCCTGCTGGCACTCGTCCGGCAGAAAGTGTTTGCAGTCGAGATGCGGATCGCCCCGGAACATGATCAGGACGGGCGCGACCCGACCAGCATCCATGTGTTGGCCGTGGCCGATGATGGCTCACCTATCGGCGCCGGCCGGCTCGAGCCCAATGGCACCATTGGCCGCATCGCGGTGTTGATGCCGTGGCGTCAACATGGTGTCGGTTCGGCCTTGCTGGAAGAACTGATCGCCATTGCGCTGGAGCGGGGTCAGCAACAGGTCACATTGGCAGCGCCCATCACCGCTCAGGGCTTCTACGAAGCCCACCAGTTCCAGGCTGCCGGCTGCGTCTACATGGAAGCCGGCATTCCGCACCGGACGATGCGGCTGGCATTGAACAGCGCACGGCAACCCCGGCCGCAGCATCTGGCTTCTTGAGCCAAGGCTTCTGTTCTAATAAACCCGCTCTTAATGCCTCTGCCTGGGTAGCCGTTCAGCCAGTTCCAGACGGAGATTTTGACAAGCAAGCCTGATGACTGGCTCGGTGGGTCGCTCACGCCGAAACGTTATGGCTCGCGCTTGCCAACGTGCGGCTGTCGGTGCTTTGTGACGCCGCAGCGGTCACCGCTTCGCGCTCCGCCTCTTCCAGCGGCAAGATCGACAAGAGTCCGGAAACCAGTGCTGCCGCCTGTTGCGCGGTTTCAGGGGCATAGCCCTGCAAAGCCCGTTCAATGACGGCATCAGCCAACGGCAGTTGCGATTCGTTCATGGCGGCAGTTGCAGATTTGCAGACAGGTCAACACCGTAACACCGGTGCAGGTCTGCTACCATCGAACCACGTCTCAAGTTTGCAAACCGAGCTCATGTCCGACAACCTGGAAACCCAGCTCAACGCTGCCATATTGGGCGAAACCGCTGATTTTGCCTTGCACAGCAGCACCGACAATCGACTGGCGGCACTGCGGCTGATCCGTCAGGCCCAGCGCCATCTCTATTTGTTCAGTCGCGATCTGGACCCGCGCGTGCTGGATGACCCCGACATCGCCAGTGCCTTGAGCGCCCTGGTACGTCGCCACCGCAGCAGCCACGCGCGCTTGCTGGTCGCCGATGTCGGCCCGGCCCAGCGCAACGGCCACTGCTGGCTGGAGCTGGTGCAACGGCTCAGCAGCAAGATCGATGTCCGGATCATTCATGACGATCATCAGCATCATCCGTTCTGCTTCATGGTGGTCGATCAGAACGGCCTGCTCTATCGCAGCAATGCGGCCGATTTTGCTGGTGAAGTACACTTTCACGCGCCATTGACCTGCCTGGAGAAACTGAAATTTTTTGACGAAGTCTGGCAAATCAGCCGGCCGGCGTCCGAACTGCGCCGGCTTTTCATCTGAGTGGAGAACGAAGTGTGTTGCGCGCCATCCTGACCCTGCTTTTGCTGACGCTGAGTCTGTTGGCAACCGCCGACGAACGCCGTCTGCGCATTGTCGAGTTGCGCTATTCACTGGCGACCCCGGTGCTGGAAATCCTGCGCCCGCATTTGCCGGCCGGTGCCGGCGCCAGCGCCGTTGACAACAAACTGCTGCTCAATCTCACCGACAACGAATGGGCCCAGGTGCAGAATGTCATCGGTCAGCTCGACAAACCGCCGGTGCGACTGTTGGTGACGGTGCAGTGGCAGCAGCAGCAACAGAGTACCGATGCTGCCATCGATGCCACGGCAACCGTTGACAATGATGGCGCCCATGTCAGCGCCAGCGGCACTTATCAAACCCAGCGCGACAGTGATCGGAACCTGCAACAAGTGCATACCCTGTCGGGGCAGACCGCGTTCATTCACACCGGCACCGACATTCCCGAACTCACGCTGCATCTGTCGACGCGCGGCCAACTGATCACCGGCAACCATTATCGGGAAAGCGGCCGCGGTTTCTATGTTCTGCCGGTAGTGCAAGGCGACAAGGTGCTGGTGCGGATCAATCCGCGCGAGCGTGTTCCGGTGACGGGCGAAGACGGCAGCCTGCACATCAGCGTGCTGGAAACCCAAGTGCAAGGACCGCTCGGTGAATGGCTGCCGCTGGCGGCGGTTCAGCGCGCCGGCGACAGTACCTGGCAAACCCGGCGCGGTGACTGGCGCGTGCAGATCAAGATCGACAAACTGCCGTAAACCGGAACAAATACCGGCAGTGCAATGCCGCGAAACCACTTTGTTCAATGACAGCGCTCCGTTACCATGGCGGCCCGACCGGGAGCCGTCATGAGCCTGACTGACCACGTTTCTTCCCCTGCGCCTGCCATCACCGCCCGACAGGAATTGTCAGCGCTGATCCGCATCGCAACGCCAGCCGTGGCGGCGCAACTGGCAACCATGTCGCTCGGCACTGTCGATACCATCATGGCCGGCCATCTGGGGCCGGACGCACTCGCAGCGGTCGCCACGGGCGTCAATTTGATCAGTCCGTTGATGCTGTTCGTGCTCGGCGTATTTCTGGCGCTGAATCCGATCAGCGCGCAATACAACGGCGCCAAGAATGTCGGTGCGGTAGCAGCCAGCATTCGCAGCGGGCTGTGGTTCGCGGTATTGATCAGCGTGCCGGTGTTCCTGCTCTGGCGCGAGCTCGGTGTGGTTCTGGATTGGTTGAATGTGGAAGCCAGCGTCCGCCCAACCGCCGTGGCCTACATCCTGGCGCTGTCCTGGGGCACCCCCTTTTTCTGGTTGTACTTGAGCCTGCGTTTCAGCAATGAAGGCCTGTTCGCCAACAAGGCAGTCATGAGCTGCGCGTTTCTGGCGGTGCCGGTCAACGCCTTTCTGAACTGGGTCTTCATGTATGGCAATCTTGGCGCGCCCGCGCTCGGCGCCGTCGGTGCCGGTTATGCCACCAGCCTGACCTGGGTGCTGATGTTCTTGTTCATGCTGACCTACACACTGCGCGCCAAACGCCACCGTGCGCTGCGGCCTTTCTTGCGCTGGCAAGAACCGCAGTGGCCGCAGATTGCCGAGATCGCCCGGCTCGGTGTGCCGATGGGTTCGGCCTTTGCACTGGAAGTGCTGATGTTCGCGATGATCGGCCTGATGATGGCGACCTACAGCACAACCATCATTTCGGCGCACCAGATCGCGCTCAATTACGCCTCGCTGACCTTCATGATTCCGCTCGGCATCGCCAACGCGATTACCGCACGGGTGGGCTTTGCCGTTGGCGCCAATTCACCGGCCGCGGTCCGGCGTGCCGGTTGGGTCGGCATTGGTTTTGCGGCAGCAATTGCGCTGCTCTCCACCAGCAGCATGCTGTTACTGCCCCGCCAGATCACCGGTCTTTACAGCGATGATCAGGCCGTGCAACAGATGGCAGTCGCCTTCCTGTCGCTGGCGGCAATTTTCCAGTTGTCGGATGCCCTGCAAGTGACGGCATCCGGCGCGCTGCGCGGCTTGAAAGACACCCGTTATCCCATGCTGATCAGCATGCTGGCATACTGGGTTGTCGGCTTCCCGACCGGCTGGCTGTTGGCGCAATACAGCACGCTCGGACCGGCGGGTTACTGGGCCGGCATGATCGCCGGCTTGACGCTCGCCGCGGTGCTGTTGAACTGGCGATTCTGGCGCCGTTCGCGACACTGGCATGCAGCCTTCACCACGCCTGCAACAACCGCGGCGACAACCGCTCACCCCGCTCAGGAACAGGCATGACGCAGCGTTTCCTCAGGCCCGCATTGCTGCTGCTGATCGGCAGTCTGTGTGCCTGCTCGCCATCGGAAGGGCCGAAACGGCTCGAGGCCGGTTACCGCGCCGAAGAAAAATCGATTGCGCAATTGCAGGCCGATCTCAGCGCCGGCACCGTCACCTCGGTGCAACTGGTCGAGCATTATTTGCTGCGCATCGCCACGCTTGATCGCAACGGCCCGCAGCTCAACAGTGTGCTGGCCTTGAACGCCGACGCGATGACGGTGGCGCAGGCGCTGGACGCCGAACGCGCCAGCAAAGGCCCTCGCGGACCACTGCACGGCATCCCGATACTGCTGAAAGACAATATCGAATCAGCCGATCTTTTGCCGACCACGGCCGGCTCGCTGGCGTTGCAAGACAATGTGACCCAGCGCGACGCACCGCTGGTGCAGCGCTTGCGCGCTGCCGGCGCCATCATTCTGGGCAAAACCAATCTGAGCGAGTGGGCAAACATGCGCTCGTCCGCGTCGATCAGTGGCTGGAGCGCCATCGGCGGATTCACGCGCAACCCGTACGCGATTGATCGCAATCCGTGTGGCTCCAGTTCCGGCAGCGCCGTCGCCGTTGCTGCCAGTCTGGCCGCCGCCAGCATCGGTACGGAAACGGACGGTTCGATCACCTGCCCGGCCGCCGTCAATGGTCTGGTTGGCCTGAAGCCGACGCGCGGTCTCATTTCCCGTCGCTACATCGTGCCGATAGCGCACAGCCAGGATACCGCCGGGCCGATGACCCGCACGGTACACGATGCCGCACTGCTGCTCAGCGTGCTTGCCGGCACCGATGCTGCCGATCCGGCGACGGCACAAGCCGATCAACACAAACAGGTTTATCACGAACAGCTGCAAGAAGGCGCGCTGCACGGCAAACGGCTGGGGGTGCTGCGTTTTGCCACTGGTTATCACCGCGCGCTGGACGAGGTTTTTGAAGACAATCTTGCCGCGCTGCAGGCCGCCGGTGCCGAACTGATTGACATCGAAAGCTTTCCTGCACTGGCCCAGATTGGCGACAACGAGCTGATCGTGCTGCTCACCGAATTGAAGCAGGGCCTGAATGCCTACCTCGCTGACTCGCCAGCAAAGCTGCCGGCACGCACGCTGGCCGAGCTGATTGCATTCAACGAAGAACACGCCGATCAGGAGTTGCGCTATTTCGGTCAGGAATGGTTTGAACAGGCAGAAGCGCGCAGCGTTGACGCCCGCTATCAGCGCGCGTTGGCCGATAACGTCAGGCTCGCGGATGTTGAGGGCCTCGCCGTACTGTTCAAACGGCATCAACTGGATGCGCTGATCGCGCCGACAACGGGGCCCGCGTGGAGCACCGATCTGATCAATGGCGATCATTATCTCGGTTCGGTCAGCACCTTGCCTGCCGTCGCCGGCTATCCGCATGTGACGGTTCCCATGGGCGTGGTCAAGGGCTTGCCGGTCGGCCTGTCATTTATCGGAACACCGTGGTCAGAAGCCCAGTTGCTGCAGCTCGCCTATGATTTTGAACAACGCAGCCAGGCCAGGCAGCCACCGAGCTACGTTGAAACCTTCGAACTGCCCGAACTGGCACCGCTCGAAGACAGCGAAGCCGGCGGCATTGCGCTACCACCGCGGCGGTGAAGTGCGGACGGAACACAAAGCAAAAAGAAAAGGCCGCAATGCGGCCTTCTCTTTTCGTTGTCGCGCGATCTGCCGATCACGCCGCGCAAACATCACGTTTCAGCAACGCGTTTTTTCTTGCTCACGGCTCGGCTCGCCGGTCACGCGGGTTGCTGCGCGGTTTCGGATCGCGCTCGTCTTGCTGAACAGCCGGCTTCGGTTCCGGTCGACGCACGACATCCGGTTCACGGCCTTTGCCGCCGGACGGAACGGCGCCACCGCGACCAGTGCTACTGGAACTGCCGCTCCCGGTTGCGCGTGGCACCGGGTGATGATGGTGATGAATGATGACCGGATAGTACGGGCGATACCAGAACGGATCCCAATAGCTGCCACGAATCAGCAGGACATCGTCGTGGTGGTAATCACGCTTGGGTTCCCACAAGTGGTAACCGGAACCCGACAACACCGGAAACTTGTAGGGCTGATCGTCGATCTTGCCTTCCACCGACGGTTGCAAGGAACCGACCACGGTGATCTCGCGACCAGTCTGGAAAATCACCGGATCCAGAAAGCCACCGAACACGGCAATGAAACGGCCACCGGTCTGGTTGCCACCGACCGGGCGGCCCCAGGAATTCAGCGGCTGCTCAACGATCTCGACCCAGCTCTGGTTGTCCTTGTTCTGCACCCGTGCAACCAGCCCGCCCCAGCGCACCAGCTGGCCGTTGATCATGCCCTCGTTGCCGCGCACCGCCGACAAGGTGATGCTGGGATCCGTCGGTCCGCGCACACTTTCCGGAACACTGGCACAGGCAGCAAGCAGCAACGCCAGTGCGCCTGCAAATACCATTCGCGTGGTCATGTGATTTCCCCTTAATCGGACCGGTACGGCATGGAACAAATGCTACGCCCGTGCGCATTGACTGACAAATGGTCATAAGCCGTGGCGTGCTGAAAATTTGACCGCTTGCACGCTTAATCATTCCTGAACGGCGTCGATAACCCGGCATCCCTGAAAGGGTCGCCAGACCCGGGAGGATGTCATGTCACTTGCCCCCATCAGCACCAGCCAATCCGGCTGGGCCACCATTGCCGCCCAGCGCCAGCCACCCGCGCAGCCGGCGCCGGGACTGCCGGCCGAGCCGGTTCAGAGCGCCACCGATCTGAACCGTGAGCTCGAAGCCCAGAAAGAAAGCACACTCGCCTACCAGCTCATCAAGCAATTGCTGATCGAACAACACAGCAGCGAAAGCCAGAACCTCAGCATCGATACCGATGATATCGATCTGAACCTGAGCCAGACCCGCAGCAGCAGCATGAGTCTCGCGCTCGATGAATCCGGCTTGAGTTTCAGCTGGACCCAGACCGAAGCGTTTGCCGCCACGATTACCGGTGAAGGCTTCAGCATCAGCATTGCCGGCGTTCGGGTGCAGAGTTTCCAACTGGAGCTGGAACGCGAAGTCGCGCAATCGGATCCGCTGCAGATCGATCTGGCCGGTGATGGTTTCGAAACCACCGGCCTCAGCTGGTCGGTACGCTTTGATATCACCGGCGATGGCCGCGCCGAAGAGGTCAGCGTCGCCAGCGGTGATGACGCCGTGCTGGCGCTTGATCGCAACCAGAATGGCCGCATCGACTCCGGTAAAGAACTGTTCGGTGAACAGAACGGCCACGCCAATGGCTATGCCCAACTGCGTCGTTACGATGACAACCGCGATGGCATCATCGACGCCAGCGACAGCATCTTCACCGCGCTGAAACTGCTGCGCTGGCAAGCCGATGGCAGTCAGCTGCTGCAAACGCTCAGCGACGCCGGCATTGCCTCGCTGTCACTGCAGGAGCGGCAGATGAATCAGGCCAGCACCGAACAGGGCGATGCCATCAGTACCGGTTCCACGGTGAAGTTCAACGATGGCCGCGAACGGCAGATGGCGGATCTGTGGTATCGCTATCTGGCAGCGAGCTGAAGGAAAACTGACACGGAATCAGCCGTTGAACAACGTCTGAGGATGACAATGGTCAGCGATAGTGTGAGGAGATTGATCCGTTCACCCCCGTATCGAGTACGGGGCAGGCTCTGAGCCTGTCAAAGGGTGAACGGCACGCTGCCAACAACGTCCTGTGAGCGGAAAAAGTAACCCGGGAAAGCCAGGCGCCTTAAACTAGGGAAGATTTGATCAAGTCTGAAATCAAAATACACTGGTCACCCCGGCGAAAGCCGGGGTCCATTTTTACCGGCGAAAATGGATACCAGCTTTCGCCGGTATGACAACCTCCTGACTTAATCAGAGCATCCCCAGCTCAAGCAAACACATCCACACCAAACAGCCGCGCCACCGATTCCCGTTCGCCATCAGCGGCGGCATCCTGATACGCCCGCTGCGCACGCTGGCCGGTATAACTGCCATCGCCATCACGCAGCACACGTTGCTTGCTGCTGGCAGCGGCATCACTTTCCAGCGTCGCCAGTACGCGGCGATAACCACTGGCGCCAAGCACGAATTCCTGCCGCGACGGCAGCGCTTCGGCGTCGCGGCTGCGCTCGCGCTCCGGCGCGCTGGCATCGTTGCGACGCGCTTCGGCCGGGCTGCGCTCGACCAAGCCACGTTCAACAACCAGCAGATTACCCGCATTGAGATTGACGCCGCCAATCGCCACGCCGCCGACTCCCACCAGATCCCGGCCAACCGCTGCTCAGTATAGAACTGGAAATACGCCCGGCTGAAACCGGACGCGAGCAAGCCGTTTTCGCTCAGGCCATGCCTTTCGGTTTGTCCGCGACATGATCGCGCAAATAGACCGGCAGTGCCTGATCAGCAGGCACGCCCTCGCCGCGCTGCAGCGCCGGCAGCGCCAGGTTCAGCATGTCGCAGGCATCGGGCAGCCGGCCCTCACCGGCTTCCATGATTAGCCGCGCCTGTACGTGGCTGCGCATCACCTCGCCATGCACCTGCCAGCCGGTGCCACAGGCATACCAATCGCCATCGGCGGCAAAGCTGAGCTGGCTCGGCGGCAATACTGCTTCAGGCAACACTGACTGCCATGCGCCGTTCGCGTAAGCGTAAGCCGCCGCGTAGATCTCGCCCATCCGGGCATCGATGGCCGGTAAGACATGGCTGACGCCATGCTCGCGCCGCGCCGCCTCGGCAAGCGCCAATAACGTCGACACACCGTAAACGGGTTTGCTGTGGGTAAACGCGAGCCCCTGCACCACCGCCACCGCGGTCCGTACGCCAGTGAACGCACCCGGACCACGACCGAATACAAACGCATCGACATCGACAATCGTGATGCCGGCGCGTTTCAACAGCTCATCAATCAGCGGCAGGATTTTCTGCGCGTGCAAGCGCGGCGCCACTTCAAAATGGGTGTATTGCTGCGCGCCGTGCTGCAGGGCAACGGACAGCGCTTCGGTGGCGGTATCAAAAGCCAGAACGGTTTTCATCTATGTCTCTAGTTCAGAAGTGCTTTAAGTAATAACGTTCTACCCACGGAGGATACCCTCGCGTCATATCGGTGTAAGCCGGTGTCGATTTTTACTTTTGAACTCAGGTCGCGGCCTGTCATGGCCTTCGCGCCTGTAGTGAGTTGTTATAACCCAACACTACTTTGTGCTATCAGGCGGCCCGTATAACTCCATTTCCCAATCTTCAAATGGTGGATCCACCTTGAAGGATGGGTTGCAGTAGGACTTCAAGTAATCGGTCGCTCGCTTCTGCGCATACTTAAAGTTGACAACCCGTCCGTCGCCATCCAGCTCGATAACGTTGGCGAATATTGCAAAGGCCATTTCGATTGCGCTCGGCTCTGAACCGTATAGGTCCAGGTACTCAACATCTTCCAGCATGTAGTGGGTACCGCTTGCCATGAAGTATGCAAACGTTCTCAAGGCTCCACTAAAATCATTGCTTAGCCTCATTGCTGGCTTCCCTCCGACTTGGGCTATAACTCCAATTGGATCCCGACTTTCGCCGGGGTGACAACAGTCTGTTCAGACCCAGACTTTGTCAGCCATTCAACACTCGATTTCAATTCGGTGCGTGGCGCAGAAAAAAACGCTGCACATCCGACAATTGCCTCGTCAGCGGCATCGGCGGCAGGCTGCGCTGGAATACCTGCCCATAAGGCCGGGTGATTAGGCGCGGGTCGGCAATCATCAGTACGCCGGTGTCGGTGACATCGCGGATCAATCGGCCGGCACCTTGTTTCAGCGTGATCACGGCGCGCGGCAGCTGCATGTCGTTGAACGGATCGCCGCCGCCGCGCCGGCAGGCATCCTGACGGGCGCGCAGCACCGGATCATCCGGCGCTGCGAACGGCAATTTGTCAATGACGACCAGACTGAGCGCATCGCCGCGGACATCGACCCCTTCCCAGAAACTGCTGGTGCCGAGCAGCACGGCATTGCCAAGCTTGCGGAAGGTATCGAGCAAGCGGTTGCGCGGCTGGCTGCCCTGCACCAGCACCGGATAGCGAATGCGCGCCGGCAGTTCGCGCGCCATCCATTCCAGTGCCCGGTAACTGGTGAACAGCAGGAACGCGCGGCCCTGGCTGGCCTGCAGCACCGGCAGCGTGACTTTCAGCAGCTCTTCCAGATAATGCGGCGCATCCGGTTCCGGTAAACCGTTCGGGACATAAAAAAGCGCCTGTTCGAGGTAATTGAACGGGCTGTCGAGCGCCAGCGTGACCGGTTCCTGCAAGCCGAGCTGTTCGGTGAAATGGCGGAACTGCTGATTCACCGTCAGTGTCGCCGAGGTGTAAATCCAGGCGGCATTGCGAAAGCGTGCGGCCTGGCGCTGGAATGATTCGGCGACCGCCAGCGGCGTGCTGTTGAAGGCAAACCCCTGCTTGTAGGTTTCGAACCAACGGACGTTGTCGGCGTCATTGCCTTCAGTGATCGCAATCAGTTTGGCTTGCAGCGCTTCAACCCGGCCGAGCGCGGCGCCGAGACCTTCACTGCGATCGGCGGCGAGCTCCAGCTGCGCACGCGCGACTTCCAGTAATTCACCGAGCGTTGCCAGTGCGCTTTGCAGATCGCGCCGTTTCAGCAGCGGCAGCAGCGGCGCTTTTTGCCGATCCATGCCAAGCGCGAGCCGGACGTCGGCAACGGCTTTGCCTATGCCCTGCACTGCCGTCAGCAAATCATCCTGATCACGGGCGTGGGCCCGGGTTTCGGCTTCGGTGTCGCGGGCAAATTCGAGCAACTGCCGGCTTGATACGGTCTGGCCAAAGAAATTGCTGGCGGTTTCGGCGAGCTGATGTGCTTCGTCGATGATGATTGCCGCGGCGCCCGGCAACAGTTCGCCAAAACCTTCTTCTTTCAGCGCCAGATCGGCCAGCAGCAAGTGATGGTTGACGACGACAATCTCGGCTTCCATCGCGGTGCGGCGGGCTTTGACGACGTGGCAATCCTGATAATACGGACACTCACCGCCGAGACAGTTTTCGGTGGTGCTGGTGACAAACGGCAGAATCGGATCGTCATCGGCGAGTGCAATACATTCCGACAGATCGCCGCTGTGGCTGCCGCGCGCCCACGACTCGACCGCGCGCAGGCTGCGCACCGAATCCTTGGTGGGCAAACGGCCGGTTTGCTGGGTCTGTTCGAGCCGGTACAGGCAGAGATAATTGCTGCGGCCTTTGAGCAGCGCGCGGCGCGGTTTGATATTGAGCGTGTCGCAGACGGTCGGCAGATCGCGGTGGTAGAGCTGATCCTGCAGGTTCTTGGTGCCGGTCGAGATGATCACGCGCTCGCCGGCCAGCAAAGCCGGTACCAGATACGCAAACGTTTTGCCGGTGCCAGTGCCCGCCTCGACCACCAAGGTCTGGCGCTGCTGCAACGCGGTTTCGACCGCCTGCGCCATTTCGATCTGGGCCGGCCGGGCACGGAAACTGGATTGTTCGGCAAAAGGGCCATCGGAGCCGAGTGCGTAGGCACTCTGCGATACCACGGAAGTCATCACTACAAAGCCGGTCACGGAAAGGGAATCGGCGGCACGCAATGCCGCCCGCAGGGGGTGCAGTGTATCGGGATTGGCAGGACTTGCCGAGGCGCGTTCAGGCGGCCTGCTTGGCTGCCTGCCAGACCACCCGGCCGAGGTTGCGGAAACGGGCAACGGTCATGGCGCCGCGCTTGTTCGGTTTGATGTCGGCCAGCGCCGCGCTGAGGCTGTCGCGGGAGGCTTCGATGAGTTCCATCGGCTGGTAGTTTTCGTCCATCAGTACCAGCACGACCCGATCCCATTGGCCATCGAAACCGAGCTGGCCAATGCGCTGGCGGGTGC
Organism: Pseudomonadota bacterium; assembly: GCA_049324755.1. GTDB lineage: Bacteria > Pseudomonadota > Gammaproteobacteria > Enterobacterales > Permianibacteraceae > Permianibacter. The sequence continues at coordinate 13,625 of JBMOMZ010000009.1, forward strand.
GGCTTTCTTCGAACATCACCCGGCCCTTGATCTGGATCTTGAGTCCGGCCCGCTCGCCTTCGCCGATGGCATCGACGCCGGCAATCGGTTCAGCAGGAAGCTGCAGGCCAAGCAGGCGGATGGCATCGTGGCGGGCAATCTCATTCGACAACGGCAGGGTTTGGCCGGTGGCCTTGTGGTAATCGGCTGCCAGACGCCGGGCTTCCGCCATCAGCTTGTCGACATCGTAGGCAGTCATGATCGGCAGCAACTCCGCGTGGCTCTGCCGTCATGATAGGCGGCGACATGGCAACCGACAATCTGTGGCTGTCAGACCTTGACGCTGATGTGCTGGCCGCGCCGGTCTTCCCCTGGCGCCCGCTTGCGGTTGCGCCGGTCCTCACGCCGGCGGTCGACCGCAACCGGCACATCGCGCTGACGGCGGTCCGCCTTGCGCTTCTCGACGCCGACCACACCCACACCGGCGCCACCGGACGGGCCGGCCGGCAATGGCGGAATGACCGGCTGCGGCTTCGGCAGCAGTTCCGGCCGAACCGGTTGGTTATCGAGAAATACGCGGGGGAGTTCCGCCCCGCTCGGGATATTGGGCATGGTGCAGGCTTTCCGTCTGGTTACCCGCGTTATCGGCACCGCGACGGCATTCTTGACTGCGACGTTCGGTTTTTGTGATGGCAGCAGCAAAATGCTGCCGTCCATTCGTAGCCGCCGATTCGCGGCCAAGTTCCGGCCAAAAAAAACCTGCGGACCGTTACCGGACCGCAGGTTTTCCCTACGACAATCGGCAGATTCACATCTGCCGTCACTTCGCTTCTGTTGCCGGACGCCAGGGCGCATCCGGCTCGGGCTCAGAAGTTGAAGTTGTACTCGACGTAGTAGTTGCGACCAAAGGCGTCGTGGAATTCCTGACGGAACCACGGCCAGTTGGCTTCGGTCGGATCAACCGGCGGCTCTTCGTCGGTCAGGTTGTTGATACCGACGCGGACGCCACCGAAGTTTTCCGGCAATGCATAGCGCAGTTGCAGGTTCAAGGTGGTCTGGGCGTCGATCATCTGATCGCCTTCCGCCTCTTCGTCATAGTACTGACCCGGGATCTCGTCGATGTACTTGACGTAGAACGTGGTACCGAAATCGCCAATCGCCCAGTCGGCTGACAGGTTGATGCGATTTTCCGGCAGCACTTCCGAGCCGATGTTTTCTTCTTTCGGCTCATTCGGGGTCAGCTGGGTCTCGAGACTCAGGACGTGCGACCAGTCGAACGTGAAGCGCCAATCGCCCATGCCGGTCGGCAGGCGATACTCCAGGCTCAAGTCCACACCCTCAACCGATTGCTCGGACAAGTTGGCAAAGCCGGCGAAGATGTAACCATCGGACAGACCATTGTTGGCACCCGTGCCACGGTTGATGTACTGACCGTAGACCGACGCGTTGTCCATGATGAACTGCGGATCCAGCTGCGTCACCAGACCTTCGACAGAAATGTTGTAGTAGTCGACGGTCACGTTCAAATTGCTGGTGATCTGCCAGACGGCGCCGAGGTTGAAGTTTTCGCCTTTCTCTTCTTCCAGCGACAAATCGCCGGCACTCTGGATTTCCACAGACTGCACCGGATCACAGCTCTTGTCCGGGCAGTTCGGGGTATCAATCACGTCGGCATAACCAACTTGCAGACCGTTGTACAAGGCAAACAGATCCGGCGCGCGGAAGCTCTCACCCCACGACGCACGGAGCAGCAAGTCGTCAGTCGGACGCCACGCCAACGCCACCCGCGGGCTGAACGCACTACCGACTTCCGAATCATCGTCATAGCTGTCATAACGACCGGCGATGTTCAGTTCCAGCGAATCGGCCAACGGGAACATCAACTCCAGACCGACACCGGTCAGGCTGCGACCGCCGCCACCCGAAACGCCGCCCGAACCAACCAGATCGAAGCTCTCGGTGATGGCGTCGCGATCATCGCTGTACCACTCGCGCTGATGATCCAGCGCCAGAGCGAACTGGGCGCTGCCATTGCCCATGTCAAACATGTCGCCACTGATGTTGAAGTCAACCAGCGACGAGCTCGAAATGCCGACGGCATACGGCTGGTACGAAATGTACGCGACTTGCTCCGGGGTCAAGGTATCGAACAAGTCAACGCCGTCGCGAACCAGCTCATCCAAGCGGCTCTGAATGGCATCATTGCCTTGATCGGTAACACGGGTGCGGTTGAAGCTGACCCCGGCTTCCCAGTCGAAGCGATCCGCCATCACCCCTTCCAGACCGAACAATACGTTGCCGGTTTCGTTGTGCACATCGCTGCCACGCGGACCGACTTCGACCAGGCGACGGTAGTAAACGAATTCGGCACCAGTACCGTTATAGGCGACCGGGTAACGCGCATCACCTTCAACAATTTTCACGCCCGACTCATAGGCAGACGGTTCCAACTGATTGACGACATTGGACGAGCCATAACCAAAACGGCTGAAGAAAGTGGTATCCGGGCTCAGTTCCAGGCTGTAGTTGACCATGAAATTGGCGCGGTCCATTTCCGGATAAAGCTGCCGGAACGCCGTGCGGTTGAAACGGCAGCGACCACCGGCAACCACACCACCAGGCAAGCAGTCCGGATCGGCGACAAAACGGGTATCACGACCATCGATCAAGCCATCACCGTTGGCATCAATGTTCGAGGTCACGAGGTTGGAGCCGTAAGAGCTGTAGTTACCAGCTGGGTTGGCGATATCGCTGCCAGCGTAGTCACGGTCACGTGACCACAGCGCCGTGTTTTTGTAGTACTCGGCAACAATGCTCAGCGAGCTCTTGTCAGTGCTGGTACCGGCAACAAACTGGGCGCGCGAAGTCTCATAACCGCCTTCGGTGGTGTTGCCATGACGCAGCGTCACATCCGCGCCATCGATGTTCTTGCGCAGAATGATGTTGACGACACCGCTGATGGCATCGGAACCGTAAATGGCGGAAGCGCCATCGGTCAGGACTTCGATACGCTCAACCGCTGCGGCCGGAATGGTCGACAGGTCGACGAAGGCGTCGGTGCCGCCGAGACCTACCGGGTATTTCGGCAAGCGGCGACCATCCAGCAACACCAGCGTGCGACCGGCACCGAAACCACGCAGGTCAATTGCCGAGGCGCCCGGGGTGAAACCGAAAGTCTGGCTCTGATCGATCTGACCACCGGTGTTCTGGGTCATCGCACCCAGCACGTCCTGGACGGTGGAAAAACCACGGGCGTTGATTTGCTCGGCATCGATCACGACGACCGGCGACGGGCCTTCGATATCGGTCCGCTTGATTTTCGAACCGGTCACTTCAATGCGTTCGGCTTCCACGTCATCCGCGGCCAGCGCTGCACCGCTGAGGGCAACGCTACCTGCGCCGAGCAGGGCAAACTGGATTGCTTTCGCCAACAGATTTTTGGCTAGGGTTTTCATCTTGTTCTCCGATGGGTCGTGAGGGTTCACTGGACTCATGGCCTCTTCGGGCCGCCTGCTAAACGCACCGATCTCGCGTACTTAGGAAACCAGTACGATCCCTGCAGGTCATGAAGAGCGGGCGCGAGCATAGACAGGTTTTTTTCGCGCTGGCAAATTCATGAAATTCGCTGGTTGTTATGCATCCAATGCAATGGCAATAATTAACACCTTGACCGCAAGACGAACAAAAAGGCGCCAATTTGGCGCCTTTTTGTTCGTGCACTTTTGCACAAAAAAATCGAGAAATTCTTCCTGTTATTTACCCGAAATCGGGCGCCTCGGCAGCCTTCAATGGAAATCGCGTGAGCGGGTAAGAAGCCCTTGAATCAACTCATCCAACACAACAATCTGGCTGACCACCACGTGCTGGACACCATCCCGGCTCTCCAGCTGTCCCATAACCCGTAACAACCGGCCTTGCAGGATGGCTTGCCGGTATTGCTGTTGAACATCACGCCACAGCACCAGATTGGTATTGCCGGTCTCGTCTTCCAAAGTCATGAACAAGGTACCGTTCGCGGTTTGCGGCCGCTGCCGGTTGGTCACCAAACCGGCGACCGAGAGCTGTCGTTTGCCCTGCAGCGACGCGAGTTCGGCCGCTCGCCGGCAACCGCGCAGCGCCGGATGCTTGCGCAGCACGGCCAGGGGATGACGCTCAAGCGACAAACCAACATAGGCATAGTCCGCCACGATGTTGTCCGCTTCCCGTGTCGGCGGCAGGACCACGCTCGGATCGGGCAAGGCCGTGCTGACCAGGCTGGCCGCTTCTCGTGCCAGCGCCTGCCAATGTGCTTGATGCCGGTCACCGGTCATACTGCGCAGTGCACCGGCTCGCGCCAGACACAGCAGATCAGCACGCTCAAGTCCTGCCCGCTCCGCCAACTGCTGGGTCGTCCACTGCAGAAACGCGCTCTGGCTTGTCGCCGACCGCGCAATGCAGATGGCATCGGCTTTGTTACGACGAAAGCCCTTGATGAGCCGCAACCCCAACCGAATCGCCGCGGTGCCGTTTCTGCCCGGCTCCAGCGTGCAATCCCAGTGGCTGCGAAGGACATCAACCGGCCGCACTTCAACGCCATGGCGCTGCGCGTCCTGCACCAGCTGTGATGGCGAATAGAACCCCATCGGCTGACTGTTGATGAGTGCGGCGCAATAAGCCGCCGGATAATGGTATTTGAGCCACGATGTCGCGTAGGCAAGCAAGGCAAAACTGGCGGCATGCGATTCCGGAAAACCGTATTCGCCAAAGCCGAGAATCTGCTGGCAGATCTGCTCGATGAATTCCGGCGCGTAGCCGTTTTTGCGCATGCCATCCTGCAACTTGCTCAGATAGCGTTCGAGATCGCCCTTGCGCTTCCAGGCACCCATCGCCCGACGCAAGGTATCGGCTTCCTCGGCGGTGAAGTTGGCAGCCACCATGGCGAGCTGCAGCACCTGCTCCTGAAAAATCACCACGCCTTTGGTGCGCCGGAGCACCGGGATCAGCGCCTTGCTGGGATACGGGATCTGGTTTTCCGGCAGTTGCCGCCGCTTCAGATACGGGTGCACCATGCCACCCTGAATCGGGCCGGGCCGGACGATTGCCACTTCCACGACCAGATCGTAATAGCAGCGCGGTTTCAATCGCGGCAGCATGCTCATCTGCGCGCGTGACTCGACCTGAAACACGCCAATCGAATCGGCCTTGCACAGCATGTCGAACACCGCCGGCTCTTCGACTGCCATGTCCCCCAGCGATGGCCGGTGACCGTAATAGCCTTCAATCAAATCCTGACAGCGGTGAATGGCGGTCAAAATGCCCAGCCCGAGGACGTCAACCTTCAGCAATTTCAGTGTGTCGATGTCTTCCTTGTCCCACTGGATCACCGTGCGGTTTTCCATGCTGGCATTTTCAACCGGCACCAAATCGGAAAGCTTGTCCTTGGCGATGACAAAACCGCCGACATGCTGCGACAAATGCCGGGGAAATCCGATCAACTCCAGCGTCAAGGCACAGAACCATTGCACCAGCGGGCTTTGCGGGTCCAGCCCGAGCTCGGCCAGGCGGGATGGCAACTCGTCCGGATCATCCCACCATGCCAGTTGGTTGCCGATCTGTTCGATGAGCGCCAGCTCAAAGCCAAGTGCCTTGCCGACATCGCGGATCGCGCTTGGCAGGCGATAGCAAATCACGGTTGCTGCCAGCGCAGTGCGTTCACGGCCATACTTGTTGAACAGGTACTGGATGACCTCTTCGCGCCGTTCATGCTCGAAATCGACATCGATGTCGGGCGGTTCGCGTCGGCTGTTGGACAGGAAGCGTTCGAACAGCACTTCGATTTTTTCCGGATCGGCCTCGGTGATGCCGAGCGTGTAGCAAACGACGGAATTGGCCGCCGAACCGCGGCCCTGACAGAGAATGTTCTGCGCTTTGGCAAAGCGGACGATGTCATGCACCGTCAGGAAATAATGCTCGTACTGATGCTCGGCAATGAAGGCCAGTTCCTTCTCGATCAAGCCGGCACTTTTTGCCGGCGTGCCGTTCGGCCAGCGAGTACGGGCACCGGCCATGACCAGCTCGCGCAGATGCGCGGCCGCCGTCGTTCCGGCCGGCACGACTTCGGCCGGATACTGGTACTGCAACGAACTCGGGCAAAACTGACAACTATCGGCAATGCGCACCGTTTCGGCCAGCCAGGCAGCCGGATAGCGCTGCGCCAGGCGTTGGCGCGGCTGCAGACATTTTTCGGCATTGGCGAGCCGGCGCATACCGAGAGTCGCAATGGTGCTGCGCAAGCGAATGGCAGTCAGGACTTGATGCAGAGGCAGCCGAGCCGGTGCATGCATCCGGACATCACCGACTGCGGTGACGGGCAACCCGGTTTGCTGCTGCAACTGTTCAGCCATTTGCCGGCGCCACGGGTCTTGACCGTCCTGGCATAAATTGACGCCCAGCCACAAACGCTCGGCAAATACCATTTGCAACAGCGTGAATTGTGTCGGCCAGTCCGTACTCGTGGACAACGGAGTCGTCACCGGCAACCATATTGCCAAACAGTGCGATAACGCCGCTGGCAACAGATCCGTATTGCTGAGCTGGTACTCGCCCTTCTCTGCCCGTCGGCGCGCGCGCGTGATCAGTGCCGACAACTGGGCATAGCCTTGCTGGTTCGTGGCCAGCACAACCAGCGTCAGATCTTCCATTGTGGTGAACTGACTGCCATACAATAATTTCAAGCCACACTTCTGCGCTTCGGCATACGCACGGACGATGCCGGCAAAGGAGCACTCGTCAGTGATGGCAAGGGCGTGATAGCCGAGCGCAGCAGCTTGTTGCACCAGCTCTTCCGGGTGCGACGCGGATTGCAGAAAAGAGAAATTGCTCATCGCCTGCAGTTCTGCGTAAGCCGGCACCTCGCAGCCCTGCGACGATCGTTGCTCAATGGAATGATTGGCTGCGGACATCATGACGCGACTCGATGGGAAGCGGTTCAACAGCCAAAGCGGCCATGCAGATACCACTGTTCCGGCGACTGACTGTCGCGGAACAACCACAGGCGCTCACCCGCCGGATTGCGGGCAATACGATATTCACGCTGGCTCCATTGCTGTCGCCACCATTCGGATTGCAGCCATTCGACCGCTGGCTCAAATTGCAGCGGACCCCGGAACTGCGGCTGACCATGACGGTTTTTCAACGGCTGGGGATGCGCCAGCAAAACCAGCGGGCGTTCGGCCGCCACCGTCGGTATTGCATCCGCTTCCGTGGCTGCAGCCGCAGCTGCCGTGCGCACGGTCATCGCCAACTCGGGCCACCAGCTGTCATTGACATGGATTTGCTGAATGGCGCTGTCACCCAATCGCGCCCGCAGGATGCTGAGCAGCTGCTGCTCGTTATTGTGCTCATCCTCGCTACTGGCAAAAAGCTGTGTCCGTTTGGGCGTCAGCGGCACGAATTGTTCGGCCTTGACGGTGAGTTCGATCACCGGTGCCAACAGGGGCTGACGCTCCAGCCGCAGCCGGCAGAGCGCCAACCATTCGCTCGCCAACCAGCTCGGCGCCACGGTGCCGATATGCACGATCTGGGGTTGCCGCCGATGTTGGCCGAGCCGTAACTCCAGACGGTTGACCGCCAGTTGACGCGTGCGCAGATAATTTTCCAACGCCTGGAACAAGCGATTGATCGGAAACAGCAAGGCGTCGGCCTGTTCGGTTTCGCGCGGCAGCTCGATCGATTGCGAAAAAACCTCCGGCAATTGAAATCGGCAGAAGGGATCCGGCTGTTGCGCTTCCAGTCGCGCCAGATAATCCAGCAGTTCATGACCCAGACGGCGCCCCAGCGCCGGGCGCGGCAACGCCAGCAGGTCACCAATGCGGCGCACACCCAACTGCTGAAAATGCTCCAACCAGGCGAGCGGTACCCGGCCATCGCGACGCAGACAACGCAAGGGCGCCTGCCGCAACTGTTGCTGCAAGCCAGCCGGGGTGACATCACGAAACGTCGGCAACGCGCTCAGCACCAAGGCCGCCGTGCCGCCCCAGCCAAACTGCGCCTTGACGCTGTAGCCCAACTCCGCAATGGCCTGCTGCAGCGTGCTCAACAGCTGATGGGGATCAGCAAACAACAGGGTGCTGCGTTCGATCTCAAGCAGAATGGCACCGCCCTGACTCAGCTGGACATCACTGCTGAATTGCAGCGCAAGGGTTGCCACTTGCTCGCGCGCCTGCGCCTCCGCCGTCTCGACCCGGGAAAACACTGTCAGCTCGGGCACCAGCGCCTGCGCCAGCGCGAGACTCATGCCCCGCTTGACTCCTTGCGCCTGCGCTGCGGCATTCGGCAACCAGATCAAGGTCCGTTGCTGCACCGTATGGGTGATGACGGTAGCCTGCTCAGCCGGTACCGAAAACGGCAAGGTTTCCAGCGCCAACTGCGGTAATAACAAACATAGCCAGCGCATGATTTGTCGCCATCACCCATCCAGCACCACGGTCACGCGCTGGTTACGCTTGACCAGCAGTGGAGTTATCACCACTGAACACCAGGGCCGTTCATAAAGACCACTCAACAAGAACATCCTTCGTCCCCTTGCCCAGCGCAAAACCCAGCAGTGAAAACAGAAATTTCTGCATTAATGCGAAATGGATTCATCACTGAAAACAGGAAAACCTTTTCCGCCCTCAACTCGCGGGAGTTCCGGAAAAACTGGTTAACAGGTCGACAGCACCGATGCCGAGCTTGGTGTTTTTTCACGCACGGAGAGGCCTGGCGTAACATCTCCACCATTTAAAACCACCAAATAAAAACAAAAAAGACGCTGCCATCCATGGCAGCAAGGTGACTGAAGACTGTTACTCCTGAACAGGCTTTTGCACGGACCGGTTAGACTCCGGCTTGACCGTGCGCCGGCCATAAGATTTATGACCGGCCTGATACCAGCGCCAGCTCACGCTGCGACGGTTGCAGCAGCGCAGCGCTTGAAGCGGGTGCCGTTATTGATGCAGATACAGCTACCGATACAGGAGCAGTTACCGATGCGGAAAGCACTGCCGATGCTGGTACAGCAAGCGACTCCCGTTCCGATACCGCTGCCGACGCAGGCTCCGCGATTCGTGCCGATACCAGCTCAGTTATCGGGTTTGTCTGCTGTCCCGACTGCTTTATCGATTCCCCTATCGATGCCCTTATCGATTCCTTTGTCGGTTCACGCATCGATTCCCGCATTGATTCGGGTATCGATTTCTGCCTCGGTCTTTCTTCTGCTCTTTTCTCCAACCCTCGCTCCAGTCGCGATGCCGGCAAAGCCCCGGTCATCGCCTCGGTGCGCGACAGGGCCACGACGGTCGGCGCTGGCAATACGGCCGCTGCTACGGGCATCGGTACCGAAAACGGATCACTCGCCGTACCGCCTCGGCGCTTCAAGATTTGCAACTGGAGCGCGGCCACAGCTGGCGCCAATTGCAAACGCAAGCTCGCTGGCGTGGTTTGCCGCTGGGCCGACAACGGTCGCAGCAAAAATGCATGGCTGTTGCCCGCCTGCGCCGCCAATTGCAAACGCCGCAGGCGATCAGGTGTCAGCACATTGGATTGCAAAATCACTGCCCCACCCTGCGCCAGTCGCAGCGCTTGTTCAGCCGCCCATGGCGCTTGATCTTCATTTGCACGCACCAACAGGCAACGCGTCAACTGCAACCCCGCCTTGTACCAGGCTGGCGCATAGGGCGGTTGCTCGTGGCCAATCCAGAGCAGCAAGCGTTGCTGCCGGCTGAGTCGCACCAAGGCCGGTTGTAACAGTTGCCAAGCCAGCACCGGCTCACTGCAGAGCAGCTCGGTCAGGCAGCCTTGCGGCCAACCGGCACCGTACAACTCGCGATCGAGCCGCTGCCAACCGGTCGGCAGCGCGGTAACCGAATCGCCGGCATCGCGACCACGCCAGAGTTGGCGCTGATCCAGCAATTGTTGGAGTGAGGACGACATCAGCACCTCCGCTCCGCGCACTCTTTGATCTGAGCGCTAACAGGCGCCCGAGACCGCCTGAAACCAACACCGAGCAATCAATACCACCCAGCCGCTTGCGACACCGTACCTCTCAAGCCAACCCGCCACTTTCACCGAGTTGCCGAGCTGTCACGCCGCCGCACCTTCAGTACTGCGGCTCTGATGGATTGCATCAAGTCGTTGCGCAAACAAAACCAACAGACGACACAGCCCTCAGCGACCGTATTTGCGCGCCAGCCCAACCAGCACGCCGTAAATTTCCAAAGTGCGTTCCGGTTTGATCACGGGATACATCTTGTTGCAGGGGATCAGCACATATTCGCCGCTGATCCGGGCCAGCTTCTTCAAGGTCAGCTTGCCGTCGACATAGGCGGCGACAATGTCACCTTCCCGGGCCTGGCTGCTGAGTTCCAGCACGGCGACGTCGCCATCCTGGATGCCGGCATCAATCATCGAGTCGCCACGAACGGTATAGAGCACAGTCCGGGACGGGTTATCGACCAGAAAGTGGTCGATGATGAAACCTTCGTTGCCATCGTCCTGCAGCTGCTCGTTCGGCACGCCGGCCGGGATATAGGACGGGGCCATCGGCCGGGCGAAGAAGTTTTCATCCGGCAGCCAGCGGTTCCCCTCTTTCTGCAGGTAGCCATGCTCATGCAGCCTATCGATGACCTTCCAAACCGCCGTCGAGGACACCCCCCACTCCTGTGCCAGTTCACGGCAGGACGGAATACGCCCCAGCTTGCGATAACGCTCGCGCAGCCAAGCAAGGCGGTCATGGAAGCTCTGGGTCATGGCATATCCCGGATAAGAATCGCGACCGCTCAGCACGGTCGTTAACCTTTTGTTAACCCATCCTAGCGCCATCGCTCAGCCGGCGCAAGCCCCATCTCACCGCTGCGGCCAAGACCTGACAGAACGCCACGGCATCTACCGGCAACCTTGTAGGAAAGCTCGCACAAGCTCTCGCGGCATGCGCTACAGCCAAGCGGACCGCGTCATCCCTAGAATGCGCCCCGCCAACCACAAGCACTTCAGGACGAGGGATGTCATGAGGAAAACAAAGGGATTCACACTGATCGAATGTCTGATTGCCATCGCAGTATTGAGCATTACTTTGACCGCTGGATTCAACGGCCTACAGAGCCTGCTGATAAAGCAGCGGGTCGCAGCCTATAGCGGACAATTGCTGCAATCCGTTCATACCGCCCGCCAGTACGCCATACTGAGAAGCAAACCCGTGACCATCTGCGCAAGCGAAAATGGCGCAACCTGTGTAGATGACTGGTCAAAAGGGCATATGATCTTCATTGATCAGAATAGTGATCGAGTACGAGACGAAGACGAGACCGTGCTAAATCACATTCATGGCAACCAAACCAGTGATCCGGTTAGCTGGAAGTCCTTCAAAGCTGCTTCAACACTGCAATTCCTGCCGACCGGCATCACCAACCATCAAAATGGCACGTTTACCGTTTGCGGTAACGGGACAGCGAAGTATGCACGGGCGGTAATCATCACCAAAATGGGGCGGCCACGCATGTCTCAAGATACCAACGGAGACGGCATAGACGAAGGCGCGGATGGCAAGCCGCTGAAATGCCAGTAAAGCATCATTCAAACCGCTGGTTGGCCAAAAAATTTGCATGAAAAAAAACCCCGCTCGGCGGGGTTTTTGTTCATGGTGAAAGTTTGTCACCTGTCGCACAAGAGGCTGAACTGCCTTGCGGCCAGCACTCATATATTTTACCGTCTTTTTTGTTCTCCCAACGCTTGGCGCCCGAGCTATCAATCTGCAAGATGCCATCTCTGGCGGCCCATGTTGCTGTGGGCGTTGCAGTCAGAACAAATCGTCGATTACCACCACCTAGTTCCGTTGTTATTTCAAAGAAAGGCCCTGCACCATCATCCGGGATAGAACCATTGGCGATTGGATCATCACAAGGGTTGTCTGTTGTTACACATGCATCCTCATAAGTAAAATTACCAGCAGCACGGAAGCGTTCAAATGCTGCGGCTGCACTGCTGAGAGCACTCATCGCTTCTGCACGACGCGCCTTGGTAATGTGCTCCTGATAAAACGGATAAGCAATACCGGCAAGAATGCCAACAATCGCAATAACAATGACCAGCTCAATCAAAGTGAAGCCGCGGCTTGCGCCGCGGGCTCCTGATACAGCAAAGGACTTACGCATAATTAACCTCACTGCGTGACTCGGCGCCACTTGGCACGCTTGGCGAATACACCATCATTCAGAAGCTTCTGAACATCTGGATCGAGGTCTTTACCAAACTTATTGCCAATACCCATATTGTAGCCATCCGGTGTCACGATAATTTGCGGGCTGATAAAACCGGCTGTCGGGCCATCCACATCAACATAGCGCTTCTCAAGGATTGGATTGCCATCCAGCAAGCTGACGATGTAAAGGCGCGATGACCCCTTGTCACCACCGCATTCGGATACATCATCCTCACCCGGTGGTGTATAGGTAGTAAAGAAGACCATACCATTAAAGGTTGTCGACTCCGCCAACACTTTCTCGCCAGATCGATCAAAGTCCAAATACCACCCTGACTTGTCATTGTCTTCGATCTCGGCCAAAGCATCCGGTCGACCGTCATCATCAGTATCGCCAATCAGATTGGTGATATCGACGAGATCATCAAGAGCAATATCGGGGAAGGTATTGTTGAATACCCCCTCATCACGCAGCACATAGAAACGGTCTTCAATGGTTGTGCCCAGCGGCTTCTCGCGGAAACCGGTGCCAATTGAAATGGCGACAAACTGATCTCCATTTGGCCGTTGGACGATAGAGAGGTCCGGTCGCGCGTAGAACCGACGATTGTCACCCTCGCCGGCACCATCCGGCTGCAAGTGGGCAATACGTTTACCCGTGACAGAGCCATCCGAACCGATGTCAAATCGGAAGATCTGGGCCCGCATATCAGCAGCATAGATGTGATCAACCACGCCATCACCGTTCAAGTCAGCGGTGCCCACGTGCGCCGGGAAACTATTCGTCGTGCCGATGCCAGATATCTGATCAGAACTCCAGATCTTCTCACCGGCGTCGTCCCCGTCAGCATATGCCATGAAAACGACGTTACCGACATCATCATCCTGCGGTGCTGTAGCCGAATCCTGGTCCGGATCGTAGCCGCCACCGAAGATGAGCGCGAGCCGCTTTTCCGAAGGTCCAGTCTTGACCATGCCCAAAACAGGTTGTGACCATGTCTGACCCAACCTGCTGAACTGCGTATCGTCCATGACAAACATCAATTTGGGCTTTGCAGGATTGCTGACATCCAGACCGTAGTAGCGATTACCACCACGGCGCATACCAATGTACAGGTACGCCTTGTCGGTACCGATGTCAACCGTGCCATCCTTGTCCACGTCCTTCAGATAGACGGTGGCCGATGCATCAAGACCATAAGGTTTCTTGGTGCTCTTCTGGTTATCCCGCAGAAGCTTCAGATTACCCAGAAGATCCTTCGGAATGAATGCCCATTCTTCGGAACCATCAGCCGGGTCAATGGCATGCAGATATCCCTGGTTAGTTCCGACAAAAACGCGCAGGAACGATGTCGTCCCGGTCGAGTAACGAATCAGGGAAGGCTGCGAGTGCAACGGATCACCGAAGATCTGACTGGCATCGGTGGTATCACCGTTCTCATCCTGATCTTCGTTATCCACATCAATGCCACGTGCCCACTTCAGCAGCTCGGTACGCTCGGTCGCCGAGACCGCACCCAACATCGCCTGAGTCACGGCCGAGTTTGATTCGTGCATGGCATTATCTGGCACTAGCAGCTCGATATTACTTGTGCCAGAAATATTGGAGTAAACCAAGCGAGCATTATTAAGTTGCGAGGCGACTCCTCCCAAGCGCGGGTTGTTGCCATCGACCGTTGGAGACCAATAGCTCTGGGCTGTCTCCAAAAACTGATCGTTACCGGGATTTACTGCCGGCGTGTTTTTGACATCAACCAACGTGCCAGAGGCATCCAAGCGGTAGCGCTTCAAGTTACCCGGCCAACGCGGCTCAACCGTCGGGCCAAATAACGAGAAATACAGCTGATCGTCATGAGTGAGACGGTTGGTCTGCGATACGGTCACACCTGCAGACACGAAGGTTGCGTTGTCCTGAAGAATGCTGTTCAGGATGTTATTGAACGCTTCGATCAGGCCATCCGTGCTGTCCGCCCCATAGAACTCGCCACCACCTGCAGTAGCGACATCCTTCATGAACTGAGTGCCTGCGCCACCTAAATCGAAGCCAACCGTATAAGTCTTGACGAATTGATCTCCCGGCAGCGGTGACTGGTCCTTGGTGGCCAGGAATTTGGCAATATCCTTGGTGCACTTCACGCCTTGGTCGTTACTCGGGCAAGTTGTGCCGGTCCAACCCTTGACCAGATTACTGGTCGTGTTGCTATGAGACGTTGGTTCACCATCCGTTAAGTAAACAATGTAATTGGACTGACAGGAGTCAGTAATCGGCGTCAGGTATTTCGCGCCCGATGAAATGGACTCATCTTTGCACGCCGTACCGTACGGGTCGGTCTGAAGATTACAGCCAGGCGGAACATAATGAGTGCCACCAGTGTAAGAGTCGGGGTGAGAAACATTATCCTCCCGCTGGGCTGGAACACCGCGGACACGACCGAAAGTTACATTCTCTCCACGGTAATACAGTGCGGCCTCTGCCAAGGTGTCAGAAATCGGTGTATTGCCGGTCGCTTTAAAGCCTTCCGTCGCATTCTTGAGAGCCTCACGCATGCGATATGAACCGGGCTCATAAACACCGCGATACTTGATGGTGAGTTTTGGCGCGACACCGGCACCCAGCTCGCGACTCTTGGCGTGCTTGCTCTGGCCAGACACGTAAGTGACCACCAAACCAAGATCATTGCCCTCATCCCAATCGCTACGAGACGTTATCGAACCAATGACACTGTTGATATTCTGTGCCGGCGTATATTCAGCTCCCGGAGTCGACCAATTGAGCAGCGTCAGGTCAGCCGAGGTACTGGTCAAGGGAACACCTGCCGTCAACCCCTTATTGGAACTGGGGAAGCTGTCGATATCACCTTGATCGACACCACGGACCTTGATCACTGTCGAAGGGTTGTTGGCGTAAGCCGCATAGAAGCTGAGCTTGGCGTCGGTAATGACAGCATTGCGCGGGACATACACCTCGGGGAAACGCAAACCGACGGCACGGTTATTCGTTCCATTGGGCGCGCCATAGACACCGTAAAAATTCAACTCGGCGCCTTGAGCAAGTTGAATATTGCCGTCCTTGTCTTCCTCGACGTCATCCGCACTCGATTTGACCTGCGAGATCGTTTGGTTGGTATAGCACTTGGTCGCGCCAGTATCGAAAGTTTCTTCAAAAACAACACGCAGCGTGGCGGCTCGTATCGAGTTGCCATTATAAGACTCTGCTATACGCATGTTCGAAGCAGCACCTGACTTGCGCTGGAATCGCAGTACGAGAGAATTGCCGCCGCACCAATCATTTTGACTGGTGATTTCATCAACGATCGAAGAAATATCTGCAGTGCTTTGGATAACCCCGACCTCAGTCCAGTCACTGGGCGACCAATCAACCGATGCAGAAGTTCCCGAGCGCAGACTCAGGTTCTTGGAGGTCGAGTTGAAAGCAGCAGCGTTTCCAACCTTTTCACCGTCGATCTTGATGGTGATGCTGCCAGTACTGACGGTATCGACATAGAAATTGACAGCCGCCCCCACAATCTTTGCGCCTTGAGGAATGTTGACGTTGTTGAAACGCAAACCAACAAATTTTGCGCCGCCTCCCTCTTCCATCAAATCCAGGTCGGAGCTGGTCAAATTCATGACACCGCTGGTTGCCTCCTCAACATCATCATCACCGGCATTGAGGGGAATCGCCAGATTAGGCTTCGTTGGCTTGTCGACATCGACAACAGGGTAAAGAATCGGGCCGCCAGGAACGCTGAAACGGGCCAAGCCAATGTTGACACCGGAAGTGGTGTCGAGAATCCGCTTCATGGCCTCCTTGATGATTTCGATCTTCTTACGTGTATCACCAGAAGGAATGCCATCCATTGAACCAGACGTGTCGAAAACAAACAAAATATTTGGCTGCGTCGATTTATCCGATGCCGAGGTAAAGAAAATATCCGTATCTTCGGCATGACTGACCGGGACAGCCATCACATATGACGCCACTACCAACGAAGTGGCGGCCTTCTTGAACCAACGAGCGTTCATCTACACTCTCCTCAAGACATCAAAATCTACCAGGACGCGAAATACTTCACGAGCAATTTGCAACTGCGGCCGATATCCAAAGCTCTGTTTGCGCACTGACATCGGAAACCGTGCCATTCCCAGTAATTCGAAAAACGTTGCATATGGTGCCCTTACCTGGCCCCACAGATTGCTGCAAGCAAAATCCCTCGCTACCGAAATCCCCTCCCGGAG
The DNA here is from genome assembly GCA_049324755.1 of Pseudomonadota bacterium. Taxonomy (GTDB): domain Bacteria; phylum Pseudomonadota; class Gammaproteobacteria; order Enterobacterales; family Permianibacteraceae; genus Permianibacter. Next base: position 30,057 of record JBMOMZ010000009.1, read on the forward strand.
CACTGCACCCTACGTATTCAACGGAGGCATTCGCTTGAATAATCGGTCGTTCACGATCGCCGTCCATAAAAACATCATTACCGGCCGCTAAACTACCCGACTCATCAATCGCAAAACTAACGTCACTTCCGCTGATAGCTTTGTGCAGCATACTATCGTTGGTAAATCCTTCATCGTTGGTCTGAAAATACATAGTCTCCACGGCACCATCAGCCGCATTCTGAGCGATGTATAACTGTTGCGTGTTTGCAGCCATCAAAGTCTGAAGTAATCCACCACGCATCGCACTGATGCCGATAATCGACAGAATCAACAGGATCACCAGACTAACCAAAAGGGCCGCACCTGTTTGAAAACGACTGGACATCTGCATAATTGACCTCAGGTGGTTTTAGCTTTGAGCATTTCGTATCACCGCGGTGATACTGAACACACGCCGCGGAATACGATCATCAAACAGGTAGACGCGATCACCGACTTGATAGGTGCGTGGCTGTTGCGGAATAGATTGGTTCTCTTCACCAGCAATCAGCAGCGCTACTCGGACAGCCGTGACAGCCCCGATAAGACCAGCCGGAACCGAGCTATATGGGACATAGCGATCGGGAACCCGATCATCGTTATCATCGAGACCATACAACACCTGCATGGCCTCGACATCATCAATCAGCGGTTGTGCTACAGCACCACCGGCACCGAAACAGAGCAACTGCCGGTTATCGACACCACCAATTGAATACCGATTCTGCACTTCAAGCCCGGCTACGGCATTACCTGCACAATCGACCGCGCCTTGATATTGCACGGTGAAGGCATCGCTGATATCTTCACCGCCATCCGAAGTACAGATATTGCCCGGGCACATGCCAGCGGGCGTAAACGCATTTGCCACGTTAAGAATAGCCACACTGCTCGGAGGAAGGTTTCCTTCTTGCCAACCAGCGCGCTCAATTTCGTCACGCAGAAAGCCGATGGCAAATCGGCCAGCATCTTGAACATCAGCGAGCTGGCGCTGCATCCGAAACGTCTGGTTGGAACCGATGAAAAGTTGCCCAACGCCAGCAAGCAGAACTAAACCCAACGTACCTGCAATCAGCAACTCAACAACCGTATAGCCAGACTGTTGGCGCGGCAATTGAATGTTCTTCATGGTATTGCCTCCACCACAACACAATCGCGTTCTGCCGCCAATGCAAACACTTCATTGCAGACAGGATTACGCAATTCTTGTTCACCTGTGTCTTCACGGGCTTCGGTTGCCAGCCATGACACCGCAATCGTCGTGCGCAAGTTATTGGTTACAACATGCACCTGCCCTTCCGGAATCAACGATGCAGTTTGGGTACAAACATCCCACTGCTCATAGGCAACCAGATCCTGGATGGAGCACGACACAGCTGCCCCGATCGTTTCGTCTTCACGACAATTACTCGGTGGAGGATTCTCGCAAAGGTAAGGTGAATTGTTGTAAAGCGCGGCATAGGCCGCAGCCGCGCCGGGCGGGCTGACTTGCCATGTTGGGGCACCCCACGCTGGTGTAGGGTCTTGGGCCGCATGACGCCCCGCGCGAATTCGGCTGGCCAAATCCTCTGCCAATGCGGTCGCCTGAGAACGAAAATAGCTTTCCTGTCCTTGGGTCAAACTGGCCATTTGCAAAGCAGCCACCCCCAACAGACCAATTGCCAGAATCAAGACAGCGATCAGCACCTCGATCATGCTGAAGCCGGCGGACTTACTTGGCATCTTCATGGGCAAGCCCCTTCCAGCTGCTCAACTTGAGTACTCCCTGTCACGCCCAAATCGATACGACGTCCTTTGGTACCCGCTCGATTGCAAACATAAATCTGGATAGCTGCTGCACCGCCTGTTCGAATCCCATTTGCCTGGTACTCAACAAACTCGATGTCTTCGCTGAACTTCAGAAATACCGGGCTATCTGCGCCGTCCCCTGTAGTGATTTCATTGTCAAAGGACCGGATGAGGCTGTTGTCATTCGAGACGACGACCTGAACACCAATATCACCGTCTCCCGGGATGACTCGAACAGGCTCGCCACGCTTTACGGCTTCACTGCGGGCCGTCATCAGCGCCTCCACCAGCATGTTCGTGGTGGTAGTCAGCCGCGAGTTCTCAATCAAATTGCCAAGTGTCGGGACAGCCAGTGTTGCGATAATGGCGATAATGGCCATGCCAATGAGCAGCTCTGTCGCGGTGAATCCGGATTGGCGCACGTGAAACCCTCCTTTTGCAGGGTTTAGAGATAACATCGGGTTTATGCTATCGCCAGCAAAGGCCGACGGGTATGCGGTCGGCGCCGACCAACGGCACCGCCCCAAAGACGGATGTGGAGTGGTTCACATTTGCCACTCCACACAAGAACTTAGCGCAGCTCGAGCGGCAGCGCGAAGGTGATGTCTTCAATTTTGCCGGATTGCTCGGCAACGGTTTGACCGCCAAGGGCTTTGAGGCGATCGATAACTTGTCTGACCAGCAGTTCGGGCGCCGAGGCGCCGGCGGTCACGCCGACCCGGACAACGCCGTCTAGCCAGGCAGGCTGGATGTCCTCGGCACCGTCAATCAGGTAAGAGCGGACGCCATCTTTCTCGGCCAACTCGCGCAGCCGGTTGGAGTTGGAACTGTTCCGGGAGCCGACCACTAGTACCAGATCAGTCTGGGCAGCGAGCTCGCGGACCGCGTCCTGGCGGTTCTGGGTGGCATAGCAGATATCGTCCTTGCGTGGGCCCTGAATGGCCGGGAACCGGGCCCGCAAGGCGGCCATGATGTCCTTGGTCTCGTCGACCGACAGCGTGGTCTGGGTCGAGTAATGCAGCCGCTCCGGGTCTTTGACGGTAAGCCGTTGAACGTCCTCAACCGACTCCACCAGGTAAATGCCCCCGTTCGGATTGTCGTACTGGCCCATGGTGCCCTCGACTTCCGGATGGCCCTTGTGGCCGATGAGCACGCATTCATCGCCTTTGCGGGAAATGCGGGCAACTTCCAGATGGACCTTGGTGACCAGCGGACAGGTGGCATCGAAAACCCGGAAACCACGCGTTTTGGCTTCATCACGAACGGCCTGCGAGACGCCATGGGCACTGAAAATCACTGTCGCACCGGCCGGAACCTCGTGCAGCTCTTCGACAAAAATCGCGCCGCGCTGCCGCAGATCCTCAACCACGAAACGGTTGTGCACCACTTCATGACGGACGTAAATCGGCGCGCCGAAAATTTCGATGGCGCGTTTGACGATTTCGATGGCGCGATCGACCCCAGCACAAAAACCGCGAGGGTTGGCCAACAGAATTTCCATACTCGCTATCCTCAAGGATTGATGGCGACGACTTCGACATCGAACGTCAGCGCCTTGCCCGCCAGCGGGTGGTTGAAATCGATGGTCAGGGAATCGCCGTTTATCTCGCGCACCACGCCCGGCATTTCAGCGCCATTGGGCAAGGTAAACGCAATAATGACGCCTTCGCTGATCTCCATGTCGGACGGAAATTCATGGCGCTGGCGAAACTGGATAAGGCCGGTCTGGCGTTCGCCAAAACCGTCGCTGGCGGCGACCGTGAATTTCTTCTTGTCACCGACCGCAAGCCCAAGCAACTGTTGCTCGATCGCGTCGCTCAGACTGCCATCACCGAGCTGAAACTTGGCGGGCTTGCCGTTGGCTCGAGAACTTTCGGCAACCGAGCCATCTTCCAGCAACAAATTCAGATGCACCAGTACCGCATCACCCGGTTGCACTTGCATGATCACACACCCTGCCCTTTGGCTGCCTTGGCCGACGGCTGCCGGAACGAATCAAGAATCAGAAGGCCGGCACCGAGGCAAATCGCGGCATCGGCAATATTGAACGCCGGCCAGTGATAGCTGCCGACATACCAGTCGATAAAGTCGATGACGTAGCCATAACTGATCCGGTCATAGACGTTGCCGAGCGCGCCGCCGAGCACCAGCGTCAACGCGATGGGCAGCAGCTTCTGACCGCGCGGCAAGCGATACAGCCAAACCGTCAGCACCACACTGATCACCGCCGTCAGCACTACAAAGAACCAGCGCTGCCAGCCACCGGCATCCGCCAGAAAACTGAACGCGGCACCGGTGTTGTGCGCCAGCATCAGATTGAAATACGGCAGCACCGGCACCGGCTCGTACATCGCCAGATTGGCAACGGCCAGATGCTTGGTCCACTGATCCAGCGCAACAACAATCAGCGTCAACCAAAGCCAGCGGAAATTGCTGATGCCACCAAACGCTTGTGTTGTCATCAGGCCACCAGCCGTACTTCACCGTTACCGTCGACATTCTCGACACAACGACCACAAAGCTCCGGATGCGCAGCATGGCTGCCGACATCGGAGCGGCGATGCCAACAGCGGACACACTTGGCATGCACGGATTTGTGCAGCACCAGTTTCAGGCCCTCGACATCCGTGGCTGTGGCCTGCGCGGGTGCGCCCGACAGCACATGGACATCGGCGCGCGAGGTGATCAGCACAAAGCGCAGATCAGCCCCCAGCTGCTTCAGCACCGGGAACAGCCGGTCATCCGCATAGACATCGACCTCGGCTTCCAGCGAACCGCCCATGTCCATGGTCTTGCGCGCTTCTTCGATCGCCTTGTTGACAGCATTCTTGACCTTCAGTACCTCGGCCCAGTGCTCGCGGCTGATCGCATCGCCGTCGGCGTTGAACAGATCGGCATACCAATCGGCCAGCAGCGCTTCGCCTTTCTGCCCCGGAATCACCTGCCAGATCTCGTCGGCGGTGAAGGACAGAATCGGAGCAATCCAGCGCACCAGTGCCTGCACGATGTGATACAGCGCCGTCTGGCACGAGCGCTGCGCGCGCGAACCGGCTTTGGCGGTGTACTGGCGGTCCTTGATGATGTCGAGATAGAACGCGCCCATGTCGACCGCACAGAAATGATGCACGGCCTGCGAAACGTTCCAGAACTCGTATCTGTCGTACGCCGTCTTGATCTCATTCTGGTAGCGCAGCGCGCAATCGACGGCCCAGCGATCCAGTGGCAGCATGTCAGCCGGCTTGACCATATCGGTAGCCGGATTGAAGCCGTGCAGGTTGGCGAGCAAAAAGCGCGCGGTATTGCGGATGCGACGGTAGCTGTCGGCGGTGCGGTTCAGAATCTCTTTCGACACTGCCATTTCGCCGCGATAGTCGGTCGACGCCACCCACAAGCGCAGCACATCAGCGCCCATCTGGTCGATGACTTCCTGCGGCGCGACGACGTTGCCTTTCGACTTCGACATCTTTTCGCCTTTGCCATCGACCGTGAAGCCATGCGTCAGCACCGCCTTGTATGGCGCCTTGTTGTTCAGCGCGACGCCGGTCAACAGCGAGCTGTGGAACCAGCCGCGATGCTGATCGGAACCTTCGAGGTACAGATCCGCAGTGCCACCAAGATCCGGACGGCTGGCGACAACACAGGCGTGCGTAACGCCCGAATCAAACCAGACATCGAGGGTATCGCTGAGTTTGACGTAATCGGCCGCCTCGGCACCGAGCAGTTCTTCTGCCGGCAAATCAAACCAGGCTTGGATACCGCCCTGCTCGACTTTCTTGGCGACTTGCTCCAGCAGCTCCAGCCAGCGCGGATGAATTTCCTGCGTACCTTTGTGGACGAACAGCGGCAACGGAATACCCCAGGTGCGCTGACGTGAGATGCACCAGTCAGGACGATTTTCGATCATCGCGGCAATGCGTTGCTCGCCCCACTCCGGCACCCACTGCACCTGCTTGATTTCGATCAGCGCCTGTTTGCGCAGACCGTTCTGCTCCATCGAGATGAACCACTGCGGCGTTGCCCGGAAAATCACCGGCGTCTTGTGGCGCCAGCAATGCGGATAGCTGTGGCGCAAGGCAAAATGCTTGAGCAAGCGGCCTTCGAGTTTCAGGTGCTCGATGATCGCGTCATTGGCCTTGCTGACATGCTGACCGCCGAACAGCGGCAGATCGGCCGCGAACACACCATTGGCACCAACCTTGTGTTCAACCGACAGACCGTATTTCAAACCGACCGCATAGTCTTCCTGACCGTGGCCCGGCGCGGTGTGGACGCAGCCGGTACCAGCATCGAGCGAGACGTGATCGCCGACGATCACCGGTACTTCGCGCGGGAAGAATGGATGCTGCAGTTTCAAGCCTTCAAGCGCTTCGCCTTTGCCATAACCGAGCACGTGGTAATGCTCGATGCCATAGCGGTCCATGCAGTCTTTCAGCAGGCCTTCGGCGAGCACCAAACGCTCTTTGCGGCCTTCGCGCTCGACTTGCACGACGACGTATTCGAGATTGGCATTGAGCGCAACGGCCTGGTTGGCCGGCAGCGTCCACGGCGTGGTGGTCCAGATCACTACCGACAGCACGCCGTCGCCATGATGACCCGGCACACTGTGCAGGCGGGCAAACAGCACATCCGGATCGAGCACGGGAAACGCGACATCAATCGCCGGCGAGGTTTTGTCTTCGTATTCGACTTCCGCTTCGGCCAGAGCCGAGCCACAGTCAAAGCACCAGTGCACCGGCTTGTAACCTTTGTGCAGATGGCCGTTGCTGATGATTTTGCCGAGCACGCGAATGGCGTTCGCTTCGAAATCGAACGACATGGTCTTGTACGGATTGAACCAGTCACCGAGCACGCCCAAGCGGATGAAATCCTTGCGCTGGGCTTCGATCTGGCTTTCGGCGTAATCGCGGCATTGCTGACGGAACTCGCCCGTGGTGACTTTGACGCCGGCCTTGCCGACTTTCTTTTCGACGTTCAACTCGATCGGCAAGCCATGGCAGTCCCAGCCCGGTACATACGGCGCATCGTAGCCGTCGAGCGTTTTGCTTTTGACGACAATGTCTTTCAATACCTTGTTGACGGCATGGCCGATATGGATGTTGCCGTTGGCGTACGGAGGGCCATCGTGCAGGATGAATTTTTTCTTGCCAGCACGGGCGGCCCGAATCTGCTCATACACTTTCTGTTCATGCCAGCGCTGCAGCATGCCCGGCTCCCGCTTGGCCAGATCGGCCTTCATCGGGAAATCCGTGGTCGGCAGGTTCAGTGTGTGTTTGTAATCCGCCATTGTTGTTGTCCTAAAGTGTCAACGTCTGAAGTATCTGAATTCCGAACTGTCTGACTACCGCCATTAGCTCGCGGCGAAGAACGCCCGCGCCTGCTCGGCATCCCGGGCAATCTGAGCTTTCAGCGCATCGAGCCCGTCAAATTTCTGTTCGCCACGCAGTTTGCGCAGCGGTTCGACCGCGATGCGCTTGCCGTAAATGTCGCCGGTAAAATCGAACAGATGCGTTTCACAGCGCGGTTCCTTGCCGTTCACGGTCGGCCGGTTACCGATATTGGCCACGCCCGGCAACGGCCGTTCGGCGAGGCCATGCACCTGCACTGCGTACACACCGTTCAGCGGCAATACCGCGCGATGCAAACGGAGGTTCGCGGTCGGAAAACCAAGCAGCCGGCCGCGGGCATCGCCGTGCGCCACTTTGCCACTCAGCGCATAGCGCTGACCGAGCATGCGGGCGGCGTTTTCAAACTGCTCATTCGCCAAGGCCTGCCGAATGGCGGTGCTGCTGACGCGCTCGCCATCGAGCAGCACGGTGGCGCTGGCTTCGCTGCTGAACGCTTTTGCTGCTTGCAGCAAGGCGAAATCGCCGCGGCGCTGATGGCCGAACCGGAAATCATCGCCGATGACGAGATGCTGCACCTTTAACCGTTGTTCCAGCCAGACGGAAATGAAGTCTTCGGCCGGCAATTGCGACAGCGTGCGATTGAACCGCAACACCTGCACGGCATCGACGCCGAGCGCGTGCAGCCGTTCGAGTTTTTCCCGCAGCCGCAGCAGGCGCGCCGGCGGCTGCCGTTCGCTGCCGCGAGCGAAAAATTCCTGCGGGTGCGGTTCGAACAGCATCACCAGCGTCGGCAAACCGCGACGCTCGCCTTCGGCGCGCAGGCGCTGCAGCAAGGCCTGATGACCGAGGTGCACGCCGTCGAAATTGCCGATGGTGGCGACACAGCCGCTCGCGAAATCCGATCGCGTCTTGCTGCCGCGCAGCAACCTCAGGGGCGGATTCCGGTTCACTCGTCAAAAGCCTCGGCAAATCAAGGGGATGGAGTATACCCGAGTCGCTGGCCGTCAGGCCTGCCCTTTCAGGTGCCGCAGCCGCACGCCCAGCACCAGCACGCCCAGCAGATAGACCAGACCACCGGCGGCAACCAATAAGGCCAGCCAGCCCATCCGTGCCCACAAGCCAGCGGCCAGCCAGGCTTCGGTGCCCGGATGCAGCAGCAGCAGAACCGCGCACATCGCGGCGCTGGCGGTCAGCACCTTCAGCCACCAGCGGCCCCAGCCGGGCTGCGGCTGGTAACGGTCCCCCTTGCGCAGGTTGCGGTAAAGCAGGAAGGCGTTGAGGCTGCCGGACAGCGTGGTGGCGAGCGCCAGCCCGACGAACTCGAACGGCCAGATCAGGATGGCGTTGCAGATCATATTGAAGACGACGGCCGTGATCGCAATCCGTACCGGCGTCTTGGTGTCCTGACGGGCGAAGAAGCCGGTGGCGAGCACCTTGACCGACATGAAGCTGAGCAAACCAATCGAATAAGCGATAAGCGCCCAGCGCACCTGATAGACATCTTCGGGCGTGAATGAACCGTGCTGATAAATGGTGGTGACGAGACCGTCGGCCAGCAAGATGAGACCCGCAGTCGCCGGCACGCCGATCAGCACCAGCAGGCGCAAGCCCCAGTCCATGGTGCGGTTGAAATCGTCGGCGTTCTCGACTGCATGTTGCTTGGACAGGCTTGGCAGCACAACCGTCGCAATGGCGATGCCGAAAATGCCAAGCGGGAACTCAAGCAGACGGTCGGCGTAATAGAGCCAGGACACGCTTTTTTCCTGCAGGAAGCTGACGAACACCACATCGAGCAGCAGGCTTACTTGCGTCACCGACACCGCGAACATGGCAGGAATCATCAACCTCAGAATCCGCTGCACGCCCTCATCTTTCCAGCCCCATTGCGGCTTCGGCAGCAGGCCTTCTTTCCACAGGAACGGCAGGTTGAACAGCAGCTGGACAAGGCCCGCCGCAAAGATCGACCACGCCAGCGCCATCGACTGCGCTTCCAGCCCCGGCGCGACCGCCAAGGCGGCGATGATCTGACAGATGCTGAGGAACACCGGCGTCACCGCCGGCACGGCAAACTTGCCGATGCTGTTCAGCACCGAGCCGGCAAACGCGGTCAGCGAGATGAACAGCAAATAAGGAAAGGTGATGCGCAGCAGCGTGGTGGCAAGCTCGAACTTGTCCGGGTCGGCGCGAAAGCCCGGCGCGTATACCGTCATCACCGCCGGCGCCGCGACAATGACCACGACCGTCAACGCCAGCAGAATCAGGCCGAGCGTACCGGACACCTTGTTCAGCAGCGCCAGCACCTCTTGGCGCGAACGTTTGGCCTCGTATTCGGCCAGCACTGGAATAAAGGCTTGCGAGAACGCCCCTTCGGCAAACAGCCGGCGCAGGAAGTTCGGGATTTTCTGGGCGACGAAGAACAGGTCCGAGGCCATGCCGGCGCCGAGCAGGTTGGCGACCACGACCTCGCGGGCAAGGCCCAATACGCGGGAAATCAGCGTCATGGCGCTGACGATGGTGCCGGATCGCAGCAGATGGCCTGCCATCTAAAGCCCCTTTTCTGGCTGGATTGTGGCAAAGGCGCGCATGTTACCGTTCGGGCAGGTCACCGGCTATAAAATCGCGCTTATTATGGTATCGAGCGCATGACAAAGATTGACTTGGCCGGGGTTTTTGGGCATATTTCGCGCCCTTCCACGTGTGGAACCGAATTTCCGGTCGATTTACCGAGTTTCAGGAGTAGGACCTTGGCCAACATCAAGTCTGCCAAAAAGCGCGCCCGCCAGTCCGAACGCGCTCGCGAACTGAACGCTTCGCAGCGTTCGATGCTGCGTACGTACATCAAGAAAGTCATCAAGGCCATCGAGGCCGGTGACAAGGCTGCCGCTCAAGCCGCTTTCACCACCGCTCAGCCGGTGATCGACAGCGCCGCTGGCAAAGGCCTGATCCACGCCAACAAGGCCGCTCGTCACAAGAGCCGTCTGTCGGCGCACATCAAGGCCATGGCCTAATCCTTCACAGGATTGCGCGAAACCCGGCTCAGGCCGGGTTTTTTGTTGCCTGCGATTGGCACGGGCAGCTCCCGGAAACCAAAACGCCCATCGATCGATGGGCGTTTTGCTGTAGCGCTTGCCGACGACGGCGGTATTAACGGCGCTCGTCCTCTTCGCTGTCTTTGTCGAACGCTTCGTCTTCCTCAAAGGCTTCGTCGGCATCGGCGTCGGATTCATCGGCCCACTCACCGTCTTCCCATTCCGGATCGTCCCATTCCTCGATTTCATCGGCGGTCGGCTCCGGCCGCTGGCGAACTTCCCAGGGGATGTCCTGCGCCGGAATGGCCGCACTCGCCTCTTCCTTCGGCAGGCTGTCGAGGTAGTCCATGATCTTGAAGCAGAGCTCTTCGGTGCCGGTCTTGTTGATGCCGGCGATCTTGAACACCGGGCCGGTCCAGCCGAGCCGGTCAATGATGTCCTGGCAACGCGCTTCGCGTTCTTCCTCGGGCACCAGATCCAGCTTGTTCAGCACCAGCCAGCGCGGCTTCTCGGCCAGCTGCGGGCTGAACTTGCCGAGTTCCTCGACAATCGCCTTGGCGTGGTAGACCGGATCAGACTCATCCAGCGGCGCGATATCAACCAGATGCAGCAACACCCGGCAACGGCTCAGGTGCTTCAGGAACTTGATGCCAAGACCCGCGCCTTCGGCCGCGCCTTCGATCACGCCCGGAATGTCGGCGACAACAAAGCTTTTCTCGCCCTTGACCCGGACCACACCCAGATTCGGGATCAAGGTGGTGAACGGGTAATCGGCGACTTTCGGCTTGGCCGCCGAAACGGCGCGGATAAAGGTGGACTTGCCGGCGTTCGGCAAACCGAGCAGACCAACGTCGGCCAGCACCTGAATTTCCAGCCGCAACTCTCTGAGTTCGCCGGGTTTTCCCTTGGTGGTCTGGCGCGGCGCCCGGTTCACGGACGACTTGAAGCGGGTATTGCCGAGGCCATGCCAGCCGCCTTTGGCAACCAAGAGACGCTGACCGGGCCGGGTCAGATCGCCGATCAATTCGCCGGTGGTGTCGTCAAGCACCCGGGTACCGACCGGTACCCGCAGCGTGATGTCTTCCCCGCGGTGGCCGGTGCAATCGCGCGAACCGCCATTCTCACCGCGGCTGGCGTCATAGCGGCGGACATAGCGGTAATCGACCAGCGTGTTGACCGAGTCACTCGCTTCCAGATAGACGTCGCCGCCGTCGCCACCGTCGCCGCCGTCCGGGCCGCCCCAACGGACAAACTTTTCCTTGCGGAACGAGGCAACGCCGTTACCGCCGTCGCCGGCTTTGACGGTGATGGTGACCTCATCAACAAACTTCATGACGCATTCCTCAAGGACCGCAGCGGTGCTGGCGGGCAAATTCTAGTGGGGCTGGTTGGAACCGGCCAATCAACGATTGCAGCAAAACCGGCTATTACCAAAAACAAAGCCCCGCAGAGCGGGGCCTTGTCGTACCAAGCAGACCGATTAGTTCGGCTGCACGGTCACGTAACGGCGGGTCGGTTTGCCTTTCTCAACGAAAGCAACCTTGCCATTGGTCAGCGCGAACAAGGTGTGGTCGCGGCCCATGCCGACGTTGTCACCGGCGTGGAATTCGGTGCCGCGCTGGCGAATGATGATGTTGCCGGCAACCACTTCCTGGCCACCGAACACTTTCACGCCCAGACGCTTGGAATGGGACTCACGACCGTTGCGGGAACTGGATACACCCTTCTTATGTGCCATTTGTCTCTACTCCTGCAACTTAGGCCTTGATGCCCGTAATCTTGACTTCAGTGAACCACTGACGGTGGCCCTGACGCTTCATGTGGTGCTTGCGGCGGCGGAATTTCAGGATCCGCACTTTGTCATGACGACCGTGGTCGATGATTTCCGCGGTGACTTTGGCGCCGGCAACGAGCGGCTGGCCAATTTTCAGATCGCCGTCTTTGGCGACCATCAGCACCTGGTCGAACTCGATAGTGGCGCCGGTGGCGCCTTCGAGCAGTTCGAGGCGAAGCACTTCGCCCTCTTGCACGCGGTGTTGCTTACCGCCGCTGATGATGACTGCGTACATGTTGACTCCAATCTTTTTGTATCTGGGGCCTCTAACAGGCGGTCTCAGCCATTGGCCAAAACACTTGGGAGCCCGCGAGGGGCGCGAATTCTAGCCAAAAGCCATGCCGCGCCGCAAGCCAAATCCGGCTTTTCGGCGGGAAAAGCGCTGATTTATGACGCGACCCGACCCAATGCAAAGGTGATGCTGCAACCACTGGCTCGCCGCACCCGGCCCATAACCGACCGTTTTCGGCCACTTTTTCATCAATTTGCCGGCTTTTTACGGTCAACTTGCAGGACGCGGCGCCGGTCACTAGCATGGCGCCACTTTCGTTCATCCCTTTTCGCCCGGCTGTTTTCGGGCCTGCCGACAGGCTGATTGCATGGATATCAATGACGTACGCGTGCTGGTCAAGGATGACATGGCCGCCACCGACGCGCTGATTCTGCGCCGGCTCCAATCCGATGTTGTACTCGTAAACCAGATTGGCCATTACATCATCAACAGTGGCGGCAAGCGGCTGCGGCCGATGCTGCTGCTGTTGGCCGCCCGCGGCCTTGGCTATCAGGGCGAACACCATCACACGCTGGCGGCGGTGATCGAGTTCATCCACACCGCCACCCTGCTGCACGACGACGTGGTTGATGATTCCGACATGCGCCGCGGCCGCCAGACCGCCAACGCCAGGTTCGGCAATGAAGCGGCCGTGCTGGTCGGCGATTACCTGTACTCGCGCGCGTTCCAGATGATGGTCGATGTCGACCTGATGCGGGTCATGGACATCCTGTCGACCACCACCAATCAAATCGCCGAAGGCGAAGTGCTGCAGCTGATGAACATCGGCGACCCGGACGTGACGGTCGAGCGCTACCTGCAGGTCATCCACGCCAAAACCGCCATCCTGTTCGAAGCCGCGACCCGGCTCGCCGCCGTGCTGGCCGGTGCCAGCAAGGAAGAGGAAGAGGCTCTCGCCACTTATGGTCTCGAACTCGGTGTTGCCTTCCAGCTGGTTGACGATGCGCTCGACTACGCCGGCGACAGCGGCGAACTTGGCAAGAACGTCGGCGACGATCTGGCCGAAGGCAAACCGACGCTGCCGCTGCTGCATGCCATGGCGCATGGCACGCCGGAACAGGCAGCGATGATCCGTGCCGCCATCGAAAACGGCGGCAGCGAAAACCTGATTCCCATCCAGCGAGCGATGAAAGAAACCGGCGCGATCGAAGAGACTTTCGCCGCCGCACAAAAAGCCGTTGCAAAAGCGAAGGAGGTTTTGCAGAATATGCGGCCTTCGCCCTGGCGCGAGGCGCTGATGACGGTAGCCGATTACGCAGTAAGCCGTCGCAGCTGAGGTTTTTCCCCGGAAAACCTTAGAAGTTGCAGTACAGTCGGAGTGTAGCTCAGCTTGGTAGAGCACCACGTTCGGGACGTGGGGGTCGTAGGTTCGAATCCTGTCACTCCGACCAATTTCTTTCGCAGTACATTCGCTGTTCTTGCAACACGCTTGTCTGTGTCACGATAGCCACCGTCCCGGTGGCTGTTTTGTTTCTGGCCTCAGCAAAAGCCGCTTTGCACGACCACCGAGGCATCTGTCCGTGTTCACACCGCTGCAGCCTGCCCTGCAGGCGTGGCAGCATATCGCCACCGGTTCCTCCCTCTTCTGCGGTCACGATGCTTGCGCCATCGCTCCTGGCGGCCTATCACGCCAGCCTCTACCGTCTGCACTTGCCCAGCCAGGACTGCGTGGTGCAAATCGGCGCGCGCTCACTCGTGCTCGATGATTTTCTGCAGCAGCAGCATTGTCAGCACGCCTGTTTCATCAGCGCGCACAATCCCCATTCCCGTCGTCTGCCGGCCGCGCTGAATCACAGCCGCAACGCCGCACTCGTGCAAGTCCTGCTGGCACGGCGACTGCCCTGCTTTCCCGGTGTCGGCTACAGCGCCGATCCGCACTCGGACTGGCCCGCCGAAGCCGGCTTTCTGGTACTGCACACAGAAGCGGCGCTGGCGCGATCCCTCGCCGCCGTGTTCGGCCAGAACGCCGTGCTGTTGCTGCAGCCCGAACAACCGGTCGCGCTGCTGTTGACGGCAGGCACTCGCACCGATGCAAAAAGTTCCCGGCAATAGTGCCGAATACACCACAAATTTCCCGGCACCGGCTTAATCCGGTCTTAAGTTAGCGAATTGACACTGACTCCATCTGAGAACGAGGAGTCTGGTCATGACGGCCTGCACCGCTGAAGTTCTGGCTAGCGCCCGTGCCATGCACGGCCCGCTGCAGTTTGCGGCATATCCCCTGCAGCACCCCGATCGTGCCGAACTCGAAGCCTTTGTGCGAACCGGGTTTGCGCGCGCCTACGGAGCCCGCATCAGTTCGTTCATGCCGGTGCTGTTCGGTCTGCGTGATGCCAGCGGCAAATTGGTGGCCGCCGCCGGCTGTCGCGATGCCGGCGCGCATCCCCTGTTCCTCGAACAATATTTTGACCAACCGGTTGAACAATTGCTGCAACAGCGGGTGGATCATCGCCTGCAACGCGCCGACATCGCCGAAGTCGGCAACCTGGTCGGCGAAACCGCTGGCGCAACCCGGGTATTGATCGGCGCCATGGGCCGCTGGCTCGGAGCGTCGGGTTATCGCGCGGTGGTCTGCAACGTCACCAATACCGTTGCCAACGCGTTTCGCAAACACGGCATTCCGCTGGCGCCGCTGGTCGCCGCCGACAAAACCCGACTCGGCGCTGCCGCTGCCGACTGGGGCCGCTACTACGATCAACCGTGCACGGTGATGGCGGCTCTGGTGCCGGACGCATTCCGGAGCATTCCGGCATGAACGCTTTCGCACGATTGACCGAACTGGCACTGCGGCAACCGGAGCAGATTGCCCTGCAGGAGGCGCAGCAAACACTGAGCTATCAGGCCTTGCTGAAACAGGTGCTGAGCGCCGAGCAATGGCTGCGGGCACAGCCGATCAAACGGTTGGCGATTCAGCTCGATAACAGCATCGCCTTTGTGCTGTGGGATCTGGCGGCGCAGCTCGCCGGTGTGGTCTGTGTACCGATGCCGCTGTTCTTCACGCCGAGCCAGCAACAGCATGTGCTGAACAGCGCCGGCATTGATCTGCTGCTGACACCGGTGCAGCAGAACCTGAGCAATAGCATCACAAGTGGAACGCGCTGCAGCCTGCCAACCGAATCCGCACTGGCCGACGGCATTGCGGCCTGGCGTTTCACGCCCGCGCGCGTTCCGGAACTGCCGGCGGGCACCAGCAAGATCACATTCACTTCAGGCACCACCGGTGAAC
The DNA here is from genome assembly GCA_049324755.1 of Pseudomonadota bacterium. GTDB lineage: Bacteria > Pseudomonadota > Gammaproteobacteria > Enterobacterales > Permianibacteraceae > Permianibacter. The sequence continues at coordinate 45,592 of JBMOMZ010000009.1, forward strand.
CCAAAGGGGTTTGCCTGAGCGCGAGCAATCAATGGCAGGTCGCACAGTCACTGCAGGCGGTCGCGAGCACGCTGGCGATCCATACCCACCTGTGCGTGCTGCCGCTCGCCGTGCTGCTGGAGAACGTGGCCGGCGTGTACACCGCGTTGATGAGCGGCGCCCGGGTGGTGTTGCCTCCGCTCAATGCAGTGGGACTGCGTGGCAGCAGCCAATTCGATCCAGCGGCATTGGTGGCCAGCAGCAAACGATACGAAGCCAACAGCATCATTCTGCTGCCGCAGATGCTGAGCAGCCTGCTCGATGTGCTGGCGCACGACAAGAACGGAAACAAGCTCCGGACCTTGCGTTTTGCCGCCGTCGGTGGCGCCCGGGTCGCTCCGGAGCTGCTCGCTCGCGCCGACGCACTCGGCGTTCCAGTGTACGAAGGTTACGGCCTGTCCGAGTGTGCGTCCGTGGTCGCACTGAACGCACCCCGCGCCCGTCGCGCCGGCACGGTCGGCAAACCGCTGCCGCATGTGCGGGTCGCGCGCAGTGACGATGGCGAACTCCTCGTACATGGCAATGCCTTTCTCGGCTACCTCGGCAGCAGCGCAACAACCGCTGACGAGCCCATCGCCACCGGCGATCTCGGCGCATTCGATGGCGACGGTTTTCTGCATATCCAGGGCCGCAAGAAAAACCTGCTGATCACCAGCTTCGGTCGCAACGTGTCGCCGGAATGGCCGGAAAGCGAGTTGCTGGCAGAGCCGGAAATTTTGCAGGCCAGCGTATTCGGCGATGGCAAACCGGCGCTGTCGGCCGTGCTTGTGCCGCGACCGGGGACCACCGTTGCTGCACTCGATGCCACCGTCGCGCGGGTCAATCAACGGCTGCCGGATTACGCGCGGCTACAGGCAATCGTTATCAGCGCTGACGGCTTTCGCCCGGACAACGGCCTGCTGACCAGCAACGGCCGACCGAAACGCGATGCGATCTGGCAGCGTTACGCTGACGAGCTGAATGCGCGCTATCACGAGCGGCAAACGCCATCGCACGCTACGGCTCCGGCGGCCGCCATCCCTTCCACGTGTTGAACGAGGTACTCAAGATGTCTTTCTATGAACAACTGCAACACGCCACCGCCGACGCCTGGGCGCATCTGTTGACTGCACCGGTCATCCAGCAAACGCTGGCCGGCCAGATCACGTTGCCAACTTATATCGCGTTTCTGACCGAGGCTTATCACCACGTCAAACATACGGTGCCGCTGATGATGGCCGTCGGTGCCCGGCTGGATGAGCAACATGGCTGGCTGCGCACGGCAGCCGCCGAATACATCGAAGAGGAAATCGGTCACGAAGAGTGGATCCTGAACGACATCCGCACCTGCGGCGCCAACCCGGATGCCGCGCGTCATGGCACGCCATCGTTCGCTACCGAACTGATGGTCGCCTATGCCTACGACACGGTGCAGCGGCGCAACCCGGTCGGTTTCTTCGGCATGGTGCAAGTGCTGGAGGGCACCAGCATCCAGCTGGCGACCCAGGCCGCGCACATCATCAAGGCCGAGCTGAACCTGCCGCCGCAAGCGTTCTCCTATCTGCTGTCGCACGGTTCGCTCGATCTGGAGCACGTCGAATTTTTCCGCGGCCTGATGGATCGCGTTGACGACCCGGTCGATCAAGCCGCGATCATTCATGCGGCCAACCGCTTCTACCAACTCTACGGCGATGTGTTCCGCTCACTGCCGCTGCCCGGAGATCACGCCCATGCCCATGCCGCCTGAAGCACGCATCCTGCTGACCGGCGCGACCGGTGGCATCGGTCAAGCCATTGCCCGGCAACTGATCGCTGATGGCGCGAAATTGCTGCTGCAAGGCCGTGACCCGCAAGTCCTGGAAACGCTGCGCCAGCAACTGGGCGCAGCAGGAACCGTGCACACCGTCGCTGCGGATCTGTGCATCGCCGCAGATCGCGCGCACGTCGTCGATGCGGCGCGGCGCTTCCCCGGCGGCATCAATACCGTGATCCACAACGCCGGCTGGAATCAGTTCGGTCTGTTCGAAGAACAGTCGGCAAGCAGCATCGAGCAAACCCTGCAGATCAACCTGCAAGCACCGATGCTGTTGACGCATGAGCTGCTGCCACTGCTGCACCTGCAGCGGGCAGCGCATCTGATTTTCATTACCTCGACCTTCGGTCGCATCGGTCACCCGGGCTATGCCGCCTACGCGGCCGCCAAGTTCGGCCTGACCGGTTTTGCCGAGAGCCTGCGCCGGGAATTGTCGGATTGCGACATCACCGTCACGACACTGTCGCCGCGGGCAACCCGGACCGCGCTCAACCCGGCCAATGTGGTCGCCTTGAACGCCGCCTTGAAAGTCCAGATGGATGCGCCGGCGGTGGTCGCAAACGCCGTCGTCGACGCGCTTCGGACCCGTCCTGCCCGGCGTCAGCTTGGCTGGCCGGAAAAACTCTTTGTTCGCATCAACGCCGTGTTTCCCCGACTCGTCGACCGCGCACTCGCCAAACAGTTACCGCTGGTCAAACGCTATGCCCGTTCCTGAGGAGAATCTGTCATGACATCATCGTTTCGTTCGCTGTCCCGTTTTCTGGTGACTGCCATCGCCGGTCTTGGCATCGCCGGCGCTGCCCTTGCCGAGCTGAGCCCGGAAGTGATTGCGCTGCAGACCCGCTGGGCCGAGATCAAGTACCAGACTCCGGAAGCGGAACAGGAAAAAGCTTTCGCAACACTGGTTGCGCAGGCCGCCACGGTGAGCAAAGCGCAACCGAATCAACCGGAGCCGCTGATTTGGGAAGGCATCATCCTGTCGACCTACGCCGGCGCCAAAGGTGGGCTCGGTGCGCTCGGTCTGGTGAAACAGGCACGAGAAAAATTTGAAGCGGCATTGGCCCTGGACAAACATGCGCTGGCCGGTTCGGCCAATACCAGCCTGGGCAGCCTATACTACCAAGTGCCGGGTTGGCCGATTGGCTTTGGCGACGACGACAAGGCCCGCGAACATTTGCAGGCCGGTCTCGCCGACAACCCGGATGGTATCGACAGCAATTATTTTTACGCTGACTTCCTGTTCGACCAGGGCGAGTATGTCGCCGCCGCGGCCGCGATCAGCAAAGCCCTGCAAGCGCCGCCACGCCCTGGCCGGGAACTGGCCGATCAGGGCCGCCGCAAGGAAGCCGAGCTCCTGCAAGCCAACATCATGAAAAAGCTGAAGAAGTGATCCATGCGACTCTTGCTGGCAGAAGATGATCCGCTGCTCGGTGACGGCATCGTAACGGCGCTGCGCCGGGCCGGTTACAGCGTTGACTGGTTCCGTGACGGAGCAGCGGTCGGTCCGGCCATGCAAAGCGAGCATTTTGATCTGGTCATTCTCGATCTGGGTCTGCCCAGACTCGACGGCCTCGAAGTGTTGCGCCAGCTACGAAAACGCGGTGACACCACCCCGGTGCTGATCCTGACAGCTCGCGACGAGATCAGCGACCGGGTCACCGGGCTCGATGCCGGCGCTGACGATTACCTTGGCAAACCGTTCAGTCTCGAAGAACTGCTGGCGAGGCTGCGCGCACTGCAGCGTCGCCGCGGTGGCCGGGCGGAAAACCTGATCGAACACGGCGCGCTCAGCGTGGACCCGAGCGGTCATCGGGTCAGCATCGATGGCGAACCGGTGACTTTGCCGCGACGGGAGTTTGCCCTGCTGCTGGCATTGCTGGAAAACCGCGGCAGCATCCTGAGCCGCGAACAACTGGAGCAAACCCTGTACAGTTGGGCCGAGGAAGTGGGCAGCAACACCATTGAAGTGCACGTGCATCACCTGCGGAAAAAGCTCGGCAACGATCTGATCCGCACGGTGCGCGGTATTGGCTACACCATCGATCAGCTGCCGACGGCGACCAAGAGCACGGCGTCATGAGTTTGCGCCGTTACCTGCTGAGTACCTTGTTGGGCCTGCTGGCGCTGCTGCTGCTGATTTCGGCACTGGTCGGCTACATGGAAAGCCGGCACGAACTGGAAGAAGTGTTCGACGCCCAGCTGGCCCAGCACGCCAAAGTGCTGCGTGCCTCGCTGGCACCGGCGATCGAACGACAAGCCGGTCTGCTTGCCATCGAAAGCTGGCACAGCAATATCGATGTCGATGAGCACGGCGATGAGGATGAAGCCTGGGAGCGTGATGCGCTCGGCCACGCCTATGAAAACAAGATCGCCTTTCAGCTCTGGAGTGCCGAAGGCAAGTTGCAGGCGCGCTCGGACTCGGCGCCGTTCACACCCTTCTCCGATTTTGTGGCCGGCTACAGCGAAATGCAGCACGGCGAGCACACCTGGCGCGTATTCACGCTCAGCAATGCCAGCGGCGGCTGGATTCAGGTCGGCCACCGCGATGATGTTCGTGGCGAGCTGTCCGCGGAGATCGCGCTGCAAACGATATGGCCCGCCCTGCTGCTGATGCCGGTCATGGCACTGGTGATTCTGCTGAGTCTGCGCCATGCCTTGAAGCCACTGAAAATCCTCACGCGGACCTTGGGCGAACGCAGCCCGGCACAACTGGATCCCTTGCCGGTCAACACGGTACCGGAGGAAGTGCAGCCGCTGGTCCGCGGTTTCAATGCCTTGATGGCCCGCCTTGAGAATGCCTTTCAGCAGCAAAAGCGTTTCATTGCCGATGCCGCTCACGAACTGAAAACCCCGCTCGCAGCGCTGCAGATCCATACCGAGAATGCGCTTGCCGAAGACGGTGCCGCGCGCACCGCCGCCTTGCTGCACATCAAGGAAGGTATCGTCCGCACCAACCGACTGGTCGAGCAGTTGCTGCTGCTGAGCCGACTGGAACATTTGCGCCAGCCCGGACCACAGCAAGCCGCACCGAAAGCCCAACTCGAACTCGGCCACGCCACCCGGCAACTGTTCGCCGAAATGGCGGTGTTGGCACAGCAACGGCAACAACGGCTTCTGCTGGAATGTCCGGAACCACAGCCAGTCCATGCCAATGAACTGGTGCTGCGCGCATTGCTGCGCAACCTGCTCGACAATGCCTTGCGTTATTCACCGGCCAACAGTGACGTCTGCGTCCGGATTTTCCGTGACGACACCGGCCGCTGTTGGCGCGTATGCGATAACGGCCCCGGTATCAGCACGGATCAACAGGAGCACGTGTTTGAACCGTTTTTCCGCGAGCTGGGTAACGAAGCGACGGGTTCCGGACTGGGGCTGGCCATCGCCCGTGAAGCGGCCATGCAATTGGGCGCCAGCATCGCGTTGAGTTCGAACTCGCCGACCGGCCTTTGCGTGAGTGTGCGCTGGCCGCTGTAACGCCGAGCGTTCAGGCACTGCCGTTGGCTGAGGCCTGGCGTCGCCGTTCGCGACGAAAATAGCGGGTGTTGTCATAGAACGCCGGATCGGCGTTGCCCGGCCACCAATCCGGCATGCCGAGAATCGGCAACGGAAACAACTCGGCCGGTGTCCAGTGCATCTGCTTGGCGGCCACCGTTTCGGCGACACGGGCATCCAGCGCCGCCGGCGTCAATTCAGCCAATGCCGGCTCGTGCAGCAACAAGGCGTGCGCCGTCAGCCCCAGAAACGGTTGCCGCAATTGATCCAGCAGGCCGTGACCAAACAAAAACACCCGCATCCGCTGCGACAGCACGGCGCGCTGCGCGACAAACAGTTCCGGCCAATTCATGCTGCGGATCAAGCCCAGCAAATCCGGATCGGAACTGACCACCACGGCGCCGTTTTCGTCAAACAAGGTGGCGGCATCGCGCCGACGACCGCGCTGACCATTGCCATACTGACCATTGCCAAGCTGCAGCCTGGCACTCTGATGCAGGCGATTGAGTGCCGTCTTGCTGGCCGGGAATTGCTGCCAGATCAGCGCGTTGAACAAATCATGCCAACAGGCATAACGAGTCGGCACCTGACCGGTTTCGGCGATGTGATCTTCATACGACTGCACATCCACGCCGACAAACTGCACCGGCGCGGCCGCTGACAGTGCCGCGTAGTAAGCCTCTGCGGCCGGCCAGTCCGGCCAGTCACAGCAACGTGCAGCGGCACTGGCGATGCTGGCGAAACCCGGATGTTGCAACCAGAACGCCGGTTGCCACGCGGATGAACCGGCAGCAGGAGAAGCGGAACGTTTCATGAGAGCGGACAATCGTGGCGAAGCCTGTTCGGGCGATAGCGGTGTTCGCGCGATAGCGGTTTGACTATGATACCGCCTCCCTGCTCCGTTCGCGCTCGCCGTCATGACTGAATTGCTGATCGATGTTCCGACATTGCACCGTCTGTTATCCGAACGGCCCGACGGCGTGCGCGTCATCGACTGCCGCTCGCAGTTGCAGGACACCGATTGGGGTCGCCGCCAGTATCTCGCTGGTCACATTCCCGGTGCCGTGCACGCACATCTGGAACAAGATCTGTCAGGTCCGATCATCCGCGGCACGACCGGTCGACATCCGTTGCCCGAGCCGGCAACGTTGGCAGGCACATTTCGGCAATGGGGCATCGGCCCGAACACGCGGGTGATCGCCTATGACGATGCCGGTGGTGTTTACGCCAGCCGGTTGTGGTGGTTGCTGCGCTGGCTGGGCCATGACCACTGCCAACTGCTGGATGGCGGTTTGCCGGCCTGGCTTGCCGCCGGTTTTCCGCTGCGGAGCGGCGACGAAACGGTGCCGGCGCAGGCGTTCATCGGCGTGCTCCAGGCCGGACACACGGTCGACGCACAAACGCTACTGGCGCGAGCGCCGGAGCAGGTGCTGATCGACGTGCGCGGACCGGCACGCTACGCCGGCCGTGAAGAACCGATTGATCCGATCGCCGGCCACATTCCGGGTGCCATCAATCTGCCATTCACCGGCAATCTGGCTGCCGACGGCCGCTTCTTGCCGGCCGAAGCCTTGCGCGCGCGCTATGCCGCGGTCGGCAATCAGGCTGTCAGCTATTGCGGCTCCGGCGTAACCGCCTGTCATGCGATTTTTGCGATGGCACTGGCCGGTTTGCCACCGGCTCGCCTGTACCCCGGTTCATGGAGCGAATGGATAACCGATCCCGCCCGGCCGATTGCTGTCGGCGAACAACCCTAACGCAAACGAAAGTGGCGCCGTAACACCGGCGGCAAGTGGCCGCAGCGGTCAGCGGCCGGAACCGTTATACTTCGCGCCGGCAAATTTTTGCTCTCGAAGGACAGCGCCTCGCTGCCGGCCTCATCATGTCCTTGTCTTCCCGCGCCGACGCGGCGCTCATCGCCCGCGGCACGATGTTGTTGTTGCTGTCGGAACTGGTCTTTACCGGCCTTGGCGCACTGGTCAAATATCTCGCGCCGCACTACAGCAACGCCCAGATTGTCTTCTTCCGCAATGTGTTCGCGCTGTTGATCCTGCTGCCCTATCTGCTTGCCCGCGGCAAACTGGTGTTCAAGGTCGACAAGCTGCGTTTTCATTTTCTGCGCTCGACCACCGGCATCACCTCGATGTATCTGTACTTCTATTGCCTCGGCGTGTTGCCGCTCGGTGAAGTGACGCTGCTGGCGCAAACCGCACCGATCTGGATTCCGGTGATCGCCTATTTCTGGCTTGGTGATGAATTCAAGAAGCGTTATCTGTTTTCCGGCCTGATCGGCATCGCCGGCGTTGCCTTGGTGGTACGGCCGGACGCCGATACGTTTTCGCCGGCGTTTTTGCTCGGCCTACTTGGCGCCGTGCTGGCCGCCGGCTCGAAAGTGACGATCCGGCGCATGTCCGACACCGAAACGGCGCACATGATCGTGTTCTATTTCAGTTTGATCAGTACCGTCATCACCGCGATCCCGGCCTTCGTGCAATGGCAGCCGATTGTCAGCAGCGACTGGCCCGCCTTGCTCGGTCTCGGCATCACGGCCGCGCTCGGCCAGATGCTGATGACGCGCGCGTTCATGCTGGCGCCACCGGGCCGGATCGGAGCCTGGAGCTACACCCAGGTGGTGTTTGCCTTTGCTTTCGGTTGGCTGCTCTGGCGCGAACCGATCCACCCGTTATCGCTGCTGGGTGCAGTGCTGATCATCATCGCCGGGCTCACCGCCACCGGCATTCTGCTGAGCTGGTGGCAACGCTGGCGCAAAACCCTGCCGAGCAGCTGACAGTTGGGGCCTTAACCACGGTGCACGGCGACCTCGCTCGGCTGAGCTCCCGATCAGCTCAGATCAGGGCTGACTGACATCAACGGTAACACCCTTGGCTTGTGCCGGCCGCCGGTGTCCGACACAATCGCTCCGCGTTGTTGCCGCCGGCGACAACTCCACCGAAGGAAACAGGTCATGAAAGCGCGAAACCGCCATGCCTGTGCCCCCATCCTGCGCAAGGGTGGCGCACATGGCCCCAGCCAGAAGGCTGAACGGACCCGCGACCGGGTCAAGCTAAAATCCGAATTGCGGCAAATCAAGGCGACCGATGGTCGCCTTGATGCATTCTGGGGCTGGCAAATCCCGGCCATTTTCACGGAAAACCGACTGGCGGCTTGGCCGTTTTCTTCTACCCTTGTATGACTAACGTTCAGCTACATTGCCCGTTCCATGCGTGATTTGCCGCTCAAGTACAAATTCTGGCTGGTGAACATCGTCGCCTTCATTGGCATGTCGATCCTGACCCTGTTCGCCATCAACCGCAGCCACAACGCCTTGGTCGAAGCCGGCAAAAGCCTGTCCTTCATGGAAGTGTTCTGGTCCGAGGCCCCCGCCTACGCCGGCATGGTGTTCGTGCTGATGCTGGCCGTGCTGGCCGGCTCGCAAGCGCTGATCGTCTTTGTCGAACGCCACATCGACACCTTGCTCAAAGCCATGCTGAAAGTGCAGCACCAGCGTGACCTCGGCGTTCGGGTAGTCACTGACAGTCAGGATGAGGTCGGCGAAATGGGCCGCGCCTTCAACGCGATGCAGGAAGCGCTGCTGACCGTGATTCGGCAGGTCGAGGCTGCCAGCCGCGATGTTCGCGGCGCGGTCGACGGCATGCGCGAGGCGGCGCAGCAAACCCGCTCCGGCATGCAATCGCAGCAACAAAGCGCCGGCCAGATTGAGCAGCGCGTTCGCGAGATGCTGACCGGTGCCCAAACCGTCCTGCAGCAAGCCACCCACGCCCAATCGGTATCGCGACAGACCCGTGAGCTGGCACAGAGTGGCAGCAGTGTCGTCGCCGAATTGACGGAAGCGTTTCGTGCGCTCGCAGCCGACGTCCAACAGAGCTCGGTGCTGATCACCAAGCTGGCGGAAGACAGCAACCGCATCGGCAGCGTGCTCAATGTCATCCGCGAAATCGCCGATCAAACCAACCTGCTGGCACTGAACGCTGCCATTGAAGCGGCACGCGCCGGCGAGAGTGGCCGCGGCTTTGCCGTGGTTGCCGATGAAGTCCGCAAACTGGCCCAACGCGCCGGCGAGTCCACCGACGAGATCCGGCAAATCGTTGAAGCGCTGCAGCACACCACGCGTGATTCGGTCGAGCTGATGACGGTCGGCGCCGAGCGCGCCAACGCCAGCCAGACCCAGGCCGAGCGCGCGGCGCAGGCGCTGTCCGCCATCAACGACTCGGTGCGCAGCATCACGGAAAGCAATCAGGCCATTACCGGCGTCACCGAGCAGCAGGCCAGCCTGGCCGAGCAGGTTTACCAAGACGTCAATGCCATTCAGCACATCACCGACCAAACCCGGCAAACCACCCTGACCTTTGTCCAAAGCAGCGAGCAGCTCACCGAGCTGGCTGGCCGGCTGCAGCAAACGGTCGGACAGTTCCGTTTTTGAGCCACATCACGCGCCGCCTAAGCCCACCTTAATGTTGTGATCGGACACTGCTTCGGTCACAACAGGGTCGGCCGTTCGAGACGAACGTCCCTGCTTGTTTTTTGACCAATAACTCTCTATCCTGCCGGCCGGTTTTTTCAGGTATCGCACTCAATGTCGACTGCTGTCTCCGATCGTCTGCTGCCGCTGCGGCATTACTTTCTTTGTTTGTGGTTCTTGAACTTGCTGTTCGCGCTGCCGTTCCTGATCCACCACGACGGTTACACTACCCTGTCGTTTGGTTTTGCCACGCTGGTCTGGCTGACCTATGCCTTTCTGTACAGTCTGCCGGCCTTGTTGCCGGTCTGGGCGCTCGGCAAGCTGCTCGGTGATCGGTTGCAGGGACTCAGCCTGCGCCTGCTCATGCTGCTCGCCGCCTTGCTCGGCGCGATCGTCAACATTGCGCTGTTTGCCGACTTCAGCATCTTCAAGATTTTCTCGTTCCATCTGAACGGGTTTGTCTGGAATCTGATCACCACGCCCGGTGGCATTGCATCGATGGGGGCTGACACCGCCACCATGGTGAGCTTTGGTGTGCTGATGGTGCTGCTGATCATCGGTCATCAAGTGCTGGCGTGGTATCTGCTGCGTGATAACCGCTTGCGCCAGACACTGGATCGACGCTTTGCCGGTCGCTACCGGAAACTGCTTTACCTGTTCCTGGCCATGACGGTTACCGAACGACTTGCCTACGCCAGCGCGCATGCCACGGCCCATTCGCCGGTGCTGGCGGCAGCCAACACGTTTCCGTTTCACAACCCGACTACCGTCAACAGCCTGCTGAAAAAACTCGGTTATCAAGTGCGACGGCAAAGCGAATTCAAAACCGCTGAGCATGTCACGCTGAATTACCCGAAAGCGCCGCTGCAAACCGAGACACCAGAAAAGCCACTCAACATTGTCTGGCTGGTCGCGGAAAGCTGGCGGGCTGACACCCTGACCGGCGATGTCATGCCGCAGATGCAGGCGTTTGCCGACAGGGCCGTGCACTTCCGCCGTCATTACAGCGGCAGCAACGGCACTCGCTGGGGCATCTTCACCCAGTTTTACGGCCTCTACGGCACCTACTGGTTCACCGTACTGGAAAACCGCCGCAGTCCGGTGCTGATCGATCGCATTCAGGAACTGAACTACCAACTGCACATCTCGACCAGCTCGGCGTTCAGCTATCCGGAATTCGACAAAACGGTCTGGGTCAACGTGCCGGCAGAGCACATGCACCTGCCGGAAGGCGACGGGCCGGGTTGGAAATTCGACCGCCGCGGCGTCGACAAACTGGAGCAATTCCTCGACCAGCGCAAGCCGGATCAACCGTTCTTTGCCTTCCATTTCTTCGAGTCCGCGCACGCCCGCTACTACTTCCCGGAAGAAAGCGTGATCAAGAAGCGCTATCTGGAAGACATGAATTACGCAACGATGGATCTGGAAAAGGACATTGATCTCATCTACAACCGTTATCTCAACTCGGTACACCATCTCGACAGCCAGCTCGGTCGCGCCATTGCGGCGCTGGAAAAGCGTGGCTTGCTTGAGAACACGCTGGTCGTGATCACTGGTGACCACGGCGAAGAGTTCATGGAAAAGGGCCACTGGGGCCACAACTCGCAATTCCATGAAGAGCAGACCCGGGTGCCATTGGTGGTCTACGTTCCGAATCAGGCACCGGCCAAGGTCGACACGCTGAGCAGTCACCTGGATATTCCGGCGACGGTACTGCCCCTGCTCGGCGTCAAGAACGATCCACGCGACTATTCGTTTGGTTGCAACCTGCTGAGCGCTTGTGAGCGCAAGGAACTGGTGTTTGGCGACTGGGACCGAGTCGGCTACGCCGATGACCAGTACAAACTGGTATTCCCGCTGCGTTCCACCGGTTACACCGAGAATGCGGTCACCGATCGCAACGATCAGCCGGTCGCCGACGAGGAAGCCATTCAGGCAAAGTATCAGCCGGTGATGGTCCGGTTGATGAAGGAAATGACCGAGTTCGCCAAGAAAAAATAGCCGCTTGCAGCAACTGACGGCAAAAAACAAAAACCGCAATCTCGATTGCGGTTTTTGTTTTTAAGCACAAGGGTGACAGTTCACGGCAACGGCAGGCTGCGCCATTGCCCGACCGGCAAATCCGCCAGCTCGTACGCGCCAACGCGCTCACGATGCAAGGTTTCGACATGGTAGCCGCAAGCGGCGAACATGCGACGCACCTGGTGGTAACGGCCCTCGCTCACGGTGACCTCGGCCTCGCGTGATGCGCAGAGTTTCAGCGTCGCTGGCAGGCAGGGTTTGTCTTCGCCACGCAAGTGCACGCCAGATGCAAAGGCACTGACCAGTTCCGGCGACAGCGGCCGGTCGACGCTTACGCGATACACTTTCTCGACATGGTGTTTCGGCGCCGTCCAGCGCTGCACCAATGCCGACTGATCGGTCAACAACAACAAGCCACTGGTGTCCTTGTCGAGCCGACCAACAGTGACCAGCTTGGGATCACGCTGCAGCCAGGCCGGCGGCAGCAAATCGTAAACCCGCATGCCTTCACCGCTGTCGTGGCTGCAAACATAACCAAGCGGTTTGTGCAGCATGATCAACATGCCGTCAGGAAAAGGGATCGGTTCGCCATCAATGAGCAGATCGCGCGGCTCCACTTTCTCGGCGAAATTGCTGAGCACCGTCTCGCCCATGCGCACGCGTCCGGCATTGAGCCAGACCCGCGCCTGCCAGCGTGAGCAATAGCCGAAGCTGCTCAGGATCTGATCGACACGTCGTTTCATCAGCCGCGCACATCCGACAAGGCCTGCGCCAGATCGGGGCGTGAAAAGACGAAACCGGATTCCAGTAACCGATTCGGCATTACCCGCTGCCCGTTCAGCAACAACTCCGCCCCCTCGCCCGCCATCAGCTTCAGCACGAACGCCGGCACCCGCAGTGCCGCCGGTTTGTGCAGCGCCTGTGCCAACGCCTGGCTGAACTCGGCGTTGCTGACCGGTTGCGGCGCGGTCAAATTGAACGGCCCCGACAGTTCGGTATGGGTCAGCAGATGCATGACCGCAGCCAACCAATCATCGAGATGAATCCAGGAAAAGCCTTGTTGTCCCGAGCCAATCGGACCACCCAGACCCAAACGGAACGCCGGCAACATGCGGGCCAGCGCGCCGCCACTGCGATGCAACACCACACCAGTACGCAGCAGGCACACCCGCATGCCGAGCGTTTCGGCAGCACGGGCGCTGGTCTCCCAGTCGGCGCAGAGACGGGCGCCAAAATCATCGCCGGCAGCATCCGCTTCGCTGAACGACTGCTCTGCGCTGTAACCGTAATAACCAATCGCCGAACCGGAGATGAGCACGTCCGGCCGCAATTGCATGCGGCTCAGCCATTGCACCAGGCCATGGGTGGTGCTGATACGACTGGCGCGAATGCGATCTTTCTTGGTTTCGATCCAGCGGCCGCCAATCAACGGTTCGCCAGCGAGGTTGATCACCGCATCGGCCTGGGTCGGCGCATCATGCCAGGCCGTGAATGCCGCCACGTGCGGCCCGAATTTGCGCCGCACCTTGGCAGGATGGCGAGCAAAAACACTGAGCTCACAGCCTTGCTCCAACAGCACGGCAGCAAGCGCGCTACCCAGAAAGCCGGTCGCACCGGTCATCACGACATGCATGGTTTGCTTATCCTGAATGTTGCCTACCCTGAACAGGGTGTTGTTGTTTTGGCTGAGCCGAAGCGCTTCGGTATGTCTGCAATAACTGCATGTACTTGAAGCTGCTACGGTTGCTCGGCCGCCGCCGTTCAAAACACGGCGGCCAAAACGTTCTGTCTGCAAGTCAGTTACTGCTGTTCCTGTGCCGCTAGGGCATTGCGGTACAGCGGGACGAATTCACGGCTGAAGCAACAGAACGTGACTTCCTCGATCTGGGGGTACCGCACCAGCGTCGTCGCCACCGTGCTGACCGCCAGCGGTGCGGCCAACGCCGGTGGATAGCCGTACACTCCGCAGCTGATCGCCGGGAACGCGATCCGCCGGATCTCGTGGGCCGCCGCCAGTTGCAGGCTATTGCGATAGCAATCTGCCAGCAGCGCCGGTTCACCGCGGTCGCCACCCTGCCAGATTGGCCCGACCGTATGAATCACATAACGGGCGCGCAGCAGGTGGCCGTTGGTCAGCCGCGCCTCACCCACCGGACAGCCGCCGACGGTGCGGCATTCTGCCAGAAGGCCGGGACCGGCGGCACGGTGAATGGCACCATCGACCCCGCCGCCACCCAGCAGACTGGTATTGGCCGCGTTGACGATGGCATCGACCGCGAGCGTGGTGAGGTCGCCCAGCCAGACCTTGAGTACCGCCATACCGCCCCCTTGCCCCCAAACCGCTCACACGCCGCGGTTTACATCGCCAGCCAAACCGGCTAGCCTGTTCAAAATATTAAACATGGCCGCATCGGCCAGCCGACCCGCCGGAGAACATCGCCGTGCTCAAGCCAGCCTACCCCTACTATCTCGCCAACGCCCCGGTCTATGCCAACCAAGACCTCGCCGTGGTCGATAAATACACCGGCGAAGTCGCCACCCGCGTTGCCCTGGCCGACGCCAGGGCCATCGACGCCGCGATCGCCGCGGCTGAGGCCGCCAGCGAACCGATGCGCAAACTGCCGGCCTACAGGCGCCAGCAGATCCTGCAGCACTGCGTGCAACGGTTTACTGAACGGCTGGAAGAGCTGGCGCAGGCGCTGACCATCGAAAACGGCAAGCCGATCAACGATGCCCGCGGCGAAGCGGTCCGGCTCATCGATACCTTCCGCATCGCCGCCGAAGAGTCGGTCCGGATCTACGGCGAAGTGATGCCGCTCGACATTTCCGCCCGCGCCGTCGGCTATACCGGCATGTGGAAGCGGGTACCGATTGGTCCGTGCTCATTCATTTCCCCGTTCAATTTTCCGCTCAACCTGGCCGCCCACAAAGTGGCGCCGGCGATCGCCGCCGGCTGTCCGTTCGTGCTCAAACCGGCTTCGATGACGCCGATTGGTGCACTGATCATCGGCGAAGTGCTGGCCGAAACCGATTTGCCGAAAGGGGCGTTCTCGATCCTGCCCTGCTCGCGCGACGGCGCTGACCTCTTCACCACGGACGAACGACTGAAATTGCTCTCGTTCACCGGTTCGCCGCAAGTCGGTTGGGATCTGAAAGCCAAGGCCGGCAAGAAGAAAGTGGTGTTGGAACTGGGCGGCAACGCCGCCTGCATCATCGATCACGACAGCGACATTGAAGACGCGGTCAAGCGCGTCGTGTTCGGTGCGTTCTACCAGAGCGGCCAGAGCTGCATCAGCGTGCAGCGCATCCTGGTCCATGAATCCATTTACCAAACTTTCCGCGATCAGCTCGTTGCCGCCACCAGGGCGCTGAAAATGGGCGACCCGAAAGATCCGGCAACCTTCATCGGCCCGATGATCTCGGAGAAAGAAGCGCAGCGGCTCGAAGGCTGGATCAACGAAGCGGTCGCCGGCGGCGCCACGCTGCTCTGCGGCGGCAAACGCCAGGGCGCGATGCTGGAAGCCACGCTGCTGGAAAACGTGCCGAATGCGGCCAACATTTCCTGCCAGGAAGCGTTTGGCCCGGTTGCCATCATCCGTTCGTTCAGCGATTTCGACGCCGCACTCGACGAGGTCAACAACAGCGATTTCGGTCTGCAGGCCGGCGTGTTCACCCGCGACATCTACAAAATCCAGCGCGCCTGGGATGTGCTGGAAGTCGGTGGCGTGGTCATCGGCGACATTCCGAGCTGGCGCGTCGATCACATGCCTTACGGCGGCGTCAAGGATTCCGGCCTCGGCCGCGAAGGCATTCGCTACGCCATCGAGGACATGACCGAATTGCGCATGCTGATCATCCGGACGCCACCGAAAGAGCAGCGCTGAACTCACGCTGCCAGCAACAAAAAGCCCCGCAGTGCGGGGCTTTTTGTTTGCCTCAATGCTCGCTCACTTGAAGAAGCGAATGGTGAACGGATAGGCCCAGACCTCGCCATTGTTGGCTTTCAGGCCGCCGATGATGGCAAATACGATGTTCAGCACCCCGAGCACCCACAAGAAGAAAAAGCCGATCAGGATCAGCGCCAGAATCCAGCAGATGAAGCCGTAAATCAGGAAGGACAGCAGCCAGTTCGCGACATTCTTGCCGTGCGCATCAATCAGCGGATGTTCGTACTTCTTCATCTGCCACATGACCACCGGAATGATGAAACCGGCAAACGGGATCAGGTAGCCGGCCAGAATCGACAAATGGATGAACATGCCCCATTGCCGGGCCTGGATTTCTTGCTGTGAGGGGGATTCGGACACGATGCAGTCTCCAACGGTTGCGGATGTGGCCAACACAAGAGCGGCTTACCATAACCATTTCTGCACCGCTTGTCAGCGTAAGCGGTACCGCTCAAATAGCAACGCCGCGAATGATCGCGGCGTTGGCTGGGATTATCGTTGGGTCGGAATTCTCGTTTGGTTGCGATTGTCATCCGGCCGGTCAACGCTTGGCATAACCCTGCAGCGGCGCCTCTCGGCTGACGATGGCTTGCCAATCATCAGTGTAAGGGCCGTCCAGTTTGGCTGCCACGCTGTAGCGCATCCCCTCTTTGACATCGATGGTGATACTGCTGCGCTCGGAGGCGCGACTACCGGGCCGGGAGATCGCATCAGCGCTATACAGATTCTCCAGCTTGGCGCCGAGCCGGATGGTGTGCTGGCCCGGCCGCAGCAACAGCTGCTTGCGCTCCGGAACGACATTCTGGCCATCGACGGCGAGGAAGAACGCTTCGTACTGCCGATGGGCCTGACGCGGAATGTCCAGATCGACAATGCCGTGCGGTTCGCTGGAACGAGCAAAGGGGCCACTGGCGCAGGCCGCCAGCATCGCTGCGGCCAACATACCGATTCCTGTCTTCAGCTTGGTCATGTTTTGCTCCTTTTTCCTTCCGGCGTCCGCCGACCTGAACTTGGAAACAACCACCGCGACTTGGTTCCTTTTTGACCAGTCCAGCTGGCATGTTTATTCCACTTCCTGGCTTGCACCAGCACTGTGCACACTATTCCGGACCACGCCGACGTGGCGTGCCCCATGGCGGATCGGTGATAATACGCGCCGATTTTTGACCCGCCTGTCGTAACCGACCTGTCCAACGAGGATTGATCATGACCGCAACTGCCGCGGCCCCACAGCGCCATACCAATCTGAACGCCGACGCCCTGATCAAGAAAGCCCTGGAGCGTCATGAAGGCCGCATTGCCAGCAACGGCGCCCTCGTGGTCGAAACCGGCAAGCGCACCGGCCGCAGCCCGGCGGATCGCTTCATCGTCCAGGAACCGAGCACCCAGAACGAAATCGACTGGGGCAAGGTCAACAAGCCGTTCCCGGCCGACAAGTTCGACGCTCTCTGGGCCCGGGTCGAAGCCCATTACAACGCGCTGCCGGAAGCCTTCGTCAGCCACCTGCATGTCGGCGCCGATCCGAAGCATTACCTGCCCATTGAGATGCGCACCGAAACCGCCTGGCAGCACCTGTTCGGCCGCAACCTGTTCATTCGCCCGAGCCAGTTCAATCCGTCGGCCAAGCCGGTCTGGCAGATCCTGAACGTACCGGGTTTCATTTGCGATCCGGCCCGAGACGGCACCAACAGCGATGGCTGCGTCATCATCAATTTCGGCGCCCGCAAGGTGCTGCTGGCCGGCATGCGCTACGCCGGTGAAATGAAAAAAGCCATGTTCTCGGTGCAGAACTTCCTGCTGCCGGCCGAAGACACCCTGCCGATGCACTGCGGCGCCAACCAGGCCAAAGACGGCAAGGTCACGCTGTTCTTCGGCCTGTCCGGCACCGGCAAGACCACCCTGTCGACCGATCCGGCCTGCCACATCATCGGTGACGACGAGCATGGCTGGGGCCCGGGTACCGTGTTCAACATCGAAGGCGGCTGCTACGCCAAGTGCATCCACCTGAACAAGGATCACGAACCGGTCATCTGGAACGCCATCCGCCACGGCACCATTCTGGAAAACGTCGTGCTGAACGCAGACGGCAGCCCGGACTACAACGACCACACGCTGACCCAGAACAGCCGCGCCGCCTACCCGCTCGACTTCGTTGAGAAGCGCGTGCCGGAAAACCGCGGTCCGGAACCGGAAGCGCTGATTTTCCTGACCTGCGACATGACCGGCGTGTTGCCGCCGGTGTCCATCCTCAACCGTGAACAGGCCGCCTACCACTTCCTGTCCGGCTACACCGCGAAAGTGGGCTCGACCGAAATGGGCTCGACCTCGTCGATCGAACCGACTTTCTCGACCTGCTTCGGCGCGCCGTTCTTCCCGCGTCCGGCCGGCGTTTATGCCGAGCTGCTGATGAAGCGTCTGGATGCCTCGGGCGCCAAGGTGTATCTGGTCAACACCGGCTGGACCGGTGGCCCGGCCGGCAACGGCGGCCACCGCTTCCCGATCCCGGTCACCCGCGCCGTGGTCGCCGCCATCCAGAGCGGCGCGCTGAAAACCGCCAAGACCCAGCACCTGCCGGTGATCAACCTCGACGTCCCGGTCGAACTGCCGGGCATCGACAGCAAGCTGCTGAACCCGCGCGACACCTGGGCAGACAAAGCCGCCTACGATGCCGAAGCCAAAAAGCTGGCCCAGCTTTTCATCGAGAACTTCAAGAAGTTCAAGGTCGACGCCAAAGTCGTCGCGGCCGGCCCGCAGCTCTAATCGAGCTTGCTGTGCTAAACCAAGGGCCGCAACCGCGGCCCTTGGCTTTTTGTTGCCTTGGTTTGCAGGATTGTTTTTTCGTTTACGATGCCGCATCCCTTCGCCATCGAACCATCACTGGAGCCTGTAATGGACGCCGACTGGATTCTCACCACCCTGAACGATGCCTTGAGCTCACTGGAAGAAGTGGTCACCGAACTGGAATCCGATCCGGACTCAGTTGATGAACTGCTGCCGGAACTGATGGCCATGGTCTACGCCAAATTGAACTACGCCTGGAACAGCAGAGAGCTCGGCCCGGAAGCCATCGACAAACTCGATCACAACGAACTGGTTGGATTCCCGAAAGATCTACCGCTCTGAGCGAATTCGACTTCTGGACAGCAGGCGCACCATGAATGAACGCACTGCCTTCGTTGAGGAAACCCGCTTTGGCGTCTGGTTCCTCGGCACCAAGACCTGGCATGTGTATGTGCTGCAACGGGCGCTGAACGATCTGCAACGGCTGCAAGGCCAGCTTTCAGAGCCAATCGTCAGTGTGCTCGACATCGGCTTTGGTCATGGCAAAACCCTGGTGGAACTGGCAAAACGTTTTCAGGCGACGCATCTGGTTGGCATTGATGCCGATCCAGCCGCCAAATCGCGGGCTCTAAAAACTTTGCATACTGCAGGCGTGTCGGCAGAACTCACTACCGCCAATGCCGCGACGACCGGACTGCCTGACAACCACTTTGATCTGGTTTTCTGTCATCAAACCCTGCACCACATTGTGGCGCAGGAAGCAGCGCTGGCGGAAATGTATCGCGTGCTGAAACCGGGTGGTCAATTGCTGCTGGCTGAATCGACCAAGAAGTATATCCACTCACTGCCAATACGCCTGTTGTTTCGGCACCCGATGCACGTGCAGAAAACGGCTGATGAGTATCTTGCACTGGTCCGTCAAGCCGGCTTCACGGTGCAACCGGAGCAGATCTCTTATCCGTATCTGTGGTGGAGCCGTACGGACATTGGCTTCTTTGAATGGCTCGGATTCAAACCCAAACCAGGCCATGAAGAAACCCTGATCAATCTTGTCGCGGTGAAGCCGAAACAGCGGACTGCCATTGGCAGTTAAATCGTGCTGAGCGCATTTCGAACGGCTTGTCGAGACTGGCGCGGCATCGACCAATACCGGGAACGCGACTCAGCGGCGCGTTCTCAGCCACTGCGGCAGATGCCCGATGTCATGCAACTGATCCAGCGGCTCGTGCGCCAGCAAATCCGCCAGATCATGGGCACCATAGGTCGCCGCCAGCCGATCGACATGCGCCCGTTTCGCCATTTCCATATCGAAGCCGGTATCGCCAACGACAATGGCCCGCTGCGCCGGCGTGTCGGTTTCTTTCAGGATATCCAGCACCATCTGCGGATGCGGTTTGCCTTCGGCTTCGTCCGAGCAGCGCGAGGCGTGAAAGAACTGATCCAGCCCCACTTCCTTCCACGCCCGCTCCAGACCGTAACGCGCCTTGCCGGTAGCAACGGCGAGCACGAAACCGGAATCCTTCAGCCAGTCCAGCGTTTCGCGGGCACCATCAAATAACGGTGTCGGCGTCGGATCGGTTTCAACAAACGCAGTGCGGTATTCCTGCTTGAGCCGCTCCAGTTGGTCCGGATGGGCGCCGGGAAACAGAATCTCGTACACCGCCGGCAACGACAAACCGATGATGCCCTTGACCGCATCTTCGGTCGGCACCGGCAGTTCGGCCAATTCCGCCGCCGCACGCATCGACGAAACGATGCGACCCACCGAGTCAATCAGCGTGCCGTCCCAGTCGAAAATAATCAGGTCGTAAGGTCTGTTGGTCATGAAGAACTACACAGCGAAAGGATGGGAGAAAAATGGGGACGAAACCGGCAAGCTCAACCAGCCACCGCCGTATGTGCGTTCACCAACACCGTTTCCAATTCCTCCGGCAACGGCGCATTGACTGTCACGGCCTTACCCGAAGCCGGGTCAACAAAACTCAACGACGCCGCATGCAGAAACAACCGCTTCAGGCCAAGTCGCTCGGCCAGTGCCACGGTCTCATCGGTGCCGTACTTGTCATCCCCCAATAAAGGATGGCCGGCATGGGCAGCATGGACGCGGATCTGATGGGTGCGGCCGGTCAGCGGGCTGGCTTCGACCAGCGTGCAGCTCGGGAAGTTTTCCAGCACGGCAAAACGAGTTTGCGACGCTTTGCCTTCCGGATGCACCCGTACCACCCGCTCACCGGACTTCAATTCATTACGCAGCAGCGGCGCATTGATGAGCTGCTTGCGGTTCGACCATTTGCCGATGACCAGCGCCTGGTAGACCTTGTCCATGTCCTTTTCGCGCAGCGCTTCATGGAAGGCGCGCAAGGCTGAACGTTTTTTCGCCACCAGCAGGCAGCCGGAGGTGTCGCGGTCAAGCCGGTGCACCAGTTCCAGAAACGGTGCATCCGGCCGCAGTGCGCGCAGGCCTTCGATGACGCCATACGAAACGCCCGAACCACCATGCACCGCCATGCCAGCCGGCTTGTTGACGACGATGTAGCCGTCGGTCTCCAGCAGCACGGCGTCATCGAGTGCCTGAATTTTGCGCAGCGCCGGATTCGGTCCCGGCTCGCTTTCGCTGACCCGGACCGGCGGGATGCGGACGACATCGCCGATTTCGAGTCGGGTTTCGGCTTTGACCCGGCCTTTGTTGATGCGCACCTCGCCGGTCCGCAGCAGTTTATAGATGCGGCTTTTCGGCACGCCCTTCAACAGGGTCAGCAGAAAGTTGTCCAGACGCTGGCCGGCGCGGCCTTCATCAATGGTCACAAATCGTACAGACGGGGCATCGGTGGCAGGCTTTTCAGCGGTCGCCGGATCGGCGTTTTGGGGAATTTTGCTTTTAATTTGCTGCACTTACGGCGACCTGCTATAGTCTTTCGGCCAATCCGCATGGTCGCGATCCCGGCAAGCCGTTGTGCCTGTGACGAATATCCATGAAAGATAACCGTCCGGCCTCCTGAAGCCCCGCGATCCACACCACGCCGATTGAACTCTTTTTGAGTAAACCTGTGCATCGGCCTTTGTTTGGCCAGCACGTTGACTATTGTACGTCATGACGATTGCCGTCATGCCGTCATTGCCAGCAAGGCAGCGAGTTTTTTGCCGTCCCGCCGTGGCTCGATTCTGTTCGACAGCGAACGAATCCAGCGTAGTCTCCGGCGCGACCGATGTTTTCGGCCCTGACCGACCGGCCGCCATGAAACAGGCCCGTCCGTCACCACCGACAGCATCACTGAAACTGATTTTGGCGCGTTTCACGCGCGCGATTTGTGGCCCAAAAGTCGCCGTTTCGGCGTCCGCGCCCCGAATCCACTGGAGTTCAGGCCCCTGTTTTAGCTGGCGCCGACCCTGCGTGAGTGCCCTGCCCGCCTGGCGTTGATGGCGTGTTCGCAGTCTGTCGTTTGACCGACCGACGAGAACCACCATGAAACGGATGCTGATTAACGCAACCCAGCAAGAAGAGCTGCGCGTTGCACTGGTAGACGGGCAACGCCTGTACGACCTCGACATCGAAGTCCCCGGTAAAGAACAGAAAAAGGCCAACATCTACAAAGGCCGTATCTCCCGCGTAGAACCCTCCCTCGAAGCTGCTTTTGTCGATTACGGCGCCGAGCGCCACGGCTTCCTGCCACTGAAAGAAATCTCCCCGACCTACTTCACCGACCCGAGCAAGACCCGCGGCAACATCAAGGAGCTGGTCAAGGAAGGTCAGGAAGTCATCGTCCAGATTGAAAAGGAAGAGCGCGGCCAGAAAGGCGCGGCGCTGACCACCTATATCAGCCTCGCCGGCTGCTACGTGGTGCTGATGCCGAACAACCCGCGTGCCGGCGGCATCTCGCGCCGCATCGAGGGCGATGACCGCTCCGAGCTGCGCGAAGCGCTGCACGCGCTGGACCTGCCGGATGGCATGGGCATCATCATCCGCACCGCCGGTGTCGGCCGTTCGGAAGAGGAACTGAAGTGGGATCTCGGCGTGCTGCTGACCCAGTGGAACGCCATCACCGAGGCTGCCGCCAAGCGCCCGGCACCGTTCCTGATTTACGCCGAGAGCGATGTCATCATCCGCTCGATCCGCGATTACCTGAAAGCCGACATCGGCGAAATCATCGTCGACACCCAGGATGCCTATAACCGCATTCGCCAGCACATCGAGCTGGTGCGGCCGGACTTTGTCAGCAAGGTAAAGCTGTACAAGGACGACATCCCGCTGTTCAACCGTTACCAGGTCGAAAGCCAGATCGAAAGCGCTTACCAGCGTGAAGTGCGGCTGCCGTCGGGCGGCTCGATTGTCATCGACCGTACCGAAGCGATGGTCTGCATCGACGTCAACTCGTCGAAAGCGACCAAGGGCGGCGACATCGAAGAAACGGCGCTGCAGACCAATATCGAAGCCGCGCAGGAAGTGGCTCGCCAGCTGCGCCTGCGTGACTTGGGTGGCCTGGTCGTCATCGACTTCATCGACATGACCCCGGCCAAGAACCAGCGCATGCTCGAAGACGCGCTGCGCGATGCCGTCGAAATGGATCGCGCCCGCATTCAATTGGGCCGCTTGTCGAAGTTCGGTCTGATGGAAATGTCGCGTCAGCGCCTGCGTCCGGCACTGGCCGAATCGACCACCGAGCTGTGCCCGCGCTGTAACGGCGTTGGCCATATCCGCAACGTCGAATCGATGTCGCTGTCGGTGCTGCGTCTGATCGAAGAAGAAGCGATGAAGGATTCGACTTCGCAAGTGCAGGCGATCCTGCCGGTCGAAGCCGCCACCTATCTCTTGAACGAAAAGCGCAAAGACATTCTCGGCATCGAGAAGCGCCACGAAGTGCACGTGGTCGTGGTGCCGAACCCGCACCTCGAAACCCCGAATTACGAAGTCCGCCGCCTGCGTCAGCAGGAAGTGGTCGAAACCGTTTCCTATTCGTTGGCCGAACAGCCGACCGTGGAAGCGGTAGAAATCACCACCCAGAACAAACCGCGCAGCGAAGCGCCGGCCGTGCAGTACGCGCAAGTCGCCGCGCCGGCGCCGATTGTGCCGCCAGCCCCGGCGCCGCAACCGGCCAAGGCCGCCGCGGCACCGGCCGCTACCGTAGCCAAACCGGGCATCCTGCGCCGTATCTGGGATGCACTGTTCGGCGCCAGCGAACCGGTGAAAGAGGAAAAAGGCCGCGGTCGCAACGAGCGCGATCGCAACAAGCGTGGTGAACGTCGTGATGGTCGCCCGGACAACCGCGGTGAACGTCGTGATGGTCGCGATGGCCGTGGCCAGCGTGGCGAGCGCCGTGATGGCCGTCAGGACGGTGGCCGCGATCAGCAGCGGCAAGGTCGCGAACAAGCGCGCGATCAGGCTCGTGAGCAAAGCCGCGAACAAAATCGCGAACAACAAGGCGACAACCGTCGTCAGCAGCAGCCGAAGGCCGAGGGTCAGCAGCGCGACGGTCGTCAGCCGCGCGAAGAGCGTCAGCCACGTGGCGAGCGCCAACCGCGCGAACCGCACGTTCGTGAACCGCAAGTACGCGAACAACAACCGCAGCAGGCTCGCGAAGAGCGGCAACCGCGGGAAGAGCGTCAGCCGCGTGAGGAACGGGGCCCGCGTCAGTCCCGCGCCGAGCGCATGGCCATGCGTCAGCAGCAACAAGCTGGCGACGCGCCGGCCGCAGAAAGCATCACTACGCCGGTTGCCACCGCCGCACCAAGCGTTGTGACACCGGAACCGGCGATTGTCGACAGCGCCGAAATCAACGTCATCGACCGCGAGAACATCGAAGCGACCGAGCAGCGTCGTGACCGCGGTGAACGCGGTGATCGTCGTCGCCGGCTGCCACGTCACCTTGGCGGTGGTCGCCGTCGCGACCGCGAAGGCAACGAATCGGAAACCGAACTGCCGGCCGCCGCAGCGTTTGCCGCGCCGCAGTTCGATGAAACGGCCGTCGAAGTCGCTGTCGCCGAAACGGCTGCCGCCGAACCGGCGCCGGTTGTCGTCAATGTCGCCAGCAGCGAACCGAGCAAACCGGCGGTCGTCAGCCCGACGCCAGCCGCACCGGTAACCGCGGAAATCGTCCCCGCCGTCACGGTACAACCGGTCAGCGCCCCGGCGACTGCACCATCGGCGTCCGTCGCCAGCAGCGCAAGCTCGGCGTCGGCGCCTGCAGCGAAACCGGCTCCGGTCGCGCCGATTGAGCCGACCCCGGTCGTTTCGGCTCCGGTCGTTCCGAGCAGCAGCGGTGACAGCAGCGCCCCAACCGAAGCCGTGCGCCCGCGCGTGATCGCCTCGGCACCGGCAGCCAAACCGAAACCGGTTGAGCCGGCACCGAAAGCAGAAGTGTCGGAAGAAGAAGCGTTGAAAAACGTAGCCGCACTGCTCGCCAGCCTGATCGAGCCGAGCCAGAACCAGAGCACGGTGCTGCACCGGACTTCGAGCTCGAGCAGCTCGCCGATGGCCAAGCCGCGTGCCACGGTTGCTGAACCGGCTCCGCAACAATCGCAATTGCCGCTGTCGTCAATCGAGCGCGCACAAGAGCAGATTGACAACGAGGAAGACAAAACCTGAGGCGATTGACGCCTTGCGTCAAGAGCAAGAAAAAGCCCCGCATGCGGGGCTTTTTCTTTGCGTGCGCGGATCGCTCACCGCACCGCTCAACACAACCACACTCGCCCGCCTTCACGGGCGACGATTGGCCAGCCGCCACTGCGACGGCGTCACTCCTTCCCAGTCACGAAAAGCATGCGTGAACGAACTCTGCTCGCTGTAGCCGAGCAGAAACGCGATATCGGTCAGGGTCAGTTTGGCGTCGAGCAAATAGCGCTTGGCCAGATCGCGGCGGGTGGCATCCAGCACTTGCTGAAAGGTGTAGCCAATCCGCTCCAATTGCCGCTGCAAACTGCGCGGACTCATCGCGAGCTCACTCGCCACCTCGGCCAATCGCGCCCGGCCCTGGCCCAATTGCGGCAACAGAATCGCGCGCACCCGGTTCAGCAGCTCCGGCTCCAACTGCTCGCGTCGCGCGGCCAGCAATTGATCGGCGTGCAGTTGCAATGCCGCCCGCAGACTCGGGTCCGCTTGCGGCACCGGCCAGTCGAGCAAGGCCTTGTCAAACCGGATGCTATGATGCTCGGCGCCAAACTGCAGCGGGCAACCGAAGATGCGCTGATGTTCAGACGTGTCGGTCGGTTCCGGATGCCGAAAGCAGACTTCATGTGCCGCCACCGGTTGGCCAACCAGCCAGCGCACGAACACCGCAATGCCGGCAAAAACGCTTTCCGACAGATGCCGGCACACCGTCTTCTCCAGCCACGGGCTGTGCCAGCGATACTCGGCGTAGTCATCGAACTCGATCAATTCCGAACGGCCCAGATCATGCGCCAGGGACTCATAGCGCATGACTTGTTCGACCGCTTCACGAAACGTGCGGCAGGCCAATAACAGCAGGCCATACACCGCGTAATGCGACATCCGAAACTGCTCGCCGACATGCAAACCAAACGCCGGATCAGGGATCCGCTCCGCCGCCGTGTTCAGCAGCCGCAAATAATCGGCAACCGGAATACCATCGCTGTTGGCCGGCAGCGCAACACCGGCGGCCTCGAGTAATGCGGCGCGCGGCCAGCCGGCCGCGGCAGCCGTTTCAAACAGGGCTTCGGCATAAGCATTGACGACACGTGCCTGCATCGGCGGATCTCCAACTGGCGTCATCGGACAAACAGACGGTGG
Source organism: Pseudomonadota bacterium (assembly GCA_049324755.1). Classification (GTDB taxonomy): domain Bacteria; phylum Pseudomonadota; class Gammaproteobacteria; order Enterobacterales; family Permianibacteraceae; genus Permianibacter. Next base: position 71,886 of record JBMOMZ010000009.1, read on the forward strand.
CGAGCGCCAAGTCTACCGAAGCGGGCGCGCAATACCATCACCGGCACTGCAGGAGAACCACTATGCAACGCTGGAATGGCTGGGGCCATCAGGACATCGACGTACCGCTGCGGCCTGCGGCCTTGGCCTTTCTGACTGCGCAGCTCGGCGCCGGCATTCGCCCGGTCGACGCGGAACTCGATGCCGTTTGCGCAGCGATACCGCCGTCGCGACTCGACAACCACATGCTCATGCATCTGGGGGCCCGCGTTGAACCCGCTCAGCGTTTACGCCACAGCTGCGGCCAGAGCCTGCCCGACTGGCTGCGCTTGCGTCACGGCAAGCCCGGCAGCGTTGTTGATGCGGTGGTCGAGGCTCGCAACGAGGATCATCTCATCGCCATTCTGGCGCAGGCAAAAGATCGCGGTCTTCGCGTGATCCCGGTTGGCGGCGCCACCAGTGTCGTCGGGCATCTGACACCGCCTGCCGATGACCGACCGACGCTGGCGATCAATTTGCAAAGCCACTCACGTTTGCGCGCCCTCGATCACAACAATCACTTGGCACTGTTCGACGCCGGTGTCAGCGGGCCGCTGCTGGAAGCGCAGTTGCACAGTCACGGTTACACGCTGGGTCATTTCCCGCAATCCTTTGAATTCTCGACCTTGGGCGGCTGGATCGCGACCCGCTCATCTGGTCAGCAATCACGGCGCTATGGCCGCATTGAGCAACTCTTCGCCGGCGGTCGTGTCCTGCAGGCAACACAGGCGCTGGAACTGCCGCCGTTTCCGGCCAGCGCGGCGGGACCGGATCTGCGCGAATGGGTGCTCGGTTCCGAAGGCCGACTCGGCATCATCAGTCAGGCCTGGGTCAACGTCCGCAGCAAGCCGGCGTACGAGCGCTTTCACGCCATCTTTCTGCCGCACTGGCAACAGGCGGTTGATGCCGCGCGCAGCCTGGCACAATCAGACATTCCGTTCTCCATGCTGCGGCTGTCCAACGCCACCGAAACACAAACGCTGTTGCGTCAGGCCGGCCACGAAACCCGCATCGGCTGGCTTGAGCGTTACCTGCGCTGGCGTGGCTGCGGTCAGGACAAATGCCTGCTGTTGCTCGGTTTCACCGGCGAGCCGGCGCCGTGCCGACGCGCCGAACGCGACGCCGGCGATTTGCTGCGGCCATTTGGCGCCGTTGCCGTTGGCACCCGCATGGGTGAAGTCTGGAAGCAAAATCGCTTCCGTTCGGTTTATCTGCGCAACACCCTGTGGCACCACGGATACGCGGTCGATACCGTCGAAACCGCCTGCACCTGGCAGCAAACCAGCAACATGATGCACGCCATTGAGAACGCCGCGCGCAAGGCGCTGGCAGCTGACGGCGAACAGGTCCACGCCTATACCCATCTGTCCCACGTCTATAGCAGCGGCTCCAGCGTGTACAGTACCTTCATGTACCGGCTGACCGCGGATTACCAGCACAATCTGCAGCGCTGGCAGCAATTGAAAACGGCAGTCAGCAACGCCATCGCCGAGCACGGCGGCACCATCAGCCATCAACATGGCGTTGGCCACGACCATGAACCCTGGCTGCGAAAAGAAAAAGGCACCATCGGTTGTGACTGGCTGCAAACGGTGATCGATCGCGCCGATCCGGACGGCATCTTCGACAGCGGTAACCTGCTCAGCAGACAACCCGGGACCAGCGCCTCATGACTGGCACCGGCAATCACTGGCACGGCGACTGGCGCGCTGATTTTTTCGCCGCGCTGCAGGAGCCGCTTGACGTGCTGATCATCGGCGGCGGCATCACCGGCGCGGGTGTGTTGCAAGCGGCAGTGAATCAAGGCCTGCGCGCCGCACTGGTCGAACAGCGTGATTTTGCCTGGGGCAGCTCCAGCCGTTCATCAAAATTGGTGCACGGTGGCCTGCGTTACCTGAAGCAAGGTCACATTGGCCTGACCGCTGCCGCGCTGAAAGCGCGCAATGCCCTGCAGCAACAGTATCCGGAAACCATTACGCCACGCCGGTTCTACTTGCCCTATGCCAAACAGCCGCCGCGCCTGATCCAGACCGGACTCGCGCTGTACGACGTTCTGGCCGGTCGGCGCAGTCGTGCACACCATGCGCGTGGCAGCTGGTTGCAACAGTTCCCGTTTCTGCGCAACGAGCAGCGACACGGCGCGCTGAGCTATCTGGACGCCGCAACCGATGACTGCCAGTTGGTGTTGCGGGTGCTGATGGAAGCGATGTCGCGAGGGGCGTTTGCCGCAAACTACGTCGCTGCGGAAAGTTTGCTGCAGAATCGCGAGCAGAAAGTCGTGGGTGCCGTGCTGCGCGACCAATCCAGTGATCAGCAGTTTGAAGTCAGGGCCAACGTTGTGGTCAACGCCACCGGCGCCTGGAGCGACCGGCTGCTGGCGGCACGTACCTCAGCGACGCCGATGCGACCGCTGCGCGGCTCCCATCTTGTGCTGCCTTGGCACTTGCTGCCGTTGGCGGAAGCCATCGGGTGCCCGCACCCGCAAGACGGTCGGCCGGTCTACGCCGTGCCGTGGGCCGGTGCGGTGCTGTTTGGCACCACCGATGTGGATCATGACGCCTCACTGGATCTGGAACCACGGCTCAGCAGCACCGAATATGACTATCTGATGTCAGCTCTCTTTCGTCTCTTTCCCGAACTTGAATTCAAGGAAAGCGACATTGTCAGCAGCTTCGCCGGTGTCCGCCCCACCTTTGCCGATCAGCACGCCGACCCGTCTGCCGCCAGCCGCGAACATCTCGTCGAAGAAAGCGCCGGCTTTGTCCGGATCTGCGGCGGTAAACTGACCACGTTCCAGCTGATGGCTGACGACGTGCTGACACGCATCTGCCGCCAACTCGGTCGAATCAAAAAGCGTGCGCACCACGCACACATGGCAACAAGCTGCGTGTATGACTCAAGCCCACACTTCATTGGCGACAGCGATCTCACCGAGCAACACTGGCAAGCCGCATTGACCCAGGCTGTGCAGCATCTGGATGACTTGCTGCTGCGGCGCACCCGCATCGGTCTGATTGAACGAGACGGAGGCCTGTTGCTGCTGCAGCAACGACAGGCACAGATCTGTCGCGAGCTAAACTGGGACGATATGCGCTGGCAGCAGGAATGCACGCGCTACCATGGCATTCGGGAGCGGCACTACGCCGCGCAGGCGTTCCGATCCTGAGCGGACTGTCGCCGCGCACGACAGCGACGTTGGTGAGGCAGTTCGGTACCGGCAGGATGACGCGATGACAAGGCCAGTCGACAGCGAATCCGCGAGTTGACTACAGCGCATGCTGCTGACGCAAATGCGCCAACAAGCCGCGACAACCGGCATCGACGATATCGAACACGCGCTGAAAGCCATTCAACGGGCCATAGTAAGGGTCCGGTACATCCAGCGAACCGAGCTCGGGCGCGAACTCCAGCAAGCAGTGCAAGCGTGATGCCGGCAACTCAAGCTCGGCGTGCTGCCGGCGAAGCACCTGCAAATGCCCTTCATCCATCGCAATCAGATAATGGAACAGCTGGAAGTCGTCGGCTTTGACTTTACGCGCACGCTGCTTCGACAGATCAATTCCGCGCGCCTTGGCCACCTGCTGCGTCCGCGGGTCTGGCGCCTCGCCAGCGTGAGAGCCGCTGACGCCCGCTGAATCCACCCGGAACCGTTGCAGCAACTGTTGCTCGCGGAGCAGCGACTCAAACACGCCCTGCGCCGTCGGCGACCGGCAGATATTGCCAGTGCAGACAAACAGCACGCCAATCCGCTCCGTGGTCATGCCCACTCCTTCTCAACCCACCTGCATCAGCATCATCAAGAGGCGAGCAGCCGACGCAGACGCGCCAGATCGTCCGGCGTATCGACGCCGGCCGGTGGCACCTGCAACGCCGGCTCGACATGAATGCTGGCACCGTTCCAGAGCGCTCGCAGCTGCTCCAGGGATTCCAGTTGTTCAATCGGCGCCGGCGCCCAGCGGACAAACTGCTGCAGAAAACTGACCCGATACGCGTAAATGCCGATATGGCGTTGCCAGGGCGTCAGATCGGTCGGGGTTTCCGGAAAGTGCTTGCGCGAATACGGAATGCTGGCGCGTGAAAAGTACAAGGCGCGGCCATTCTTGTCCGCCACCACCTTCACCACACTGGGTTCAAAAAGCTGCTGCGGTCCATCCAGCGGACAGCTGAGTGTTGCCATGCCGCACTGTGCGTTCCGCGCAAGATTGCTGGCGACCTGATCGATGATGGCCGGCGGAATCAGCGGTTCATCGCCCTGCACATTGACGACGATGGTGTCAGCCGCAAGCTGCAATCGACTGGCGGCTTCGTTCAAGCGGTCACTGCCGGATTCGTGATTGACATCGGTCATCACAACCTCGGCGCCGAATGCGGTGACAGCATCGGCAATCCGCTGATCATCGGTGGCAATCGCCACGCGGGCTGCAGCACTTTGCCTGGCCCGCTCATAGACATGCTGAATCATCGGCTTGCCTGCGATATCGGCCAGCGGCTTGGCCGGCAGCCGGGTTGACGCATAACGCGCCGGAATGATCACGACGAACGACATGGCAATGGGCTCCGCTTACAGTTCTTCCGGACGCAGCGGCCGGGCTTCATCTTCCAGCATGACCGGAATGCCGTCGCGCACCGGAAACGCCAGCCGATCAAACTTGCAGCGCAACTCCTGCTCGGCCTTGCGATACTCCAATTTGCCCTTGCAAATCGGGCAGGCCAAGATATCCAGCAAATGCTTATCCATGACTGACTCCTTGACGCAGCGCACGCAGGTGGCGTTCAAGCTGCAGGGAAAATTCACTGTCGAGTTCCGCGCCAATGCGCACGAACCACTGCTGCGGAACTGCGAAGCCGGCACATTTGACCGCGTCTTTCTCGGTCATCAGGACCGGCGCATCCTGCCAGGGCAAATCCGCGGCTTGATAGGCATGGTGGTCCGGAAACGGATGTTCGATCACGCGCAAACCGGCGGCGCGCAAACTGGCAAAGAACCGCGCCGGATTACCAATACCGGCAACCGCGTGCACGGTCTGTCCGGCGAAATCGGATAACTGACGCGGCTCGCCGTGGCCACTGACTGGCAGGCATTGTCGCAGCGACAACCGCATTTCATGCGCAGCCAATCCCGGAATGGCGGCGCCATTGCCTACCACCAATGAAACGGTACGCAGCCGTGCCGGCAATTCACGCAGCGGTCCGGCCGGCATCAACCAGCCATTGCCGAGCTGACGCACCGCATCGATCACGACAATCTCGATATCGCGGCGCAGCGCATAATGCTGCAGGCCATCATCACTGAGCACGATATCGCAGCCGCACTCACGCAGGTAACGCGCCGCACGCGCGCGCTGCGGGTCTACCACCACTGGCGCCCCGGTCAATCGCTTCAGCAGCAAGGGTTCGTCACCGACCGCGGTAGCGGCACTGTCAGGCTGCACTTCGCAAGGATAGTGCTCGGCTCTGCCACCGTACCCGCGGCTGACAATGCCGGGCCGCCAGCCCTGCGCCCGCAACTGATCGACCAGCCAATGCACCAACGGCGTCTTGCCAGTGCCGCCAACGGCAATGTTGCCGACGACGATGACCGGAATGCCCGGATGCTGACTCGGCAGCAGATGAACGCGATACAAAGTGCGACGCAGCGTCACCAGCACCCGCATCAGCAGGTGCAGCGGCCACAGCCCACTGAGCCGCCAGCGCGGGCCATACCACGCCTCGACCAGGTTCATGCCGATTCGCCATCCCGAAATTGCATGGCATGCAACTTGGCGTATTCGCCATTGCGGGCAATCAACTCGCGGTGATTGCCTTGTTCGATGATACGGCCGTGATCGAGCACCAGAATTTCGTCGGCTTTCTCGATGGTCGACAAGCGATGCGCGATAACGATGGTCGTGCGGTTACGCATCAGTTTTTCCAGCGCGTACTGAATCAGCCGCTCCGACTCATTGTCGAGCGCCGAGGTGGCTTCATCCAGCACCAGCACCGGCGCGTCTTTCAGCAAAGCACGGGCGATCGCGAGCCGCTGCCGCTGGCCGCCTGACAGGTTGACGCCGTTGTCACCAACGATGGTGTCGAGGCCATTGGGCATGGCCACGATGAAATCCCAGGCATTGGCGAGTTTGGCGGCCTGAATGATCGCCTCATCACTGGCGCCTTTCATGTCACCGTAGGCAATGTTGTTGCGAACCGTATCGTTGAACAACGTCACCTGCTGCGACACCAGGGCAAACTGGCGGCGGTAGTCCGACAGCAGGAACGACTCGATCGGCTCACCATCCAGCCGGATCTCGCCGCTGCTCGGCTGATAAAAGCGCATCAACAAGGTTGCCAAGGTCGATTTGCCGCTACCGGAGCGACCAACCAACGCGATCGTCTTGCCGGCCGGCACGGTAAAGCTGACACCTTTCAAGACTTCATGCTCTTTGCCCGGATAGGCGAAGCGCAGATCGCGCAGCTCAAGCTGACCCTGCGCACGTTCCAGCTTGCGTGTGCCATGGTCCTGCTCGTTGGGCAGGTCCAGCATCTCGAACACACTTTGCGCGGCGGTAATGCCTTGCGCCAACACCGAATTGACCTGACTCAGCACTTTCAGCGGCTTTTGAATCGCCAGCATTGCCGCTACCGAGGCAACGAATGCGCCCGCGGTCAATTTGCCCGAGATCAGCAACGCACCCGACACCCAGAACACCGCGGCGAGCGCAATGCCGGCAATCAGGTAGACAAGGTTTTGGCTGAGCGATTTGGTGACGATCAGTTTGAGCAGGTAGCGACGATTGCTGTCCGAAGCGCGATTGAACGCCTGACTTTCCTGGTGCTGGCCGCCAAAAGTCTTGATCGTGCGAATGCCCTGTACCATCTGGGTGCTGACCTGGGTCACCTCGCCCATCGCCGATTGCAGGCCACGGGAAATCCGCTTGAACCGCTTTGATGCCGTTTTCAGCACCCAGCCAATCAGCGGACCACCGACGAAGAACAGCGCGCCGAGTTCCCAGCTGTTATAGAACACCACACCGATCAGGAAAATCAGGGTTGCACCTTCACGGGCGACATCCTTTATCGCCTCGGTCGCAGCCGTACCAACCCGATCGGTGTTGTAGGTAATGGTGGAGATAAGCAGCCCGGTCTGCCGCTCGTCAAAAAAGCGGGACGGCATCAACAGGTATTTGTCGAAGAGCGCCTGACGCAAATCCTGGATGACATTGCGGCCAACCAGGCCCATGCAGTAATCCGAAACAAAGCCGAACACCGTTCTCAGCAAAATGAAGAAAACGATGTAATACGGCATCTTGGCCAGAAACGCAGGATCCTTCTCGACAAAGCCCTTGTCGACCACAGGTTCCAGCGCGCGAATCAACTGGCTGTCAACAGCCGCGAACAGCGTATTGGCGATGACACCGAGAGCGAAAATCCAGAGATACGGTCGAACGTACTTGAGCAGGCGCTTGTACACCTGCCACGACGTCGTGATCGGTTGTGGGGACATTATTGTTCCGTCGGCGCTTGCGCCGCCATGGTGAGCTTGCTGAAGCCAAGCTGGCCGGCGGCATCCATCGCGGTGGCAACGGCTTGATATGGCGCCTTGCCATCCGCCGATATCACCATCGGCAGCTGGTTGTTGCCCTGAGATACGGACTTGACGGCCGATTTCAAGGTCTCCAGCTGATTGTTCACCAGCGGCTGGGCATTGACGAAAAAGTTACCCGCCGCATCCACCGTGATCTCGACCAATTCCGTTTGCGCAGTTACCGCGAGCGGATCGACGCCGGCTTCCGGCAAATTGATCTTCATTTCGGTATCGCGATTGAACTTGGTCGAGATCATGAAAAAGATGATCAGCGTCAGGATCACATCAATGAGCGGCGTCAGATTGATGTTGAAATCTTCCCGACCATGACGACGGCGTTCGAGCAGCATCAGCGTTTTCCGTTGTTGTCCGATGCTGCTGCCTCCGGGAACGAAGACGGGAACAGCGCCTCGACCATCTTGGTCGCTTCCACTTCCAGCTGGCAGACCAGTTCATCGACGCGCCGGTGCAGCCAGCGATACAAGAACGTGGTCGGAATGGCGACGAACAAACCCATCGCCGTGGTGATCAGCGCCTCGGCAATGCCACCGGCAAGCTGGCTCGGATCGCCCATGCCGCTGGCATTGGCGGCGAAGAACATTTTGATCATGCCAAGCACGGTGCCGAGCAAACCCAGCAACGGCGCCACCATGGCGATCGTGCCGAGCGTATTCATGAACCGCTCCATCTCGATCACGGTACGGCGACCGGCTTCGCTGATGTTCTGCTTGACCACATCCCGCCCCTGGCTGTGCACGGCATAACCGGCGGCCAGCAACTCGCCCAACGGCGAGTGCGCGCGCAATTCCTTCAGGCGCTCACGGGTCAGTTCGCCTTTGCGGATCCAGGTCCAGACCTGGCCGACCAGATGTTTCGGGGCAATCCGCGAGGCACGCAACGCCCAAAGCCGCTCGATGCTGATCCCGACCGCAATGATTGACAGCAGCAATAACGGGTACATCACCCAACCGCCGGCAGTAAACAGCTGTAACACGAGAATTTCCCCTGAGATTCAAGCCCTTACGAAGCGGCGCCACTCTAGCATAACCACCACCCGACCGGCAGCTGCCAAGCCGGCTCAAGGTGTAGGCAGTGAACGCCGCCACAATCTGACCGGACGGCGCGCCAGCTCGACGACCACCGGCTCACCTGCCGACCACGTCAAGGTGACAGCGCCCTGCTCGGCCGTGTTCAGTATCTGGGCACCGGCAGCGCGATAGCGTTCGACGACTTCCGGCCGCGGGTGCCGATGCGGATTGCGATAGCCGGCACTGATCAACGCCCAGCGCGGCGCGACAGCGGCCACAAACGCCGCCGACGAGGAGCTGCGACTGCCATGATGGGGCACCAGCACGATGTCAGCTTGCACCGCCGCCGGATCCGGCAGCAGCAAACGCGCTTCGATTTCTGCCGAAATATCGCCTGCCAGCAGAATCCGTTGTCCCGCCAATTGAATGAGCAGTACACAGGAGCGGTCGTTCGACTTGCGCTCCGGTGTACCCGCTGCCGGATGCAGCACCGTCAGGTTTGCCGCCGCCAGCGTCATGGCCATGCCCTGTTGACACGGCATGGCGGGCACCTCCGCCACCGGCTCTCCGGCCAGCACCCGGCGTACCGGCAACCCGGCCAGCACCGCGCGAGCGCCACCGGCATGGTCATTGTCGGCGTGGCTGAGCCACAGCAGATCCAGTGCTCGCCAACCGGCGGCTCGCAACGCTGGCACAACGATCATTTCACCGGCGTCGAAACGTTCACCGCGCGGGCCGGCATCGTAGACCATGACGGCATCGCCAGCCTCCACGATCAGTGCGGTGCCCTGGCCGACATCGAGCAAGGTCAGCCGTGCCTCGGGCCGAACCGGAAAGCTCCATTCCAGTACCGGTGCCAACAGCAACAGCGGCAACAGGCGGCGCCACGGCATCCACGGTGCCACCGCCAACACCGCGGCGAGCACCAGCATGACGGTCGCGGGCCACGACAGTTGCGCCGGCTGCCAACTCGCCAATGGCCACTCTGCCAGCGTGTGCAACCAGACAAAGAAAAGCGCCAACGAGCCGTCGCACAGGCGCAGCAGCAGATCGGCCAGCGCCGGCGACCAGGACAACAAGAAACAGCCGAGCAGCGCCAACGGCGTACTGACGAAACTGACCCAAGGCACCGCAAGCAGATTGGCCAGCGGCGCAACCAGTGACGCCTGCCCGAACCACAACAAGGTCATTGGCAGCAGGGCCAGCGACAACAGCAGTTGCACGCGTATCGCCGTCCACCACCACGGTCGCGAAATGGGCCGCGCCGTGCCCAGCAAAAACAATAAGGCCACAGCGCCGAACGACAGCCAGAATCCGGGCTCCAGTACCGCACAGGGATCGAGCCACAGCGTCAAGACCAGCGCCAGGGCCAGGGTACTCGACACGGCAAACTGGCGGCGCCAAAGCCAGCCCAGCGCCACCACCGCCAGCATCAACACCGCCCGCAACGTCGGTGTCGCAAAACCGGCCAAGGCACTGTAGAAGAGCGCTGCCGCCAGGCCCACCACAATACCGACCAACGGCGCCGGCCAGAACAGCGGTAGCCGCGGCACCAACCGCCAAACTGCTGATGCCAGCACGCCGGCAACCAACGCGATCAGCGTGATGTGTAACCCGGAAATGGCAACCAGATGGGTGGTGCCGGTATCGCGCAGCAAACGCCAGTCTTGTGGCGAGATGGCATCGTCCGCGCCAAAGCTCAAACCGGCAATGACCGCGCCATGCTGCAACGGCAACGTCAGCAGTTGGTCGCGCATCGACTGTCGCCACGACGCCAGCGCCGTGCGGCTCGCCTCCGCCATCCGCTCGGGTGGCGGCCGTTCGCGAACATAGCCGGTCGCCTGCACATGGTGGGCAAACAGCCAACGCTCGTAATCAAAGCCCTGAAAATTGACGCTACCGCGAGGCGGCTTCAACCGTAAGGTGAAGCGCCAGCGCTCGCCAACTTGCGGCTGCTGCGTTGGTTCATACCAGGACAACCGCACCGTCGCCGGCTGCCAGCGCGTCAGCGTGATGTCGCGGTAGCGCTCCAGCACAAACAGAAAGCGCACGCTGCGGTCACCGACTTCGGGTAACGACACGATGCGACCGACGACCTCGACATCCTGCTGGATGTCCGCCTCCGGCAACTGCCAGTTGAACCGCCAATGAAAATGCGCCGTACTGAGCGCAAGCGTCAGCAGCGCGACGCCGAGCCAGCGGCTCGGCCAGTTCCTGCAGAACAACAGCGCAACCGCCGGCACCGCCAGGCCAACAACGGCTAGCGGCAGAGGCGCCGGCAACAGGAACAAGCCGGCTGTGATGAGAAGAACCAGAAGCGCTGCCGTGCGCATGATGAGGCCAGGATCCTTGGCTGGGCCTAACGCCGATAAAGTGCAAGGAGCGTAGCGAAAGTCAGCGGGGATTGCACCTCGGTAAGCACCGCCCACACCGCGATGCCATGCCTCGTGCTGCGTCACTGACAGACAACGAGGTCAACAAAAACAAGCGTTCATGCGCCGGGCCCCAACAAGCCGCTCGTCCCGCAGGAATCGGTGTTCGCGCCCAGCACCCGGATGGCATGCTTCGGAACGCGCGGTATGGATCACGACCCGCTATCGTATCCTCGCTCATAACAAAGCATCCAACCACAATGGCCCTGCCGCCAACGTCGGCATCTGAAACCGCGCCGGATACTTCACTCCAACCAGATACAGGCCTTGCGCTGGCGCTGTCCCCGGCGCCAACTTCCGATCGCGCAATCGCAGCAACTCGGCCACCCAGGCTGGCGTTCGTAAGCCTTGGCCGACGGTCAACAACGTGCCGACGATGTTGCGCACCATGTGATGCAGAAAGGCATTCGCAGCGATATCGACAACCACGTAGTCGCCAAGCCGGAACACATTCAGATGGTGGATATTGCGCCAGGCGGTGGCTGACGAGCACTCGGCCGCGCGCACCGACGAGAAATCCTGCTCGCCAAGAAAATGCTGTGCGCCCTGCTGCATCAGATTGACATCGAGCGGGTACAGGAACGGCGTAACGCCATGCGCCAGCAAGGCCGTACGACCGGGTTTGTTGTAGATGATGTAACGGTAGCGGCGCGCCAGCGCGGAGAAACGGGCGTTGAAATCATCGGCGACCCGGCCGGCCCAGCGCACACTGATATCCGGAGGCAGATGGATGTTGCCGCCCATCAGCCAGGCTTTGTCGGGCCGTTCGGCGCTGACATCAAAATGCACGACTTGGTGGCTGGCGTGGACGCCGGCGTCAGTGCGGCCGGCACAAATGGTAGCGACCGGTTCGTCGGCAATTTTGGCCAGCGCCTCTTCCACCACTTGCTGCACGCCGATGGTGTGACCCTGCCATTGCCAACCGGCATAGGCGTGACCGTGGTACTCGATGATGGCGGCGTAACGTGGCATGGGCGAGTGCTGACGACCGAATGAAAACTATCGCAGTTTGCTGCTGCGTCGATTCGAGAGAGTTCCCCCTCTCCCCAGCCCCGGTCGTTTACGCCATCCTTGGCGCAAACCCTTCGGGCGGCCTCGCCGCGCAAATCGGCAATCCTGCCGATTTGTCCCACGAGGGGCGAGGGGAAAACAAAATTGCCGGAAACAATTCGGGCCGTTGTCCCGAAGGACTAACGGCCCGGAAAGTATAACCGGCGTGACGATTACAGTTTGGCCAGCAGCGCTTGTGCTTCCTGCTTCTGCTGGGCATTGCCCTCACTAATCACTTCCTGCAGGATTTCCTTGGCGCCATCAACTTCGTGCATTTCGATATAGGCCCGGGCCAAATCCAGCTTGGTGGCGATTTCATCGATGTCGCCCATGCCCAGCTCGTCACCCGACGACAGATCGCTGTCCATGTCATCAAGGTTGAAGCTGTCATCGACCGCCGAAGCGCGACTTGGCGTCGGTTCCTGCTCCGGCTGCCAATCGGCTTGTGCTTTCGGGCTCAGGCTGGTTGGCTCTTCCAGATCAAAACTGAATTCACTGTCGTCAACGCCCAAATCCATTTCGGCTGCTGGAGCCGGCGCTCCGGCTTTGCCGAGGTTCGCCAGATCCGCATCGAGGTCCAGATTGAACTCGCCTTCGTTGTCGAAATCGTTGGCGACGCTTTCTTTGCGCGTCGGCGCCCAGCTGGTTTCGGCTAGCGGTGCAGGCGCGGCGGCGGTTTTACCAACGCCAACGCTGCCGAAGATGTCGTCAGCGCTCGGGATCGGCGTCGGTGCAGTCTTGGTGCTGAAATGGTCGGATGGCCACGCGCGCTGCTGCAATTTCTCCACTTGCTTGGCGAGCTGCGGATCGGCGTCAATGGCATCCTGGAACATCGCCACCTGATCGCGGAACTTGCTCTGCTCCTGCATCTCGGCATAGCACTCGAGCAGCTTGACCCGCAGTTCATGCCGATGCGGATCATCCTGCAGTGCCCGTAGCAACAATTGCTCGGCTTGCTCGTACTTGCCGTAGGCGATATAGATATCGGACTCACCGAGCGGATCCGCGACCGCCTCAGCCGGTGCCGTGATGTTCTCACTGCTGGCTGAAACCGGTGGCGGCGCCAGGAAATCTTCGCCCACTTCCGGCAGATTCAGATCATCCTCGATGCGCATGCTGTCGTCGTCCGCCTCCAGCGGCAGCAGCGACTCGTGGAAGTTTTCTTCAGCGACCTGACGACGCTTCCAGAACAGGAAACCCAAGCCACCGACAATGACGCCGGCAAGGCCGAGCAGATACATCAGCCAGTTTTCACCGAGGAAATCTTCCAGGAACGACGGCTCTTCCACCGGTTTGGCAGGCGTTGTCGGCTTTTTCTTCGGCTTCTCCACCGGCGCTTCTTCCACCGCCGGTTGGCTGACTGCCGGCTCGGTCGTCGCGAGGTCCGGCATCGCGCTGGTGTCAGTCGTATCAACACCGCCCGTGTCTGCGCTCGGGGTTTCGGTGGGCGCGCCCGGGGCAGGCTTCTCAACCGGCAGCGTGCTGTCTGGCGTTTTGCCGGTGACTGCGGCCAGTTGCTGATCTTTCAGCTGAACCAGTTTTTCCAGCTTCTGGGTCTTGTCGACCAGCTTGCCAATTTCACCGCGCAGCGCTTCGTTTTCCTGATTCAGGACCTCTGCCGCTTCGCGCGAAGCGCCACCTTTGCCGGTGCTGAAATTTTCCGGCGGCGCGGCCAGGGTCAGACGACCGCTGCCCGCACTGCTGCTGCCGGCGCTGCCGCTGCGACGCGCGGTTTCAACCACGGCACCAGCGCCGACAAACTCGGCCAGTGCGCGACGATGCGGCACGGCGGCGATATCGTCGACGCTCGGGATGCGCAGCGTTTCGCCCTGACGCATCTGATTGGGGTTGTTGTTGATGAAGGCTTGCGGATTCGCCTTCAGAATGGCGACCAAGGTCTGCTGCACGGTCACGCTGTCATTCGGCCGCACCCGCGACGCGATGCTCCACAGCGTATCGTTGGCACTGATAGGGCCATAGCTGTCGGCGCCAGCCATGGTGTTGCCGACCGGTGCCGCCGGTGCGGCAGTTTCGCCGGGCTGAGGTGTCGGTGCCGGTGCGCTGGTCACGGTGCCGGTTGTCGTGGCGGGCGTCTGCACGCGCGGACGGGCGGTCACCACCGGCGCTTCGTCGGCAAACACCGGCGGATCGAGCAGCAGGGTGTATTCGCGCAGCAAGCGGCCGTTCGGCCAGTTCAGTTCAACGATGAAATTCAGGAACGGCTCACGCACCGCATCGTTGGTGCGCAGCTTGATGACGGCTTCGCCGTCAGCAGTGCCCTGCACGACCAGTTTGAGATCGTTGAGCGCATAGACCCGCTCGATACCGGCACGATCAAACTCGTCGGCGCTGGCAATGCTGGCGCGGATTTCCTCGGGCGCAACGCCGCGCAGTGCCACCAACTGGATCTCGGCATTGAGCGGTTGGTTGAGGCCTGAGCCGGGTCGGATGTCACCGAGTCCCAAGGCGTGTGCGACCGACGCCGCCACGAGACTGGCTGAACCAACGACAAAGGCAAGCTTGCGCAGCATAGTTATTCCCTTCACTGTCCCGACCGGTGCAGAAAGCCCACGGGCGGCGGAAGGCAGACGGTGGCGGCCGTGCGCTGGCACGACCGCACCGGCCTGTCGGAATCCCGACATCCGGCCCTGTGGCAATCCGGGTCTCAGGCAGTGGTTCATTCGCCGAAACCCTAACGGGCAGCCTAAGATACTGCCCGATCTTAAGATTGTTCTTTAACTAGGGCCGAACTATAGCCTAGAAATACTCTTTGACCAACATTTCCGCGATCTGTACCGAGTTCAGCGCGGCGCCTTTTCGTACGTTATCGGACACAATCCACAAATTCAGGCCGTTCGGGTGGGAAATGTCCTCCCGGACGCGGGAGACAAACACCGCGTCCTCACCGGCCGCCTCGGTCACCGGCGTGGCATAGCCGCCGGGCTTGCGGCCGTCGACCACCTTCACGCCCGGAGCTTTTTTGAGCAGTTTGGTTGCCTCTTCGGCGCTGATCGGCCGCCGGGTTTCGATGGCAACGGCCTCGGAATGACCGTAGAACACCGGCACCCGGACGGCGGTGGCGTTCACCCGGATGCTGTCGTCACCCAGAATTTTCTGGGTTTCCCAGACCATCTTCATCTCTTCCTTGGTGTAGCCGTTGTCCATGAAGCTGTCGATGTGCGGCAACACGTTGAAGGCGATTTGCTTGGCGTAAACCTTGGCATCGGCGCCCTTGCCATTCAGCAGCTGGGCGGTCTGCTGGACCAGCTCCTCGATGGCGGCCTTGCCGGTACCGGACACCGCCTGATAGGTCGCGACGTTGATGCGGTCGATGCCGACCGCGTCATGGATGGGCTTGAGCGCGACCACCATCTGGATGGTCGAGCAATTCGGGCAGGCGATGATGTTGCGCTGGCGGTACTCACCGAGCTGATGGCCGTTGACCTCAGGCACGATCAGCGGAATGTCCGGCTCGTAGCGAAACTGCGAGGTCTTGTCGATGACGACCACACCCGCGGCGGTCGCCCGCGGCGCCAGCTCGGCCGAAACCGAGCCGCCGGCAGCGAAGAACGCCAGTTTCACTTTCGACCAGTCGAACTGATCGGCGTCCTCGATCAGCACCGGTTTGCCGCGGAACATCAGCGTTTCACCGGCCGAGCGTTTGCTCGCCAGCGCATACAGCTTGCCGACCGGGAATTCCCGTTGTTCGAGGATTTCAATGACGGTGGAACCGACCGCGCCGGTAGCACCGAGCACCGCGACATCAATGGACTGGCTCATGACAGGACTCTTGTAGCGAATAACATGGAGCGGAAAAATCCGCGCAATTCTAGCGCAGCCCGTCGCCAGCCAGTTATGACTTTCCGTCGCCGCTGTGTTTTTGCCGCGACGGCAATCGGCGCGCTCAACCGGCGCTCTTGCCCTGACCGTAGATGTGTTCGGCACGGTGGAACATCACCCACGAGGTGGCGATGTATTTGTCGTTCGACACCGGCATGTTGCCGCGATGGGTGTGGGTAAAGCCGGCCGGCGCGATCACCATGCGGCCCTGTTTCGGCGCGATTTTGCGCTGTTGGTAGTAGAACTCGGTTTCCCCCCCCTCGGCGACATCGTTCAGATAAAACATGAACAGCAGCACCCGGTGCAGCGGCTCGCAGGCCTGATCCTGCGGATAGATTTCGGAATGCCAGTGAAAATAACCGCCCTGGCCGGCGTTGTACTTCTGCAGATTCAAATTGCCGTAGCGGTACATCTGGCCGAGCAGCTGATCGGCCACCGGCTCGCCGAGCGCGTCCCAGTTGTCCAGATTGAGCGTGATCGGTTGGCCGGTCTTTGGGTCCGCCACCGACGGCGACATGGCGCCGATCAACGGAAACCGCAAACCGACCATGTATTCCTTCAATTTCGGATAGGTGAAATCGAGCAGCTGCTGCAAAGCCGGCTGCCATTCCGGAAACAGATTCAAAGTGATGTCGGTGCTGTGCTTCTTGCTGGTGTCCACACCATGGCCGGTACGACCGGCGATGCGCTTGTCGCTGGCTTCGAACTGCGCGATCAAGTCCTGACAGAACGTCGGTGGCAGGACCTCGTCGTAGACCGCGATGAAATCGGCAGCAGCTGCAGCGTTAACCATCATTCCATCCATCAGAAAGCATTCGACCCCGGCAGCACGATAGCGATCTGACCGGCGGTCGGCAACGCTGTTGTGCTGATCGGAGGAGCGAGTCCCGCCGCAGCGAACTACACTCGGGGCCGGGTCTGGCGCAACCGTCGTTGCCTCGGCGCCCCTGGAAGTCTTGCTCGCTGTCCGGTCCAACTCAACAAGTGAGCTTGCAGTGGTCGCTGAAACACGAACCTGCCGCGCCGCCCCCCGGGATCAGGCTTCAGCCTGTCACACCATCAAGGAGGGACATCCGCATGAACCATCTCTTCGCCAAAACGCTGCTCGCAACCACCATCATCATCGCTGGCACCGCCTTCTCGGCGCCGGCGCAGGCCGACCATGCCTGGGGCCCGTATCACTGGGCACGCACCAGCAATCCGTTCACCCTGAAACTGGGCGATAACGTGTCCGGCCCCTGGGACAGCGCGTTGTCCATCGCGTCCGCTGACTGGACCCAATCCTCGGTGTTGAACACCAGCATCGTTGCCGGCGGCACCCGGCCGAAAAATTGCCGGCCTACTGCCGGTCGCGTTGAGGTCTGCAACGCCAAATACGGCAACAACGGCTGGTTGGGCATTGCCCAGATCTCGATCACCGGCGGCGAGCACATCACCCAGGGTGTGGTAAAACTCAATGACACGTACTTCAATACGCCGACTTATAACAACTCACGCTGGCGCAACCTGGTGACCTGTCAGGAAATCGGCCACACCCTCGGATTGGATCACCAGGACGAAGATTTCGACAATGCTCCGCTCGGCACCTGTATGGATTACTCCAGCAACCCAGGCAGCGCCGACGAGCATCCGAACCAGCACGATTACCAACAGCTGGAAATCATCTACAGCCATCTCGACAACATCACGACCGTGGGTCAGTCGTTACCGTTTGCACCGTCGGCGATGTACCTCGATTTCGACCGGCCGAGTCGCTGGGGTCGCTTGGTCAGCGAATCCGCCAATGGCCGCAGTGCCGAGTATGAACTCGACTTCGGTCACGGTAATCGCATCGTCACGCACGTGTTCTGGGCAGAAGGGCACCGCCACGAGCAACACCAGCACGAGTGAGAAAAGCAAAAAAAAAGAGCGACGGCAACGTCGCTCTTTTTTTGAAGACGGCGCATCAATCCAGCACCAGCTCCTGCGCCGGCAGGCGCAGATTGTACTGCGAAGCCATCGCATGGCCGTAGGCGCCGGCATCGGCGATCAGCATGACGTCGCCTTCTTCCGACACCGGCAGCACCGCTTCGCCGAGCTTGTCGCCGGTTTCGCAGATCGGGCCGACGATGGTCGACACCCACGCCGGTGCCGCATCAAGCCGCGACAGGTTGACGATGCGGTGGTGCGCGCCATAGAGCGCCGGTCGAATCAACGAATTCATGCCGGTTTCGACCCCGACATAGACTCGCGTGCCCTTGCCCTTGATCTGGGTGACCCGGGCCAACAGCACGCCGGCCTGCGCCACCAGAAAACGCCCCGGCTCCAGCCACAGCTTCAGACCCGGGTGTGATTGTTTGAACGCCTGCAGCGATTGCCCGACCGCCGCCAAATCCAGCGGCGACTGACTGTCCTCATAAGGAATGCCGAGACCACCGCCGAGGTTGAGCACCTCAATATCCGGGAACTGTGCTGCCGCCTGCACCAGACTGTCGGCATTGCGGCGCCAGTTGTCGCGGTCGAAAATGCCGCTGCCGGAGTGGGCATGCAGCCCCATTACCTGAACGCCGAGCGCTGCGCAGCGCTCGGCCGCCTCCGCCAGATCGGTCAGCGGAATGCCGAATTTGCTTTGCTGGCCGGCGGTGCGGACATGGGCATGATGGCCCTGACCGACACCGGTATCGACCCGCAGCAACAGCTTGCGACCACGAAACACGTCCGGCCATTGCTGCAACGGAAACAGATTGTCCAGCGTGACCGTCACACCGCGGGCAAACGCCGTCTGGTATTCGCTGCGCGGGGCAAAATTCGGGGTGAAGAGCATCCGTTCCGCCGGCAGTTCCGGCAGCACTTTGCGCACCCGATCCAACTCGCCAACCGACACACACTCGAGATCGACGCCTGCCGCCGCCAGTGTCTGCAAGATGGCCGGATTGGCATTGGCTTTGACCGCATAGAACAAACGATCAACCGCTTCCAGCCGGCGCAGCGCCGACACCTGCGCGAGAACCGTCGGCAAGGAGTAGACATAACAGGGCGCGTGGGTCTGGGCCCGCTCGATCAGCACTTGCCGCTGCTCGCGCCACCAGGCCGGCGCCGACGTGGTCGAACGCCCGCCGAACAGACTCTGCCAATCCGGACCGAACACGGCCGGATGCTGGGCATGAGCGAGCAGAAATTCGTGCAGCCGCGCTGCGACTTCATCGGCATGCTCGGCATCGATCACGAACGAGTAGTTCAAATCCGATGCGGCTTGCGTCACCAGGTGAACCGGGTATTCGGCAAACACTTTCAGCGCTTCGCCGAGCTCATGCAGTACGGTGTGGACCTGCCGCCCGACCAGCGTCACCACCGCGCAGTTTTCCAGCAACCGGACCCGGCCGAGCTCGTTCAACTCCGTGATCAGATCCTGCAAGGCGGTCGGCGCCAGATCATTGGCTTTGCCATCGAGCGTGACCGTGATGTTGGTTTCCGAGGTCGACACCAGATCAATCGACACCCCGCGGCGTTTGAACACGGCAAACAGATCGGCAATGAAACCGACTTGCTGCCACATGCCGAGCGTCTCGACGCTGATCAGCGTGATCGGTTTGTTGACCGAGACGGCCTTGAGCCCCGGCACTTCATCGGTCTGCGGTTGTACCCAGGTGCCTTCCATTTCCGGATAGCCGGTGTGGGCGATCCGGATCGGAATGCGGGCCAGCCGCGCCGGTCGCACGCAGCGCGGATGCAGCACCTTGGCACCGGTGGTCGCCATCTCCTGCGCTTCGTCGTAATCGAGGCTGCGCAGCAACTTGGCATTCGGAAACTGGCGCGGATTGGCAGTGAACATGCCGGGCACATCGGTCCAGATCTCCAGCACGTCGGCGCCAAGCAATGCCGCCAGATACGCTGCCGAGGTGTCGGAACCACCGCGACCGAGAATCACGGTTTCATCGCGGCCATTGCGGGCAATGAAGCCCTGGGTCAGGGTCAGACCACCGCGCTCGAACACCGTCGCCCGGTGCACGTCGCTGCGCACCGGTTCGCAATGGGCGTTCAGGTAATGGCTGATCTCGCCGCGGTGTGGCTGCGGCACGCTGGTCAGCCAGTCACGCGCATCCTGCCAGTGACAGCTCACCGCGTCGCGCTTCAATTCGCGGTGGAAAAACAGCGCCAGCAGCCGGCTCGACATCAGCTCGCCCGCGCTCTGGATCTGCGCCTGCTGGGCTGGCGTCAGCGGCAGACTCGCGCTGGCACGCAGACCGCGGATCCGATCCAGCTCCTGCCGCCAGCTGTGCCGGGTGCTGTCATCGTCCGGCAAATTCAGCGCCTGCGCCAACGCCAGATGCTGGTTGTCGATCTCGGCCAGCAAGGCGTCGACCGGCTCGCCTTGCGACAGCCGGACCAGCTTGTCGGTGACTTTGCTCAGCGCCGACACCACCACGACCACCGCGTCGAAGCCCTGTTTTCGGCGCGCCACCACGATGTCAGCGATGCGACGGACCGTTTCCGCGCTCGCCACACTGGTGCCGCCAAACTTCAGGACTGCCAAACGACCGGTACTCATGGTGAACTCGATTCCTCATTGTCACGTAAACGGCGCCACGGCTATCGTGGTCGCCACCTGCTGCCCGCGCCTGCAGAAGGCAAAAGCGCAGGCCCCGATGCCCGCCGCCACGCGCACCTGTGTGCACTGCAGCCGGCTCGACACAGGTGTATCATGCGCCGCTCACTGCCCTGAAATGATGTTTAGCGATAGGTAACGCCATGCCCCATCCATTTGAAGAATTTCGCGCCCGCCGACTGGCCGGCAATGAGCTGGTGCTGAAGACCGAGAACCTCGGCATCAAGCGCCTGTTCTCGCTCGACAAGATCACCTATGACGACGGCGCCCTGCCACGCAAAACCAAGGAATTGATGGGCCTGACCGGCTCCATGGTGCTGCGCTGCAATGACTGCATCGACTACCACCTCGATACCTGCGTCCAGCAGGGTTGCAGCAAGGAAGAAATTGAAGAGGCGTTCAATATTGCGCTGATCATCGGCGGCTCAATCGTGATCCCGCACCTGCGCCACGCCTACGAAAGTCTGGAATTTCTGCTGGCTGAACGGGCCGCCCGCGGCTGACGTGACCAATTTCGCATCACGGGCTATAACTGGGGGCATGCCCGCCCCCCGTTGGTCTTGCATGCTGCCATGGCCCACCGCTGCTCTCTCGCCCTGTTGCTGACATTCAGTGCTGTTTCTGCTGCAGCACAAGACAGCTCACTGGAATATTTTTCGCTGTCGCTCGACGAGCTGCTCAAGGTCAAGGTCACGTCGACGTCGCGCAACCCGGAGCTGACCCGGCTCGCGCCCGGTTCGGTCACGGTGTTCACCCGGGCCGAGCTCGACAACATGGGGATCCGGACGCTGACGGATCTGCTGAACCTGGTGACCGGCGTCCAGGCCTTGTTCGAACCGCCGGAGGGCCGCAGCAATTTGCTGCTCGGTCGCGGCACGCCGGAATCTTACGGCCAGGGTTTTCTGCTGCTGCTGGACGGCGAGCGGCTGAACGAGCATTACACCGGCGGTTTCACACTGGCCAACCGGATGGTGCCGGTCAGCAATCTGGCCCGGGTGGAAATCATCCGCGGCCCCGGTTCAGCGCTGTATGGTTCAAACGCGTTCAGCGGTGTCATCAACCTGATCAGCAGCGATAAAAGTGATCGCTATGCCGCTGGCGTCGGAGCCGATGGCGGCTATCTGCTCAGCGCCAGCCATAACGCTGACGCCGGCGATTGGCATTACGGCCTGTTTGCCGAAATTGCCGGCGATGACGGCCAGCGCCATGACGGCGTGTTCGACCGCTTTGGCCTGCAGCAACAAACCTCGGATCCGCGCCGCGCGCGTGACGGCCAGTTCCGGCTCGGGTTTCGCGACACCCTGCTGACCGTACGGCACAGTGCCCGCGAGCTGGAAAATTTCTATGTGTTCGGCCGGCTCAGCGATGGCATCAATGAGGAATTCACCGAGCAACAATTTGTCCGGCTGGAGCAACAATGGGGTACGGCCGAACAACCGATCGTGCTCGCCTACAGCCGCAGCCGGGTGCGCTGGGAACCGTTCGCCCGCATCACGCTGGGTGGCGAACCGCCATTCGAACCGGCCGGTTTGCTGAACGGCGCCAAGCTCGATTACCGCGCCGAATCGCTCAGCCTTGACGTCAGCCAGCGCTACGATTTCGGCCAGCTCAATTGGGGCGCGCACGCCGAACAGGCCGATATTCCACTGGCCAGCACGATCACCAATTACGATCCGATTGATCTGAGCTATTTCGGCGAGCTGCGCGAGCTCAGCGCCGATCGCTATCGCTTCGTCGAGGATCGCAGCCGCCGGTTGATCGGCATCTATTTGCAGCACCAGTATCAATGGAGCGACGCCTGGTCGACCACGCTGGGCCTGCGCCATGACGATTACAACGACATCGGCAGCCGCTTTACCCCGCGCCTTGCCGTCATTTATGCACCCGGCGACATCCATACCGGCAAGCTGCTCTGGGGTCGGGCATTTCGGGCGCCAGGCCTCGGCGATTTGTACGATCGCGATGCCGGCAGCACTGTTGGCAATCCCAATCTCGATGCGATTGAATCGGAAACGCTGGAGCTTGCCTATCTGCAGACGCGCGCCGACTGGCGTGGCGGCCTGACGCTGTTCGACAACCAGATTGAAAATCTGCTGTCGGCCATTGCGCTGCCCAGTGGCGACACCTTGATCACCAACATTGGCGAAAACCACAGTCAGGGCGTCGAGCTCGAACTGTCGTACGCCCCATCGCCGGCCTGGCTGCTACGGCTCAGCAGCACGGCAATCACCCGCAATCGGAGCAAAGGCATTCCCGATGCCAACGCCATGCTGGCCGAAGACTACTCACCGTCGCGCTACGGTTCGCTTATTGTCAACTGGCAGCACGGCGACTGGAATGTCAACCTGAACGGTTACTGGCGCAACGCCATTCCGGTGATCGCCCATGGCGAAGGCGAACACCTCAATCTTGTCACCAGCTACCGACTGCAGGCGGATTGGTTGCTGCGCCTGCGGCTCGACAATCTGACCGATTCCGAGCACACGATCCCGGCGCGCGGCAGCGCCCTTGGCGTCGACGAAAACGGCAACCGGATGCGTGACGTGCCGACCCGGGGCCGGTCCTGGCTACTGGTGCTGGAATGGCGACCGCAGTAGCGGAACCTGGCAGCGCGAACGTCAAACCGTAACGTGAAAGTAAAATTGGCAGTGAAAGCGAACGTCAGTCTGAAAACCCATTCGTCCGCTTGAATGAAGGGTTGCTGGCTGGCCTGACTGACCAGTCGCAGTTACTGGCCGAGCACCTGCCGGACAAACGGCACCGTCAACCGCCGCTGCTCGGCCAGCGACGCGTGATCCAGTTTATCCAGCAGTTGCAGCAAGTCGGCCACCGCCCGCGATTGCCGGCTCATCAGGTACTGCGCCACTTCCACCGGCACCCGCAAACCGCGCTCGTCGCCACGCTGAATAAGCAACGCCAGTTTGTTATCGTCAGACAACTCCTGCACCGCGACCACCAGCATGCTGGCCAGACGCGATTGCAGATCGGGCAAGCCGCAGGTCAGCAAGGCCGGCGGCCGGTCGGCAACAAACAGCAACTGGCCACCGCGATCGCGCACGGCATTGAACAAGTGGAACAAGGCCTCGGCCCAGTCTCGATCGGCGCAAACCGCATCGAGATCATCAATGCAAACCAGATCGCAATTGTCGAAGCCGGCCAGCACCTCCGGCGACAAGCCAGCCAGCTGCAACGGCAGCAGTGCGACCTGGCGGCCGCGGGCATCGGCTGCGGCGGCAACCGCATGCAGCAAATGACTGCGGCCACTGCCAACCGCGCCGTGCAGAAACATTGCCGGGGCCGGGCCTTGTGCCGCGGCGAAGGCACGCAGCGTGGTCAGCAGCACGGCATTGTCACCGGCCAGAAAATTGGCAAAGCTGGCATCGGAACGCAAACCAATGCCGAGCGGAAGTTGTCGCATCATGATGGCAAACGCAGCACCGTTCCGGTCACGTGATATCACCGGAAGACTGGCCCAGATAGAAACGGGACTGGCGATACGCCGCCAGACCGTGGCGAAGCAGCACCAGCAATACGGCGGCCATTGGCAACGCCAGCAGCACCCCCGTGAAACCGAACAACTGGCCACCGGCCAGCACGGCAAAGATCACGGCAACCGGATGCAGGCCGATGCGATCGCCGAGCAGCAACGGCTGCAGCAGCACGCCTTCCAGCACCTGACCACCGACAAACACGGCCACGACCCACAGCGCCATGGTCGGATCGGCAAATTGCAGCAACGCGGCCAGTACGGCGAGCAGCAGGCCCAGAGAAAAGCCGAGATAAGGAATGAAACTGGCCAGCCCGGTCAGCGCCCCCACCAGCAGCGCCACATCCAGCCCCACGATCATCAAGCCCACGGTGTAGTACATCGCCAGCGCCAGCATGACCAGGATCTGACCACGCACGAAGGCCGCCAAAGCGGCGTCGCATTCACCGAGCAGCGGCGTGAACCGCTCGCGCCAGCGGGCCGGCGACAATTCGGCGGTGCGGGTCTTGATCAGCGGCCAGTCGCGCAGCAGATAAAAGAAAATGACCGGAATCAGCAGCAGATTGGCAATGAAGGCAAAAATTGCCAGTCCGGAACTGGTGACGGTGCTGAGTGCCCGCGCAATCACGGTACCGGCCTGCGGGATCTGATCGCCCAGCACCGAGCGCAGATAATCGAGATCAAGCGTCATGTCCTGACGGCCGGTCTGCTCGATGACCCACGGCAACACCACCCGCTCCAGCCAGCCCAGTGCTGCCGGCAGGCGCTGGGCGATCAAGCGGATCTCGTGTTGCAGCAGCGGCACGACCAGCAGCACAAACAGGACAAACACCAGCACGACCAGCAACAGCACGGTCAACACCGCCAGCGTGCGCGGCCATTTCCAGCTCTGCAGTTTTTCCACCACCGGATCGGTGAAATACGCGAGCGCCGCCGCCACCAGAAACGGTGTCAGCATCGGCCCGAGCAGCCACAGCAACAGGATCAGCCCGGCCGCAATGGCCAGTGGCAACCCGTACACGCGCCAATTCATGATGCGATACTCCCTGTTGTTATGACGCCGGTCGCGTCGTTGTCAGCCAGCGTCATCATGATTGGGTGCCCGCCGCCGTTGGCGCTCTGCGACGCAGCGGCGCCCCCAGGTCCAGATGTAATCCATTCCGCTGCTGAGCGTGCTGAAGCTGACCAGCACAATGCCGACCATCAGCACCGGCGCCGGCATCGGCCACAAGCCCAGATTGAACAAAACCACGGTCAGCAACAGGATTTGCAGCGCCGTGTTGGCTTTTGACAGCAAGGTCGGTTGCATCGGGTACGGCCCGAACAGCCAGTGATAGGTCAGCGCACCACCGACAATGACGACATCGCGCGCCAGCACCAGGCCAAACAGCCACCACGGCAAGACCCCGATCGCGGCCAGCACGCCAAAACCGATCAGCAGCAGCAATTTGTCGGCGAGCGGATCGGCAATCGCACCAAACCGGCTCTGCCACTGAAAGCGCTTGGCCAGATACCCGTCCAGCGCATCCGACACGCCGGCCAGCACAAACACCAGCAAAGCCCAGCCGAACTCACGCTCGAGCAACAGCAACGCCAGCGGCACCGTCAGCAGACAGCGCAGTACTGTCAACAGATTGGGCAAGTGGCGCAGCTGCGTCATGATCGTGCTCGCAGGTTCAGGGTGGGCATCCGGTCATCAGGGTTGCCAGTTGAATTCGAGCACGACGCCGAATTCGGTACCGGGCACCACTTGCAGACGCGGATCGAGCGCGGTGGCTTGCAGCAAGGCCGACTGATCGGCGATCAGGCGCAAACTGAACAGCGCCGTGCCGGCCCGCACTTCCTTGATGTCGGCTTGCCGGACGGCTTGCAAGCCGCTGAAAAACTGGCTGAGCTGCCCGTAATCTTCCAGCCGGCGCACGTTGTGCACTTTCACCAGCACTTCGGCATCTTTGCTCGGATCCAGCACCACTGCGTATTTGCCGGCGACAAACTCGGCGATCCGGCCGATCAGCTGCTGCAACAACGCGGCGCGCGACGGCGCGGTCGATGCGACACTCTCGCGCAGGCTGCCCTGTTCGAAACTGAGCTCACCTTGCCAGCTGTCTCCGACCTTTTCGATCCGGCCGGCCAGCACGGCTTCGGCACCATAACGGCTCGACAGGCCCTGCAAGGGCTGCAGGAAACGGCCCCAGACATCGCTGATGCTGATCTGATTGGTTTCTTCCAGATCCAGAATGGGCAGCACCACCGGCAGACCGCGAGCACGGGCGGCGAATTGCAGGTCCTGAATCAGGCCCGGCTCATCATCGTTACCGAGCAGTCGGCGGCCGTTGTCATCGGCAACGGCGAGCCAGACGGCGGTGAGCGGCCGGCGAGCGCCCCAGATCGGCGCCGCCGCTTCCTGCAGCAGTTGCTCAAGGGCACGGCCATCAAAACTCACCTGCAGCAGCAGCGTATTGCCGGAGCCCGCCGGGGCATCAACCGCCGCCGGCAGCAGCTGGTATTGATAGCGCTGCACGTAAGCCGCGGCCTTGCCAAGGTTGGCCTGCACCTGCGGCAGCGCCAGCACGCTGCTGGAGCCCGACAGCTTGACCAGCACTTGTTGCAGCGCCGCAACCTGGCCATCGAGCCGGGCAGTTTCACTTTGCTCCGCGACCGGCACGGTACCGGTATACAGGTCGGTGACTTCCACTGCCTGCGCCGGCCGCAACCAGACCAGCGCGACCAGCATGGTCAGCACCTGCCGCAGCCCGAACACCCCGAGCCAGCCGTTCGCCTTCGTACCTGCCTTCATTCCCCGCTCCACCTGCACCCGGCGCCCGTCAGGATCCGGGCGCGCTCTTGGCCCGCCATGATAAGGGAAGTGCCTGAATTGCCATAGCTTTTACCTCCGTACCGGGACAGCAGCGGCGGCAAGGGTGACGGCGGTCACTACCGCCGACGCCCGAGTCGCCCGGCATTACTGCCACTTGCCGGACCGGCTGCGGGGGACCAAGCTCACGTCCAATAACAACAGCGCGGCAGTGGTCATCCGGCTCAAAGAGAGCACCAAGACGCTGTTGCCAGAACCCGGTTGACGAAAGGACACCCGATGAAGGGATTCGCCGTGAACGGATGGCATCACGTCCGCGTTGCACTCGTCTTGCCCGCCCTGCTCGCACTGGCCGGTTGCGGCCATACCGCGACCCCAGCCGTGCCCCCAGCCCTGTCACCTCCGGCAAGCGAACCGCCGTCGAGCCCGGCCATTCGGCCGGACACGTCGGCCGACATCACCCTCCCGAGCGGCAGCCGGTTGCTGCCTGCCGGCGCACACCGGCTGCACGTGCGCAGCCTCGGCCTTGAACATGCCGGCCCGGCCATCGTGCTGCTGTCCGGCCCGACCGATCACTGGCACAGCGACAGCGGCTGGTTTGCGCTGCTGCAGCCGATGCTGGCCCGGCAGTTCCGGGTTCATGCCATCGACCGTGCCGGGCACGGCTTCAGCGATCTCGCTGGCGACGGCTCCTATCAAGGCTTCGCCGACGATCTGGCGCAGCTGCTGCCGCAGCTCGAAACCGAGCCGGTGTTGGTCATCGCGTTCGCCAGCAGCAACCTGAGCCTGCATCATTACCTTGCCCGGCATGGCCAACGCGGTTTGCGCGCGGTCCTGCTCATCGACCCGGACGGCCTGCACCCCGCCTTGCTGCCGTTCTACGCCGAGCAGGCCGGGCCGTTCCAGCAGGGCGAAAAGCTGGCTGATTACGTCAACGCCGGCCATTACGACGCCCGCGCCGAGGGCTTTTATCTGAAGGAGCGCGAACACCTGCAGACGATTCTGCCGGCCGCCGTGGCCGACCAGATGGACTGGCCGTTTTACGACGCCGTCGCCCGTGAGCGGCGCAACCGGGCGCGGATTCTGATGCGCTTTGCCGCCATCGCTCGTTATGACCAGGATGTCATCGACGCAGCCGCCATCACCTGGCCGGCGACGCTGCCGGTCTGGAGCTATGACACCGAATTCGAACGCACAGCCATCGATGCCGCGACCGGGCCGGCCGAGAAAACCAGGCTGGAACAATGGCGCCAGTTGAGCAGCGAGTACATGGCAGCGCTACCCGGTCACTGCCGAATCGGCTCGACCAGCCGCGAACACCTGGCCACGGTCGCCGAGGCGGATCGGTTGGTGCGGCTCGCCGGGCAGTTGGCCCGAGGCCTGGACTGCCCGCCGGAAACCCGCTGACCGATACGGGGCCAAGCGGCGGCCACAGCGACGGGTAAGCGCCTTGATGCGCGGCCCAAAGCTCGCCGAAACCGATGCGCGATTGCGCCGCCATTTCATGACAGCCGCGCCCCGAACCGGTAGAATCTGCGCCCCTTATTTGTGCCATTCCGCTTGCGCCATTTCGGCACAGGAACCCAGGGTAGCCTCATGACCAATCTGAACAAGCCTTCTTTGTCCTATAAAGATGCCGGTGTCGATATCGAAGCAGGCGATGCCCTGGTCGAACGGATCAAATCCGTGGCCCAGCGCACCCGGCGGCCGGAAGTGCTGGCAGGTCTGGGCGGCTTTGGCTCGCTGGTCGCGCTGCCAACCGGTTACAAGGAGCCGGTGCTGGTGTCCGGCACCGATGGCGTCGGCACCAAGCTGCGTCTGGCCATTGATCTGAAGCGGCATGACACCGTCGGCATCGATCTGGTCGCGATGTGCGTCAACGACATCGTCGTGCAGGGCGCCGAGCCGTTCTTCTTCCTCGACTACTACGCCACCGGCAAGCTCGACGTCGATGTCGCGGCGTCGGTCGTCGGCGGTATCGGCAAGGGCTGTGAGCTCGCCGGTTGCGCGCTGGTCGGCGGCGAAACCGCCGAGATGCCAGGCATGTACCACGCCGGCGATTACGATCTGGCCGGCTTCGCGGTCGGCATCGTCGAAAAATCGAAAATGATCGATGGCAGCGCCGTCCGCGTTGGCGACGTGCTGCTCGGTTTGGCGTCGAGCGGCCCGCACTCGAACGGCTACTCGCTGATCCGCAAAATCATCGAAGTCAGCAAGGCGGATCTGAATCAGAAAGTCGGCGAGCGCACGCTGGCCGACGCGCTGATGGAACCGACCCGCATTTACGTCAAGACCGTGCTGTCGCTGATGAAGCAAGTCGATGTGCACGCACTCGCCCACATCACCGGCGGCGGCGTCACCGAAAACGTGCCGCGCGTACTGCCGAACGGCACCAAGGCCGTGATCAAGGCCTGGGATTTGCCGCCGGTCTTCAAGTGGCTGCAGGAAAACGGCGGCGTCGAACACCGCGAAATGTACCGCACCTTCAACTGCGGCATCGGCATGGTCATCGCGCTGCCGGCCGATGCAGTTGATACCGCCACCAGCCTGCTGCGCAGCATGGGCGAAACCGTGCATCAGATCGGCCATATCGCCAGCACCGGCAACCACGACGAACCGTTCGTCGAGTTGGTGTAATCGTTTCATGGGCCGGCGCACGTTCTGGCGTCGGCCCATAATTCATTTCAACACTGCATTGCAGCGTTGCACACTACCCGCCCCTTTTGCCCTTTGCGTTCTGCCATGACCTGCAAGCTGCTCGTTCTGATTTCCGGCAACGGCTCCAATTTGCAAGCCATCATCGACGCCTGCGCGGACAAGACGTTCGGCGCCGAGATCGTTGGCGTGATCAGCAATGTGCCGAGCGCATTTGGTCTGGAACGCGCCAAACGCGCCGGCATTGCCACCGCCGTGGTCGATCACAAGACGTTTGCCTCGCGCGCCGAATTTGATGCGGCGCTGCTGCAAACGATGCAGCAGTTCGATGCCGATCTCGTTGTGCTGGCCGGCTTCATGCGCATCCTGAGCGCCGATCTGGTCAACGCCTACGCCGGCCGCATGCTCAACATCCATCCGTCACTGCTGCCGAAATATCCCGGCCTGCATACCCACCAGCGGGCGCTGGAAGCCGGTGATGCCGAGCACGGCTGCACCATTCATTTCGTCACCGCCGATCTCGACGGCGGCCCGCTGATCGCACAAGGTCGCTGCCCGGTATTGCCAGGTGATGACGCCGCCACGCTCGCCCAGCGCGTGCATCCCTTGGAACACCGGCTGTATCCTGAGGTCATAGCCTGGTATGCCGGCGGCCGCCTGCATTATCAACAAGGTCAGGCCATACTGGATGGCAAACCTTTGACGAACCCGGTACTGCTATGACTCAGTCTGCGATGAGCCTGTCTGCAATGAAACGACCGCTGTGGCACTGGCTTTCCTCGCTCGCACTGCCACTGCTCCTTGTCACCAGCGTCCATGCCCAAACACCGATCGCGCCATTCAAGGCCGAATACGATCTCTACTACGACGATGACAACGTCGGTGAATCCGTGCTGCAGCTGAGCGCGCTGGCCAACGGCGAGTGGCAATTTGAAACCCGCTCGGAGGCCAGTCTCTATCTGATGAGCTTTTCCGACCACGAGCAGAGCCGCTTTGTCTGGCACAACGAACGGCCGAAGCCGCTGGCGTTCAGCAAGGAACGCCAGCGGCCAGGCAAAACCGAGCGCGTCCAGCAACAGTTCGATTGGCAAACACAGACTGACCGTGGCACCCGCGGCAAGAAAAGCTGGTCCACCGCGCTGCTGGGCGACACTCAGGATCTGCAAAGTCATTTGCTGGCACTGCAACTGGACCTGCGTGCCGGCAAGCGCGAGCTGCACTATGCCGTCAGCAAACACGGCCGGGTTCGCGACTACCGCTACAAGGTAACCAAGGAAGAAACGCTGGGGACTGCGCTCGGCAAACTGGCCACCATACGGGTTGAACGCATCCGCGATGCCGATGATGATCGGCAAACCATCAGCTGGCTGGCACCGTCACTGGATTTCATTCCGGTGCGAATTCAGCAGTTCGAACAAGGCAAGTTGCAAGGCGACATGCGCATTCGCAAGCTGACGCGCTAAAGCGTGTTTCTGTGGGAGCGGGCTTGCCCGCGATTGCCCACGATTTCGACAGACCCCATCGCGGGCAAGTCCGCTCCCGCAAGAAGCGAATTTCTTGGTCACGGTTACTTCGGCGGCACCGGATCGTTGCCGCCCGGATGCAGCGGATGGCAGCGGCCCAGTCGCTTTGCTGCCAGCACGCTTCCGCGCCAAGGTCCGTGCAGCTTGATCGCCTCGCGCGCGTAAATGGAGCAGGTCGGGTAAAAGCGGCATTGGCCGCCAATGAACGGACTCAGAATCCAGCGATAAAGCTGAATCAGCAGCAGCATCACACCGGTCACTACCACATCAAACCAATGCTTGAGCCAGTCCCACAAACGGCGCCACAGGGGCCGGTTTCGTTTTGGCCGCGCATTCGCGTTCATGTCAGTCTCACGCACGTTCAGGCCTGCGCCAGCGCGCCTTTCTGCACGCCTTCGAACGCGCGCACGCGGACGCTGCCACGACCGAGTTCCTGTTGCGTCTGCCGGGCAAGATAAGCCGCAATCTGTTCGACGGTCGATTCGCCGTCGAACAGGTGGCAACGCGCTTTCGGCAAGCGCAGGCTGTATTCGCCTTCGCGCGAGCGGTAATGCAGATCCAGCATCGCCGTATCGCCTTCCTGCGACTCGCCGACAATGTGCGAACGGGTCACCAGATAGATGTCATGAAACCGCCCGGCCCAGCGTTGTTCCCATTCCGTCGAACGCTGACCGTCAATCTCGATTTCGATGCGCGAACGGTGACCGTGGGCAATGCGCTGACAGGCGCCGTCGTGCTGCTGCAGGCCGTGACTGTAACGGTAATGGGCGCCGTCAATCGGCTCGGCGCGCAAGCGCAATTGCAACTGCATGCCGGCGGCCAGCCGAGCCTGCACCTGCTGCTGCAGCCACGGCGCCAGGGTGTCTGGCGTAATGGCCTTGACCGGAATGCCGCAGACCGCAAACAGCGGCGAACCGTGCTGCCAGAGTTGGCCGGCGTTGTCGCGGAAACTGAGCTCCAGCCGCTCGCCTTTTTCGGCGACATGCAGACCGGCATGGCGCAGCGGCACCAGCAGGCGGTGATCGACCAGCGCATCGATGGCGTGCTTGATCTGCTTTTTGACCGCGCTGAAATCCAGCACCATGCCCTGCCCGTCGAGCGGGCCGGTCAGCTCGATATCGACGATCCAGCTCTCGCCCACCAGACCGGCATCCGGGTCAAGTACCGAGCAATCAATAACGGTCAGTTGGTCAACAAACAGCGTGGCCATGGCGGTCCGGAAACAAGAAGTGAATCAACCAGGCATTGTACCGCAGCGACAGCTGCCATGCCGGCCCGCGCGGTCGCCGCAGCATTGCGATGTCCGGGCCAAAGTCCTAGCATGGCCGCCTGCCCGAGCGCCCCGGTGTCCACGTGAGCGAGCACGACCACCAGCATTGTCAGCAACACGCCATGCAAGCCGCTGAAGCCATCTGCCTGGCACGCGGCGAACGGCTGACGCCAACCCGGCGCCGGGTGCTGGAAATCATCTGGCGTTCACACAAGGCCATCAAGGCCTACGACATCCTGGCGGAGCTGCAGAAAGAAGAGCCCGGCGCCAAACCACCGACCGCCTACCGGGCACTGGACTTCCTGCTCGGCCTCGGCCTCGTGCACCGCATCGAATCGCTGAACGCCTTCGTCGGCTGCCCCCATCCCGATGCGAACCATGCCTTTCAGCTGCTGATTTGCGCTGACTGCGGACTGGTTCAGGAACTGGCATTACCCGCATTGACGGCCGAACTGAAACAGGCAGCACAGGCCCAACATTTCCTGCCACTACAACAAATCGTCGAAGTTCGCGGACGCTGCCAGCAATGTCAGCAAAAGCCTTCGTTTGCCCACAAGGAGACTCCATGAACACGTTGTTCACGCCCGTCATGCTGGCGCTGCTCGGCACCTTGGCGATGCCAGCCAGCGGCGCCGATACCGCCAAGAGCCCATTCCGCGTCGAACACATGCTGAGCCTGCACCGGGTCGGCGCACCGGTTGCCTCACCGGATGGCAAGTACGTCGTGTTCAGTGTCAGCACACCGGATGTCACGGCCAACAAAAGCAAAACCGATCTGTGGCTGAAAGCCGTCAACGGCAATGACACACCGCGTCGGCTGACCAGTCATGATGCCGCGGATTCCAGCCCGCAGTGGTCGGCCGACGGCAAGCACATTTATTTCCTGTCATCACGCAGTGGCAGCAGCCAGCTGTGGCGCATCGCGCTGGCCGGTGGCGAAGCCGAACAGGTGTCGAACTATCCACTCGACATCAATGCCTACAAGCTGGCGCCGAATGACGCCAGCGTACTGATCAGCTTCGAAGTGTTTGCCGATTGCGGCACGCTCGCCTGCACGGCCGAGCGGGAAAAACAGAGCAAGCAAGGCAGTGGCCAGAAACACGAGCGCTTGTTTGTCCGCCATTGGGACACCTGGAAAGACGGCCATATCGCCCAACTTTTCATCGATACGCTGGACGCTAACAAGACCGCCAACGCCCCGATCCTGTTGTCGAAACTCGATGCCGACGTGCCGTCGAAACCGTACGGCGGCGACGAAGAATTCGGCTTCAGCCCGGATGGCAAGACGGTGTATTTCCAGGCCCGGGTCAAAGGCATTTCGGAAAGCTGGTCGACCAATCACGATATCTACGAAGTGGCCGCGACCGGCGGCGAACTGAAAAACCTGACGCCAACCAACATGGCCGTCGACAGCCAGCCGACGGTATCACCGGATGGCCGTTATCTGGCCTGGCTCGCGATGGCGCGGCCGGGTTTTGAGGCCGACAAACTCAGCGTCATGCTGCGCGATCGCAAAACCGGCGCCGTGCGCAACCTGAGCGAAGGTTTTGATCGCTCGCTCGGTTCGTTGAAATGGAGCGCCGACAGCAAGACCCTGTTTGGCACGGGTGATGACACCGGCCAGCACACGCTGTTCTCGGTCAATGTCGGCAGCGGCAAATGGACCCGCCTGGTCAGCAAAGGCTTTGTCGGTGGTTTTGATCTGGCCGGCAAAGACATTGTCTATGCCTACGACAACCTGAAGCTGCCGGCCGAACTGTTCAAGATCAGCGCCGGTGGCGGCAAAACCAGTCAGCTGACGGCGTTCAACGCCGACAAGCTGGCAAAAATCCAGTTCGGCGATTACGAGCAGTTCAGCTTCAAGGGCGCCAAGGACGAAACCGTTTACGGCTATCTGATCAAACCGGCCAATTACCAGCCGGGCAAGAAATATCCGATCGCGTTTCTGGTTCACGGCGGCCCGCAAGGCAGCTTTGGCGATCATTTCCATTACCGCTGGAACCCGCAGGTTTATGCCGGCCAGGGCTACGCGGCGATCATGATCGATTTCCACGGCTCGACCGGCTACGGTCAGGCCTTCACCGACTCGATCAGCGGTGACTGGGGCGGCGCGCCGCTGGAAGATCTGCAGAAAGGCCTTGCCCATGCGCTCGGTCAATACGATTTCCTCGACGGCAATCGTGCCTGCGCGCTCGGCGCCTCCTACGGCGGTTACATGATGAACTGGATCGCCGGTCAATGGAGCGACGGCTTCCGCTGCATCGTCAATCACGCCGGCATTTTCGATACCCGCGCCATGGCCTACACCACCGAAGAACTCTGGTTCACCGAATGGGAAAACGGTGGCCCGCAGTACGCCAAACCCGAGGCTTATGAAAAGCACAACCCGATTCATCACGTGAACAACTGGAAAACGCCGATGCTAGTCATTCACGGCCTGAAGGATTTCCGGGTGCCTTATGGTCAGGGCATTGCTGCCTTCACCGCCTTGCAGCGCCGCGGTATTCCGAGCGAGCTCCTGGTGTTCCCGGATGAAAACCACTGGATCCTGAAACCGCAGAACAGCGTGCAGTGGCACAACGCGGTATTCGACTGGATGAAACGCTGGACCAACTGACCGCAGAAACTGGCGACTGAAGGCAAGCGCCGCCTTCGGTCGCCAACACGGCCGGTCGAAAACCGGTAGAATGCCGGCCCCTTTTACTGACTCCCCACCACCATGACCGCCCTGCTCATCAGCCTCGTTTCGCTCGGCCTGGCGCCGTGGCTGTACGGCTTGCTGCACCGTTGGCGGCGGCTGCACGATGTGCTCGACCGCTTGCTGGTCAGCGTCATTGTGCTGATCGTCTTGGTGGAGGTATTCGTCGAAGGCTATGAACACATTGGCTGGGTCGGTCCGCTGCTTGGCTTGGTCGCCATGGCCATGCCCAGTCTGATCGAACAAGCCTTTTCCCGCCTGGCTTTGCCGACCCACTCCCTGACCGCCGTGCTCGGCGCCTTGGCACTCGCCGTGCACTCGGTGATGGATGGCGCGACGCTGGCGGCAGCCGGGGCGGATCACTGGCTCGCTGCCGCCGTGGTGCTGCACCAGTTGCCGCTCGGCCTCGCCATCTGGTGGTTGGTCCGGCACGCGTTGGGATTTGGGCTGGCGGCAGTCACACTGGCCTGCATGGGGCTGGCCACGGTTGCCGGCTACCTGCTGACCCAGCAAGTACTACCGGCCATGAGTCAGGCTGTGGCTGCTGGTTTGCAAGCCTTTCTTGCCGGCGCACTGCTGCATGTGCTGATCCACCGGCATCGACCGCACCACGATCATGATGATGACCAGCATCATGATCATCACCATGGCCATCATCACGACAGTGACCATACATCCGGTCATCAGCACTGAGCGAGTTCGGACCCACCGGCGCTTCGCCACATATCGGACATGTTCGTGGCTGACATGACATCTCAGTTGACGATCTCTGCCGCTGAGTGAGGGCCAGCGCGGCGTTGAAGCCCCCACCAGAGCAACGAGCCGGCAAACAGCAACAACCCGATCGCGCTGTACACATGATCATGTAGGGTCAGCACCGGAAAGAAGTGACTGATGATGCTGTACAGCACCATCGTGTA
Source organism: Pseudomonadota bacterium (assembly GCA_049324755.1). Classification (GTDB taxonomy): domain Bacteria; phylum Pseudomonadota; class Gammaproteobacteria; order Enterobacterales; family Permianibacteraceae; genus Permianibacter. Next base: position 107,768 of record JBMOMZ010000009.1, read on the forward strand.
AGCCAGTACCGCCACGGCAGCACACAGCAATCGTCGCCTTGCCAATGCCAACGCGGGCGTGGCGTTGTGCACCAGTCGCGTGACCAAGCGGGAGTCCAGCGTATCGGTGAGCAACATGCCGAGGGTGAACACCGCGCCCATCAACCATGCGGTGCTGACACCGCCTTGCAAGGTCGCGACATAGCCCCAGGTTGCGGCCTGTGTCAGCGTTTCGAATATGGTGGCAAAAAAGACACCGACAAGAAAAATACCGAGCGGATGACTCGCACCGCGCCATGCCCGCGGCAGTAACCATTCGCGCCAACTCCGTGGCATCGTCAAACGGTGACGGCGCAAGGCAAGCAGATTGCTGGTGCCGACAACAAACAGCAGCACCACGGGCAGCCACTCCGCGCCGGCCTGCAGTGCTTCTGGCAGCTCGAGTTGGGGCACACCTGCGCTGACCAACATTGCCATGACGGTCACCACTACCCCGTGGCCGAGGGCGAACCAGAAGCCCACCCATGGCGCAAGCGCCGGACGCTTTGCTTGTACCTGCAAGGTCATGCCATCAATCAGCGCCAGATGATCCGGATCAAGACCGTGACGCAGGCCCAGCAAGAACAGCAGCAACAGACCTGAAACGCCAAGCTCAGCCATCGCTGCTGCCTTGGGCCAGCAACAACGCCATCACCTGTTGTTGCTTCTGGAGATCTTCATGGAACAGCCCGCGCAACGCGCGCGTGGTCAACACGACATCCGGATCACGGATGCCGCGCGTTGTCATGCACTGATGTCGCGCCTCGATCACCACGGCGACACCTTTTGGCGCCAGCACATCCTCGATGGCATCGGCGATTTCTGCAGTCAGCTTTTCCTGAATTTGCAGACGCCGGGCCAGTACATCCACCAGGCGCGCCAGCTTGCTGATGCCAACCACACGTTGTCCCGGCCAATACGCGACATGGGCGACGCCCAGCAGCGGCACCATATGGTGCTCACAGTGCGACTGCACCCGGATCCGGCGCAGACAGATGATGTCGTCATACGCGCCCGTTTCCGAGAATGTGGGCGCCAGCACTGCCCGCGCATCACAGCCGTAACCGGCAAAAAATTCCTCGAACGCGCGAACGACACGCGACGGCGTTTGCTGCAGCCCTTCCCGCGCCGGATCGTCACCCGCCCAGCGAATCAGCGTCCGTACCGCCTGTTCGGCCTGCTCGCGGCTGGGCCGTGATTCGAAATCTGCTGGCGTCGTTACCATGTGGGTTGCTGTTGCCCGCTCGGATACCGGTGTCATCAGATCAGGCCACCGCTACCGGCTGCGCTGACAGTGCATCTTCATCCGCCAGCACTGCCCAACGCGGAAACGGATCAGGCAGCCGTTGCCACGCCAGCGGTCCGAGCGCAAGTTCGGCCTCAGTCAGCAGGCACGCATCAAGTTGCGCGCGAATCGCCGCCTCATCCAGATCAATGCCGATGAAAACCAACTCCTGACGCCGATCACCAAACTGCGGGTCCCAGTCGGAGCGCAGCGGCGTCGATAGCTCCGCTGACGGCGTCCCGGCGTTGGCACTGGCCCGCCAGAGTCCCGCCGCACCGTGCACAATGCTGGCGCCAGCTTGCGACATCTGGCCGATGAAATCGGGCCGGCTGGCCAACCAGAACCAACCTTTCGAACGCAACACCTGCGGCCACTCCGATTGAAACAGGCGATACAACCGCTGCGGATGAAACGGCATCGTGGCGCGATAGACAAAACTGCTGATGCCATACGCTTCGGTTTCCGGCATGTGCAGGCCGGCAAGCTCGCGAGCCCAGCGAGGATTGCGCTCGGCGGCGGCCAGATCAAAACGCGCGCTGCTGAGCAAACGCATCACATCGACCCGGCCATGACTGGTCTCGATGCGCTCGGCCACGGGATTCAAGGCCGTGATCAGCGACCGCACATCGTGCAGTGTCTCGGCGTCGACATCAGCCACCTTGTTGACGATGATGGTGTCGGCAAACTCGATCTGCTCGGTCAACAGATCGACGACGTTGCGATCATCGTCCTCACCCAGGCTTTCGCCACGCTGATGCAGAAAATCAGTTGAGCAGTAATCGGCAAGCAGATGCTTGGCATCGACCACCGTGATCATGGACTGCAAGCGGGCGATGTCAGACAACGAGAAGCCGTTCTCATCGCGAACGGCAAAGGTCGCCGCCACCGGCATCGGCTCGGAAATGCCGGTCGATTCGATGACCAGATGATCGAAACGGCCGGCCTTCGCCAATGCCGTCACCTCCCGCAACAAATCATCGCGCAGCGTGCAGCAGATGCAGCCGTTGCTGAATTCCACCAGTTTTTCTTCGGTTCGCGACAGCTTGCCGGCGTTGGCAACCAGCGCCGCGTCGATATTGACCTCACTCATGTCATTGACGATGACGGCAACGCGCAGGCCGGCGCGATTGGCCAGAATGTGATTGAGGACGGTGGTCTTGCCGGCCCCCAGAAAGCCGGAAAGAACGGTGACGGGCAGCGGAGCTGGCATGTTAACCCTCTGATTTTCTTAAAAAAGCCGGCCCCGAAAACGACCATCAGGTGCCGGCTGACAATGGAGGTTTGACTACAGAACAGAACGACCCGGACGGAGAGTACCGGTCCGCAACTGTTATATTATAACATTTCAAGACTTACGCAAGCCTCACTGTATGGGGGAACGACAACACCGCCGCGTGGCAGGCAGCCAACGGGCCATACCGGCGGATTGGTCAGCGGCTCGGCACAATTTCAAGCACAGTGATCGCATTGCTGCGACAGTCGGTATATTACGCAGCGTTCTGCGCGGAGTTGTTGTCTTGGGAACCAAGCGTAAAGCCACCTCATTCGATATCGCCTACCGGGCTGGCGTATCACAGCCGACGGTTTCACGTGCGCTGCGCGGCAGCCCACTGGTCAGCGAAGAAACCCGTCAACGCATACTCGAAATCGCCCGCGAGCTGAATTACAAGGTCGACAAGAACGCATCCAGCTTGCGCTCACAGCAGAGCGGCACGCTGGCGCTGCTGCTGTTCGAAGATCCGACCCCTGACGATTCGAACATCAACCCGTTCTTTCTTTCCATGCTCGGTTCCATCACCCGCGCCTGCGCCCGGCGCAATTACGATCTGCTGGTGTCATTCCAGCAGCTCTCGACCGATTGGCATGCCGATTATGAAGACAGCAAACGTGCCGACGGTTTGATTCTGCTCGGCTATGGCGACTACATGGATTACCGCAGCACGCTGGAAAAGCTGATCGAGCAAGGCACGCACTTTGTCCGCTGGGGCGCAGTGCTGGAAGATCAGCTCGGGGTTTCGATCGGTTGCGACAATGTCCAGGGCGGTCGCGACTGCACGGCTCATCTGATTCGGCAAGGCCGGCGCCACATCGCGTTTCTCGGCGGCGCCGATCAAACCTGTCCCGAGTTCTTCGACCGCTACCGCGGCTATACCGACGCGCTGACCGCCGCAGGCCTGCGCGTTGATGCGCGCCTGCAAGTGGATGCCATTACCTCAGAACAGCAAGGCTATGATGCCGTCTGCCGCTTGCTTGAACGGGATGTCCGCTTTGATGCGGTCTTTGCCGCCAGTGACCTGATTGCCATCGGCGCGATGCGCGCCCTCGGCGAGAAAGGATTCAAAGTGCCGGACGATATCGCCGTCGCCGGTTTTGATGATATTCCGCTGGCGACCTTCACCAATCCGCCACTGACCAGCGTATTGCAGGACACCAAACGCGCCGGCGAACTGCTGGTCGATACCCTGCTGAAGCAAATCCACAATCAACCGGTCGAGAACATCAAGTTTCCGGCGCAGTTGGTCGTCCGGCGCTCTTGCGGCGCCAAACCGGCACTGCCAACGCCAGCCAAATCCTGAGCGCGGTTCATTGCCTTCAGCGAGAAAAGGCCGTCACCCGATCTGTCACCCCGGCGGCCAGTGGCGTTCCAGACGTCAGCTGGCACTCCCCACATCCCTGTGGGTCGCAAGCCGGGGTCCATTTTCCGTGTTCAAGCGCGAAGGTCGCGGCCAGTAAAGTCAGGCAAACGGCGAAAATGGATTCCGGCCTTCGCCGGAATGACGGAGCGCTCAAAGGACGGCCACCACAGATTAGGGATGCTCTGATTAAGGCTGAAATAAAAGTGCACTTGTCACCCCGGCGAACGCCGGGGTCCATTTTTTCCGGTGAAAATGGATACCGGCTTTCGCCGGTATGACAACCTCCTGACTTAATCAGAGCTTCCTTAGTTTGCGGCAGTAGTGGTCACCGGCCGATCAATCACCGCCATCAGCTCGCGCAAACGCTGCTGCAAATCGGCTCGCGTAACCGGCTGTTGCAGTCGAAACACCTGCACGCCGTGTGCGGGCACGGAAGCCTTCAGACTACCGCCCGCAGCAACGGTGATCGGCTCGCCACCCAGTGCCGGTTGCCAGACGCCGGCTTCGAGCCATTGGCGAATGTCAAAATCGCTCGCCTCGTCGCCCTTGTTCAGCAACACCAGCGCAATGTCATGCTGACCTGCGTGCTGATAAACCCGGTAAAACGCCGCCCGATCGCCGGCCAGTTCAAGATTGACCTGCAAGCCGCGCTGCAAGGCCGGTGATGCGGCCCGCACCTTGGCGATACGCTGCAGGTTCTGGAATATCGGGTGTTGGCTGGCTTCGGCAACTCGGTCCTGACCGAAGTAGTTGCGGTTACCGGCATGCTCAGCCTTGCCACGCATGAAACCCACTTCCGAACCGTAATAAATCACCGGAATGCCGCGCGCGGTGAACAGCCAGTTATGGGCATCGATAAAACCCTCATCACTGGCGTTCATCCTCGGCATGTCGTGGTTGTCGTAGAACGTCATCAAATCGTACGGATTCTGGTACGGTCCCTGCTCCAGAAACAGCGACTCGTTCAGCAGCGCAAAATCACTGTCGCCTGACTCAAATACCTTGGCGAGTGACGCCTTGTGCGGAAAATCGAGCACACTGATGCCGCCATGCTGCGGCCAGGTGTGCGGCGCAATTTCCTCGGCTTTCCAGCGAAAATCTTCGCCGAACATGAACATGCCGGGTTTCTTCGCGCGGATGCGGTCAGCAAAGGCTTTCCAGAAGCTATGCGGCATCCAGCCAATGGTATCGATGCGAAACGCATCCGCGCCCTGCTCCAGCCACTGGCTGTATGCGCCGACCAGATAATCCAGTACGGCCGGATTGTTTTCATTGAAATCGGACAGCTCGGCAATGCCCGGTTGCTTGTTGAAAAAGCGATGCAAGGGGTTGTTGTGATCGAGCTGCGCCGGCGGCAGATTGCCGTGGTCGGCGAGCAGTTCGCCATCCTTGCCGTAAACCTTGCCAAACTCGGCTTGCGCCACCGGCATCGTATACGCCGGCGCGCCGTGGTTACCGACAATGTCGAGCACGACTTTCATGCCCTTGTCGTGCACGGCCGCCGTGAATCCGGCGAAATCGAGTCCGGGACTCGGCAGATGCTCGTCCAGTTTGTAGAAATTCACGCCCCAGTAACCGTGATAACCGGTCTTGCCCTGATCGGTCCAGAAACTGCCCCAACTCACCGGCTTGCCGCCGGAAAACGCCGCATCCGGATTGTCGACAATCGGCGTGATCCAGATCGCCGAGAACCCCATGTCACGGATGTAGTCGAGATTGTTGACCACGCCTTTGAAGTCGCCGCCGAGATAGCCGATATTGTCGCTCTCGCCAGCAGGGGCACCCGGCACCGGCCGATCAAAGGTGCGCCATGCCCCACCCTGCTCGCGCTGATCGTTACCGGTGTCGCCGTTGACAAAACGATCGGTGACAACGAAGTAAACGGCCTCACTGGCAAACGGCTCCAGTGTGCCGTAAAACGATTCACTTGCGGTTGTCGGGGCAGATTCGATTGCTACGGATTCAGCAGGCGGTGTGCCGTTGTCACAACTGACCAGCCCGAGCAAAGACAGCGACAACGCCAACGACAACACACGCGGAGAGTACGACAGCTTCATGAACGGCTTCCTGCATACAGACATCAAATAACGGACCCAGTTTGTGCGAATTGGTCAACACGGCGAGAGCCCCGGGACCAGCTACGCTCCGTTTGCTTGTTGCGCCAGAACGTATTTTGGCAAGGCTTGGCCAGTACTTATTTCGCCAGCACGGGCTCACCGTCCGGCGCGGCGCCAAGCTCACGCACCCGCAGCACGCACAGGCCGGACACAATCAGACTGACGCCACCGATGATGAGTGCGAACAGCGGCTGACCAGCAAAAAAAGTTTTCAGCAGGAAGCCGAGCACGCTGGCCGCCAGCAGCTGTGGAATCACAATGAAGAAATTGAAGATGCCCATGTAAATGCCCATCTTCTCGGCCGGCAGACTGTTCGACAACAGTGCGTACGGCAACGACAGGATCGAGGCCCAGGCAAAACCAACACCCACCATCGACAGCAGCAGCCAGTCCGGATCACGAATCAGCGCAAACGACAGCAGTCCCGCGGCACCGAGCCAGACATTGATCAAATGGCTGACACGCAAACCGGCCAACCGCACGACCAGCGGGATCACCATCGCTGCCAGCGCCGCAAAACCGTTGTAGGCCGCGAACAGCACACCGACCCAGTTGGCGCCATCGTTGTACGCCGCCGATGCCGTATCGCTGCTGCCAAAATGGACCTCGGTCACTGCCGAGGTGGTGTAGATCCACATCGCGAACAACGCGAACCACGAGAAGAACTGCACCACCGCCAGCTGGCGCATGGTGTCCGGCATCTGCTGCATGTCGGCAAGAATGGTGCGCACCATCGACGGCTTGTCACCGCGGCTGATGATGAGCAACAGCAAACCATAAACGCCGATGCCCGCGGTCAGCAGATAGAGCTGCTTGTCTTCGCCGGTGATGTAGACGATCGCGCTGCCGATGAGACCGGCGAGCAGCCAGACCAAACCCTGCCGCTGTGCCTTGTCGTGCGCCAGTACCGAGGCCCGTGCCGGATGCGCGTCGCTGAAAGTGGCCAGTTGGTCCGGCGGATATTCCTTGCTGCGCAGCACGGTCCAGCCAACTGCAGCAAGCAGCACCACACCACCGGCGTAAAAGGCATATTTGACCGTATCCGGAATCACCCCGGGCTCGGCGGTATTGGCGACACCGATTTTCGCCAGCATCCACGGCAACAGACTGGCTACCACGGCACCGATACCGATGAAAAAGCTCTGCATGGCATAGCCCGTCGGGCGCTGCTCAGGCGGCAACTGGTCTCCGACAAACGCGCGGAACGGCTCCATCGACACGTTGATCGACGCATCCATGATCCAGAGCAGGCCGGCAGCTATCCACAGCGTCGGCGAATTTGGCATGAACAGCAGTGCGGCGGTGGTCACCAAGGCGCCATAGAGAAAATACGGACGCCGGCGGCCCAGCCGGGTCCAGGTGCGATCGGAGAAGTAACCGACAATCGGCTGCACGATGAGACCGGTCAGCGGCGCGGCAATCCAGAGCGCCGGAATATCGGAAATATCGGCACCAAGGGTCTGGAAAATTCGACTGACGTTGGCGTTTTGCAATGCAAAACCGAACTGAATGCCCAGAAAGCCGAAGCACATATTCCAAATCTGCCAGAACGACAGTCTCGGCTTCGCGGTCATTACATCCCTCCCGAAAGGCTGCCTCATGGGCAGCGACATCTTCTGTTGTCATTTTGCCGGCCAGGGCTGTATTGCTGCCTCAGCGGCGCTGGCTTGTTCGTGGAGCCGATGGTAGGCCGCCTCACACTGGTGCGAACAGCTTTATGCATTCGTATTCAAATACAGGTCCGTGCACCATTTCCGTTAGCGGCGCTATTGTGCCGCAGGGACCATAACAAGAATTCTGCACCATGAGCACTATCGAGATTCTGCTGATTGCGATGACGGTCATCCTCAGCGTGCCATACCTGATCTGGCGGGTGGGCCGCACGGATTTCTATGCACCATTGGTCGTGGTGCAAATCATTACCGGCATCCTGCTCGGCCCCGGCGTACTTGGCGCGATCTTTCCCGAGTATTATCAGTTTGTCTTCAATCCAGCGGTGGTCGGCGCCCTTAACGGCATCGCGGCGTGGGCGGTCATGTTGTTCGTCTGGATTGCCGGCATCGAGCTCGACCTAGGCCAGGCCTGGAAAAACCGCCGCGAAAGCAGCATCACTGCTGGCCTTGCGCTTGGTGTGCCGCTGCTGTGTGGCGCACTCGCGGCAGTGGTGCTGCTCGGGCAAAGCAGCAGCTGGCTGGGTGCCAAGGGGCAAACCTGGCAGTTCATTACCGGCATCGGCATGGCCTGCGCAGTCACCGCGCTGCCGATCCTGATCTTGCTGATGGAAAAACTTGCCATCCTGCGCCAGCCGCTGGGGCAACGGGTGCTGCGTTACGCCAGTGTCGATGACATCGCCATCTGGGCGGTGCTGGCGGTGATCCTGATGGATTGGGATCGCCTTGGTCGTCAGGGCATTTTCCTGATTGGTTTCTCCGCTGCCACCTTGCTGGTTCGCAGAGGCTTCCCGAAATTACCGGAAAGCGATCGCTGGTATGTCGCCCTGATCTGGCTCGCATTGTGCGGCTTTGCCGCCGACTGGGCCGGCCTGCATTACATGGTCGGCGCCTTCCTGTCCGGCGCCGTGCTCGATCACCGCTGGTTCAATCAGGAGCGCATGGACATGCTGCGACATCATCTGCTGCTGGTGGTGATGCCGGTGTTCTTCCTCAGTACCGGCCTGCGGACCAACTGGACCATGGGCGGCTGGCTGGTATTCGGCGGTGCGGCACTGCTGCTCGCCGCCAGCGTCGGCGGCAAACTCGCCGGCGTGCATCTTGCCGGCCGCGTGCTCGGCTGGCCCAAAGGCGATGCCACCATCATTGGCTGGCTGCTGCAAACCAAGGCGCTGATCATGATCATCTTCGCCAACATCCTGCTCGACCGTCAGATCATCAGCAGCGAAACGTTCACCGCGCTGCTGATGATGGCCGTTGCCAGCACCATGCTGACGATACCGGTGGTGGTCTGGCATACCCGCCGACAGGCAGCGCCAGTCATCAATTCATTGCCACAGTTTCGGCAAGAAGCGGCGCATTGAAGTGCCGGTTTTCTCACGTCGCTGACGCTGCACGCGATTGCGTCAAACATCGTGTGCCTGCACCGCCTGAGGAGGCTTCGGCTTGCCGCCGCGCCCCGCCACTGCACTACGGGCTGATAACCCAAACGACATTCTGCAGGGCTTTGTATTTCTGTTGGCCGTCAGCGCTTTGACGTGACGCCACATTCAGAAACAGCCGACGCGCAAAACAAACCTATCCATCAAGGAAACCGATGAGATTGCCGCTTGCGCGGAAATGATGGATGAAACGTAAAGTGACGACTTAGGGAAACCCTGATCAAGTCAGGAGGCTGTCATACCGGCGAAAGCCAGTATCCATTTTCACCGGCAAAAGTGGACCCCGGCTTTCGCCGGGGTGACAAGTTCATTTTGATTTCAGACTTAATCAGAGCATCCTTAGACAATATTTACCAACCAGTTCAGGTGGGCAAGGCTAGCGCAGCACAATCGAACGCTTGCGGATCGCTACCGTCGTCACCGCGTCAGCAAAATCGCGCAGACCATGGCGCCGAATGTAACGCTATTCGGGTAGGGACGATTAGCGCAGCGTAATCGTACGCATGCGGTTCGCCACCCTAACCACTCGGTCAGCCTGTAACGCACGATACCGCAGATCATTGCGCCGGATGTAGCGCGACCGAGTCACCGCTGGCCATACCATGGCCGCGATTGCAGGGTGACACCCAACGTTCAGCCAAAAAGAAGCCCCCGCCAGCTTGCGCTGACGGGGGCCACACACCCGGTCCGGATTAGAACTTGTAGTTCACACCGGCCAGAATCGTCTTGCCATACTCCTGATACTTCAGCGGCAGATCGCCGTTGTTCGGATCGTACTCACGGTACGGCTCTTCGGTCAGGTTATTGACCTGCAGCAGCAGCGACAGACCGTTCAGCGAGCTGCCTTCGCCGAAAGCATAACCGAACTGCAGGTCGACAATGTCTTCGCCCTTGATGTAGCGACGGACACGGTCAGCACCGAAACCGGTGACTTCGCCAAGGAAGTCGGAACGGCTGCGCTGGCTGATTCGGGCCGAGAAGCCATCATTCTCGTAGTAGAACGTGATGTTCGAGACTTCCTCGGAATAACCCGGCAGCGGCGTTTCGGTACCCGGGCCATCCGGCTGGATCGACGACTCGTTGTCGGTATAGCTGGCCATCACACCAAAACCGTCCAACGCTTCCGTTACCAGATTCAACGGAACCGAAGCGGCCAATTCCCAACCTTTCAGCGTGCCACCTTCACCGTTGGCCGGCGCGGTGAGCTCGCCAATGAACGAATCCGGGAGATCGTCCGGATCGTAGCCACTGGTATCGATGCCGCTGAAATCGTACTGGATGGTCTGGTTGTAAATGTAGGTCTTCAGATCTTTGTAGAAGTAGGCCGCGCTGACATAGCCCTTTTCACCAAAGTAAATCTCGTACGACAGATCCGCGGCATCGGCTTCCCACGGCTTCAGCGTCGGGTTGCCGCCGCCGCCCGACCAGATAGGCGGATTACGCGACGTATTGATGCCGACACCAATGTTGGCACGCAGATCATCCATCCGAGGACGAGCCATTTGGCGAGCAAGGCCCAGGCGCATGACATGGTCATCCATCACTTCCAGACTGAGGTTCAAGCTTGGCAGTGTGTCGCTATAGGTATCGCCATTGGAGAAGGTATTGCCGTCATTGTTAGTGAAACCATCGGAGCTCTGGTCCACCCGAACCATCTGCACGCCGACATTACCGCGCAACGGCATGCTGCCCAAATTGGTATCAAGATTCAGCTGGGCATAGGCGGTTGTGATCTCCTCTTTGACTGTCCACTGCTTGTTGCGGACATCACCGTTGGCGTTATTCGACTCCAGAGTGTAAATGCCGGAGTTCAATGCCGCGAACGCATCATAGGCGATCATGTTCGAATTGCCGCTCATGCTGACATCGGCAACGCCATTGATCAGGTTGCCCGGGATCGCAACCGGCGACGCCAGCCGCAGGAACTGCTCGGCAACGCTGCGTGACTTTTCCCGGTCGGCGACATTGACGCCCAAATCGAGGCTGCTGAACATCCCTTCGGCAAAGGTACGACGCGCGCTGATCTTGAATGACTTCAGCTCATCCTCGAAGCTCGGGTACTTGACGTAACCGGCCTGCCCCCAGCCACCGATGTCGCCCAACACCAGATCGGACGGATCTTCGTAGGTGCGCTCATACTGGAAAATCGGGTGGTCGTTGCCATCCATGGTGTAGCTGACATCGATCAGGTTGGCAGCATCGCTACGCGGGCCGAAACCGGAATAGGTCTCCAGAATCATTTCTTCGCGCTCGGCTTTCGACAGGCTCAAGTCCAACACGCCTGACCAATCGTCGCTGAAGGTAAATTCGTTGCGGAAACCAACGGCTTTGATCTTGTCTTCGCGGGTATTGTTGTCATTACGAATGATCGGGAACACGTTGTTGAACGTGGCCGACACCACCCGACCATTCTCGACCACCGGGTTCGATACGGTAACGCCAGCCCAGCCGGCACCGTACAACTGCGCTTCGATAAAGCTCAGCGTTTCATCCTGCTCGAACTTGGAGTAGTACACATCGACCACCCCGCGGTAGGAATCGTTTGGCTTGAACTCGAGCACGGCCATCAGACCATCGCGCTCGTTTTCCGACGACAGCGCCTGCGCCTTGCTGGCGCCGATGATCACGGCATCCTCACCGTCCACGTTGATGCGGCCGTGGCTGTAACCTTCCCAGCTGTCGATCTGGCCGGGGGTGTCGAGGTGGGCAAAGCCAATCGCCAGACCAATCTTGTTGTCGGCAAACTGGTCGATGTAGGACAGGCTAAGGCGGTTACCGCGGGTATCGCTGCCCGGGTTCAGCTCGTCCATCGAGTTCTCTTGCAGACGACCATTCACCGATACAACCCGGTTGGTATATGACAACGGGCTGACCGTCTGCAGGTCGACCGTGCCCGACAGGCCCTGGCCAATCAGCGAGGCGCTCGGCGTCTTGTATACCTTGACGGCACTGAGCAGCTCGGACGGGTACTGGTCAAATTCAACGCCACGGTTCTGACCGGTGCTGACCTGCTCGCGGCCGTTCAGGGTGGTAGTGGAGAAATCATCCGACAAACCGCGGATCTGGATGGTTTGGGCACGGCCGGCAAAACGCTGGGCGGTCAGACCTGGGAGACGGGCAATGGATTCAGCGATGCTGACGTCAGGCAGCTTGCCAATGTCTTCAGCGGAAATGGACTCGACGATCTCGGTCGATTCCCGCTTCGTGTCGATTGATTTCTCGATACCGGCACGAATGCCATATACCTCGACACGCACCGCCTCCTCTTCCTGCTTCTTGCTGGCCTGCTCGTCCTGTTGGGCTTGCGAGGCGGTCTCGGCCTCTTCCGCCGCGTAAGCTCCGGCCGCGACGGTGTGCAACGCCGACGCCAGAGCAACGCTGAGCAGACTCCGCTTGAATTGCTTCATCTTCCATTCCCCTCGAATACATTTTGTTTTTCGTATTGCCCTCGGCTGCCGATACTGGCCGGGCCGGTCAGGTCGATCACAAGCGTGGTCGTCGGCGTGGACCGATGGTATCCGCAGGCCTTCCAAAGCGGCCTAATCTGCATACGTATTCAGTGCAAATGCCGATATTGCTATGCACCATCGCAGTTCAGAAATGCAAAGATGTAGTGGTAGCACCAATCAGCGGAAATGGCAGAAAACACGGGAAAAAGTGGTGTGATCGTGGTGCTCACCAAGCACCGGTGCATAGTGCGGTTCCCGTTCTGCACAACAACAGCACGCGGTAGGTCCTGAATAACGCAGCCGTGCCCGCACCAAAATAGAGCATATATCGCGGAGAGAAGCTGCAGCCACTTACGAGGAGTCGGCATGCCTTGTTTTCAAAGTAACCTGGTGGCGGCGTCCATCGCTGCCGCAGCTTTCAGTGTATTCAGTATGACGGCACACGCAGAGGAGCCTGACGCGTCACTGATGCTGCACGTCCCCTCCCCGGACTGGCGGGATCAGGTCATCTATTTCCTCATGCTGGACCGTTTTGATGACGGCGACCCAGGCAATAACGATCAGGGCCAGGGTGAATACGACCCTCGCGATGGTGCCCGCTACAGCGGCGGCGACCTGGCCGGCGTAAAGCGCCGACTCGACTACATCCAGGGCCTCGGCGCTACTGCCGTCTGGTTGACCCCCATCGTCGCCAACCAGTGGTGGGATGGCAGTCGCCAGTTCGGCGGCTACCACGGCTATTGGGCCGAGAACTTCAAGGCGGTCGATGCCCACAACGGCAACCTCGCCGACTACCAGCGACTGTCTGATGCCCTGCACCGGCGCGGCATGTATCTGGTGCAGGATGTGGTGGTCAATCACACCGGCAACTTCTTCGATTACAAAGGACCGTGGTCAGCCGACGATCCGAGCCGCAATCTGCAGTTGAATCCTGCATCGGTACCGGTCGCGCGGCCGAGTCAATCACCGTTCGATCAAAACGACGCCCGCAATCCGCAGCACCGCGCCGCGGCCATTTACCACTGGACACCGGAGATCCGCGACCATCACTCGCTCGAACAGGAGCAGACTTTCCAACTCGCCGGACTCGATGATCTGAATACCCGAAACCCGGTAGTGCGCGCCGCATTGCGCGACAGTTACAGCTACTGGATCCGCACGGCCGGCGTTGATGCCTTCCGCATCGACACCGCCTTTCATGTCGAACCGGATTTTTTTGCCGATTTTCTGTATCACCGCGACGCTGCCAATCCGGGCGTAGTCGAAACCGCTCGCCAGACCGGGCGCCAGCAATTCCATGTCTTTGGCGAAGGTTTTGGCGTGGCGCCGGCCTACGATGACAATCAGGCCATGAAAGTCGACCGCTGGATGCGCCGCGCCGATGGCACCCCGCTGTTGCCGGGCATGATCAACTTTCCGCTGTACGGCTCGATTGTCGATGTCTTTGCCCGCGGCAAGCCGAGCGCCGAACTTGGCCATCGGCTGGCCAGCAGCATGCGCCTGCATGCCAACCCGCACCTGATGCCGACCTTCGTCGACAACCACGATGTCGATCGCTTTCTTGCCAGCGGCAACGAAGCCGGACTGAAACAGGCGCTGCTGTTCATCATGACGGTGCCGGGCATTCCGACGCTGTACTACGGCACCGAACAAGGCTTTCGCGCCCAGCGCCAGGCGATGTTCGCCGGCGGTCACGGCGCTGGTGGCACCGATCATTTTGATCGTAACAGCGCGCTCTACCGCTACATCGCCAGCGTCACCGCCTTGCGGCGCGAACACCGGCTGTTTTCCCGTGGCACGCCAACGGTTCTGAGCGGCAATTCGGCCACTGCCGGCGCACTCGCCTACCGGATGGATGCCGACAGCGGCAGTGCGCTGGTGATTTTCAACAGCGCCAACCGCGAAACCCTGCTCGACAATCTCGACACCGGCTTGCCGGCCGGCACCGTGCTGGAACCGCTCTACAGCATCGAAGGAAAAATCGGGCAATTGACCGTGGGGCACAACGGACTGCTGCACTTGCGTCTGCCGGCTCATGCCGGTCAGGTCTGGCGCGTTGGCGCTGCTGGCAAAGCGCCGCCTGCGCCAGCGACAAGCGTGACACTTGCCGCCTTGCCCAGTACGAAAATCACCAGCGACATCAGCGTCGGCGGCAGCGCGAACGGCAGCTCGCATGTGCGCCTGGTGCTGGATGGCGACTGGCACAGCAGCCAGCGGGTGGCAGTCGACAGCAACGGAAACTGGCAGACCGTGCTACGTACCGACAGCTTGATCAACCCGGCCACTGCGCACCGCCTGGTGGCGGCTACCGATGCAGAAACCGAAGCCCGTTTTGCCATTTCGGCAGCGCAGACTTTCGTGGTCGAGCGCAGCTGGCAAACACGGCTATCAGAGCAGGATCCGGCCAACGATGATCGCGGCGCCAACGGGCGTTATCGCTATCCCACCGATCACAGCTGGCAGGGGATTCGACCACTGGATCTGCGCCGCATTGACGTGGCGAGCAGCGGCGGCTCGCTTGAACTGCGCGTCACCCTGGCTGACCTGGTTGCCAGCTGGAATCCGCCAAATGGCTTTGATCACCTCGCCCTGACCGTTTTTCTGCAAATGCCCGGGCAGGACGGCGGCAGCCGGTTGATGCCGCTGCAACAAAGCCAGCTGCCGGACGACATGCGTTGGCATTACCGATTGCGCATCAACGGTTGGAGCAACACGCTGTTTCAGCACAGCGGCAGTGATGAACGGCAGGAAGGCACCGCCATCGGCAGCGCTGATCTTCAAGTCGACCGCGAGCGCAAGCAGCTGCGACTTCGCCTGCCGGCACAGCTGCTCGGCAATCCGCGCTCACTGAGCGGCGTTCGATTGTTCATCAACAGCTGGGATTATGATAGCGGCTACAAAACGTTGAGCCAAAGCAACAGCAACCACAGCTTTTCCGGTGGTGTGGCAACTGATCCGCTTTATATGGATACAAGTCGCATCTTGCAGATACCGTAAAGCAGGTCAACACTGCACACGCCGGCACCGGAAAAAACCGTTCATCGTCAACCGACCGGTACGCGGGTCATCGGTCAGACGTTCCGGCACGGCGATGTGACCGGCATGAAACAATTCGCTGCCGGCGTAGCAAATCAAACGGTTCCATTTGGCAGGCACACTGGCGACTTTCCGGAACCAGCGGTTGTCACCTGCAGGATAGCCCGGCGCCAGTCCGTACTTTGCGGTAAACGCCGCCGCCGTCAAACGGCCGGAATCCTGAATCAACGCCGCGACGTCGGCCGCCGGGGCAGCCGGCACATAGAAATCGGTGCCGCCGAGCGCCGGTTCATCAAACAAGTACAGCACGGATGCCATCAGCACTTCGCCGGGACCCAGCGCTGCGCGGTCACGGTGACAGAGCCACTGTGCCGGCTGCAGCGCGGCCGGTGCCTGCGTCACCATGGCCAAACGGCAGTAATACTCCAGCAAACGGCGCGCACCGAGCGCATTGCGCAACTTGGCCTTGAAAAATGCCGCGAGATAGTCGCCAAGCGATTCCGGGACCTCGAACTCGACACCGGGATAAGCATTGCTCGGCGCGATCGCAAAGAACTCGCGATGCTTTGCCGCCTGCTCAACCCAGGCCTCCGGCTGGAGCAAGGCATCATCGACCACCAGACAATCCAAGTTGGCGGCGATTGGCAATATCTGTACAGCAGCCTCAGGGTTGAATATCACAAAATATCCGTAATCCGGCCATTGCTCACAGAGCTCGGCGAACCGGCAGCAAAAACTGCAGTGGTTCCGCCAGTCGTGCCGCCCATGCCTGCTCGCTGTGATCGGCGCCCGGAAACGCGCGCGTCTGCCAGTCAAGCGGGCTGTAGCCTTTCTGCTGCAGCAGGCGATCAACCACCTGCTGATGGATGGCATAACTGGCGTCCAGTGTTTCGGTTCCGTAATCGAAATAAATGCGGTGCCGGCCGGCAACAGGAAAATACTGTTCGATATAGCGGAAGAACACTGCCGGCACCGGGTTGCCGGCAAAATCCGGCAACGTACCCGGCCAGTGCGTGGACAGGCAGGCAGCGCCACCGAAAACGGCCGGGTATTCAGCCACCGCGTACAGCGAGATCAACCCTCCCATGCTGGAGCCCATGATGAAGGTATCGGCGGCCTTGCCGCTGACGGCAAATCGGTGCTCAATCTGGGGCTTCAACTCGTTGACCAGAAAACGCAGATAGCGATCCGAGTAAACCGCCACCGTCTTGCCGGCAACCTGTGAGTGCGCTTGCAACAGCGATTGCTGATCGGTCGGCGCCAGCAGCGCAAAAGCTTTCTGTGGAAAGTACTCCGGTCGCCGGTACGGACCGGCATTCCAGACGCCGACCACGATGAACGGTCGCACCTTGCCGGCAGCCTGCAACGATGCCGCCACTTCATCGACCCGCCACTCCTGCTGGTTCCAGCTCTGCGAACCATCAAACAGCATCTGGCCGTCGTGCATGTACAACACGGCATAGGGTGCCGCGGCTGGGTAGCCCGGCGGCAACCAGACATCGACATGACGTGCCGGCACTTCTGCTGATTCAAATTGGGCGAGCCGTTGCACCGTACCGGCAATGACCTTCGGCAGTGGCGCAGGCTCGGTCACCTGCGCGCCGGTGGCAGTTGTGGCAATTGTGAACGTCGTGGCAGTTGTGAAAGTAGCAGCTGCGAACGCGGCGAAGACGCTGAAAAGCATTGTTGCGTAGCACACAACAAGCCAGACAGCGCCCGGCCCCGACTGCGCACGCACCGGTTGCGGATTCATGGCTGCGCCACCGAACCGCGCCTGATCAGAAACCGATGGTCTTCCATGGCATCGGCAACCCGCACCCGCAACTGGCCTTGCTCGTGGATCCAGCCACTCTCCCCCGCGTGCCAGCGCTCCGCATCAAGGGCGGCGAGTTTTTTGCCGTTGTAGTGCAGCTCGCGCGGCAGCGGTTCGGCAACGAGATGGAGCTCCAAGGCGCGCGCGGCCGGTTGATAGCGGCCCTCTCCTGCACGGACCTGTACCGTCAGTCGTTTTCCGTCCCGCTGCTGATGAAAGACCCGCCGGCGAAATTCACCGGTCCGGTAGGCGTGAGTTTCGCCATCATCTTCATAAAAGCTGGCCTGCGATTCGGTCGCAGGATAGAGCGCAACCTGCAACGGCGCACCGCGCATCTGACCGGTATGCTGGATGGTCGGTTGCCGGAACAGGAACGCGCCGGCACGGACAAACACCGGCAAGCTGTCGAGCGTGACCGCCAGCTTGTGATGGCCGCCGGCATAGGCTTTGCCTGACGACAACTCAAACCATTGCCCGGCCGGCAGATAGACCTCGCGCGTTTGCGCCGCTTCGCTCAATACCGGTGCCACCAACAGATCGGCACCTAGCAGATACTCATCGTCGCGCGCCCAGACATTCGGATCGGCCGGATATTCCAGCAACAGCGGTCGCAGCGCCGGCACACCGGTGCGGCTCGCCTCTTCCATCACGTTGTAGAGATGCGGCAGCAACTGATAACGCAGCTCGATGGTGCGTCGATTGATGGCTTCGAACTGGCTGCCGTATGACCAAGGCTCCTGATCCGGCGTTGCCTGCTCGGTATGGGCGCGCATGAACGGCGAGAACACTGCCGCTTGCAACCAGCGCGTGAACAGCTCACCCGATGGCGTGCCGGCGAAACCACCGATATCAGCACCGACAAATGGGAAGCCGGACAGGCCGAGGCCCATCAGCGTCGGCAGCGACTGTCGCAGCGACGCCCAATCGGCCGTATTGTCACCGGGCCAGACTGCCGCGTAACGCTGGCCACCCGCAAAGGTCGCGCGGGTCAACACAAACGGCCGTGCCTGCGGATTCAGCTTCAGCAAACCTTCAAAAGTCGCGCGGTTGTGCAGCATGCCGTAGACATTGTGGATCTCGCGCTGATCGGTTGGCGCGCCATCATTTTCATGTTGCACATCAAGCGGCATGGTATTGGCAGGCGGGATCCAGACCGCAGGCTCGTTCATGTCGTTCCAGATGCCGGCCACGCCCTGCTCGACCAACTCCCTGTGCAGCCCGCCCCACCAGTCGCGTGTTGCTGCACGAGTAAAATCCGGAAACACGCTGTTGGCCGGATTCTGTTTGGCATTGATGGGCCAGACCGGGCCTTCGAAAACCGAACCGTCAGCATTGCGAACAAAATGATTGCCCGCAACGCCCTGATCGTAAACGTGATAGCCGGGCTGTTTCTTCGGGTGCGGGTCGACAATCGTCACGATCTGAAAACCCTGCTGCTTCAGATCGCCAATCAGCTTGGCTGGCTCGGGAAAGTACTGGCGATTCCAGACAAACGGCGTAAAGCCTTCGAGGTAATCAATATCCAGCCAGAGCGTATCTGCCGGAATCTGTTTGCTGCGGAAGGTGTCGGCCAATAGCCGCAGTCGCGCTTCCGGAAAATAACTCCAGCGTGATTGGTGAAAGCCCAATGACCAGCGCGGTGGCAGCGGCATCCGGCCGGTCAGGGCGGTGTAACGCTGAATGACGTCCTTGGGCTCCGGTCCGTTGATGAAGTAGTAATCGAGCTCACCGCCATCAGCCCCGAACGACAGCACGTTGCGGCTGTCGCGGCCAACGTCAAAGCTGGAACGGAAACTGTTGTCGAGAAAAATGCCATGCGCCAGGCCCTGCCGCAACACCATGAAAAACGGCACCGACACATAGAGCGGATCGGTCGAGGAGTCGTAAGCGAAGGTATCGCTGTTCCACATCACCGTGTGGTAACCGCCGAGATTCCAGCCGCGCTTGTTCAATCGCCCGGTTTTTTCGCCAAAGCCATAGACATGCTCATCATCGCGCAGACGCTTCCAGACCCGCACGGCGCCATCAGCATGCGCCGTGCCACGGGCTTTGTCGTCGCGATCGAGTGAACGGCCATCGACGGCAAGGAACTCGATGGCAAACGGTGCATGCTCGATACGCGCCTTCAGCCGGCCGGTATCAAGCTCGCTATAGCCCTCATGCCGGCGCACCTGCACGGTCACTGGCTCCGGTTTTGGCGTGACCACGGCAAACGAGCGATCCGCCGGCAACACCGCCACCGGCGCGTAGCGAACGCGGAAAATGTCCGGCGAAGCGGCCGTGATCAGCACTGAAGTTTTGCCATCGGTCAGCGCCAGACCATCCGGCCGAACCGTCACAGTGGGATTGGGCCCCAGACTCTGCCAACCTGCCTGCGCGACTGCACTGGCCAGCAGGGAAAACAGAAACAGTGATGCACGACGCAGCATGTTGACCTCGATAGACGAAAATACTTCGAAAAAGCCAGCCGGGCAAAGCCGTTTGAGCCAGCAAGAAAGCACCACTCAGCAGGCTTCACCCTCACCGACATCCTTTCCCCTCAAGGGAGAGGACTTAAGAACCTGCTCACTTAAGAGGAAAAGGCCGCATGTGGGCGAAGCCGCCAGGAACGCACAACCGAAAAAACCCACGCCCTCAAAAAGCACACCTTCGTCAGCGCCGCACCGGTTTCGCGGTCACTGCTGCAGGCGATGCCAGAATCTGCCGCTGCAGAACATCCTTTTCCTTCAGCACTGGAAAAGCGGATGGCAGATAAGGTGGCGGCGCAAGAAACTGCAGGCGGCCGATGCGGGCTTGCTGGCTGGCCATGCTGAGCACGCTAATCAGTGGCTTGCCATCCAACTCGGCGTGAACACCGTCCCAGCGCAATACATGCCCGGCTTGGTTCAGCAAAAACTGCACGCGACGGCGACTGCCATCGGCCGCCAGCAGGTCCAGCAGAACTTCACGACCACGCGCATTCGTACTGCCAAACCGCCACCACCATTGCTTGCCCTGCCGTTGCAACTCGACTTGCAGCTGCTCGCCGTTGCCAAACGGCAGGCGCGCCTGCAAAGAGGTCCATTGCGCCGGCAAGGCCGGAACAAAGTGCAGTCGGTTCTGCAGCAGATTGGGCCGGAAGCCGAGATAATCCTGATAGGCGTTGCGAACAAACTCGGACACGCTCCAGGCCTGGGCATAAGTGCCGGAAGCTTTCGGCTTACCGTTTTGGTCGGGCAATGCATCAAGCAGTTCGCTCATCGTGCCGGGGGTTTCGCCGTACAGGATCTGCTCGGCCAGATTCTGGCTCAGCTGCCAGGCCAGATCCTGATAGCCGAACTTGTTCAGTGCGGTCACGGTAAAACCGGCATTCCAACCCCAGACCGTACCGTTATGGTAGGCAGCGTCTTTATGATGGAACGGCGGATTCTCATGTCGTGGATGAAAGGCCGGATCACGCGGATCGAGCGAGGCGATACCGTATGGAAACAACAGGCCCGATACCGTCTGTCGCAGCACGTCGGCTTCGATGGCTTCGGGAACAAACGGTGCAAACGGAATCGAGATCAGCATCAGCTGATTCGGCCGCAGGCGATAGTCGGCACTGCCATCGGCTTGCAGGCGATCAGCCATTTGCCGGCCGTTCCAGAACGCCTGCAAAAATGCTTGCCGAACCTGCTCGGCCCGCTCACGGTAGTGTTGTGCGGCTTTCGCATCACCGTTCAGAGCGGTCAATTCCGCTGCCACCGTCAGCGCGGTGAACCACAACGCCTGGATCTCGACCGCACGATTGCCGCGTGCTGACCAAGCCGCCAGCCCGTCAATGCGGGCATCCATCCAGGTGTCGGCATCGTCATGGGTCAACAAACCCTTGTCGTCAAGCCAATGCCGTTCCACTCCGCGAACGTAGGCGTCGATCAACGGCAGCTGCTGCAAGCCATAGCCAAGATCGCCGGTGTAGCGCAGATATTCCAGCAGCTCACGAATCAGCCACGGCGTGCCATCCACCGTGTTGTAAATCGTGGCATCGCTGGCAGAGACCCGGTTGGGCACGCGCCCGTATTCGGGATCGGAAATATCTGTTCGCCGCTGCCAACGAATGAAGTTGTCGAGTACAGCCTTCGCTTCGGTGAACTGGCCAGTCACCAGCAAAGTACCGGGCAAGGCGATAAAGGTATCGCGGCCCCAGTTGTCGCGAAACCACGGCAAGCCCGCCCAGATACCCTTGCCAAATTCCTCAACAACAAGACTCTGGGCACTGAAGCTCGCCCAGACCAGCGCCCGATTGTAGTTCGCATTCGGGCTGATCAAACGGCTGCGGGCAAACTGCTGCGCCA
This sequence comes from Pseudomonadota bacterium, assembly GCA_049324755.1. Lineage (GTDB taxonomy): Bacteria > Pseudomonadota > Gammaproteobacteria > Enterobacterales > Permianibacteraceae > Permianibacter. The sequence goes on from JBMOMZ010000009.1 coordinate 129,550, forward strand.
GCCGCTGCTGCAGGATTTGCGGCAGCAGCGCCGGCGCCTGCGTGAGTGCAGCGCGCTGCGCTTCTGCTTCGTTACGGGCATAGCTCAGCGAGACCGCCAGTGTCGCGGCCGACGCTGGCGTACTGATCTGCAACAGCTTCGGCCCCCCTTTGTCGAGCAAGGGGATCAGCTGCACTGTCGCGTCGATTGGTGCCCGCAACGCCAGATACCAGCGTGAAGTACCAAACCGCAGCGGCAGCAACCACAAGCCACTACCGGATGGTTCGATTACCTGACCGGCAGTGTCGCTGGCGACATGGATTCCGGATTCGGCAACATTGCGTTTGGCAGCATTCAGCGCACCAGCATCAAGCTCGGCATTCGGCGGCAAGTGAAATCGCGCCGACAAACGCGCCGGGCGCTCGCTCTGCCAGATACCGGCAAATGTTCGCTGCCCCTGCAGCAGCAGAACGTGTTCGCTGATCCGATCGAAGTGGCTGAGCAATTGATTGGGCAGCAGCAGCGGCGCCTGTTGGACCTTTTCCCGTGACTGAATATCGCCATCAACGGCAATCTCAAGGCCCGCGATCAACACATCATCAGCGACCCGGTACTGACCCAGACCGGCACGGCCGGTCTGGGCTTCGAAAAAACCATCGACGCGGTCGGTGAATACCACCCGGCGCGGTACCGCCTCGGGCAATTGCAGTTTCATATCCGCCAGCATGCCGGCAACCGGCACGTCACTTCTTGCCTGCACACCCAGTTCGTCTGGCAGCGACTCCGGCTCGCTCGCACTGACCAGACTGCCGGCCATGCAGGCACCAGCAATCAACCAGCTGGCCAGCTGCACGCGAACCGTGGCATACCGGCGTGCCGACCTTGGCATCATGCTGAGTGAACCTTGGCGGTAAACGGAAACTCCGGCGACGCACAGTGGCGGGCGATGAACTCTTCATGGCGCGGCATGACCGACACCGAGTCGTGCAGCACTTTGCGGGTGCCGTTGACCATCTTGACGATCTCGTCGTGGCCAACCCGATCGACCATCGGGTGATAGCCTTTTGGCATCACGCCCTGCCCCAGCATGACCAGCAACCAACTGACTTCGGTAAACAGCTCGTTATTCTGGCGGAAAATGCGACCACTGCTGCGGAACAGGTCCATCTTGTGCTGCAAGGTCTCGGGGATTTCCATGTTGCGGCAGTAATCCCAGAATGCCGAATCGTTGCGCTCGGTCGCCTTGTAGTGCAACACCAGAAAATCACGGCTGCGCTCGAATTCAAACTGGGTCTGCCGGTTGTATTCGTCGATATCCGCAGAATTGAAACTGCGATCCGGGAAGAATTCGATCAGTTTGGCAATACTGCTCTGAATGAAGTGAATGCTGGTCGACTCCAGAGGCTCCATGAAACCGCTGGCGAGACCGACCGCAACACAGTTCTTGTTCCAGAACTTTTTGCGTTTGCCAGTGACGAATTTGAGCGGCCGCGGATCAGCCAATGGCTTGCCGTCGAGATTGGCCAGCAAGGTGGCCGCCGCTTCGTCGTCGCTGATGTGGTCGCTGCAGTAGACATAGCCGTTGCCAATGCGATGCTGCAAGGGAATGCGCCATTGCCAGCCGGCCTTGCGCGCGGTCGAACGCGTGTACGGGGTCGGCGCGCCAGCCGACTCACAGGGCACTGCCAAGGCCCGGTTGCACGGCAGGTAATGGCTCCAGTCTTCGTAACCGGTTTTCAGCGCCTGCTCAATCAGCAGGCCACGGAAGCCGGAACAGTCAACGAACAATTCACCGTCGATACGTTCGCCACTTTCCATGACGATCGCCTCGATGTAGCCGGTCTCCCCGTTCAGAACGGTTTCCTGCACTTTGCCTTCGGTACGACGAACACCGCGTGCCTCGCTGTATTCGCGCAGATAGCGGGCATACAATCCCGCATCAAAATGGAACGCATAGGCGACCCGGCTCAGCGGCGAGTTCTGAATATTGGCGCCGCGGAAAAACTTGCCCGCCTTGGCGGCGATCACGTTGAAGGTATAGTCGCTGATGTCTCCGACGAGGCCCTCGTGATGCAGCTTCAGCCAGTACTGGTAAAACGGAATCAGCCCCAGATCGCGGCCACCGACATGACCAAACGGATGAATGTAGGAGTGGCCCGGTCGGGTCCAGTCGACGAACTCGATGCCGAGCTTGAATGTACCTTGCGTGCGCCGGACAAAATCATCCTCGTCCAGACCCAGCGTCTGGTTGAACAGCATGATTTGCGGAATGGTGGCTTCACCGACCCCGACCGTGCCAATCTCTTCCGATTCGACCAATCGGATATTCAAATGGCCTGGATTGACTTTTGCGAGCGCAGATGCTGCCATCCATCCCGCGGTACCGCCGCCCACAATGACGACATTCCTGATTTGGTTATCTGACATGATGCGCTCTCCGCCACTGCTGGCTCTGGTCCACTCTTTGTTGTTGCCGCTGTCGTTCAAAACCTGGCGTGCTCTGCTTGGCACGTCGTTGTTGCTGTTGCCACTGACCAGCACAACAGCTGCTGATCTCGCCGACTGTAACGCGAATTCGCCGGCGACGACACTGGCCGCCGTCCGCTACGACATGACGCTGCCGGCCAGCGCGCACTGGCGCACCGCCAACCGCATTCACTGGCACAACGGTCCCCGCGCCGACCAGTATCGATTGCTGCAGGCGACCGACGCCACGCTTGCGCTGCAAAGCGGACAACCGGTGCGCGGTGCCGACCGCCAGCTGACGCTGACCGCACAAGCCGCCGGCAATAGTTCCGGCCAACCGACAGCTTTGTCGTTGACGGTACCGGCCATCGCGGACACCGACTGGCCGCAATGGTTGACCGGACAAGTGCTGCTGGTGGCATTGACTGCGCGCGGTGAATTGATCGCGGCAACCCATCTGCAAACTGCCGCGCTGCTCGATAGCCGCTACGGTGACGCGGCGGCCAACGAAACGCTGGGCGCGCAAGTGGGCCGCGAGCAGACCCGGTTCCGGCTGTGGGCGCCGACGGCTGCTGCCGTCCATGTCTGCCAATACCACGACGGCAGCAGCAAGGCCGATGCGATCATTGCCCTGAGCCGTGATGAGCGCAGCGGTATCTGGCAGGTGGACCGCCGGGGGGATCAACGCGGCCGCTACTACAACTATCTCGTTGATGTGTACGCGCCGAACGTCGGCATTGTCCGCAACCGCGTCACCGATCCTTACTCGCTCAGCCTGACCACCGATTCGACCCGCAGTTTTCTGGTCGATCTCAATGATCCGTCGCTGAAACCGGCTGGCTGGGACAGCGTCAGCCGCCCCGCGGCCAATCTGGCCGCAACCGATCTGATGATCTACGAACTGCATGTTCGCGATTTTTCGATCAATGACCCGAGCGTGACGGTCGCCAATCGGGGCAAGTATCTGGCGTTCACCGAACTGAAATCGCAGGGCATGCAGCATCTGCAGGCACTGAAACAGGCCGGCCTCACTGACATTCATCTGCTGCCGGTGTTTGACTTTGCCACCGTGCCGGAAGCACGCTGCCTGACGCCGACCATTGCGCCAGCGAGCGGCAACAGCCGCGTGCAGCAGGCGGCCGTCACCGCCTTCCAGGGCCGGGATTGTTACAACTGGGGTTACGATCCGTTTCATTACACGGCACCCGAAGGCAGCTACGCCAGCGATGCCCGCAACGGTGCAACACGTATCCGCGAGCTGCGGCAATTGGTGATGGCCCTGCACAAACTCGGCCTGCGCGTCGGCATGGACGTGGTCTACAACCACACCAGCGCCAGTGGGCAGGATGCCGGTTCGGTGCTCGATCGCATCGTGCCCGGCTACTACCAGCGGTTGAACGCCGATGGCGCGGTTGAAACCTCGACTTGTTGCGCCAACACCGCGACCGAACACCGGATGATGACCAAACTGATGATCGATTCGGCCGTGGTCTGGGCGCGCGATTACCGCATTGATTCGTTCCGTTTTGATCTGATGGGCCATCAGCCGCGCGCGGCGATGGAGCAATTGCAGCAAGCCGTGAATGCCGCGACCGGTCGGCACATCCACCTGATCGGCGAAGGCTGGAATTTTGGCGAAGTGGCGAACGGCGCCCGCTTTGTCCAGGCTTCGCAGCTTTCGCTCAATGGCAGCGGCATTGGCACCTTCAGCGACCGCGCCCGCGATGCCGTCCGCGGCGGCAGTGCCGGCGACAGTGCTGCCGCGCTGATCATCAATCAGGGCTTCATCAACGGCCTGCATTACGCGCCGAACGCGCTCAGCCAGGGACGACACAGCAGGACCGATCTGCTGCGCGCTGCCGATCTGGTGCGGGTCGGACTGGCCGGTTCGTTGCGGACATTCCGCTTGCCAACCAGCGACGATAAAATCCTGCCGCTGGCGGCCATTGATTACGCCGGGCAGCCGGCGGGTTACGTCAGCGAACCGGGCGAAGTGGTCAACTACGTCGAGAACCACGACAACCAGACCCTGTTCGACGCCAATGTGTTGAAGCTGCCGCTGGACACCAGCCGCGAAGATCGCGCCAGAGTGCAGATTCTCGCCGCCGCGACGGTCGCCTTCAGTCAGGGCATTGCCTACTTCCACGCCGGCCAGGACATCTTGCGCAGCAAATCGCTGGACCGGAACAGCTTCGATTCCGGCGACTGGTTCAACCGCCTCGACTGGCACTATCAGGACAATTACTTCGCCACCGGTTTGCCACCGGAACGCGACAATGGCGCCAGCTGGGATCTGATGTCGCCGTATCTGGAAGCGCGTACCGCGCAGGAAATCAAGCCACGCACCAGCGACATCATCTGGACCCGCGACGCCTTTCGCGATCTGCTGCGCATACGCGCCAGCAGTACATTGTTCCGCTTGAACAGCGCGGCGGAAATTGAACGTCGACTGCAGTTCCTGAACACCGGCAGCGGACAGGAACCGACCGTGATCATCGGCAAGCTGAATGGTCAGCCGATCAATGGCGAACCTGTCGCCGGCGCCAACTTCAAGGCGGTGCTGTACGCCATCAATGTTGCGCGCGAGAGCAAAACGCTGCCGCTGCCAAGCGAACGTGGTCAGCGCTGGCAACTGCATCCGGTGCACCAGCAAGCTGGCGCAACCGATCGGCGTCCGCGCAATGAGGCCCGCTTCGATGCCGACACCGGTACCCTGACCGTGCCGGCACGAACGGCCGTGGTGTTTGTCATTCCTTGAGCGGCATTGTTGCCCTGCTTGCTGGCAGCACCGCAGCAGGGCATCGGCGATAGCCGCCGCCCGACCCCGCCGCCCCGATTCGTGCTGCAGCGCAGCACGAATCGGCCGCATCATCCCCGTTCGCCTTGCCTGCGCGCCAACCCCTCGCCTGCCCGTCAACTGGAAAGCCCGCGGCACCACACCGATCACCAACCTGTCTGCCATGCAGCCCGTCTGCATGCCGCAACCGTAACCCGAGCGCTCGCTGCGCTTGCACCATTGCGGTTATGAATACGTATGCTGAAAGCGCGTGCGCGCGTACAGCCGGGTAAGCTGCGATGCGATCTGCAGTAGCACATTCGAGGCTGCGCAGCCTCGTGCCAACCAAAGCGCCAACGCGGAGACCTGTATGGCCAACCACAACAAGGCATTGCTGATGAGCCTGACCCTGATCGCCACCTTGGGCGGTCTGTTGTTTGGCTATGACACCGCCGTCATCTCGGGCGCGATCAGCGCCATCGATGTCAACTTCATCCACCCGCGCCAGCTCGACGAAACCGCCGCGCTCAGTCTGTCCGGTTTCGCCGTTGCCAGCGCGCTCTGGGGCTGCGTCATCGGTGGCTTGCTCGCCGGCAAGATCGGCGATCGTTTTGGTCGCCGTGCCGGCATGCAGCTGGCGGCGCTGCTGTTCCTCATCAGCGCGATCGGTTCCGCCTGGCCGGAAATTGGTTTCGCGCCGGTTGGCGAAATGGGTGCCGACGCGCTCTGGCCATTCATTGTTTACCGCATCATTGGCGGCATCGGCATTGGTCTGTCGTCGATGCTGTCACCACTTTATATCGCCGAAATTTCGCCGCCGGCCGAACGCGGCCGCATGGTCACCTATCAGCAGCTCGCCATTGTCGGCGGCATCGTGCTGGTCTATTTCGTCAACTGGAGCATTGCCGGCCAAGGCGATGAAAGCTGGCTGCACAGCACCGGCTGGCGCTGGATGCTGGCATCGGAAGCCATTCCGGCCGCAGCATTCTTTGTGCTGCTGTTCTTCGTGCCGGAAAGCCCGCGCTGGCTGGTGATGAAACAGCGCGAGGCCGAAGCCAAAGCGGTGCTGCAGCGGCTGACCAACGAAGCGGAAGCGCAGACGGTGCTGACCGAAATCAAGGGCAGCCTGCAGGTCAGCAGTGATCGGCTGTTTGCCTTCGGCGGTTTGGTGATCGTGGTCGGTTTGCTGTTGTCGATTTTCCAGCAAACGGTCGGCATCAACGCCGTGCTCTATTACGCGCCGCAGATGTTCCAGAACATGGGCGCCTCGACCGACAGTGCCTTGCTGCAGACCCTGATCGTCGGCAGTGCCAATGCCGTATTCACGCTGGTGGCGATGTTCACGGTCGACCGCTGGGGTCGCAAACCGCTGCTGATCCTTGGCGCCGTGATGATGGCGGTATCGATGCTGGCACTCGGCGGCCTGTTCCACAGCCAGCAACTCGGCTTGCTGTCGCTGCTGATGGTCATCGTCTACATTGCCGGCTTTGCCCTCAGCTGGGGTCCGATCGTCTGGGTGCTGCTGGCCGAAATTTTCCCGAACGCGATCAAGGGCAAGGCGATGAGCCTCGCCGTGGCGGTGCAGTGGATTGCCAACCTGATCGTGTCGTGGTCATTCAAGGTCATCGACGGCAACAGCGCGCTGAACGAGGTTTTCCACCATGGCTTTGCCTATTACCTCTACGGCGCCATGAGCATACTTGCAGCGATCTTCGTTTACCGCTTCGTGCCGGAAACCAAGGGCCGTAGCCTTGAGCAGATCCAGGCGCTGTGGCAGCCAACAAACAAAACCCTTGCTGCCGAAGCCAAACCGGCGCAGGCATAAAAAGGAGAAAAAAACGGCGGGATAACCCGCCGTTTTTCTTTTCGTTGCCGCACCGAGCGTGGCATGCAGGCATGGTCACGACGCGGTCATCCGCGCAACTGTCTTGCGCACCCACGGTGCCAACACCGTCACCGCAACAAACGCCACCGGCCAGGTCTTGGCACAGCTCGCCAGCCACTGACCTACAAAACCGGTCTGTATGCCTTGGCTGGTCGCCAGCACAAATGCCGAAACCAGCGCCACCATGATGGCCGACAACAAGGCACCAAACAGAATCGGTGCAAACCGCGCAGGAATACGCATCTCATTCTCCCGATAACAATCGATTGATCTCACCGGCTCAGAACACAAACAGCGCCCGCAGCAGCAAGCCGGAACCATACAAACCCAGCCCAAACACGGCATGCATGATCAAACTGTGCAACCGGGCCTTGTTCGGCTGCGGCGTGCGCCGGGCCGCCAACCCTGCGCCCATGCCCGGTTGCAGCAGCAGGTACGGCGCCGCCACCGTGACGATGCCGACCAGCATGGCCGGCAGCAGTGTCGGCTGCTGCAGCCAACCCGCGCCAAACAGCGCGACCAGAATCGCGGCGAACACAACGCCAATCAGGTAATGCGCTGACCAGCCGAGCAAGCGCTCCCCGGCAACCGGCGTCGCCGCCGCAATCGAATCGTGAACAAACCGGCCCTGTGGCATATGGCCAATCCAGCGCCCGACCAGACCGTAGTTCGGTGGCGGTACCGCAAACAGCCGATGCCGGAGCAGCGCCCACAGATCGGTCGCTACGGTGGCGCCGATGCCGATCAGCACCGTCGATAACAGAATGTCCATTGCCCGCTCCTCGTTTGCCTGTCGCCCGGTTGTGCGACGGTTGCTTAACCATTGGCGGCTTGCCGGAAGCACCGCACGAACGGCATAGTGCCACTTCAAGTCAACTTGAGGTCAAGAGGATTCGCTATGGCTTTCGAGATAGACATCGCGGAAGTGGCCAAACGCACCGGCGTACCTGCCTCAACCCTGCGTTTTTATGAAGAAAAAGGCCTGATCCGCTCGACGGGTCGGCAGGGGCTGCGCCGGGTATTCGAGACCAGCGTGTTGGAACGGCTGGCATTGGTTGCACTCGGCCGCGCCGCCGGCTTCTCGCTGGATGAAATCGGCCGGATGTTCACACCGGACGGCAAACCCAACATTGATCGCGATGCGCTGAAAGCCAAAGCGACCGAGCTGGACCACACCATTGCGCAGCTGACAGCGATGCGTGATGGCTTGCTGCATGCGGCCAAATGTTCAGCCCCCAGTCATCTGGAGTGCCCGACCTTCAAGCGCTTGTTGCGTGCAGCGGCAAAAGGTGCGATTGGCGAACGAGAGAAAAAAGTAGTACCGAGAAAACGCGGTGCGGCTGATACCGCGCGTTGATGCAAGCGCTGCGCGCTGACTATCGGAATGACTGGAGTCGCATGCAGGTTGGGCTTTGCAGCCCTACCTGCGCATTCGTCGTGATCGCCATCACTTCTGCCGCGCCGCCCGGATGGCGGAGGCCAGCGCTTTCGCAAACGGCCGTTCGAACATCTGCTCAATGCTGATGTCGAGCTTGCGCTGCCAGTTCGGGTTCTCGGTGCTGGTGCCGGGCAGATTGACCTGTTGCCGTTCACCAAACCAGTCTTCCGGCTGGCACATCATGATCGCGGCTTTGCTGCGCGCCAGATAAACGTGCGCCCCAACCACAATGCGATCATCAAAACCCGGCATCTCGGCCGGATAGTTCGGATACAGGCCACTGCGGTTCAGTGCTTCGAGCAATTTCTGCTTGTCGCCATGACGCTGGGCATACTGCTGCCGGGTTTGCGCGTCGGTGTCATAAAGCCCGATGCGTTCGCGTAACTTGATGTCTTCGCATTCCCAGAAGCCCGGCAAGGTCGGCATGTCATGCGTGCTGATGGTGGCGAGCGCCAGTTCCGGGTATTCCTCCGGCGCTTTCAGCCGCTCGGCGTGCTGTTCGAACATCAGGATGCGGTAGGACAGCATGTGGCTTTGCTGCATCACCTGGCGAATTTCATCCGGCACCGTGCCCAGATCCTCACCGATGACCAGACACTGTTGACGCTGGCTTTCGAGCGCGACAATGCCGGCCAGATCGGCGAGCGGGTAATGCACGTAGGCGCCATCACAGCCAGTGCCGCCCGGCGGGATCCACCAGAGCCGGAAGATCGCCATCACGTGATCGATGCGCAGCGCGCCACAGTGCCGCATGTTGGCGCGTAACAGCGCGGTAAACCGGCGGTAACCGTCATTGCGCAGCGCATCGGGATGAAACGGCGGCAGGCCCCAGTTCTGCCCTTGCACGGCCACCGCATCGGGCGGCGCGCCAACGGAAATGTCCTGACAGAATTGCTCCGGCGAGCACCAGATCTCGCTGCCGCCACGGTCGGCACCGACGGCGAGATCGCGGTACAACCCGATCTTCATGCCGAGCGCCTTGCAGTGCTGCTGGACGGCATCGAGTTGCGACTCGGCCAGCCACTGCAACCAGCTGAAGAAACGCAGCCGACTGGCGCGCTGCAGCGCAAAGGTTTTGCAGGCCGCGCTGTCCGGATTCTGGTATTCGCGCGGCCACTGTTGCCAGCCGCTCAGTTGGCCCTGCTCGACCGCGAGGTATTCCTGCAAGGCATCGAACAGCGCCTGTCGTTGCAGGTCTTCGCCGAAGGCATCGAGATAATGCTGGAACGCCTGCCGGCGCGCGCCACTGGCTTGTTGCTCGAAGGTTCGGAACAGCGCTTCCAGCACCGGTCGCTTGAGTGCCGCCACCGCGGCGTAATCGACGCTGGCTGTCGCCCGCGCCGCGGCCTTGCGGGCCTGGAATTCGGCACTGCCAATCAGGGCGCGCGCTTCTGCGCACTGAGCCAACTCCGGCACCACCTCGACATCGATGTAAATCCAGTTCAGAAACTCGCGGTGGCTCGGGCTGTACGGGCTGATGTGCAGCGGGTTGGCCGGATACAGGGCGTGCAGGGGATTGAGTCCGATGACATCAACACCATGCGGCGCAGCGCGATCAGCAAGCGCGATCAGATCGGTGAAGTCGCCAATGCCCCAGTTGCGCGCCGAGCGCAGCGTGTACAGCTGCAACGCAAGGCCCCAGCACTTTTGCTGTGCAACGACGGCCGGCGGCAGATAGCACTGATCGGGCACGCCGATCAGCAGCAGCTGTTGCTCACCACTGTCGGAATGCAAACTCAAGCGGTGATAACCCAGTGGCAAGGTCAGCGCCAGTACGCTGCCGTTGATCGTCCCCTGCTCGGCCTGCGCCTGGCCTTCGTAGTGCAAACTCCAGCGCCGGGCACCGGCCGGCACGGCCAGCTCCAGCGGCCCCTGGCTGATGCGATGAACCCGCACCGGCGGCACAGCCGCCGGTTGCACGCTGGCGAGCGCACGCGCCAGCACCTGCAAGGTACTGTCGGCGACCGGACGGGCCTGGCCCCAGGCATCGACAAAATGATCGGCGATACGGGCATCGCGTTGCGGCGCGCGGGCGTCGGTCATGATTACGGCAGTTCCCCAAATCCAAATGGTTACGCTCGATTCCGGCCACGGTGGCCGAAGCCGCATTGCCCGGCAGTGTTCGCCGCGCTTGATGCGGAGCAATCGCGATCGTTGCGGCGCCTGGGCAAACCCGCCCCGGTTTGACGCCCGCTCGGCAACCACACGGGCACCAATCGGCACGGTTTGGAACACGGTGCGGCACGGTGCGTAAAGGTGGTGCAGTTTTCGCACGTTCGCGACCGGAACAACAGTCAGGAATACCGGTTTACATACGTATTCAGGTGAGATTCGCCCAGGCGCTGCACGGTGCAGCGCAGCATGGGCGAACCGTTCGGGAAAGCGCGAGCGTCTGGCTCAGCGGTTGCGGTCGCGCTGCACGACGCGCTCAATCAGCACCGCGATTGCGCGGCCTTTGAGCGGAAACGGATCGTTGGCGCCAAAATACATCGGCAGCGAACTGATCTGGCTGTCAGCGGTATCCAGCACCAGTTCCCACAGCGCGGCGTCAGGCGGTGCCGGCAACTGGAAATCGCCGGCCTCGTGATGACTGTTGACCAGCACCAGCACGTGATCGCCAATCACCGGTCGGCCGACGGCGTCGCGCAAGCCGGTATGCCGGCCATTGAGCAAAACCCCGAGCGAACGTGCGTTCCAACGGTGCCAGTCAGCATCGGTCATTCGCTGCCCATCTGCCCGCAACCAACTGACATCGCGCTGGTCGGCAGCGTCGGCGACACCATCGAAAAACTGCCGGCGCCGGAACACCGGTTGCTGCCGGCGCAGCGCAATCAGCCGACGGACAAAACTGTGCAGCTCACGCTCGCGCTGGCCCCAACTCCAGCGCAGCCAGCTGGTTTCGTTGTCCTGGCAATAGGCATTGTTGTTGCCGCCCTGGCTGCGGCCGTATTCATCACCTGCCAGCAACAGCGGTACGCCCTGCGACAACAACAGCGACGTCAGCAGATTGCGTTTTTGCTGATCGCGCAGGGCATTGATGGCCGGATCATCCGACTCGCCTTCCTCACCGCCATTCCAACTGTTGTTGTGATCAGCGCCATCCTGGTTCTGCTCCAGATTGGCCTCGTTGTGCTTGTGCTCGTAGCTGACCAGATCGTGCAGGGTGAAACCATCGTGCGCGGTGATGAAATTGATCGATGCCGACGGCTCGCGCACGCTGTTGGCAAAAATATCGCTGGAGCCGGCGAAGCGTTCGGCAAAGTGTCCGAGCAGGCCACCTTCGCCACGCCAGAATGAACGCAGGGTGTCGCGATACTTGTCGTTCCACTCTGACCAGCCACAGGGAAAGCCGCCGAGCTGGTAACCGTTCGGCTCAAAATCCCACGGCTCGGCCATCAGCTTCAGGTGCGACAGCACCGGGTCCTGATGCAGGATATTGAAAAATGACCCGCTGGCGTCGAAGTGGCCATCGCGGCGCGCCAGGCTCGATGCCAGATCGAAGCGGAAACCGTCGACATGCATTTCGCTGGCCCAGTAGCGCAGGCAGTCCATCATCAGCTTGAGCACCTGCGGATGCTCGGCGTTCAAGGTGTTGCCGCAACCGGAAAAATTGCGGTACTGGCGGGCATCGTCCGGATCGAGCTGGTAATACACCTTGTTGTCGATGCCGCGAAAACTGAGGTGCGGTCCGAGCTCGTTGCCTTCGGCACTGTGGTTGAACACGATGTCCATCACCACCTCAATGCCGGCTGCGTGCAGCTTCTTGACCATGGTCTTGAATTCGACCGTTGCGTCCTTGACCGCGTAGCGCCGCTCCGGCGCAAAAAAGGCCAATGGGTTGTAGCCCCAGTAATTGCTGAGGCCGCGTTCGACCAGCATCTGCTCGGACAAAAAGCTCTGACACGGCAACAGTTCAATCGTGGTGATACCGAGATTTTTCAGGTAATCGATCACCGCCGGTGTGGTCAGGCCCAGGTATTTGCCACGCCACTCCGGTGGCACCAGAGGATTGAGCTGGGTAAAGCCTTTGACGTGCAGTTCATAAAGGACGGTGTCGGCCATCGGCACCAAAGGCCGCCGATCATTGTCCCAATTGAAGGTCGGATCGATGACCACCGATTTCGCCATCACGGCCTGGCTGTCTTGACTGTCGGCACGCCACTCCTGCCGGCTGCCGTGGCGAAAACCGAACAGTGACTCGTGCCAACTGACGTCACCGGTCAGCGCCTTGGCATAGGGATCAAGCAACAATTTGTGCGGATTGAAGCGGTGGCCTTCGCGCGGGGCGTATGGGCCGTGCACGCGATAGCCGTAGACGGTTCCCGGCCGCGCACTGGGCAAAAAACAATGCCAGATCCGGCCGGTCCGGTTACGCACCGGAATGCGCGCCGTCTCGCGCTGACCGAGCGCGTCAAACAGGCATAGCTCAACCGCTTCGGCATGCTCCGAGAACAGCGCAAAATTGACCCCGGAACCTTCCCAGGTGGCGCCAAGCGGATACGGCCGGCCGACTTCGAGGGCTATTTCGGTCATCGTGACGTGTACCTGTTTGATCCGTCGAAAAACAAAGCCATTGTGCTGCGCTCAAATCAGGCCCGGCCAGTCTGCACCAACCGCGGCATAGGCCATGCGAATCTGTTGCTGCAGGGCAAACGGCAACGGCCCCTTGGCCAGGGTCGCGACATTATCGGCGATACGCGCCGCGCGCGTCGTGCCAACCAGCACCGCATGCACCGGCAAGGCAAATGCGGCAAAACGCAGCGCCAGCTCGGCCCGATCATAAGCCTCGCCGGCGATGGCCGGCGCCAGCTGCTGCCAGCGCCGCCAATACACCTGCAGATCCGGCCGCTCCGGCTGCTGCGCATACTGCCAGACGGTGTTCGCCAGCGGCCGTTTGCCGAGCACGCCGAGTCCGCGTGCCAGAGCTTCCGGCAGCATCGCATGCAGGCTGTGCTGGTCGAGCAGATTGACCGAACACTGGATGCTGTCGAATGCGCCCGATGCAATGGCAAACGCGAGCGCATCGTTCTCGCCCGAATAGGCCACGCAGCGGATCTTGCCTTGCTGCTTGGCAGCCTGTAACGCCTGAATGACCTCGCCCTGCTGCAACACCGCGAGCGGACAGGAATGCAGATGAACGATGTCAATCCAGTCGGTCTGCAAACGCTGCAAGGCCTCATCGACACCGCGACGGACACAGTCACGACTCCAGTCCGGTTCACCGGCGATGTCGTAACCGAGCTTGGTCGACAGCACGAACTGGGCCCGTACCGGTTTCAACCAGCGCCCGAGCCGCTGTTCGGACAAACCATAGGAACGTGCGGTGTCGATCAGATTGATGCCGGCGGCCTGCACGGCCTGCAACAGTGCCTCGACGTCGCGTTCCGGCACCGCCGGATCACCCAGCCATTGCGCACCGAGCCCGAGCGGCGTGACCAGCAAACCGGTCGCACCGAATGGCCGCGGCGTCAGCGGATTTGCACTGTGCAACATGGATTAAACCACTCCCGTTTCAGCGGCGATGCCGGTCGGTTCGTGTGCCATTGCCTCGGGCTGCAACCAGATGGTCGCGAGCGGCGGCAGCTCCAGCACAATCGACTGCGCGCGCCCGTGTGCCGGAACGCCCTGCACCTGCAACGGCACATCATTGGTGATGCCGGAGCCGCCGTAGGCGTTCGCATCGCTGTTCAGTATTTCCCGCCAGGCGCGGGTTTCGTGCACGGCCGGTACGCCCAATCGGTAACCGTGCCGCACCACGGGAGTGAAGTTCATCAGCGCAATCAGCGGTGCGCGGCCATCGTTGTCCCAGCGCACAAAGGCGTACACGCTGATCGCATCGGCGTCCGCCTCCAGCCATTCGAAACCGTGCGGATCGGTATCGCGCTGCCACAACGCCGGGATCTGCCGGTAGCTTTGGTTCAGCGCCCGCACCCAGCCCTGCACGCCGTTGTGCAACGTTTGCTGCAGCAAAGGCCACTCCAGCTCGGCATCGTGATTCCATTCCCGGTGCTGGCCGAACTCGCCGCCCATGAACAGCAGCTTTTTGCCCGGGTGGGCAAATTGCAGGCCGTAGAACGCGCGCAGCGTGGCGAACTGCTGCCAGGCGTCGCCCGGGCATTTGTTCAGCAGCGACGCTTTGCCATGCACGACCTCGTCATGTGACAAGGCCAGCACGAAACGCTCACTGAACGCATACGACAGGCCAAAGCGAATATCGTCGTGGTGATAACGACGGTGAATCGGTTCCTTGCCGAGATAGCGCAGGCTGTCATGCATCCAGCCCATGTTCCATTTGAAGTCAAACCCCAACCCGCCCTGCTCGACCGGTCGGGTTACCCCGGGCCAGGCCGTGGACTCTTCGGCGATCGTGATGGCCTCCGGGCATTCGGCCCGCAGTACCGCGTGCAAGCGCCGAAAAAAAGCGATGGCCTCGTCGTGTTCATTGCCGCCTCGAGCATTCGGCAACCACTGGCCGGGACCGCGGGAATAATCGAGGTAGAGCATCGAGGCGACCGCATCGATGCGCAGGCCGTCGAAATGAAACTCCTTGAGCCAGTACAGCGCATTGCTGATCAGGAAATCGCAGACCTCGGCTTTGCCGTAGTCGTAAATCAGCGTGCCCCAGTCGGGGTGCTCGCCGCGGCGCGGATCCGGATGCTCGTAGAGCGCACTGCCGTCAAACCGGATGAGGCCATGCTCGTCACGCGGAAAATGTGCCGGTACCCAATCGAGCAACACCGCGATGCCTGCCCGATGGCAGCGATCGATGAGGTACTTCAACTCATCGGGAGTACCGAAACGCGCGGTCGGCGCAAACAGCCCGACCACCTGGTAGCCCCATGAGCCGGTGAACGGATGCTCGGCAAGCGGCATGAATTCGACATGGCTGTAGCCAAGCGCAACGAGATAAGGCACCAACGCATCGGCAAGTTCGCGATAGCTGTACCAGCGACCATCCGGATGCCGGCGCCAACTGCCGGCGTGCAGCTCGTAAATGGACATCGGTTCTGCGGCGACATCGGTGCGTGCGCGGCGACGTCGCCAGCCAGCATCGCGCCAGCGAAACGCACCACCGGTCACGATGCGCGAGGCATTGCCGGGCGCGAGTTCCATCGCCCGCGCTTGCGGATCGGATTTCTCTCGTCGGGTGCCGTGGCAATCGGTGATGAGGAATTTGTAGAGCTGGCCGGGTTCGGCGTCTGGCACAAACAGCCACCAATAACCGTCAGCGAGCCGCTGCATCGGCAGTTGGCCATCTTGCCAGTGACAGAAATCGCCGATCAGCTGCACCGCCTGCGCGGCCGGCGCCCACAACGTGAACCGAACGCCGCGAGCGCGCACACCGAACCGACTGCGCGACTGCACCTGTGCACCGAGTTCGCGATAGCGGTTGCTGACCGTCGGCGCCACGCCGGCCGGTGGCGCGAACTGCCAGGGATCGATCCGCTGATAGCTACCGTGCCGACCGCCGACCTGCAAGGTCAGGCCACAGCGCCGCGCGTGCGGCGCCGACTCGAATACGCCATCGGCAATCCGCTGAAAGGTGAGTGGTGCGCCCTGCTCACCCAGCAGCCCAATAACCGTATCGGCGTCCGGCAACCAGGTGCGATAACACCATTGCTTGCCATGGCGTTGCCAACCGAGCGCGGCGTATGGCTGATCACATCGCTGCTGCTGCAGCGCTTGCCACACCTCGGCGGCAGTGCCTGTCATGCCACACCCGTCGCCGGCTTGCGCTGCTCTTCCAGCAGGTAACGGAACGCTCGGATCACCGCGTTGGCGACGCGATGGGGTGGCAGCAGATAAAACGCCGCCCAGGCGGCCGCCCGCACCGTGTTGTAACGTTCGCTGTCGTCCGGATGCTGGGCCAGCCAGTCGAGTTTGACGGCATAGCTCAGCAAGGCATCGAGCACGATCCGATCGGCCAACAACAAAGTGGGATTGGCACGGAAAACTGCGGTCAACGCCATCAGCGCCTCGACATTCAGCTGCCGATACGCGGCATCCGGCAACTCGTTCAACAGGCTCTCAAACTGCAGCGCAAACGCCGCTTCACCGGGCGTCGTTGCATCCAGCACGGATTTGGCATCAAGCAGATTGTGCTTTTCGTAACGATCGCCGAGCATCAGGCCATCACAGTGTTTCAGCAAATGCCAGATATCGGCATGGAACCAGTCGGGATGGCGGCTGATCACACCGACCCGCTCCCGCCACTGTCGCCAGTCGGTCTCGCCGTAACCCCGCTGTGGATCATCACTGGCGAGAAACCCGACCTGCTTGATGCCATCGGAATCGAGCTGGTAATGCAGCCGTTCATTGCGAGCGAGCGTGCCAAGCGAATCCTGATAATGCTCAAGCACCGTCTGCAGCCGGGCAAACAGCAGGTGCGGTGGCTGTGCACACAGACATTCGAACGCTTCGTCCTGCGACAGATCCGACTCGGCCGCGAGCTGGCTCACCATCAACAGCAACAGATGGCTGGTACGAATCGACAGCAGGCCCTGCAACAGGCTCGGCTTGGCCCGCACCAGCATCACGAGATAAACCAGCACTTCCTGGTTCAACAGACACTCACGCGGATCGCGGCCGGTATGCTGGCGGATGAGTGCGTGAATCTTGTCGTTGGCCAGCGGCGCCGACACGGTCACATAACTCGCCACGGCACGACCGAACACCACCTGCCGCTGGCGCGCGATCAATTCGGCAACGGCATCTTCGAGGCCCGCGTGGGTCTTGTGCAGCAAACCGGCCGCCAACCGGATGGCAGCCCAGTGACCGAGCCCGGCAGCCTTGACATACAGTTCACGCAGCAATTGCCGTAACGGTACCGGCTCGCCAGCCCCCAACCCGCTGTCTTCATCGAGGCCATAATGATTGCCAAGGCTTTGCAGCAACCGCAGCTGCACGGGCACCGACTGGGTCGTGCGGAGCTGCTGCACCAGCGCGGCAAACGCTTGCTTGCCGGGCACGCCATCCGGCAAGACTTGCCGCGAAGCATCCGGATCAAACGGCAGATAAAAACACCGGTCTACGGCGGACACATCCGCGCTCGGCAAATCGGCGGGGACGGTCACCGCCAGCTCCACCGGTACCAGCTCAGCCAGCAAGGCCGACGGTGCGGTCAATGCCACCGGAATGCCGGCACACTGCCCGCTCTGCAATTCCTTTAAGACGGCGATGATCGCGTCAGCGCCTTCACCATCGAGCGCCACCGCCCGCAGCTTGAACAGCAGCAGTGGCGAACCCGGTTGATCCCAGTGCCGCGCAACATAGGACAGTTCCGCGCGGAACTGCGCCAGCAACAGGCGGTTGTCAAACGCGACATAAAAACTGTTCGGATTCTGGAACTGACCGAAAAACAGATGCAGTCGGCCACCGATACGGTAAGCCTGCGCGGTTGCCAGCGAGCGCAACCGGCGGAACGGCCGGCCGGACAGTCCCAGTTTTGCGCTGCGCCCGACTTCCTGCAGGATGCGCGACAGATCCTCGGCCTCGGCAAAACAAACGTCGGGCAACTCTTCTGCGGTCTGGCTGGCAATGCCGGCAGCCGCGAGCCGCGCCTTGACGGTGGCATTCTCGGCCAGCACCGCGAGCTGCACGGTTGGCAACGGCCGCGGCGGCCGGCGATGACGCAGCAACGGATCAATGTCATCGGCGCTGAGCAAGCCATCCGCCATCAACTCGCCAAGCAGATACAGGCTTTGTGCCCAGATCAACGGCAGATTGTGGTTTGGCAGGCGTACCTGTGAACCCGGTGCGGCCCGCTCGCCGGCAAGTGCTGATTCCGGCAGGTAATAAAGTTCCGGCAGCAGCGCAAAACCGTCTTTCTCGACGGTCAGCGTTTGCAGCACGGCGCGATAGCGCGCCGCCTCATCGCGGTCACCGCGAAACAGAGCATCGAGCAGCAAGTAGCAATAGAACAGCGGCCATTCGCACTCGATATTGGCAAAATTTTTCAGCTCATCGTCTTCGTAATGCAGCCGGGAATGGTCTTCGATGACCGTTTGATGGCCATCGAGCAGAAACCGCTTGAGACCATAACGACCGGCAAGCTTGCTGATGACTTGTTCCCGCGTCCGGCTCGCCAGTGCCGCATCCTCAACGGCAAACGCCGGGTAGCCGATGATGGAAAGCAGCGCCGCATCCACTTCCTTGGACAAGGACTCGCGCGGCAGCAAGGCATGCAGCGCCGCCCGCGACCGGGCGATCTCGTCAGCCACCACGTAAATGGTCGAACGGGCATCACCATCGTCGCCAAACAGATCCAGCCCGCGCATGGCTTCGAGCGCCGCTTTGGCCATACCGACCGAGCTGGCGTTGATCTCAGGCCGGCCGTTGTTGATCTTGTTGCCGCGCTCCCAGATGCCGTAGTCCGGCGTCCGGTAGGCACGGCCAATGTAATGGACCAGATTCTGGACAAACGCCACTTCATCGAGATTGAACACAATGCGCAAACCGGCGCGCGTCATCTGCGCCAGCATCAGCAGGTAAATCGAGGTGGCATCCAGCTGCAGGTGGCCCCATTTGTCATCGGCAACCACCACTTCACCGCTGCGGGTGTTGTACTTGGCGTGCAGCGCATCAAGCGGATCCTGCGTCTGCTTGAAACGCTCGACTTTTGCCGCCTGCCGCATCATGGCGAGCAGCAGGCCGCGCATCAGCTTGACCACGGTTTGTTCCAGCAGATAGGCGCGGGTGTTGTCGACGCCGGCCCGGCGATAGGCAAGCGCCAAACCCCAGACAGCCTGAATGCTGTAGACGTTGTCGCGTACCCAGGCATCGGTGTAATCGCCGTGCACGGTGACGGCGGTACTGGCCGGAAACAGGCCGGTGACCGGATCCTGTCGGCGCAACAACAGCGCATCGACCTGAACGAAATAGCGATCCAGTTGCGCAGCGAGCGCCGTCTTGTCCGGTGCCGTTGCAGTCATCTGCGCGAGCCCGATCAGATCGAAAGACTGCGAACCGCACCGACGAATGCCGGATAGGCCGAATGGATGACGTAGACCGGAATCGGACCAAGGTAATGTTCAAACCGGCCCTTGCCTTCGAACGCGTAACGGAACCCGGAACGGAAAAAGAATTCGCCCAGTTTCGGCACAATGCCGCCGCCGATATAGACACCGCCGCGCGCGCCGACCGTCAGCGCCAGATTGCCGGCGACGTTACCCAGCGCCGAGCAGAACAATTGCAGCACTTCTTCGCAACGGGGATCGGCTCCTGCCAACGCGCGCTGGGTGATCTCGGCAGGGGTCAGGGATTCGGTCGCCACACCGTCCAGCGCAGCCAGGCCTTGGTGTATCAGCGCAAGGCCGGGGCCGGAAATCAGTCGCTCGGCGGAAACATGGCCTTCGTATTGCGGCGCCAGTTTTTCCACCAACGCCCATTCCCTTTTGCTGCGCGCCGGAAACGTCACATGGCCACCTTCCGCCGGCAAGGCCTGCCAATGACCATGATGATTCGCCAGACTGGCAACACCCAGCCCCGTGCCGGGACCTATGACGGCCTTCACCGCCCCTGCCACCGGTTTGCCACCACCGAACTGACGCAAATCAGCGGCGGGCAAGAACGGCAGACTGAGCGCCAGCGCTTCGAAGTCATTGATGACATTGAACACGGTCAGGCCAAGCTCGCCGCGGGTTTCGCTGATCGAAAACGACCAGTGGTGATTGGTCATCTGGATTCGATCACCCAGCACCGGATTGGCGATGGCAATCGCCGCCCGCGCCGGCTGGACATTCTGGCTGTCGCAGTAGTGCCGGAACGCATCGGCGAAGCGGCTGAAATCGTTGCAGGGCAACACCTGCTCACGCAGGAACTCACCAACATGGTGAATGGCAAAGCGGGCGTTGGTGCCGCCGATATCGGCGACCAGATCGCAGCCAGTCAGAAGCGGCAAAGCCATCATTTTTCTCTCGATCAAGCGATGCGTCGTGACGGCGCATCGGCAACAAGGATGAGCGGACTGCGGCTCATTGCGTACGATAAACGTGCACCGGCACCCGGCTCTGATGCAGCACCGCGCGCACCGGCAATTCGGCCATCGGTTCAGGCTGCTGTTTTGCGCGAAGGTAGACCGGCTGCTTGCCCGCGCCCGGGATCAGCAGCTGGATCAGGCGGCTGTTCAGCACGGCATGTCGAGTCAAGGTCAGCCGGGCATAAGGTGCTTTTTGCGGATGGGCAATACCAAGCAGCGCAAAATTATCGGGCGACAACAGCGCGCCGAGTTCCGGCGCATCCGGAAACCAGGACGCGGTATGGCCGTCATCGCCCATGCCAAGCACTACCGCATCAAACGGCAGCGACCACTGGCGCAGCTCACCCTGCACGGCCTCGATCATTTGTTCTGGCGTCAACCCTGACCGCAGCAGCGGCAGCCAGGTCGCTTTCGCCGCGTTACCTTGCAGCAGGCTCGTCTGTACCAAGCGGGCATTGCTGTCGGCGTGATCGAGGGGCACCACGCGTTCATCGACCAGGGTCAGCCGCACCCGCGACCATGGCAACAGCAGCTTCGACAGGCGCTGAAAGAGCGCCTCAGGTGATTTGCCACCGGAAACCGCAATCAGCGCTTCACCGCGCTGCGCGACAGCAGACTCGATGACCTCGGCAAGCTGCTCGGCCGCGGCGTCATAGATTCCGCTGGCATCGGCACTGACAAATTCGCGCACCATGATCAGTGCCCATCCTCATGGAGATACCACTCGCGACCATCCCGGGCCATCAGCATCATGGCCCCCGTCGGTCCCCATGAACCGGCCAGATAACTCTCCACCCGACTCGGCTCGGCCGCCCAGCAATCAAGGATCGGCATTACCCACTGCCAGGCCGCATCCAACTCATCGCGACGCATGAACAGGGTTTGCCGGCCGACGATCGAATCCACCAGCAGACGCTCATAGGCATCGGGGGAGTTCCCGGCACTGGCCATCGCAAGACTCAGACTGACATCGCGAACATGCACACCGGAACCCGGTTGCTTGCCCGATAAGGTCAGCGTGATGTCTTCTTCCGGTTGGATGCGAATGATTAGCTTGTTGGGCTGCAGACCGCGGCCCTGGGTATCAAAGATCGAGTGCGGCACGGCTTTGAACTGGACGACAATTTCGGACACCCGTTTCGCCAGACGTTTGCCGGTTCTGAGATAGAAAGGGACTTTGCCCCAGCGCCAGTTTTCAATCTCGGCTTTGAGCGCAACAAAGGTCTCGGTCTGGCTACCGTTGGCGACACCTTGCTCCTGACGATAGCCAGGAACAGCCGTTCCGTTGATCGCACCGGCGCCATATTGGCCGCGCACCACAGTGTCGCGAACATCAGCAGCCGTGAGCGGCTTCAGTGACCGCAGCACTTTCAATTTTTCATCCCGCACCGAGTCGGCATCCAGATCGGCCGGGGGTTCCATGGCAACGAAACAGAGCAGCTGCAACAGATGGTTCTGGACCATGTCGCGCAACGCCCCGGCTTTATCGTAGAAACCGGCCCTGGCCTCGACTCCAATCGACTCCGCAACCGAGATCTGGATGTGATCGATGTATTTCTGGTTCCAGAGCGACTCGAAGATGGTGTTGCCGAAGCGCAGCACCAGCAGGTTCTGCACCGTTTCCTTGCCGAGGTAATGATCGATCCGGAAAATTTGGCGCTCGTCGAAATACCGTCCGACCTGCTCATTGATCATCCGGGACGACAGCAAATCCGTCCCCAACGGCTTTTCCAGCACAACGCGGCTGTGTTGATTGACCACCCCGGCCTGATGCAAATGCTCGCAAATCGGGCCAAACAAGCTGGGCGCGGTTGCGAGATAAAACACCCGCACGCGCTCATGCTGTTGCCCCAACAGCTCGGCGAGCTGCGCGAAACCGGCCGCATCACCGGCATCGATCGCAACATAGTGCAGACGCTGCCGAAAGCTCGCCCATTCCTGCCCCGCGCGCTGGCTGGCCGGCACGAACGCATCGATCTGGCGCTCCACCTGCTCCAGGTACTGTTCCCGGCTATAAGCATTGCGGGCGGTCGCGATGATCCGGCCGTTGGCAGGCAGGACACCGGCACAATGACGGTGAAACAGCGCCGGTAGCAGCTTCCGCATTGCCAAATCTCCGGTGCCGCCGAAGATCACCATATCGAATTCGGGTACTGCTGCTTGCATAGGTCACCATGCACTGTTGTAGTGCAACTATTGCCTCGAATGGGTTCGGCAACTTTGCCGGAGAAAACCGGCACTGACAAGGGAGAAGGCCGGCTATGCTTTCGTATTCATTGGCGTTCCTGCGTTTCCGCAGGCAGAATCCAGTCATTCTCGCGGTTGGCTTAGCTTGATAAGACGCACTGTAACAGTGCATGGCGCAGCATCTAACTCGAAAGCACGCTGCCCCATTTTGGAGATCCCATGATCAAACTGCACCCACGTCTTACAGAAGTCACAGAACGGATCCGGACCCGCTCCGCTGCTCTGCGCGCTGACTACCTCGACCATGTCCGGGCCAGCTACGCCCGCCAGCCGGTGCGCAGCCGCCATGCCTGTGCCAACCTGGCCCACGGCTTTGCCGCCAACAACCCGGACGAAAAACTGCTGCTGCGCAGCGGCCACAGCACGCCCGACATCGCCATTGTCTCCGCCTACAACGACATGCTGTCGGCGCATCAGCCGTTCGAAGCCTATCCGGCGCTGCTGAAACGCGCAGTGCGTGAGGCGGGTGGCATCGCCCAGTTTGCCGGTGGTGTGCCGGCGATGTGCGACGGCATCACCCAAGGCACCGGCGGCATGGAGCTGTCCTTGTTCTCGCGCGATGTCATCGCCATGAGCACCGCCGTCGCGATGAGCCACGCGATGTTCGATGGCATGCTGCTGCTCGGCGTTTGCGACAAGATTGTGCCGGGCCTGGTGATGGGCGCGCTGCAGTTCGGTCACCTGCCAGCCATTCTGGTGCCGGCCGGGCCGATGACCAGCGGCATTTCCAACAAAGAGAAAGCGAAAGTCCGCCAGCTGTACGCCGAAGGCAAAGTCGGCCGCGAAGAACTGCTCGAGTCGGAAGCGCGCGCCTACCACAGTGCCGGTACCTGCACGTTCTACGGCACCGCCAACAGCAACCAGATGCTGATGGAGATCATGGGCCTGCATCTGCCGGGCAGCGCCTTCATCAATCCGGGTACGCCGCTGCGTGATGCCCTCACCGCCGCGGCCGGCAAACGTATCTGCGAAATCACGTCGCTGGGCAACACGCCGATTGGTGTCGGTGCGATGCTTGATGAACGCAGCTTCGTCAACGCGATCGTCGGGCTGCTCGCTACCGGCGGCTCGACCAATCACACCCTGCATCTGGTTGCGATGGCGCGCGCCGCCGGCATCGTGGTCAATTGGGATGATTTCAGCGATCTGTCGGCGGTGGTGCCCCTGTTGGCGCGTGTCTATCCGAACGGCGAAGCCGATGTGAATCACTTCCATGCCGCCGGCGGGCTTGCCTTCGTCATCCGCGAATTGCTTGATGCCGGGCTCTTGCATGGCGACGTGCAAACGGTGATGGGCGACGGCCTGCGCCATTACACCCGTGAACCGTATCTGCAGGATGATCAACTGGCCTGGAAAGATGCGCCGGCAACCAGCCTGGATCGCAATGTCGTGCGGCCGGTAAGCGAACCGTTTTCACCGGATGGAGGCCTGAAACTGTTGCAAGGCAAGCTCGGCCGCGCGGTAATAAAGACCTCGGCCGTGCCGACCGATCGCCACATCATTGAAGCGCCGGCAGCGGTGTTCGACAGCCAGGAAGCGGTGGATGCCGCGTTCAAAGCAGGACAACTCGATCGGGATGTCGTGGTGGTCGTGCGCTTTCAAGGGCCGCAAGCCAACGGCATGCCGGAGCTGCACAAACTGACCCCGCCACTCGGCGTACTGCAGGACAAAGGTTTCAAGGTCGCGCTGGTCACCGACGGCCGCATGTCCGGCGCTTCCGGCAAAATTCCGGCCGCGATCCATGTCAGCCCGGAAGCCTTGGCGGGCGGCCCGCTGGCCAAATTGCGTGACGGCGATCGGGTCCGGCTCGACGCGACCAGCAATACCCTAACCGTGCTCGTCGACGACAGCGAATGGCAGCAACGACCGCTGGCTACGAAAGCAAAGACCGAAGTGCGCGGTTACGGCCGCGAGTTGTTCAAACTGTTCCGCCAGCACAGCAGCGAAGCCGAACTCGGCGCGTCACCGCTGATCTGACCCACTGTGCAGATACACAACACCGAACGACGGCACTGATTGGAACGACAACAACCAGAGGAAAGCCATGACCATCAGCGACATTCTCGCCAAAGCCACACCGGTGATGCCGGTGATTGTGATTGATGACATCGAACATGCGGTGCCGATGGCGGAAGCGCTGCGCGATGGCGGCGTCACCGTACTCGAGATCACCCTGCGCACCGACGCGGCGCTCGGCGCGATGCGTGCCATCAGCAAGGCACTGCCGGATGTCATCGTCGGTGCCGGTACCGTGCTCAATGAAGCGCAGCTGAAGCAGGCCGAAGATGCCGGTGCCCGCTTTGCCGTCAGCCCGGGCCTGACCGAAAAACTGGCGCGGGCGGCGCAGCACAGTTCGGTGACACTGCTACCCGGTGCCGTCACGGCCAGCGAAATCCAACTGGCGCTGGAACTTGGCTACCAAACCCTGAAATTCTTCCCGGCCGAAGCCGCCGGCGGCGCACCGGTGCTGAAGGCCTTGCACGGTCCGTTCAGTCAAATCCGGTTCTGTCCGACCGGAGGCATCAGCGTCACGAACGCGGCGAGCTATCTCAACCTGCCGAACGTCGCCTGCGTCGGCGGGTCGTGGCTGACACCTGCGGCCGAGATGAAAACCGGCAATTGGCCGGCATTGACCGCGCTGGCTCGCGCGAGCCGTCTGCTCGGCCGGCAAAAATGAGTCACGAACTGAAAGCAGGCGCCTCCGGACTGCATTAACATAGTGGCCGACGGCTCACTGACAATCATCGTTCACGGCAATGGAAAGACAATGAATCCGCTGATCACGACCACCGAGGCATGGAAAGCCCTGAAGCGGCATGTCCACGACGTTGCGCCATTGCATTTGCGTACGCTGCTGGCGGATGCCGACCGCAGCCTGCAGATGATGTGCGATCATGATGGCATTCTGCTGGATTACAGCCGGCAGAATGCGACGCTGGAAACCATCAGTCGATTGCTGGATCTGGCCGCTGCAGCGCACTTGCCGGCCAAGCTGGCGGCAATGGCGGCCGGTAATCCGATCAACCAGACGGAATCACGCGCCGTTCTGCACATCGCCTTGCGCGCCGATGCGAGCGATGAGTATCCGTTCGAAAACCAGAATGTGGTCCCACAAGTACGGGCGGTGCAGCAGCAAATCCAGCAATTTGTTGCGTCCGTCCGACATGGTGAGCGGCTCGGAGTTACCGGCAAACCGTTGCGCAACGTCATCGCCGTCGGCATCGGCGGCAGCTATTTGGGTGCACACTTTGTCTCGGAAGCGCTGCAGTACGATGCCAAGGCTCAGGCCGCGGCAGAAGGACGAACGCTGCGCTTTCTCGCCAATATCGATCCGGTCGACAGCTTTCAGGCCGTTCGCGGCCTCGACCCGGCCGAGACGTTGATTGTCGTCATTTCCAAGACCTTCACCACCGCCGAAACCATGCTCAACGCCAAGGTGATGCGCAACTGGCTGACCGATGCACTCGGCGAAGCGGCAGTACGGCAACAGATGGTGGCGGTATCGACCAATCTCAAAGCGGTAGAAGCGTTTGGCATCGACCCGGCGCTGAGCTTTGCCTTTTGGGATTGGGTTGGCGGCCGCTACAGCGTTTGCTCCGCCGTCGGGTTGTTGCCACTGGCGCTGCATTTTGGCTGGTCCGTCATGGAGGATTTCCTGGGCGGTGCGCGCAGCATCGACCGGCATCTGCTGCAAGCGCCGATGCATCAGAATCTGCCTGTACTGCTCGGCTTGCTTGGCATCTGGAACAGCAGCTTTCTGGGCCGGCCGGTACGCGCCATTCTGCCGTACAGCCAGGCGTTGCACCGATTCGCCGCGCACGTGCAACAGGTTGACATGGAGTCGAATGGCAAGCGGGTGTCTGTTCACGGCACCGAGCTCGACTTTGAAGCAGGCGAGATTTGTTTTGGCGAACCCGGCACCAACAGCCAGCACTCGTTCTATCAATTGATCCATCAGGGCCGCGTAATTCCGGCTGATTTCATTGGCTTTCGTCGCTCCCAACGGCCACAGCAACTGCCCGGTGAGACGATCAGCCTGCACGATGAACTGATGGCCAACTTCTTTGCCCAGCCTGACGCCCTGGCGCTGGGTAAGACTGCGGCCGAGTTACGTGCAGAAGGGGTTCCGGAAGCGCTGATCCCGCACAAGGAATTCCCGGGCAATCGCCCCTCCAATGTGTTACTGCTCGATCAGCTTGATGCCTACAGCACCGGCCAATTGCTGGCCCTGTATGAACACCGTACCGCGGTGCAGGGATTCATCTGGGGGATCAACAGTTTCGATCAGTGGGGCGTAGAGCTCGGCAAATCATTGGCCGGACAGTTGCGACAGCACTTCGTTGCGAACCGGACAGGCAAAGCGACAGAAGCCGACGTTCCGCCGTCGACGCGTCGACTGTTGCAACGTTACCTGAAATCCTGATCGGACACATCGAAGTACGCTGAGCCCGGATGATGAACATCAGCCGGGCTCAGGCCGCCTCATCATCATCGCCCGATTCAATCTGCAACTCGCGCAGTTTGCGGGTCAGGGTGTTGCGGCCCCAACCGAGCAGCAGTGCGGCTTCCTGTTTCAAGCCACCGGTATGCTGCAAGGCCGCCTGCAGCAGGATGCGCTCCAGCGCCGGCTGGGCCACATCCAGAAGGTTGCGATGACCGCTCGCCAGGGCGCGTTCCGCCCAGGAGCGTAACGCCGCTTCCCAGCTGCGTGCCTCGTTGCTGATCTGCAGTTCCGGTTGCAACTCCAGTGGCAAATGCACCGGCTCAATCACCGGCTCCGGCAGCATCACGGCCAGTCGGCGACAGAGGTTCTCCAACTGGCGGACGTTGCCCGGCCACTCATATTGCTGCAGCACCGGCAATACCGCAGCTGACAGCTGTTTGGGCTCTGTCCCCAGTTCGGCGGCGGCTTGGGCAAGAAAATGACGCGCCAGGACCGGAATGTCCTCGCGCCGATCCTGCAGTCGCGGCATTTGCACCTGCACGACGGTCAGCCGGTGATACAGATCCGGTTGGAACTGGCCATTGCGCACCAGCGTTTCGAGCGAATGCCGGGTCGCAGCGACCACTCGTAACGAGGCCGTGCACACACCATAGCCACCGACCCGATGATAATGACCATCGGCGAGCAACTGCGCCAAACGGATTTGGGCATCGAGCGGCAAATCGGCAATTTCATCAAGGAACAAGGTGCCGCCATCGGCCTGCTCGACCTTGCCGGTATGCACCACCTGATTTTCGCCGGCGACAGCGCGCTCAAGACCAAATAACTCGACGTCCATCGCGCTGCGATCCATCGCCGACACATTGACCATCACCAGCGGCCCAAGCAACTGGCTGTTGTCATGCAGCAACTGGGCAAACAGGCGTTTTCCGCTGCCCGGCTCGCCGCGAATCAACACTGGCACCCGGACCTTGCTCAGCTGCTGCAGCGAACGCTGGAGCTCGCGCACCGCAACCGACTCGCCCATCAAGGCACCGGTGCGCTGCGGCATCAGTGCTGCTGTCGGCGCGCTCGCGCGGCAACGGCGCAGTGCTTGATGCACCACCTCGAGCAGACTGGCGTTGTCACAATGGCTTGGCAGGTATTCAAAAGCGCCTTGCTGAAAGAGGTGCAGGGCACGCGCAAGTTGCTCGTCCGCCGCCAGCACAATCACCGCCAGTTGCCGGTCCTGCTGCATGCGCTGGATCAGCAGCCGGTCCAGCGCCAATTCGCCCGGCAGGATGCCGACAACAACGTCGGGGCTCGCTTCCGGCAAAGCAGCGAGACAGTCTGACCAGCTGTGATAGCACAGCACTTTACCGACCAATGGTTTGCAGTCGGCAAGCAGGCGCGATTCCAGTTCGCTTCCGACCAAAGCAAGGCGTTGTTCTGACACGCTTGCCTCTCCCTCGCAGCAACAGGTTCTGCCGCCATATTGATCAGCGCGCCGCGCTTTGTCCAGCAACAATCCGGCGCCCGCACCAGCGCGTATCAGTGACACCGAAGCAGACAATCAGGCATGACATGCACAGCGACACCCGCTCCACCTATCCCGACTGGTTACAGCAAGCGATTGGCGCTGCACGTGTCACCATACTGGCGTCCCGGCTGACCGATTGCCGCAGGCTCGAGCAAACGCTGGCTGCCGCCGGCATCAGCCTCCAGCGACTGCCGCTGTCGATGGATTCGGCGGCGAATCGCGCCGCCTTCCATGCCGTGCAGGCACAGCTCGACTGGCCGCATCTGCCGATGATTTTTCTGGATGGGAAATTTGTTGGCGGTGAACCGGAACTGGAATCAAGGTTGACGGAGAATTCGGCTGACACAGCAGGTACGGACCCCGCCGACACCGTTACGAGCACGCCACAGCCGTTACCGCGCACGTTGCAGGGTCTGGCGTATGCCGGGCTGCTGCCATTTTTTGCCGGTGCGCTGGCGGGTTGGTTGCCAAGCCTGCCTTTTGCGCCCTTTTTGCAGGCATTGCTGGTGCCGTATGCGGCGCTGATCGCCAGCCTCATGGCCGGCAGTCACTGGGGTATAGCGGTCTCCGCCCGCGCGGTGCCGCGCATGGAGTTGATGCTTGCCGTCAGCTTCATGCTGTTCAGCTGGCCGCTACTGCTGTTGCCCGATGCGCTGGCCTTGACCGGATTGCTGCTGATCTTCGCTGGCTTGCTGACAACCGAGCCACGCCTGCTGCGCCGCGGCCTCGTCAATCGCCAGTACTTCCGCTTGCGACTATGGCTCAGTGGCGGCGTGTTGCTGGCACTAGGCTTGGCGCTGCTGCGCTACCTGCGCTGAAGCCGTTGCAGGTCGGCGTCGTAATCCGGAAAACCGATCAGCGCCTGCAAATCCGCGAACGGCAACAGCTGCGCGGGATGGGTATCGGTATGCAGCTCTTGCAAGGCCTTTTGCATCGCCACGACAGCAGCTGACAGCAACGTCAACGGATAGGCAGCCAGCTTGAAGCCCATCGCTTGCAACTGGCTTGGCGTCAGCAACGGCGTATCGCCCTGCTCGACCAGGTTCGCCATTTTGTGGCCCGGCACTTCATCGACCACGCGTTGCATTTCCGCTGCACTGCATGGCGCCTCGACAAACAGGATATCGGCGCCAAGTTCCGCAAACAGTTGCGCGCGGATGATGGCCTCATCGAGCCCGCGTGTAGCGCGAGCGTCGGTGCGGGCGATGATCACCAGATCCTGGCCCGCGCGGCGCAGCTGGGCACGGGCATCGATCGCGGCGGCCATCCGCTCGACTGCCGCCTCCCGTTCAATCACTTCTTTTCCGCGCGTGTGACCGCAGCGCTTTGGCGCCAACTGATCCTCGATCATGATGCCGGCAAAGCCTGCCGCCGCGTAACCAAACAAGGTCCGCTGCACGTTCACAACATTGCCGTAACCGGTGTCGCCATCGCCAATCACCGGAATGTTCACGGCCTGACAGATCTGCCGGCCCTGCTCAACCATCTCGCCATAGGAAATCAGGCCGGTGTCCGGCAACGCCAACCGGGACGCCGATACCGAGAAACCGCTCATAAAGCTCAGCGGGAAGCCAGCCTGCTCGATCAACCTGGCCGACAACGCATCAAAGCAGCACGGCATC
Source organism: Pseudomonadota bacterium (assembly GCA_049324755.1). Classification (GTDB taxonomy): domain Bacteria; phylum Pseudomonadota; class Gammaproteobacteria; order Enterobacterales; family Permianibacteraceae; genus Permianibacter. The sequence continues at coordinate 159,903 of JBMOMZ010000009.1, forward strand.
CGAAGCAAGCCGGGTTGTTCCAGCAGCGCCCGCAAGCGGAGCGCCGGTTGGGCGAGTTGTGGCTGCATAAAAATTCACCAGACAAAACGGCAAAAGGGCTGACAGCCAATGCTGGCTCTCGGCCTTCACCATACCGAAGAGGTTCGTACAATCAAGCTTTCCCGACAGCGGCAAGCCTCGCCCGACCCTAGACTGGGGTCAGCCAATCAACCGGAAGTCCCATGCAATGAACCGCTCCTGGCACAGTCTGATTGAACGTCAACCACCCGAAGGCCAAGCTGTCGAAATCGAAACGCGCCAAGGCATCCGACGCGGCCGCTTCGATCCGCTGGAATGGCATTACGGTTGGGTGCTGCTGGACTGTCCGGCCGGCGTAGCGGCACGTTGTGCATGGGCAGATGGTAACCGCTGGCGGCAATTGCCGCCGTCTTGACTGCGACCAACGCCGGGTAGCCAAACGCGAAAAACAAAAAAGCCGCTGTTAAGCGGCTTTTTTGCAGGATTGGTAGGCGCAATTGGACTCGAACCAACGACCCCCACCATGTCAAGGTGGTGCTCTAACCAGCTGAGCTATGCGCCTGTCGTTGAGGGCGCGTATATTGCCATCGGCTTTTTGCCGGGGCAAGAGGCCGATGCAAGATTTCTGCAAATCCGCGCCGGCCTGTCTACGCCTTGACCAACTCCCGCGCTCAGGCCGCCTGTTCCGGGTACCAAATCATCGCCGTTTCGTCGCAGGCATTGAGCTTGGGACAGAACTGGCAATCCTTCAGTACCTTGTCTGGCAGGTTGTCGCGCTGGTCGATGACAAAACCGAGCTTGGCGAAGAATTTCGGCACCCGGGTCAGCGACAGCACTTTGCGCAGACCGAGTTGCCGTGCCCGCTCGCACAGGTAATCGACCATCGCCTTGCCCTGGCCCAGGCCCTGGAATTGCGGCCAGACACCAAGGCTGCGGATCTCGGCGATCTCTTCATTGTAAATGTACAGTGCAGCGCAACCGACCACGATGCCGTCTTTCTTGGCGACAATGAAATCCTGCACATGCGAGACGATATCGGCGCGCGAGCGCGGCAGGTTCTCGCCTTCTTTCGCCCAGTGATTGATCAGCGCAACAATGGCCGGGACATCGTGCACGGTGGCATCGCTGACGATCAGCTCATCACTGTCCGGCTGGCCATTGACCCGTTTCTTGGCGGCGGCAATCGCCTCCAGCACCCGGCCTTTGGCTACTGCGCCAAACACATCACGCTGCTCCAGACAGCTTTCCAGTGACAGCGCCTCATAGACATCACTGGCAATCAGCGGATGAAACACCTGCAGTTCATCAAGCGTCAGCGCTTCCAGCGGCTTGTTCTGCGCGCTGGCATGCAGCACCGCGCGACCGGCGATATGGTGCGCCTCCCGGAACGGCACATTCTTGCGCACCAGATAATCGGCGAGCTCGGTGGCATTGGAGTAACCACGCTGCGCCGCGAGCTTGGCTGCTTCGGCGTTCACTTTCAGCCCCAGCAATACTTTCTCGGTCACTTTCAGGCAGACGCTGACGGTATCGACCGCATTGAACAGCGCTTCTTTGTCTTCCTGCATGTCCTTGTTGTAGGCGAGCGGCAGCGCCTTCATCGTGGTCAGCATGCCGATCAGCGCGCCATAGACACGGCCACACTTGCCGCGAATCAGTTCGAGCGCGTCCGGATTCTTTTTCTGCGGCATCAGCGACGAGCCGGTGCTGACATCGTCACCGAGCGTGACAAAACCGGCTTCACCGCTGCTGTAGAAAATCAGATCTTCGGCAAAGCGTGACAGATGGGTCATCACCAAGGCCAGTGAAGACAGCAGCTCGATCACGTAATCGCGGTCCGAAACGGCATCGAGCGAATTGCGGGTGGGCCCGGCGAAGCCAAGGCTGCGCGCCAGCTGATGCCGGTTGATCGGATAGGCGGTGCCGGCCAATGCGCCGGAACCGAGCGGACATTGGTCCATATGTTCAATGACATCTTCCAGACGCTCGACATCGCGATCGAACATTTCGACATAGGCCATGCACCAATGGGCAAACCGCACCGGTTGCGCCCGTTGCAGATGAGTGTAGCCAGGAAAAATGGTATCGACATGCTGCTCGGCGAGCGCAATCAAACCGCGCTGGGCAATGCGCAGCTCGGACAGCAGCAAGACGACCGCATTCTCGACCCAGAGCCGCAGATCGGTCGCGACCTGATCGTTGCGCGAACGGCCGGTATGCAGCTTCTTGCCCAGATCGCCAATGCGCTTGACCAGTTCGGATTCGACCCAGGAATGAATGTCCTCCGCGCCCGAGCCGAGCATCTCGGCCGGATTGTCATGGACGACACGCAGCAGCTGACGCAGCGCGCCATGCAGACGCGACAGCTCTTCCTGCGTCAACACACCGGCATTTTTCAGCGCAGTCGCCCAGGCCATCGAGGCCTGAATGTCCTGCTCGGCCAAGCGGTAGTCGAACGGCAATGAATCATTGAATTGCCGAAACAAGGTGTCATCTGACACCTGTTCAAACCGACCGCCCCAGAGTGTGGCCATAGTGTTTGCTGCTCCGCTCATCGTCGTTCCTGAATAAGACGTCTATTCTGAAAAATAGCCTGCATGGTCGTAGGGTGGATTCGCGAAGCAATCCACCGTGAACTTCTTGGTGGATTGTCGCTATGCGCCGAATCCACCCTACGTTTCTATCATTCGGTCTTGCCTGCCGCTTTCAACGCCCGTATCCGCGATGGCAAACTGAACAAGCGGATAAAGCCTTCGGCATGGGCCTGGTTGTACACCTCGTCCTTGCCGAAGGTCGCAAACGCTTCCGAATACAGCGAATTCGGCGACTTGCGCTGGGTCACGGTGGCGTGCCCCTTGAACAATTCGACGACAACCGTACCGGTCAATTGTGTCGCCAACGAGTCAATGGCCGCGAACAACGCACGCGTCGCCGGAACAAACCATTTGCCGTCGTAAACCTTCTCGGCCAGATCCAGCGCCAGCTGTTGCCGCAGCTTCAGCGAATCCCGGTCATACACCAACTGTTCCAAACCGCGCACGGCATTCATCATGATGGTGCCACCGGGCGTTTCGTAGCAGCCGCGCGACTTCATGCCAACCAGCCGGTTCTCGATCAAATCGACCCGACCAATGCCGTGCGCCGCACCGATTTCGTTCAACACTTTGACGACCTGATACGGCGACAGCACTTCACCGTTCACTTTCCGGATCTCGCCTTGCTCAATATCGAGCGTGACATAAGCCGGCGTGTTCGGTGTCTCCGCCAATGGCTTGGTCCACTGCCAGATATTCTCGCCCGGCGCGTTCCAGGAGCTCTCCAGCTCGCCACCTTCGGTCGACAGGTGGAAGGCGTTCTCGTCACGGCTGTAGATCTTGGTGATGCTGGCGGTGGTCGGGATCTTGCGCTCAGCCAGGTAATTCAGCAGATCTTCCCGCGAGCGCATGTTCCAGATCCGCCATGGCGCGATCACCGGCAACTCCGGCGCCAGCGCGGCAAAGGTGCTTTCAAACCGGACCTGATCGTTACCCTTGCCGGTGCAGCCGTGCGACAGCGCATCGGCGCCAACCTGCTTGGCCACTTCCACTTGCGCACGGGCCAGAATCGGCCGCGCCATTGAGGTGCCGAGCAGGTACACGCCTTCATAGACGCAGCCGGCCTTGACCAACGGGAAAATGGCTTCGCGGGCGAATTGTTCTTTCAAGTCGACCACATGGCAGCTCGACGCCCCACTCTTGATCGCTTTCTCCTGCACGCCCTTGAGCTCAGCAGGGTCCTGACCAATATCGCCAACGCAGCAAACGACCTCGCAGTCATAGTTCTCTTTCAGCCACGGCACAATCGCCGAAGTATCCAGACCACCGGAATAAGCCAGCACCACTTTCTTGAAATTCGCGTTCTTCATGTCCACACCTGTATTCGCAATCAATTCAGATTTGTCGGGTGGATTCGCGCAGCAATCCGCCTGGAGCCATACGGTGGATTGTCGCCAAGCTCCGAATCCACCCTACGCTTTGTTGAACAGCTTCAGCAGTAACGCATTCTGTGCATGCATCCGATTCTCGGCCTGTTGCAACGCCAGACACAGTTTGCTGTCCATCACCGCACCACTGATCTCGACGTCGCGATGCGCTGGCTGACAATGCATCGCGTACTGGGCGCCGGACTGCACCAACAGCGTCTCGTTCAGCTGGAACGGCGCAAACTGCGGTTGCAATTCGGCGAGCGTGCCGGCACAGCCCATCGACAGCCAGGTGTCGGTATACAGCGCATCCTGCTGGCCCAACTCACTGACCTTGTTGACCAGCTTGATGCTGCCGCCATGTTGACTGGCGAGCGCCTGTGCCTGCTCGACCCATTTGGCTTTCGGGCCACGGCCGTTCGGTGTTGCCACGGTGACCTGCGCGCCCAGCATCGCCCCCAACACCAGCAGTGAATGGCTGACGTTATTGCCATCGCCAACAAAACCGAGCTTGACGCCCTTGATCTGGCCGAACGCTTCTTTCAGCGTGACAAAGTCCGCCAGCGCCTGGCACGGATGCAATTGCTCGCACAATGCATTGACCACCGGCACTGAAGCGTACTGCGCCATGGTGCTCAGCGTGTCGTGCTGATAAACCCGGGCGACAATGCCCTGCACCCAAACTGACAAATTCTGGGCGTAATCCTTGGTCGCCTCACGGGCACCAATGCGTTCGTCCTTGTGGTCGATATACATCGCATGACCACCGAGCTTGGTAATGCCAACCTCAAAACTGACCCGCGTCCGCAGACTCGGCTTTTCAAACAACAAGGCGAAGCTGTGGCCTTTCAATGCGCTCGCAAACGCTTCCGGTTGTTGCTTCACCCGAATCGCCAGATCGATGACGCTTTCGGTTTCGGCCGGACTGAATTCCAGCCCGGTCAGGTAATGCTTTGCCATGGTGGTGCTTCCTCTCTTCTTTTCCGACACCTTCATGTCGGCGGTAATCGGTGAGGTCGCAGCAGAGAATGCGTGGTACCGAAAAACTTATCCTCAGAGCCGGACCGTAGTGCCAAACGTTGCATCGGAGCGCAATCGTCGGAGCTTGGTCGGGTCGAAGAAGCTGGCAATGGTGACCGGCTTGAGCAAGGTCGCGGCCGCATCAATGGCTGCACGGACCTTGGCGATCATGCCGCCGGAAATGGTGCCATCCTGAATCAACTGCTCGATGTCGGCGGCACTGAGTGACGGCGCATAACTGCCATCCGCGAGCCGAACGCCGGCAACATCCGACAGCAGCAACAGCTGCTCGGCATTGACCGCGGCGGCAATTGCCACGGCAGCGTCATCGGCATTGACGTTGCGCAGCTGGCCGCTGGCATCAACAGCAATGCTGGAGACGATGACGAGCGCGCCGGCATTCAGCAGACTTTTCAGCACGGTGCCGGCGCCGGCCTTGACGGTGCCGACAGCACCGAGTGCGGCGTCCGGATGCGGCGTGCATATGGCCGTATCGCCGTCGGCAAGCGACAGACCAACGGCGTTCAGGCCCGTTTTCTTGGCAGCGGCGACCAGCGTCTTGTTGACCTGCCCGGCCAGCACCGCGGTGATGATCGGCATCTGCTCTGGCGGCGATACCCGCAAGCCATCTTTCTTGACGACGGGCAGCTGCCATTGCTGCAGATGTTGATCCACCTGCTTGCCACCACCGTGCACCAGCACAACCGGCTGTTGCAGATGCAACTCAGCCATGGCCTGCATCAGGTCGGCAATGACCTTGGCATCTTCCACCGCAGCGCCACTCAGTTTGATGACGACTGGTTTGTTCAGAACAGGTTTCACGATTGCAGTGCTCATCGAAGCAGTGTCCATCACAGCACACCTTTCGGCAGCAGGCCGGTGGTCATCGGCAAACCAAAACGCAGATTGAAGCACTGCACTGACTGGCTGGCGGCGCCCTTCAGCAAGTTGTCGAGCGCACTGAAGACACTGACCTGATTGCGCGTGGCATCGAAACTCCAGCCGATATCGCAGAACGGCGTTTGCTCGACCTGTTGCACGGCCGGAAACGCACCGGCACCGAGCAGCCGCACCAATGGCTGACCGCTGTAGGCCTTGCTGAACGCACCATCAATGTCCGCCGCAGTAACACCGGCATGGGTGAACGCATAAATGCTGGCCAGAATGCCGCGCTTGAAGTTGCCGAGGTGAGGTGTGAACACCACCGGCACGCCCAGGTTCTTTTCGATCTCGGGCTGATGCCGGTGGTTGTGCACGCCGTACGGTGCTAGCGACACCTCACAGAAACTCGAATTGAGCGCGGCTTTGCGGCCGGCGCCACTGACGCCGGACACGGCGCTGATCACCGGTGCGACATCGCTTCGCAGCAGACCGGCCTTGACCAATGGCGCCAACGCCAGGCTGGCGGCCGTCACATAACAACCGGCGCAGCCGATCACCTGCGCGTTATCAAGGCCGGTCGCATCCAACTCCGGCAAACCGTATACGGCCTGGGCCAGCAATTGCGGATGCGGGTGGGTGAATTTGTAGACAGTCGGATAGATCGACGCGTCGACAAAGCGGAAACCGGCCGACAGATCGATCACGACTTTGGCTTTCTCGAGCAACGCTGGCGCCAGCTCGGCGCTCAGCTCATGCGGCGTGCACAGGAACACGGCATCCAGATCGGCGGCGAGGGCATCCAAGGAAAACGGCGCAACCGTTTGCGGCACCAGTGCGCGCGCTTTCGGCGCAAAGGTATGGAATGGGACAACGCCCTGTTTTTCACCGGAACCAGTCTCGCTGCCGGAATGGAACAGCTGCAGCGCGCCCATCTGCGGATGGGCAGCGAGAATTTGCGTGAGTTCGGCGCCAACATAACCGCTGGCGCCAAGGACGGCGACTTTCAGCATTACAGCTCCCGTATTGCGCGGGAGCTGTGTTGAGCTTGTTTACAAGCTAAAACTCAGCGCCGCACGCCAGCCAATTCTTGCAGTTCTTCAATCAAATCGGCGGCGTCAGCGTCGGAACGCGTAGCGATGAACAAGGTGTCATCGCCGGCAAGAGTGCCCACCACCCGGGAGAGACTGCTGCGATCCAGTTCGTAACCGATCATCTGGGCCCGACCGGGGCGCGTTTTCAGCACCACCAGGTTCGAAGCCTGCTCGATCGACACGAGCAGCGTCTCCAGTGCACGTTTCAGCTCGTTCGTCGTCGGAGCTGGCGTGAGATCAGTGTTGGGCAGGGCGTAACCATTGGGGCCTTTGTAAACCTTCAGTTCCGCCAGATCGCGCGACAGCGTGGTCTGGGTGGTTTCGACTCCGCGCTCGGCGAGCAGCTCGACCAATTGCTCCTGACTGTGTACCTCCTGTGTTGCAATGAGGTCACAAATCAATTGCTGGCGGCCTTGCTTGCCAACCGGCACAGGTTCCCTGTTTCGAACGTTCATAACGTCTCCACGGCGCATAGAATAACGGCTGCCGCATGAGTATGCAACAGCTTGCATATGTTTGCATTGTATATGCAGAATGTCACGGGCATTATGCATGGGCCGCCCGCCCCTCTCAACGCGTTTCTGCAACGTAAGTGTCTGAAATGAGCCAAGAAATTTCTGCCGACTCGGCATCCGCCCTGCCCACCGTCGAAGCCATGCTGAGTCAGCTGGTCGCCGTCAACAGCATCAGCTCGACCGAACCGGCGCTGGATCGCAGCAACGAAGGCGTCATCACGCTGCTGGCCGGCTGGCTGCGCCAGATCGGCGCCGAGGTCAGCATCCATGAAGTCATCGGCGCGCCGCGCAAGCTGAATCTGGTCGCCAAGCTAGGCCAAGGCGACGGGGGCCTCGTCTTCTCCGGCCATACCGATACCGTGCCCTATGATGCCCAGCGCTGGGCGACCGACCCGTTCCGGCTCACCGAGCAGGATGGTCGTCTGCATGGCCTCGGCGCCACCGACATGAAAGGTTTTCTGGCGGTGGCAGTTGCCGTGCTGGCCGGCCATGCCAGGCAAACGCTGAAGAAGCCGCTCTGGCTGGTCGCGACCTGTGACGAAGAAAGCACCATGTCCGGCGCGCGCTGGCTGCAGGAAATGGGCGAAAAAGGCCAAGGGGTGCTGCGCGCCGATTACGTCGTCATCGGCGAACCGACCGATCTGGTGCCGGTGCGCGCCCACAAGGGCCACCTCGCCCACCGGCTCTGCGCACACGGCCACTCCGGTCATTCGTCCAATCCGGCGGCCGGCCGCAACGCCATCGACGGCCTGCACGCCGCAATGAGCGAACTGATGGCATGGCGCCGCCAGCTGCAGCAACGGCATCACGATGACAGCTTCGCCGTGCCGCACCCGACGCTGAATTTCGGCCGCATTGCCGGCGGCGATGCGGTCAACCGCATCTGCCCGGACGCCGAACTGGATTTCGATTTGCGGCCGCTGCCGGGCATGGCGCTGCCATCGTTGTATGCGGAACTGCAGCAGCAAATCCGCAATGCGCAGGAACACAGCAGCGCGAGCCTGGAACTGAAAGAACTGTGGCCCGGCACACCGGCCTTCTCGACCCCTGCGTCGGCGACGCTGGTGAGCGCTGCGCAAGCATTGACCGGGCAAGAACCCATCTGCGTCAATTACGGCACCGAGGCACCGTATTTCCGCGCCTTAGGAGCGGAAGTTATCGTATTAGGACCAGGTCGAATTGACCGCGCCCATCAACCCAATGAATATATCACCCGGGAGGAATTGGCCCGGTGTGAACAGCTGTTGCAGGAACTTGTGCAGCAGTTGTGCAGGTAAACGCCGTCGACGCCGGCTCCCGCCGCCTTCACTCAGCCACACCGGCCTGCCGCGACAGCCGGTGTCGACGGAAACCAGACATGACAAGCAAAGGGTTGTCGGTGCTCGAAGCCGAGAGCATCGAGATCATTCGTGAGGCCTACGCCGGGGCCCGCAAACCGGCGATGCTGTACTCCATCGGCAAAGACTCCTCGGTGATGCTACACCTGGCGCGCAAGGCGTTCTACCCGGCCGTGCCGCCGTTTCCGCTCGTGCATGTCGACACCACGTTCAAGTTCAAGGCAATGTACGCGCATCGGGCGCGCATGGCGGCAGAATCCGGCATGGAACTCATCGTCCACACCAATCGCGACGGTGTCGCTGCTGGCATCACGCCATTCACACACGGTTCGAGCTATTACACCGATGTGATGAAAACGCAGGGATTACGCCAGGTTTTGGATCAGCATAGCTTCGACGTCGTGTTTGGCGGCGCCCGTCGGGACGAAGAAAAATCACGCGCGAAAGAGCGGGTGTTTTCGTTCCGGGCCGCCGGCCACCGCTGGGACCCGAAAGCGCAGCGTCCGGAATTGTGGAATCTCTACAACACCCACACCCGCGCCGACGAAACCATTCGGGTGTTCCCGCTCTCGAACTGGACCGAACTCGATATCTGGCAGTACATCTATCAGGAAAACCTGCCCATCGTGCCACTCTATTTTGCCGAGCAGCGCCCGGTCGTTCGCCGCGGCGGCACCTGGATCATGGTCGATGACGAACGCCTGCCGTTGAATCCGGGCGAACAGCCCGAGCTGCGCCGTGTGCGCTTCCGCACACTCGGCTGCTATCCGCTGACCGGAGCCATTGAAAGCGACGCCACCACGCTGGAGGAAGTGCTGGCCGAAACCCTGAATGCCCGCTCGTCCGAACGTCAGGGTCGGCTGATCGATTCCGATCAGCCCGGCTCCATGGAAAAGAAAAAGCAGGAGGGCTATTTCTGATGCGCGCGCATGGCACGCTGCAGGCCAAAGACATCGCGTCGTTTTTGGCCGCTCAACAAGACAAAGACACGCTGCGTTTCATCACCTGCGGCAGCGTCGACGATGGCAAATCGACCCTGATCGGCCGCTTGCTGCATGAATCGAAATCGATCTTCGATGATCAATTGAAGGCGCTGGAGACCGACTCCAAGCAATACGGCACCCAAGGCGAAAAGATCGACTTTGCGCTGCTGGTCGACGGCCTGCAGGCCGAACGCGAGCAAGGCATCACCATTGATGTGGCGTACCGCTTTTTTGGCACCGACAAGCGCAAGTTCATCGTGGCCGACACGCCGGGGCATGAACAGTACACCCGCAACATGGCGACTGGGGCTTCAACCGCGCAGCTTGCCGTGATCCTGATCGACGCCCGCAAAGGCGTGCTGACCCAGACCCGCCGGCACAGCCGCATCGTCGCGATGATGGGCATTCGCCACATTGTGCTGGCGATCAACAAAATGGATCTGATCGGCTTCGATGAAGCCGCTTTCCAGCGCATTGAAAACGAGTATCGCGAATTCGCCGCCGGTTTCGGCTTCCGCTCGATCCAGGCGATTCCGCTGTCGGCACTGGAAGGCGACAACATCACCGGCCGCAGTACCCGCGCGCCGTGGTATCGCGGCCCGAGCCTGCTCGACTATCTGAACAGTGTCAATGTTGACGATGGCAGCGAGCGCGCCGCCTTCCGCCTGCCAGTGCAGTGGGTCAACCGGCCCAATCTCGATTTCCGCGGCTATGCCGGTCGTATTGCCGAAGGCACCGTTCGCGCTGGTGACAAGGTCCGGGTGTTGCCGTCAGGCAAGACCACCACAGTCAAGGAAATCGTCGTCTGGCAAGGTACGCAAACGGAAGCACATGCCGGCGAATCGGTGACGCTGACCTTGGCTGACGAAGTCGATATCAGCCGTGGCGACGTGCTTGCCGCTGCCGAGCAGCCGCCGGAAGTTGCCGATCAGTTTGAAGCCAAGGTCCTGTGGCTGTCTGAGCACGCCTTGGTGGCGGGTCGCCCCTACCTGCTCAAGCTGCACAACAAGGAAGTGACGGCAACCGTCACCCGCATCAAGTATCGCGAAGACGTCAACACCGGTGCGCATCTGGCTGCCGAAAGCCTGGCGTTGAATGAAATCGCCATCGTCAATCTGTCGACCAGTCAACCGGTGGTATTCGAACCCTACAGCCAGAACCGTACGCTTGGCGGTTTCATCCTGATCGACAAGCTGAGCCATGAAACCGTCGGCGCCGGCCTCATCGAGTTCGCGCTGCGCCGCGCCGCCAACATTCACTGGCAAGCGCTCGAAATCAACAAGCAGGCGCGGGCTGGCGCCAAGCACCAGACGCCGCGTTGTGTCTGGTTCACGGGCCTGTCGGGTTCCGGCAAATCGACCATTGCCAACCTGCTTGAAAAGCGGCTGCATGCCGAAGGCAAGCACACCTACATTCTGGATGGTGACAACATCCGGCACGGCCTCAACCGCGATCTCGGCTTCACCGAAGCGGACCGCGTCGAGAACATCCGCCGGGTCGCCGAGGTGGCCAAACTGATGGTCGATGCGGGCCTGATCGTGCTGGTGTCCTTCATCTCGCCGTATCGCTCCGAGCGCCGTTTTGCCCGTAACTTGTTTGGTGACGGAGAGTTCGTCGAAGTGTTCGTCGATACGCCGCTGAGTGAATGCGAAAAACGTGACCCGAAGGGGTTATACGCCAAAGCCCGCCGCGGCGAGTTGAAGAACTTCACCGGCATTGACAGTGCCTATGAAGCACCCGAACAACCGGAAGTGCATATTCGTACGGTCGAGAACCACATCGAACACCACGTCCAACACTTGCTTGATGTGTTGCTGAAATGATCGATGGCTTGTTGGTTGCTGCCGGCGCCCTGACCGGCTTTGTCGTTGGCTTGACCGGTGTCGGTGGTGGCGCCCTGATGACGCCACTGCTGCTGCTGATTTTCGGCGTTGCGCCACTCACCGCCGTCGGCACCGATCTGTGGTTTGCGGCACTGACCAAGCTGGCCGCAACCCGCGTTCACCACGGTCACGGCCTCATCGACTGGCAGGTCGTGCGCCGGCTCTGGCTCGGCAGTCTGCCGGCATCGGCGCTGACCTTGATTTGGATCCGACTGCAGCCAATCGACGCCTCATCGGTGCACCTGCTGACCACGGCGCTTGCCATTGCCGTGCTGGTGACTGCCATCGGCATGCTGCTGCAAAAACCGCTGCACGCGTTCGGCAAACGGATACGGCTACAACACGAACGTGACTTCAAAGCCCTGCAACCACCGCTCACGATTGCGGCCGGCGCCGTACTCGGCATCATGGTGACACTGACCTCGGTCGGCGCCGGTGCTTTGGGCGCGGTGCTGCTCGCCTATCTCTACCCGCTACGATTGACCATGCCGCGCCTGATCGCCACCGATCTGGTGCACGCCATCCCGCTGGCATTGTTTGCCGGCATGGGTCATCTTTTGATCGGCAACGTTGACTTCGCCTTGCTTGGCGACCTGCTGATCGGCTCGGTTCCCGCAGTCATCATTGGCGCCATGCTGTCAGCGCGTCTGCATCATGGTTTGTTGCGCACCGCCTTGGCAACCGTCCTGCTTGCAGTCGCAATGAAGCTGCTGTGGTCGCTTCGTTGACAGGCACTGCGAAAAACGACAAGACATTCTTGCCTCGCTGCTCACGCTCACTTGAGCACGCGGTCTCCACGACCTTTGCCCAGCACAGTCAGCACCAAATATTGGAAGTAAGACCGCACGGAGAATGAGGCCAGCATCTGTCGCTCATACTGCACCAGCACGACAGGATCTGACATGTCGACGCCCTGGATCTGCGCCAATCCCGTGATACCGGGACGCACCGCGTACAAGCCGTAACGCTGGCGCTCTTCGATTAGCTCGCGCTGATTAGGCAAACAGGGCCGCGGCCCGACCAGACTCATATCACCGCACAAAACATTCCAAAGTTGCGGCAACTCATCAAGCTTCAGCCGCCGCAAAACCGCACCAATCGGCGTAATCGCTGTGGCCGTCGCCAGGTGGGTCGCCACATGCGGCGTGCCTACACGCATCGTTCTGAACTTTACCAATGTAAAAATCCGCTCACCTCTGCCTACCCGTTGCTGCCGCAGCAATGGCGAGCCGGTATCGAAGTAGCCAACGACTGTTATCAAGGCCAGCAGGGGCCACAGCAACAGCAAACCAATCGATGCCAGCAAGACATCAAGTAGTCGAATCGAGGTTTGATCGCGCATAGTACAGGTTTATGCCTTAGCAAGTGACAACAGCGAATCTGCCACACCCAGCCTCCAATTGCGTTCCAAGACTCCGAATACCTGCAATGTGCGCTGACAATCCAATACAGAGTATGCGGGTCGTTTTGCCGGTGCTGGATAAGCACTGGTTGGAATGGCTTGAACCTGCGGCGCACGAGACAGCACTCCGGAAGCAACCGCCTGCCGGAAAATCTCACAGGCGAACGCATGCCAAGTCGTCGCCGGTTCACCAGCGAAATGGTATGTGCCCCATGCAGAGAACTCCGGCTTGCTTGCCTGCTCCGCCATGCTGAGCAGGGCGGCGGCCAAATGCGGAGCGTATGTTGGCCCTCCTTGCTGGTCGGCAACCACATTCAAGCTTTCGCGTTCAGCCCCAAGCCGCAGCATGGTTTTCAGGAAATTGTTGGCAAACTCGGAGAAGACCCATGCCGTGCGAACAACAAGGTGCTTACGACAGTGCTGGCGGACTGCCTCTTCTCCACGCCACTTGCTCGCGCCATATACTCCAAGTGGTTGCGCCGGATATTCCGGCACATAAGGCAGCTGTCCCTGACCGTCAAACACGTAATCAGTCGAGACGTGCAACAACGGCAACTGGCGCTGCGCGCAAACGCGGGCCAGATTGAGCGGCCCTTGATGATTGACTCGTTCTGCAAGTTCGACTTCGCTCTCGGCCCGGTCAACGGCGGTATATGCAGCGGTGTTGATAAGCACATCTGGCCGATGCAGGTAAAGCGCTTGTTCAATGGAGCTTGTGACTGTGATGTCAAGTTCAGATCGATCCAGCAACATGATGGTGTGCGGGGACTGATTACACAGCTTGGCAATGGACTGACCTAGCTGACCGGCAGCACCAGTAACCAGAATTTTCATCGCCACAGATCCTTCAGCGCGACACCGTTGGCGTCCTTGCTTGACAACTGCGGACCATCGACAGGCCACACGATACCGATATCCGGATCATCCCATCTCACACACACTTCATCAGAGGGATCGTAATAGTCCGTGCATTTATATTCAAAATCGACAATATCGGCCAGCGTCACGAAACCATGGGCGAAACCCGGCGGCACCCAAAACTGCCGCTTGTTATCTTCCGACAACTCGACCCCGACCCATTGACCAAACGTTGCCGAGCCACGACGAACATCCACCGCAACATCAAACACAGCACCGCGAACAACCCGCACCAACTTGCCCTGCGGCTTGGCGCGTTGAAGATGAAGGCCGCGCAGCACGTTTTTGCCAGAACGACTGTGATTATCCTGAACAAACGGCATATCAATACCAGCTTCGCGATAGCGCGCCGCCTGAAACGTTTCCATGAAGAACCCGCGGCTGTCACCGAAGACCTTAGGCTCGATAATCAAGACGCCAGGGATCTCGGTCTGCACAACATTCATCAGACATCCCCCCTCAGCAAGGCCTGCAGGTAACGACCATACCCGGTTTTACCCAGCGCAGCGGCCTGCTTGGCCAGCATCTCGGCATCGATCCAGCCCATCCGATAGGCGATCTCCTCCAGACATGCCACTTTCATCCCTTGACGGTGCTCCACTGTCTGGATGAAGTGACTGGCCTCGAGCAGCGAATCGTGTGTACCGGTATCAAGCCAGGCAAAACCACGACCAAGCAATTGCACATTGAGCTGGCCTTTTTCCAGGTACAGACGATTTATATCGGTAATCTCCAGTTCACCGCGTGGCGACGGCTTTAGTGACTTGGCCATTTCGACCACATCGTTATCGTAAAAGTACAGCCCCGTGACCGCATAATGCGACTTTGGTTTGGTCGGTTTTTCCTCAATGCTGATCGCTTTGCCGTCTGCATCAAACTCGACCACACCAAACCGTTCCGGGTCGGATACTCGATAGCCAAATACGGTTGCGCCCGACTCCTGCGCGACTGCCGCTCGCAACTTCTCGGAAAAATGCTGGCCAAAAAAGATGTTGTCACCCAACACCAGGCTGGCATTGTCGCCACCGATAAACGATTCGCCAATGATAAATGCCTGCGCCAAGCCATCTGGGGATGGCTGCTCGGCGTAGCTCAGCGAAATGCCAAACCGGCTGCCATCACCCAGCACATCGCGGTATCGTGGCAGATCCTGCGGCGTCGATATCAGCAGAATATCCCGGATGCCGGCGAGCATAAGTACCGACAACGGGTAATAGACCATTGGTTTGTCATAGATTGGCAGCAATTGTTTGGACACTGCCAAGGTAATCGGATGCAGTCGTGTACCAGACCCACCCGCCAAAATGATTCCCTTGTATGGCTTGCTCATCATTCAGAATCCCAATTTTCAGCGAAATCAATGCAGTATCAGAGTCAGCTGCCTGACAAGGCTACTCCGCAGTCAGCATCAGCTTTTTTACTTTTCAAAACAAGCCAAAGACCATGGCCCAAACCAGACACAGCAATCATCAGCCAAGACGTTGCAACTGATAATCTCCAGATAGAACCCGCTGCCACCACACTGAATTGTCGAGATACCACTGCACTGTTTTCCGAATGCCTGTTTCGAAAGTTTCTTGGGGCGTCCATTGCAGTTCACTCGCCATCTTACTGGCATCGATGGCATATCGGCGATCATGGCCAGGCCGATCCTTTACATAGGTAATGAGTTCATCGTAACGCGTGATGCCAGCCGGCTTGTTCGGCGCGAGCTCCTCCAGCAAGTGGCATATTGCAGTGACCACTTCAATGTTGCGACGCTCGTTGTTGCCGCCAATATTGTAAGTTTCGCCGTTACTGCCGCGCAGAAACACCTGCCACAGCGCACGAGCATGGTCCTCGACATAGAGCCAGTCCCGAATCTGGCGACCATCGCCATAAACAGGCAACGGTCTGCCATGGATGGCGTTCAGGATCATGTGCGGGATCAACTTTTCCGGAAAATGGTATGGCCCATAGTTATTTGAACAATTGGTCACGACTACCGGCAAGCCGTAGGTCCGATGCCAAGCCCGCACCAAATGGTCCGATGCAGCTTTGCTTGCGGAATATGGCGAACTGGGTTCGTAGCGATGCAGCTCCGTGAATGCCGGTTCGGTTTCAGTCAAATCACCATAAACCTCATCGGTGGAGATATGATGGAAGCGGAACGTATTTCTCGCCTCTGCAGGCAACCCTTGCCAATAGAAGCGCGCCACATCCAGCAAGTTGAACGTGCCGATGACATTGGTCTGAATAAAGGCACCGGGGCCATCAATCGACCGGTCAACATGGGACTCAGCCGCCAAGTGCATGATGCCGGTCGGCCGGAATGACTCAAACACGGCAGCTACAGCAGACTTATCACAGATATCGACCTTATAAAAATGGAAGCGCGGCGAGGCTGACACCGGTACCAAGGAGTCCATGTTACCGGCATAGGTCAGGCAATCAAGCACTGCCACCTCTGCATCGGTTTGCGTCATTAGTAGCCGCACTACCGCTGATCCGATGAATCCGGCTCCCCCGGTTACGATCACTCTCTGGGTCATTTTTCTCTCGATTTTTCAGTAAGTAGAGTTAATTTGGCATCCACTCAAAGAGCCCGTTGAAACCCTCAACAGGCTCCAGAACCTGCAGCCTCAACGCGACTTCCAGGCGTTAGTCCAGGTCCCAAGTCGAACAAAAATGGCAGCCGACCAACTAAAGTACTAGGCCATACGGCCCACATGGTCTTCGCGTCATAGCGACGTTAGCGCCCAATTGGACAAGGCCTTACGCCAAAATTGAATTGATTAAAATTTAAGCAGCTGGCAGATACCCATAGACGAACCTTGGAAGATAATCGCATTTTTTACGCCTCCGCGACCAGCGCCCGCTCGCGCAGTTGCAGGATATCGTCGCGTAGCTTGGCCGCCTCCTCAAACTCGAGGTTGCGAGCATGCTCGTGCATTTTCTTTTCCAGTTGGGCGATGGCTTTAAGCAAGGCTTCGCCGTGCAGGTTGTCGTAGCTGCCACGTTTGTCGGCGACCTTGCGCAGCCGTTCGCCGCGGGCGCCGTCACCGCCGGTATCCATGACATCCATGACCCGCTTCTGCACGCCTTTCGGCGTAATGCCATTGGCCTTGTTGAATTCGTCCTGGATGCCGCGCCGGCGGTTGGTCTCGCCGATCGCCTTCTGCATCGAGTCGGTAATGCGGTCCGCGTACAGAATGCACTTGCCATTCAGATTGCGGGCGGCACGGCCAATGGTCTGGATCAGCGAGCGCTCGGAGCGCAGGAAGCCTTCCTTGTCGGCATCGAGAATCGCGACCAGTGACACTTCCGGAATATCAAGGCCCTCGCGCAGCAAATTGATGCCAACCAGTACATCGAAAGCGCCGAGACGCAGATCGCGGATGATTTCCATCCGTTCGACGGTGTCGACATCCGAGTGCAGGTAACGCACCCGAACGCCATGTTCGTTCAGGTAGTCAGTCAGGTCTTCCGCCATGCGCTTGGTCAGCGTTGTCACCAACACCCGCTCACCAATGGCGGCCCGCTTCTTGGCTTCGGAGAGCAAATCATCGACCTGGGTGGCTACCGGCCGCACCAGCACTTCCGGATCGAGCAAACCGGTCGGCCGGACAACCTGTTGCACGACCTGACCGGCCTTCTCCATCTCATAAGGACCCGGCGTTGCCGAGACATAAACCGTCTGCGGGCAGAGCCGCTCGAACTCCTGGAATTTCAATGGCCGGTTGTCGAGCGCCGACGGTAAACGGAATCCGTATTCCACCAACGTTTCTTTGCGTGAGCGGTCGCCTTTGTACATGGCGCCGATCTGCGGCACGGTGACGTGCGACTCGTCGATGATGACCAGCGCATCCTTCGGCAAATAATCGATCAACGTCGGTGGCGGCTCGCCCGGTGCGCGACCGGACAGATAGCGGCTGTAGTTCTCGATACCGGAGCAATAGCCGAGCTCGACCATCATTTCCAGGTCGTATTTGGTGCGCTGCTCCAGGCGCTGCAGTTCCAGCAGCTTGTTTTCCTTGCGGAAGAATTCCAGCCGCTCCTTCAGTTCTTCCTTGATGAGGTCAACGGCTTCGATAACGGTGCTGCGTGCGGTCACGTAGTGCGTTTTCGGGTAGAACGTGAACCGCGTCAGCCGGCGGATGACTTCACCGGTCAGCGGGTCGAACTCGGTGATGCCGTCGATCTCTTCATCAAAAAATTCAACCCGGATTGCTTCCCGGTCGCTCTCGGCCGGGAACACATCGAGCACATCACCGCGAACGCGAAAGGTACCGCGCTGCAGATCCAGATCATTGCGCGAATACTGCATGTCGGTGAGCCGGGCCAGCACGTCGCGCATGTTTATGACATCGCCCTTCTTAAGATGCAGCACCATCGCGTGGTAGTTTTCCGGGTCGCCCAGGCCATAAATGGCCGACACCGAGGCAACGATAATGGCGTCACGCCGTTCCAGAATGGCGCGCGTCGCCGACAGTCGCATCTGCTCGATGTGGTCGTTGATGCTGGCATCTTTCTCGATAAAGGTGTCGGTAGCCGGTACGTAGGCTTCCGGCTGGTAATAGTCGTAATAGGAAACGAAATACTCGACAGCGTTATCCGGAAAAAACTCCTTGAATTCGCCGTACAGCTGCGCGGCCAGTGTCTTGTTCGGCGCCATGATCAGCGCCGGCCGCTGCAGCTGCTGGATGACATTCGCCATGGTGTAGGTTTTGCCCGAACCGGTCACCCCCAGCAGCACCTGATGCGCCAGTCCCGCTTGCACTCCTTCCACCAACTGCCGGATGGCATTGGGTTGGTCACCGGCCGGCTGGAACGGCGTGGCGATATGAAAATCTCGCGACATGATGAGCGGACTCTGTTCTGGTGTTGCAGTGGATGACGTACAATCGCAGCCTTTCTCGGCAACGTGGTGTCAGGAATCGTGTCGGCTTTCGAAATTCGCTTGTCTAATCGTGTTCAAAACGTCAAACCCTCGCCGACGCTGGCGGTCGCCGCCCGTGCCGCCGAGCTGAAAGCACAAGGCCGCAACATCGTCGGTCTCGGCACCGGCGAGCCGGACTTTGACACCCCGGAACACATCAAGGAAGCCGCCATTGCCGCCATCAAGCGGGGCGACACCAAGTACACCCCGGTCGGCGGCACCCCGCAGCTCAAGGACGCGATTATAGAGAAGTTCAGGCGCGACAACGGCTTGAGCTACAACCGCAAGCAGGTCCTGGTGTCGTCGGGCGGCAAGCAGAGCTTCTTCAACCTGTGCCAGGCGCTGCTGAACCCGGGCGATGAGGTCATCATCCCGGCACCGTACTGGGTCAGCTACCCGGACATCGTCATCATTGCCGACGGCGTGCCGGTGATTCTGAACACCACGGTCGAACAGCACCTGAAAATCACCCCGGCCCAGCTGGAAAAGGCCATCACCCCGAAAACCCGGCTGGTGGTCATCAACAGCCCGTCCAACCCGTCCGGCATTGCCTACTCGTCGGCAGAGCTGAAGGCGCTGGCCGAGGTGCTGCTGCGCCATCCGCAGGTCATGGTCGCCACCGACGACATGTACGAACACATCCTGTGGACCAATGAGAAGTTCCACAACATTCTGAACGTCTGCCCGGAACTGTACGACCGCACCATTGTGTTGAACGGCGTCTCCAAGGCCTATGCCATGACCGGCTGGCGCATCGGCTATGCCGCCGGCCCAGCCAGCCTGATGACGGCGATGGACACCGTCCAGAGCCAGAGCACCTCCAACCCCTGCTCCATCTCGCAAGCCGCCTCGGTGGCTGCGCTGACCGGCGACCAAGGCTGCATGGTACCTATGGTCAAGGCTTTCAAAGAGCGGCACGACTACCTGCTGGCGGCGCTGAATGCCATCCCGGGCGTCAGCTGTCTACCATCTGACGGCACTTTCTACGCGTTCCCGAACGTATCGGGCCTTATTAGAGCACTGAAACTGAAGACCGATCTGGAACTGGCCGAGCACCTCATCAACCATCATGACCTGGCGCTGGTACCGGGCTCGGCTTTCGGTTCGGAAGGTCACATGCGGCTGTCCTACGCGACCTCGATGAGTGTGCTGGAAGAGGCGATCAAACGGCTGAAGGCGGCAGCGGATTCGGCTCGTTGATTGCCACGACGAGGCAGCCTTGACAGGCATTCCGTGTATCAAACCGTTCTGGTGTTCGGACATCGTTCGTGGTGCATCGGCAGCTTGGCGTTGGCCACAGATTGAGCACGGACAGGGCAAGTTCCCTCTGTGGCCACCTGACAGCGAACATCAACCAGAGTGGGGCGGCCAGTCTTGGGTTCGCGATCTTTATACCGATTTACTGACGGACCACTTCTTGCCGATAAAATGGAAAGCCTGACAGTTCCCTCCCGCCGTGACCGGCTGGCACGTTTCATTGTCTCCTACTGGCTACCAGTAGGAGTGATTGTGCTGATGACGGGCATTTTCTGGTTCGAAGACAGGAGAGACTATCACCATACGTATAACTTGCTGGTGGTCTTGCCGTGCCTGCTGTTGATTGCAATAGGCCGAACACCGTTGCCGCCTGCTCAGGCAACGAGACCCCTGCTCACTGCCGTCGCTGCCTTTATCGGCTGGGCGGCACTGTCCACCCTGTGGTTGACTGACCCAGCAACCACCAGCCGCAGCGTCAGCGACATGCTGCGGCATGCAACCGCCCCGATATGGCTGCTATTTGCAGCATTGAGCCTTGGCCGGTGTCCCGCGGCACAGCTCCGGGCCGGGCTCCAGTTTGCTACCGTGTCGGCGGCGTTGAGCGTGCTGGTTTTTCTTGTATTGCATCATGTCGGAAACCCCGGCCTTGCTTGGTGGGATAATCCTGATCTGCGACTGATTGGTTTTTTTGGCCTGCAAGTCAATTCGCTGCTCACCGCTCATGTGATTGGCTTTTTCGTGGTTGTCGCTGCAGCCCTGGCAGCACAACAGCGTTTATTCTGGTTTGCCTATACCGTTCTTGTCGCTGGATTGATCGCCTGTGGCGCTCGGACAGCTCTTATCGCGGTCGGTATGGCCACCCTCGTCGTGCTCTTCGGCACCATGAGAATAAGCCGGCGCCTCATTTTCATCGGCATGCTTGCTATCACGGCGGGTGCAGTCTTGTTGGGTGACATGCTATTGGCAAGAGGATTGTCCTATCGGCCGGAAATCTGGCTACAGGCCTGGCAGGAAATCCTGGAACATCCATGGTGGGGCACGGGCTGGGGCAGCGCTTGGCACTATCGCATCGCCGCGCAAACTCACCCTGTGGACGCCCACAACCTGACGCTGGCAGTTTGGCGCGACCTCGGCTCTGTCGGACTCTTGCTGTGGCTGGCCATCTGGATCGGCGCCGGAATCGCCGTTTGGCGGCGGCGGTCAACCCCTCTGGCCAAGCTTGCACTCGGCTTGCTGTCATACGGAGTATTGGCCGGGGTGACCGAGGGAGTGGCTTATCTGTCCCGCCCGAAAGAACACTGGTTCATCATTTGGTTGCCACTAGCCATTAGCTTGGTGGCCATTGCCAACCCGCCCCATGTTGATGCAGAAAGCCAAGAAAGTCAGGCGCCTGACCAAAATCAGACCAAACTGTCCGAAACTTGACCACCTTAAGTCTCGGATATCATTGACAAATTTAGTCGTTGCACAGGACCGGCAAAGCCATTATCATGCGCGTCCGCTCAGCGCGGTACGCCCTGATAGCTCAGTCGGTAGAGCAACGGACTGTTAATCCGTGTGTCACTGGTTCGATCCCAGTTCAGGGCGCCAAATCAGAATAAGGCCGCTACGCGGCCTTTTCTTTTTCACGCACCCGCGTGCGTGCACGTCAACCGCCCATAATCGAATGCGTTATAGATCGGGCCCTCGCTCCGTCGACTCGACTATTTGGCGCTTGCGTGCATACTTGCGTTTCACTATTGTTGCACTAGCTTTGAGGAGCCTCAAACTGATGCAAAATCCGGTATTTGGTCGCCAAGCCATCATGCATCAGCAGCCACTCAGCAGATAAAGGAAAATCATGACTGGGAAGCTGAACAAGCTCGAAGAAGAATCATTGTTTGCAGCGATGCTTTCTGCGCCGCGCGCGATCAAACGCTTCATTTCAGTTGCCGTAGACTGCCTGTTGATCCCACTGACCATCATCGCTGCGGCATCGCTGCGCCTCGGCGCACTTTATGTACCAGACAGCATCAATGAGTCTTTAACGATACTGCTTACCACGCTGGTCACGGTTTTTATCTTTGCCCGGGTAGGGCTCTATCGGGCCATTCTGCGCTACCTCAGCACCCGCGCGATGGGAACCGTGATTCTGGCTGTCAGCGTTTCCGCCATTTTGCTCGCAGCTTTGCAGTTTGTCTTCCGAACAGATATGCCTCGGTCTGTTCCTTTTATCTATTGGGCTTTGACCACAATTGCTGTCGGTGGCAGTCGTTTTACAGTGCGGGCATACATTCAAAGACTTACCCGCAAAGTCAAAACTCCTGTTGTGATTTACGGTGCCGGAGCTGCTGGGTCACAACTCGCGACAGCCCTCTCCGTGGGGCATGAATATGACCCAATCGCATTCATCGATGACAATCCTGAGCTACAAAACAGCACCGTGCAGGGGCTGACCATCTTTCCTCCTAAACATCTACCCATGTTGATTAGCCGACACCAAGTAAGTGTCGTGCTGCTCGCGCTACCATCAATATCGGCAGCCAGACGCAGGGAAATCATCCTTAGCCTGGAACCTTATAATGTAAAGGTCCAAACCATCGCGGGCATGTCCGATTTGGTTAGCGGCAAGGCAAGAATTGAAGAGGTCCGGGATCTCGATATTGAAGATCTGCTGTCTCGGGACCCGGTCCAACCAAATGTCATGCTCCTGTCTCGTTGCATTGCAACCAAGAACGTCATGGTGACAGGTGCGGGCGGCTCCATCGGTGCAGAGCTTTGTCGACAAGTACTGCAGCAAGCACCGGCGCAGCTCATTCTGCTTGAGCAATCAGAATACGCTCTCTACACCATCCAGATGGCATTGGAGGAAATGCGAGCTCACCTCAAACTCAACGTAGAGATCATTCCGCTTTTAGGCTCCGTGCAGAACAGAAAACTTATGCATTCTGTCATGAAGTCATTCGCCATCAACACCGTCTATCACGCTGCCGCCTACAAGCACGTCCCTATGGTGGAATACAACATGATTGAAGGCGTTAACAACAACGTCTTCGGCACCTGGAACACGGCCATGGCAGCTATTGAAGCCGGTGTTGAATCGTTTGTTCTGATTTCAACCGACAAGGCCGTGCACCCGACGAACCTGATGGGTGCTACCAAGCGCATGGCTGAACTCTGTTTGCAAGCATTGGCTGAGCACCAAACTGGCACCCGCTTTTGCATGGTTCGCTTTGGAAATGTGTTGGGGTCATCTGGCTCTGTGGTGCCGCTCTTCAAAGAACAGATTAGGATGGGTGGACCTGTTACCGTCACTCATCCCGAGGTGCGCCGTTACTTCATGACCATTCCCGAAGCCGCGCAACTGGTGATCCAGGCAGGCTCGATGGGGTTGGGCGGAGATGTGTATGTTCTGGACATGGGCGAACCGATCAAAATCGCCGACCTCGCCAAGCAAATGATTCACCTGATGGGTCTAACCGTACGGGATGAAACGAACAAAAACGGGGATATCGAAATTCGCTATACCGGCCTACGCCCCGGGGAAAAAATGCACGAAGGACTGCTGATTGGTGATGACGTCACAGGCACTGATCACCCTCGGATCTTGCGGGCATCGGAAGTATTCCTTCCTTACAAAGAGCTAGTGAAGGTGCTGGATGGGCTGCGCCAAGCCTGCGCAGCGGCAGATTGCGATAGATTACGCCAACTGATGTGCGAAGCGCCGATTGGTTATACACCGACTAATGAAATCTGCGACCACCTCTGTCTCATGCAAGCGCAAACCAGCACTTTGCACCGAATCAGCGTCCGAGAACAGCTAAGCAGTGCCAGCATAAACTAAGGAAAGCTTGGTTAGACACCAGCTTTCATATACCAAGCGCATAACGTGCCGAGTTCCCGAGACAGCATCTAAAGCCTCAAACATCCACTGCAACCCCAGCAATAAACGTTATCTCTTGCTATCAGCATGCGCTGTCTGCACTGCAAAGCATTTCGGGTAGCAGTTGGTAAAAGTTCTGAGTAGGTCGCCAACCAAGCTCATGTCGCAGCAATTGCGACGAACAACTACTGTGATGACGCAACGCGACCAATCTTGCTTGATCGATCCCGGCGTCTATCCCACCCCGCATCAGAATGGTCCCCAGCTTCGCAGCCAGCTGCCAAAAGGCCAATGGCCCGGGGCCAGATTGGCGCTGCCCCCAAGCAGCCCGAATAGCCTGATCCAACTCATGAACGAGGTAGTCCCGACCGTCAGTCACATAAAAGGTACGGCCAATGGCACGAGGGTCAACACAAGCGAGTTGAAGCGCCGCCGATAAGTCTGCGACCGATACCATCGAGCGCGCTCCCCCAGCGGGCAACGGCGGCAACCATCTCGACTTGGCTCGCCGCAACCAAGTAGCCAGATTCCCAGCGACGCCGACACCGTAAACCAGCGCCGGCCGCAGAATCACGCTTTCGATGTCATGTTGCTGCGCCAGTTCGCGCAGCAATTGCTCCTGAGCGAGCTTGAAACGACCGTAACTCGTTGATGGCTGCGGAGGTTGAGCTTCAGTGACATCTCGGCCAAACTCGAAACCAGCCTTGCAACTGCTGACCAAAACGATTCGGCGCACACCTGCTCGTATTGCTGACTCGAACAGCCAGCGTCCGCCATCGAGCAACACCGAACGGTAATAAGTGTCATCAACACCATAGGTGTGCGCTGGCCCGGCCAGATGCACGAGAACCCTGGCTCCGGTAAGAAATCCGTCCTCAATTCGTCTCGACACCAAATCAAGACTGTATGACGGCACACGGATATTAGCTGGGGATCTATGGTGTATGGCTGCACGCAATGGCACGCCGAACGCCAGCAAGTCATTCACCAGTTGTCGGCCAACGAAGCCGCTAGCCCCTGTCACCGCAACTGGCAATTGATGCCAATCTGAGGAACTCACCAGCGCCACCCATGGCGATTAAAAAAACGAAACATTGACCGAAAAAAGTACCATTTGTGTCGCCAGCTTTTTCGCGCAACATCTCCGCCGTGGTGTCGAATGCGCATATCCGGCAAAGACACAATTCGACCATGCTCACGCAACCGTAAGCTAAGATCATAATCCTCGAAGTATAAAAAGAAGCGCTCATCAAAGCCATTGATTGCCAGAAGAGCTTTCGTACGAGTCAATAAGAAACAACCGCTAGCAACCTTAAAATCATCTCTCATGACCGACCAATCATGCCCTCGCAGTTCATACCGCTGTACAGCCACCTGCAATATGGATAGGTCTAACACCCTCCCGGCAAGTGAGCGTACACTTGGATAATCGCGACAAAGAAATGCAGGCTTTCCACTACTGTCGGCAACCGCCGGAGCTACCGCCACGGCATCCAAGTTGGCCGCTAAATATGCCAGACCAAGTTGCAAAGCATCAGGTGCTAACTCTACATCTGGATTGAGTATCAGAAAAAAAGGGCGGGTTGCCCGTCGGATTGCCAAATTGTTACCGGCACCAAATCCGATGTTCCCTTGGCCAGACACTATCTCGACCGGAAAATTAAAACATGCTGGAAATATAGATTGTAGCAGGTCGCGGCGACCACCATTGTCGATCAAGTAGACCTTAACATCTAACTTCAGCGGTTCAAGTGCAGAAGCTAACGAACCGAGGGTCGAAGTCAACATTGCTAATTCAGTAGAAAAATCAACAATACAAATGTCAAGGGCAGGCTGTTCTGTATCGGACAAGGTTATGACTCAACAAAAAATACCAAAAAAAGTAGCCTAATTACTTCGTAAAGAGTGACACGTCAAAAGTCAGTAAATCTTCCGTAAGTTTCAGAGAAAAGTAAAAGAAAATGCGTTTAATACTCAAAAAAACCTCGCCCAGTTTTCCTTCCAAGGTTTCCAGCGCCAACGAGTTGCCTTAACAGCTTGTTAGCTTTATAAGTATCACAACGACGTTCGTCATACATTGTTTCAAGGATACTCACGCAAACATCTATTCCTATAAGGTCAGCAAGTGCCAACGGCCCCATAGGATGGTTAGCGCCAAACTTCATTGCGTCATCTATGTCGGCAGGAGCTGCTATTTTTTCAGCGACTAAGGACGCCGCTTCGTTTATCATGGCGGATTCAAGTTCGAAGTGCAACGTTGATTAAAAAACGATCAGGGGGTGAGATGCGGTAGCATCGCCGCCTCTTGACCGGCAAGTCAAAGTTGCAACGAATGAGCTACACGCATCTCACTGAA